>NZ_CP042437.1:0-600877 GCF_007971525.1 Mucilaginibacter ginsenosidivorax
GAACACCTCATAAATTATAACCAACTGACAATCAGTATATATAAAATAAACCCAAAGCTCTCTTCGAAACATTCGAACACTTAAAAATCTGATTTATAATAACTTAAGGATTAGGACTTCCTA
Source organism: Mucilaginibacter ginsenosidivorax (assembly GCF_007971525.1). Lineage (NCBI taxonomy): Bacteria > Pseudomonadati > Bacteroidota > Sphingobacteriia > Sphingobacteriales > Sphingobacteriaceae > Mucilaginibacter > Mucilaginibacter ginsenosidivorax. Next base: position 124 of record NZ_CP042437.1, read on the forward strand.
ATCCGAACGGATACTCCTGCAAAAGCGAACGCCTGATCTTAATATCCGCGTACATAATTTTCATCCGGTAATCCTCTTCATAGAAAATTCATAAGAGAGTTACTAACTTTTGCCCCGTTGAATTGAAAGAGGACTATGTGTAAAATAAAAACCCTGCTATTTTTATTAGTTGTATTTTTTTGCTGTAATACAAATCGGGCAACCGCCCAAACCGACACACTCAAAATTAACTTCCAGGATGCCGAAAAAACAGTTTTTGGAAAACAACCTGGCCTTACTGGCGCAGAAGTATAATATTGAGGCTTCAAAAGCGCTGATACAGCAAGCCAAACTCTGGGACAACCCGGTACTAAGCACCGACCAAAACATCTGGGATGGCGGCAGCAAAAAATTCTTTTACCACGGCAATAACAGCGGCCAGGTTTTTGTGCAGCTAAGCCAGGTTTTTGCTACCGCGCGGCAAACGCGGCAAACAGGTAAAAGTAGCCGAAGATGATGCCAAAGTTCAGGAAGCTGCCTTTGCCGATCTGATGCGCAACCTGCGTTACAACCTTCAGCTGGATTTCAGCCAGTTAGCTACATTGAACGCCCAGGAAAAAGTTTACCAGAACGAAATTAGTTCGGCCCAGAACCTGGTTGCGGCCATTCAAAAATCATTTGATGCCGGTAATACTTCAATGAAAGATCTGATCCGCCTGAAAGCATTACTTTTTGGCCTGCAGAATGATATGGTAGAAAATCATCGCCAGGTAAACGATTTGCAAACTGAGTTAAAAACCCTGCTGCAAACCAAGGAAACTGCCTTTGTATACCCGCTGATAAACGACAAACCTGTTGAAACGGTAACCCTCGATATCCCAGGTTTGATTGAGCAGGCCAAAAAAAAACAGGCCCGATTACCTGTCAAATCAATACCAGTTAAGTTCGGCCACACATAACCTGGCGTATCAAAAAGCTTTGGCCGTACCCGATGTTACTATCGGTGCCGCTTATGACCAAAACAGCAGTTATGCCCGCAACTACTATGGCCTGCAAATTGGCTTGCCCCTGCCCTTTTTTAACCGTAACCAGGGCAATATCAAGTCGGCCAAATTCAATATTCAAAGTCAGGAAGCAACTGTAAAGCAGAACGAACTTCAGCTTAAAAACGATGTTGTAGCGGCTGTAAATCAGTACAAATTAAACCAGCAACTGTTCTCGACCCAGCAACTGGAGTTTAATGAGCAATACGATAAACTGTTTAACAGCATGCTTAAAAGCTTCCAGCAAAGACAAATCAGCCTGATTGAATTTGTCGATTTTTTGATACCTACAAAGACACCAAGCTAAAAATACTGCAACAGCAATACAACCTGCAAAAAGCCATTGCCGACCTGAACTTTGCAACGGCACTACTATAATTAAATCGTAAAACACCTTATAAAACATATATAAATGATGAAAAGAGAAACGCTGTTATCCGGCATCTCCGCTTTACTATTGCTTGCCGCCTGCAAAGGCAAGCCGCAACCCGTAGCCGAAAATAAGCAGGTTTGCGTAAGCGATTCGATGGCAAAAATCATAACCATTGATACCGCAAAAACAACCGCCATAAAAAATGAACTTACCCTATCGGGCGAGGTTTCAAATGATGAAAATAACGTTGTAAAAGTTTTTCCTTTTTCAAGCGGGCAAATACTGGATGTTAAAGTTTCCCTTGGCGATAAAGTATCCAAAGGTCAAACCCTTGCTATCATGCGCAGCGCCGATGTTGCCGGGAATTATACCGACTTAACGGCCACAAAATCAGACCTCGCCATATCAAAACGCCAACTGGAGCAGGCGGAGTACCTGTACAAAAATGGTATCTCCAGCGAGCGTGATTACACCGAAGCCAAAGAAAATTATAACAAGGCAGAAGCAGCTAACCATAAAATTCAGCAGCAAATAGCCATTAATGGTGGCGGTAACACCAACCGGGCGGCACGCTGATTATCAGGGCACCCGAAACCGGTTATGTAGTCGAAAAAAATGTTACCACAGGCAGCTTCATCCGCCAGGATAACAACGGCAGTATGTTCACGATATCCAACATGAAAGATGTATGGATTTGGGCCAACGTGTTTGAATCCGACATCAGCAAGGTTAAAACTGGGTACAGTGCAAAAGTAACCACGCTGGCCTACCCCGGTAAGGTTTTCGAAGGTAAAATTGATGCTGTAAGCTCGGTGCTCGATCCTGATAACAAAGTAATGAAGATAAAAGTGGTATTACCAAATACCGATATGCTGCTGAAACCCGAAATGTTTACCAATGTAGTGATTACCAATAACGATGCCGCAACGTCGGTATCAATCCCGGCAAAAGCAGTGATTTTCGACAGCAGTAAAAACTTCGTGGTGGTTTATAACAGCAAATGCGATTTAAAGGTACGCGAGGTAAGCGTTATCAAAACAGTAGACGATATCACCTACATCGCATCTGGCCTAAACGCCGGCGACAGAGTGATCTCCAAAAACGGCCTGCTTTTATACGATGCGTTAGCGGGAGATTGATTTTTTAGTATCAAGTAGTTAGTATCAAGATTTTAAAATCGTGTTTACCGATGCTTCCAATACAAGATAAACCTTGAGAAAAAAGGTCTTGATACTTGATACTCGCTACTTGATACTGTTTAAAAACTACTTGATACTATCAAAATGAATAAATTCATTAAAAATATAATCTACTTTTCGCTCAGGCACCGCTACTTTGTGTTTTTTATGACACTGGTTTTGATTGTGCTTGGTGTGTGGAGCTACATGAATACGCCCATCGAGACGTTTCCTGATGTAACCAATACCCAAATCATCATTATTGCCCAATGGCCGGGCCGCAGCGCCGAGGAAGTTGAAAAAATGATCACCATCCCGATGGAGACTGTTTTAAACTCGGTACAAAAAAAGGCTAACCTGCGTACAACGTCTGCCTTCGGCTTATCATACGTGCGCATCATTTTTGATGATGATGTGGATGACGCTTTTGCCCGGCAGCAGGTACTAAGCCGCCTGGGCAATGCCGATTTGCCCGATGGTGTAAAACCAGAAGTTGAGCCACCCTACGGCCCTACCGGCGAGATTTATCGTTATACGCTTAAAAGCCGCACCAAATCAATCCACGAACTTACTGCCATTCAGGATTGGGTGCTTGATCGCCAATTTAAATCTGTACCCGGCGTTGCCGATGTGAACAGCTTTGGTGGCGAGGAAAAAAACTTATGAAGTTTCTGTTAACCCCGCCCTGTTACAAAAATACGGGCTTACTTCGCTGGATGTTTATACTGCCATTAACCGCAGTAACATCAATGTGGGTGGCGACGTGATTGAAAAAAACGACCAGGCCTATGTAGTGCGCGGTATCGGGGTTATCAATAATATCGATGAGATACAAAATATCATCATCAAAAATGTAAACAACGTACCCATATTGGCTAAGGATATTGCCGATGTAAAAGAGGCAGGCCTGCCCCGCTTAGGGCAGGTGAGCCGCGACAAGCAGAAAGACGTATTGGAAGGTATCATTGTAATGCGCAAAGGCGAAAATCCTGCCGAGGTGTTAAATCGTATCCGAGACAAAGTAAAAGATCTGAACGATAACATCCTGCCCAAGGACGTGAAGATTGATACCTTTTACGACCGCACCAACCTGATGGATTTTTGCACCGAAACAGTTATCCATAACCTTTGCGAGGGTATTATCCTGGTAACCGTCATCGTATTCCTATTTATGGCCGACTGGCGTACAACCCTTACCGTTGCTATCATCATCCCGTTATCTTTATTGTTTGCCTTTGTATGTATGCGTATAAAAGGAATGAGCGCCAACCTGTTATCAATGGGTGCTGTGGATTTTGGTATTATTATAGATGGCGCGGTTGTAATGGTTGAGGGGATTTTTGTTGCCCTTGATCATAAGGCCAAAGAAGTAGGTATGCAAAAGTTTAACGGACTTGCTAAGCTGGGGCTGTTTAAAAATGTGGGGGCCGAAATGGGTAAAGCCATCTTCTTCTCCAAGCTGATTATCATCACCTGTTTAATACCGATTTTTGCATTTCAGAAGGTTGAGGGTAAAATGTTCTCGCCTTTGGCCTATACTTTAGGTTTCGCATTACTTGGGGCATTAATATTCACACTAACCCTGGTGCCTGCCCTGTCCAGCATTCTGTTACAGAAAAACGTAAAGGAAAAACATAATCCGGTTGTTATCTTTTTTGAGAACGGCATACGCCGGATGTTCAACTTCACCTATAAAAATCAAAAATTAAGTTTGCTGGTTGCGGTTGCATTTATGGCGATCACATTCTTCTCTGCCAGGTTCTTAGGATCAGAGTTTTTACCTGATTTAAATGAAGGAGCGCTTTGGGTAGAGGCTGAATTGCCTATGAGTGTTTCATTGTCAGAAGCAGAAAGCATCAATCAAAAAATGATGCAGATATTAGATAAGTTTCCCGAGGTAAAACAAACCCTGGCACAAGTTGGCCGTACCAATGACGGTACCGACCCTAAAGGCTTCTTTGACGTACAAATCCAGGTAGATCTTAAAAACAAAAAAGAATGGCCCAGCGGCATTACCGAGGATGAACTTATTGCCCAGATGGATAAGCAACTAAGCAAAATCCCTGGTGCTGTATTCAACTATTCGCAGCCTATTCGGGATAACGTAGAGGAAGCGGTTGCAGGTGTTAACGCCGCGTTAGCCGTAAAAATCTTCGGCCCCGATTTTCAAACACTTGATAAAAAAGCCGACAGTGTACTGCGAATTTTGAAAACCGTACAGGGCGTTGAAGATCTTGGGGTACTACGTAACTTAGGCCAACCAGAGTTCAGGATTGAGCTTGACCAGCGTAAAATGGCACTTTATGGCGTATCTACCGCCGATGCAAACTCTGTTATAGAAATGGCGATTGGTGGTAAAGCGGCAACTGAATTATATGAAGGCGAACGCAGGTTTGATGTGAGGATCAGGTATCAGCAACAATACCGCAATACCCAGGATAAAATAGAGAACCTGATGGTACCTACCCTTAACGGATCGAAAATTTCAATAAAAGAAATAGCTACCATCAAAACAATTACCGGGCCTGCTTTTATTTACAGGGATAACAACACCCGCTACATTGCCGTAAAATTCTCGGTACGCGGCCGCGATTTGGGCAGCACTATTGCCGAGGCACAAAGTAAGGTGCACTCAAAAGTAACATTTGAACACGGCTACACTGATGTTTGGGCGGGTGAATTTGAAAACCAGATCCGTGCATCAAATACATTGGCCCACGTAGTGCCTATTTGTTTACTGGTGATATTCCTCATCTTGTTTATCACATTTGGCAATGCCAAAGATGCCACTTTGGTTATCATGAATGTGCCATTTGCCTTAATTGGCGGGATATTAGCCTTACACATTACCGGTACCAATTTTAGTATCTCTGCAGGTATAGGGTTTATCGCCTTATTTGGTGTGTGTATACAAAATGGCGTAATCCTGGTATCTGTATTTAAAAAGAACCTGGAAGAGCATATTCCGTTGGATAAGGCCATTTTAGATGGCGTAATCAGTCGTGTAAGGCCTGTGGTGATGACTGCATTGATGGCGGCCATAGGGTTGATGCCGGCAGCAGTATCAACGGGAATCGGCTCCGAAACGCAGAAACCCCTGGCTATTGTAGTTATTGGAGGCCTGGTAACCTCTACCATATTAACATTATTGATATTGCCTATCATATATGCTATCGTTCACCGGCTGGTTCACCGCCGCGAAAACCGTAAGCTTTTGAAAAAAATGGGCGTTGTACGCAACGCATAATACCCCCTTGCTAAACTAAACGCCCGGCTAATAAACCGGGCGTTTTTTCGTTTATATGCTTTTAAGTTTTAATTTGCGTTATTATACCACACGTTAAAAATATGCCATCGTCGCGCGCCATTGTAAGCAGTTTTTCTATCGCTGCAATCCTTTTGTTATCCCATATTTCATCGGCACAAAAAAAAAAGATAAAGATTACGCCCAGCTGGTTAACCCCTTTATTGGCACCGGGGGGCATGGACATACTTATCCCGGTGCGGTAATGCCTTTTGGTATGGTGCAGCTAAGTCCCGATACACGACTGGAAGGCTGGGACGGCTGCTCGGGCTATCACTATACCGACACGGTGGTTTATGGCTTTTCGCATACCCATTTAAGCGGCACAGGCATTCCAGATTATTGCGATGTGTTGTTTATGCCTACAACCGGCGAGCCGCAGTTTAAAAACACCGAATACCGTTCTGGTTTTAAAAAGAAAAATGAGATTGCCACGCCTGGTTATTATAAAACCCTATTGGATAAATACAATATCGGCGTTGAATTAACGGCCACCACCCGCGTAGGAGTACATCGTTATAGTTACCCCAGTACCGAAAAGGCCAACATTATAATAGACCTGCAACACCGCGACGAGGTGCTGGATTCGTGGATTGAAGTGGTAAATGACCATGAGGTTCGCGGCTACCGGAAGTCAAAATCATGGGCCAACAACCAGCAGGTTTATTTTTACGCTAAATTCTCAAAACATTTAAAACCTATGGGGTAGCCAGCAACAACGAGTTACTGGAAGGAAAAATCAAAGCGCAGGGCAAAAACATTAAAATGTACCTGCAGTTTAACAATCCCGGCGAGGTGATTACCAAAGTTGGCATTTCGGCGGTAAGCGCCGAAGGTGCCCTAAAAAACCTTGATGCCGAAGTACCTGATTTCGATTTTAAAAAAGATCCAGAAGGCAGCCAAAGCTACCTGGAACGCCGAATTGAATAAAATACAGGTAGAAGGCGGCGGCCCATCCTCATCTCAACAATCGGCATTGAGCGATGAAGGGACAGTTAACAGCCCTTACGGACCGGCTCCCGCCGGCAAAAAGGTAAAACCTATTGATTATGCAGGTATAAAACAAACCATATTTTACACCGCTTTATACCACAGCATGCTGGCGCCCAACATTTATAGCGACGTTGACGGCCAATACCGGGGCATGGATCAGCAGGTGCATACCGCGCAAGGCTTTAACTGTTATACTGTTTTTTCGCTATGGGATACGTATCGGGCCGAAAATCCCTTGCTTGCATTAATTGATAGAAAACGGACACTTGATTTCATCAAATCGTTCCTGGCGATGTATGATCAGGGCGGTTTGTTGCCTATCTGGCCGCTGGCCAGTACCGAAACTTATTGCATGATTGGTAATCACTCCATCCCGGTTATTGTAGATGCTTATGCAAAAGGTATTCGCGATTTTGATGCGGCAAAAGCATTTACAGCAATGAAAGCCGCGGTGAGTCGCAACCAGTTTGGGCTGGATATTTACCGTAAAAACGGCGCTGCACTATCCGACCAGGAAGATGCTTCGGTATCAAACCCTGGAGTATGCCTATGACGATTGGTGTATAGCGCAGATGGCTAAAATGCTGAACAAGCCTAACGATTATGCCGAATATATTCAACGTGCCCAATATTGGAAAAACGTTTACAACAACCAAAATGGTTTTATGCAGGCCCGCAGCAACGGTGGCTGGCTTACCCCCTTTGACCCTACCGAGATAAACGGGAATTACACCGAAGGCAATTCCTGGCAATACTCGTTCATGGTACCCCAGGATGTAGAAACCCTAATGGCAAAAATGGGTGGTAAGGAAGCTTTTGAAGCTAAGTTGGATGAATTGTTTACCACAGAATCGAAGCTAAAGGGCAGTGATATCCCGGATGTAGCCGGCCTTATTGGCCAATATGCCCACGGAAACGAGCCAAGTCACCATATGGCTTACCTGTACAACTTTACCGCATCGCCCGAGAAAACACAGTTTTATATAGACAGGATATTGCGTGAGGAATACAGCAATAAACCCGATGGGCTGGCTGGCAACGAAGATTGCGGGCAAATGTCGGCCTGGTATGTCATGAGTTCGCTGGGCATTTACAATATTGCCCCCGGGCAGCAGGCTTTCCAGGTTGGGGTGCCACAGTTTGATAAAGCAGTTATTAATTTAGAAAACGGCAAGCAATTTACCATCCTTAACTCTGGCGCAAGCATAGGCAAAGGCAATATTTATTTACAGGGCATGAGCCTAGCCAAGAAAACCTATAACAAACTATACCTCAATTTTGACGATATAGCCAATGGCGGCGAGTTTGAAGTATTGCCGGCAAACTGGCCAATAAACTCTTTGTACAGGATTTGGAACGCCCAACTTCAAAAATTACCGATAGCTTGATTGTGGCTAACCCTTATATTATAGCCCCAGCCAAATCCTTCAAAGACCCCATCAGCATCGAAATAAAAAGTGCCGACCAAGATGCCGGGATTTATTACACGTTAGATGGATCAACCCCTACCGCAAACTCAACACCCTACACTAAGCCGATTGCCATTGCCGGGATACAACCGTTAAGGCAATAGCAATTATTAAGGGTAAAAGCAGCTTTATTGACGAGGCCAACTTTATTAAACTACGATCAGACATCAAACTAACGCTCGTCAATAAATATCTGCCCAGCTATGCAGATAAAGGCGACGAATCGCTTATAAATGGCATCCATGGCACAGCAAACTGGCATGTGGGCAACTGGCAGGGCTACCAGGGTAAGGATTTGGAAGCCATTATTGATATGGGTGCCATAAAACCTGTAAAACAAGTTAGCATTGCACATTGCAGGATAGCAATGCCTGGATAGTTTTCCCTAAATATGTTCAATATTGGGTATCTGACGACGGCAGGAATTATAAGTTGGCAGCCACGGTGAATACTAAAGTAGATATTAAAGATACAAATTTGCAAACCCAGGAATTTACCGCCCCGCTAAATTTAAACACCCACTACATTAAAATCATAGCCAAACAATATGGCGCACTACCCGACTGGCATGAAAGTAAAGGCAGCCAATCATACATTTTTGCTGATGAAATAACCGTGGAATAATTTGCGGTTAAACTGCTCTTTTGATCACAATTATGGTTAGCTTTAATAATTAATTATCACCTAAAATCACCTTCTGAACTATGAGCAATTATTCGTCAAGCGATGATGGCAAATTAGCCGGCATCATCAGTTATTTTACCATTATAGGGTGGCTTATTGCTTATTTTGCCCTGTATCAAAAAAACAAAACCTACCAGGCAGCTATCAAATGAGGCAAACGCTGCTATTCCACATCGTGTCGATGATCGTATCGTATGCCGCCGGTGCTATACTTTTTTCGGTAGGTTTTTCGTTTGGTGCAGCAATACTCTGGGTAGTACGGGTTGCACTTTTTGTAATCTGGGTGATTGGCCTGCTTGGCGCACTCCAGGGTGAAAGAAAACCAATGCCGTTAATTGGCGAACCCGCGCAAAATATATTTTCTGGCATTTAACAAGGTTGGCTTAAGCAATTGGAGCAGGTGATTTATTCCTTTTCCAATTGCTTTTTGGATTCGTCCAATTTATCCTTCTCTTCTTTTTCAAGTACCGGGTATTTCAGCTTTAATCCTTTTAGGGTATCAAGGATAACCGAAGAAATGGCTATACGTGTAAACCATTTTTTATCAGCGGGGATTACATACCAGGGGCAATCATTGGTAGCAGTTTCTTTATAGCTTTTTCATAGGCATCCATATAGTCAGCCCATTTTTTCCGCTCTTCAATATCGGCAGCCGAAAATTTCCAGTTCTTTTTGGGGTTGTCGATTCGCTTTAAAAAACGCAGTTTTTGCTCCTGTTTAGATACATTCAGGTAAAATTTGATAATAACCGTACCGTTATCCGTAAGGTGCTTTTCAAACGCCCTGATGCTTTCGTAACGCTTATCCCAAAACTTTCCATCAATATCCTTTACATCGTTAATTCCCGGCAAATGTTCTTTTAATAACAAATCGGGATGTACCTTGGTTACCAATACATTTTCATAATGTGACCGGTTATGGATACCTATCCTGCCGCGTTCGGGTAACGAGCGATAGTGCCGCCACAGAAAGTCGTGTTCAATAATCTTCGGTACTGGGTTGCTTAAAGCTATAAACCTGGCAGCCCTGCGGGTTTAAGCCCGATAATGTATGTTCAATAGCGCTATCTTTTCCCGCAGCATCCATCGCCTGGAAAATGATGAGCAGGGCATATTTATTGGCTGCATAAAGTTCTGTCTGCAGGTCAAATGTTTCGTCTATCAGGTCTTTTAATGTCTTTCGGGCCTCAATTTTTTTAAATCCATCTGAATATGCCGGATCGAAGTCTCCCAGCTTAAATCCCTTTCCATTTTCGACTTTAAATTTTTTGACAATATTACTCATGATAAAAAATTTGTTTTACACGTTGTTAACATGAAATTTAGGTATTAAAATTGCGTTGATAATAAAAGTTTATTTTTAGCTAATGTAATACACCATTGTTCAAACCTAAATATAAGTTACCTTTTAAGGCAACATTAAATTATATTACGGAAATTTTAGGCCTTTATTAAATAAAGTGGCAGGTGGCTGGTATATATTTAGCTTTATATAAACTGCACATATTAATATTTGTTTCGGGCTATGATTTAGCGCCATAATTTTACATCTTTACCCAATGTTCAGAGAAATACGAAACCGGTTTCTGCGATTCCTTGTTATCTTCATATACTTCGTTATCATCTTTTTTTGCTCTATAGAGCTCAACTTCCTTTGGCTTTTTGGTTATTCGCCTGACATGCAGGATATTAAAACACCTGTACTTTCTGTTGGGTCGGAGGTTTTCACTGCCGATGGCAAACTGATAGGTCAGTATTATAAGGAAAACCGCTCGCCTGTTGATTTAAAGCATATTTCGCCCAACCTTATAAACGCGCTTATTTCAACCGAAGACGTGCGTTTTTACAGTCACGGCGGTGTCGATTTTTATTCGTTTTTCACCAGTATGGTTTCAACGGCTAAAGGCGAGCGGCGGGGCGGCAGTACCATTACACAACAACTTGCCAAAAACCTTTTTGAAACACGCAAGCGCAAATCCCAGGGCTTTATCCGGAAAGTTCCTCTTATAAATACTGTTGTATACAAGTTTAAAGAGTGGCTTACTGCCTTTAAAATTGAACACGTATATAGCAAACAAAAAATTCTTGAATTATATTTTAATACGGTCCCTTTTGGTAATAATACCTTTGGTATAAAAACAGCCACATTAAAATATTTTAACAAACAACCCGATCAGGTTAGCCCCGGTGAGGCCGCTTTGCTTATAGGTATGCTGAAAGCCACATCCAGTTATAATCCTATCCGCAATCCCGAACGTGCTACCGAACGCAGAAATACGGTTTTAGGCCAGATGCTTAAAAATGGTTCCATTACTAAAGACCAATATACAAGCAGTTCACAATCGCCCATAAAACTCGATTTAAGCTATGTAGAAGAAGATTCGCATGGCGACTCATACCTGCGCCGCGCGGTTGAAAAATGGCTGGATAAATGGTGTAAGGATAATGGGTATGATTTATATGAGGATGGTCTGAAGATTTATACAACCATAGATTCACGGATGCAGCAATATGCCGAAGAGGCGGTTGCCGAAAAAATGAAAATGCTGCAAAAGCGTTTTTACAACCTATGGGGCAATAAAAACCCGTGGCGCGATTCGAAAGGTGTCGAAATCAAAGATTTCATTTTAAAAAACGAACAAAAACTGCCTATTTACAAATTGCTGGATAAAAAATTTGGTGGTGACACCGTAAAAATAAGCGAGTATTTTAAAACCAAAAAACGGATGACCGTTTTTACCTGGCATGGCGAACAGGATACCACATTTTCAACCATCGATTCTATTAAATATTACGCCAAGCTGTTAAATACCGGCATGATGACGCTTGAGCCATCAACAGGTAAGATAAAAGTTTGGATTGGCGGTATCGACCATCGTTTTTTCAACTACGATCACGTAAACCAATCAAGGAGGCAGGCAGGATCTACGTTTAAACCATTTGCCTACCTCACAGCACTTGACAATGGCTATACCCCCTGCGATAAATTCACAGACCAGCCTGTAACCATAAAATATAAAGACAACGGTAAAGATGAAGTATGGCAACCTAATAATGCCGATTTCCATTTTTCGTACCAGGAAATGTCGCTAAGGTGGGCTATGGGTAAATCGGTAAATTCCATTACAGCCCAGCTTACCGAAAAAGTGGGATGGGATAAAATTGTACAGTACGCTCACAAATGCGGTATCGAAAGCCCATTAAAATCGGTTCCTTCGGTATCATTAGGATCCAATGATGTTTCCGTTTATGAGATGGTGCGGGCTTATAGCACCTTTCTGAATAAAGGCCAGAAGATAGACCCCTTATTGGTAACAAAAATAACAGACCAGCAGGGTAATGTAATTGACGAATTTGAGTTGAAACAAGAAAAAGTATTGAGCGAGGAAACTGCCTGGCTGATGCTTTATATGTTCCGCGGCGGTATGGAAGAACCTGGAGGCACCTCGCAGGCCTTATGGGAATACCCTGGCCTTTGGAAAAAGGATAACCAGATTGGCGGCAAAACCGGCACGTCATCTGATTATGTCGACGGCTGGTACATGGGAATCACGAAGGATTTGGTTACAGGGGTTTGGGTTGGTGCCGACGACAGAAGTGTGCACTTTACATCATCCGAAACAGGTGAAGGATCACACACTGCCCTGCCCATTTTTGGCCGCTTTATGGAAAAGGTGTACGCCGATCCGAAATTGGGTTATACTTACGGGCCTTTCCCAAAACCATGGAGCAAGATCACCAAAAACTATAATTGTCCGTCGCCGCATATTGCCACTGATACTACGGAGGTAGATAGTACAAGCAACCCTATTGATACCACCAACGTTATACCAACACCAGCTGCCAGTACGCCGGAGAATCCCGAAACAACGCCCGCCAATCAAAAATAAGGCTTTTGTAGGAGGGGATTAAAAGTTCAGGTACAAGTTTAAATATCAATCGGCAGGCCCTACAGCCTGCCGATTATTCATTAAATTAGCCGTATTCTATTTAGTTTGAATTATGAATAAAACCTACTCATTGTTAAACAACGCTAAAAAGTTCAGCTTTATATTGGTATGCCTTATCTGCTCGCTGCTCATCAGCAACAGCGCCAGGGCGCAATATTTTGGCCAAAATAAAGTACGGTACAAAAACCTAAAGTTTAAAGTTTATAAAACACCACATTTCGAAATATACTATTATATCAAAAATGATAGTATGATCAAGCGCTTTGCCCAGGAAAGCGAATTGTGGTACACACTGCATCAACAGGTTTTTAAGGATACATTCAAAACAGCCAACCCAATCATTTTATACGCCAATCACCCCGATTTTCAGCAAACCACAGCCATCGACGGAGAAATTGGCGTAGGTACCGGCGGTATTACCGAGGGTTTAAAAAACCGTGTAGTAATGCCGGTGATGGAAACAAACCAAATGACGCGCCACGTTATAGGTCACGAATTGGTGCATGCTTTTCAGTACCATGCATTGTTAGGTGGAAATCAGAATGAGAATTTCGAGAACATCAATAACATTCCACTATGGATGATAGAAGGTATGGCCGAGTATCTTTCGTTGGGTAAAAAAGATGCCTACACCGCCATGTGGATGCGTGATGCTTATCTGAACCATGATATCCCTACGGTTCGCGATCTGACGGAAAGTAACAAGTATTTCCCTTACCGCTACGGAGAAGCCTTTTGGTCGTTTTTAGGATCGACTTACGGAGATACCGTGATCGTGCCATTTTTCAAAAACACAGCCCGCTACGGCCTTGCATATGGCATCAGGCGTACTTTTGGATACGATGATAAAACACTATCCCGCCTGTGGAAAAACTCAATAGAAAGCACCTACAAGCCCTTTTTAAAGGATACCGTACAAAAGCCTGTTGGTTTAAAACTGGTAGATAAAGACAATGGTGGCGACCTTGTGGTTGCCCCGGCGGTAAGCCCTGATGGTAAATACCTGGCGTTCTTATCTGCCAAAAGCCTGTTCAGTATCGATTTGTACCTGGCTGATGCCCGAACGGGTAAAATTTTGCGCAAGCTCACAAGCAAAGTATCAAATACCCACATAGATGAGTTTAACTTTATCGAATCGGCCGGCGCATGGTCGCCGGACAGCAAGCGTTTTGCGTTCAGTGTGTTTAGCAAAGGGCGTAATCGTATGGAAGTTGTTGACATCAACAATGGACGCATCCTTGATGATGTATCAATGGAGCAGGCAGAGCAGTTTAGTAACCTATCCTGGTCGCCAGATGGTAAGGATATTGTTTTTACCGGCCTTGTTGAAGGACAAAGCGATTTGTACTCCTATAACTTCGATACAAAAAAGATTACGCAGCTTACCAATGATAAGTATACCGATTACCAGCCAACCTATTCAAGGGATGGTAAAAAGGTTCTATTTTCAAGTGATCGCTCCACCTATGACCAATCGTTAGAGCAGGCCATCACCTTTAACCTGGCCGAACTTGACCTGGCAACAGGCAAAGTAACCGATATCAAAATATTTAACGGTGCCAACAATTTAAACCCGCAATACTCGGCCGATGGAACCCAGATCTACTTCCTGTCCAACAGGGATGGCTTCCGCAATATGTACCGTTATACCATTAGCACAGGCCAGGTTGAGCAAATGACCGATCTGTTTACCGGAATCTGCGGCATCACCGAGTTTTCGCCTGCATTAAGTGTCTCTGCTAACGATGATGTGGTATATTCCTACTACCGGGCACAAAAATATGCCTTGTACAATGCAAAAGCATCAGCCTTTAAACCAATTGCGTTACAACCACAGGCGGTAGATTTTGGCGCGGCTATGCTGCCTCCTCCCCATGCCGTGGGAGTTGATCTGATCAACTCAAATCTTAACAATTTCCTGGCCTACCGTAAAATCCCGACCGATTCTGTTAAAGAAATCCCATATCGCCCTAAGTTTAAGCTTGATTACCTGGCCGGCAGCGGCGTTGGCATTGGAGTAAGCAGCTTTTATGGCACAAGCCTTTCAAGTGGTATCCAGGGTGTTTTCAGCGATATACTGGGCCGGAATCAAATCTTCGCGGCGGCATCTGTAAACGGTCAGATTTATGACTCCGGCGCAGCTGTAACTTATGTAAACCAAACTGGCCGATGGAATTTGGGTACAGGTATATCGCATATCCCTTACCTGTTTGGTATACAAACCGAAACATTGCCGGTTCAAAATGTGGGCGGCAAAAACGTAAAAGTATTATCTCAAAACACAGATATCATCCGCAATTTTGAAGATGCCGCCAGGGTATTTACCTCCTATCCTATCGATAAAACAAACCGTTTTGAAGTAAGCGCAGGCGCATCCTATAACTCCTATCGCGTTGACAGATACAGCGATACCTATAAAATTGATACTGCAGTTGATGCTAATAACAAACAAACACTAACCTATACCTATCTTAATTCAGATAAGAAAAAGGTAGCCAATTCGGACGAGGCAGCCTTGCTTGGTTATAATTTAAAATCGTATTCTCTTTTCCAACTGTCAACCGCGCTTGTTGGCGACAACTCGTTTTTTGGAGTAACCGCTCCCTTGAATGGCTTTAGGTACAGGTTAGAAGCCGGTTATAACTTTGGCACATACAAATTCTTTTCGCCAACTATCGATCTTCGTAAATATGTGCGTGTTGAGCCGGTTACATTTGCAGCCCGCTTTTATGGCTACGGCCGCTTTGGCGATTCAAACGGTATTTACCCCCTATTTATAGGTTATCCCTTTTACATCAGGGGTTATGAAGGGCAAACTTTTTACAATAACAATAGCAAGTCATCAAACGGTTTTAATATCGACCAGCTATCGGGTAGCCGCATGGCCGTGTTCAATTTTGAAACCCGCCTGCCCTTTACCGGGCCCGAAAAGCTGGCACAAATCAAATCTAAATTTTTGTTTACCGATCTGAACTTGTTTTTTGACGCAGGCCTGGCCTGGAATGCCGGCGAGCATATTTATTTTCAGAAAAACCCGCCGGTTTTAAGCCGCACGGCTGTTGTGGATGAAAATGGTGTACCGCAAGTTGATAGCAACGGCAACCCTGTGTTTAATACAACTTACGGTCGTGTACCTGCTTTAAGCGCGGGCATATCGTTAAGGATAAACGTTTTTGGCGCCTTTGTGCTGGAACCTTACCTGGCTATTCCTTTTAACCGCACCGATGTTAAAAAACCAGTGTTTGGGCTGGGCTTTACACCGGGCTGGTAATACGCTCTTTAAAAAAATATATTTAAGCGGCCATGCGCCGCTTTTTTTATTTAAAACCTAAATTAGCAAAAACAGTTAACTGTTTGATTGTTATACCTGTAACCAACCCACTATGAAAAAATTGATATTGCTTGCTGCTTTGCTTTTATTAGGCTCCACATTATTTGCACAAACAAACGCTGTAAACCCCAAAGCTATTGGCCCGCTAAAGGTTGCTGCGGGCGATGGCATGTTACCGGCAAATGATATTGTCAAAAACCTGGCATTATCACAGGATTTATCTGTGTTTTACAACTTTCTCAAAACTGCCAACCTGGCGCTTACATTTCAAAGCCGTGGCCCTATTACAGTATTTGTTCCTGTTAATGGCGCTTTTCAGAATTTACCCGGCGGAAAACTTGATTCGTTAATGAAACCATCGCACTTTTGGGAACTCACCCGCATTTTGAGCTACCATGCTATACCTGGCTGGCTAAAGGCAAAAGATATCGAAAAGCAGATTAATAAAAATAAAGGTACGGCTACATTTACTACGCTGACTGGCAATAAGCTAACCGCTAAAATTGATGCTAACCGAAATATAGTATTGATTGATGAAAATGGTGGGGAAAGCATCATTAATCGTTTTGATATCGAGCAAAATAACGGCATGTTGCACGTGGTAAACAAAGTACTGCTGCCTAAGGCAAAAATTATTTAAATGTACTATGCAATGACAAACCGCTTAAAATGCAATTGCGTATTTAACAATAATTAGTTGTAAGGATTAATCCGGTTTTACGACTAAAAAGATAAATCATAGTTCAAAAAACACGAAATGAATAACGTAATGAGAAAATCAATTTTTGTTATAGCTATATTAAGCGTTATAACAGCTTTTGGCTGCCAGAGCAGTAATGGCCAGGCTAAACACAAATTAAGCAAGCCTGCGGCAGAATGGAAGAAAATACTTACACCCAACCAATACTATATTATGGTTGAAAGCGGCACCGAACCGCCTTATAAAAATGATTACTGGAATAACCACGAGAAGGGTGTTTACGTAAGCGCCGCTACGGGCGAAGTACTATTCAGCTCCGAGGACAAGTTTGATAGCGGCACAGGATGGCCAAGCTTTGTAAAAGCTGTTGACCCCAAAAAAGTTGCCATTGTTACCGACAATAGCTACGGTATGAGCCGTGATGAGGTAATAGAAAAAAGTACCGGACTTCATCTTGGTCACGTTTTTGATGATGGCCCTGCCGATCGCGGTGGCAAAAGGTATTGCATGAATTCGGGCGCTTTAAAATTTATTAAAAAGTAATAGCGCGCCTGTTAGCGTTTACAGACGGACGCAACTGTGGCCTTGTACGTATGCCGCTTTCATATTTTAATCCAATGGTCAGATCTACCCAATCAGGGTTAACAGGTCTGATCATTTTTTCTTTTTGAGGCCTTGTATATGTGCTAACAACTTTAAAGCGTTCCATAGCCTGCTCTTCGGTATTAATTTCTTCAAAATACACTAAACGGTTAAGCTGCTGCGCGCTATCAAAAAACAAAGTTGGCATATCGCTGTAAAACTGCAGCGTTTTTACCAGGTCTGAGCATAAGCCTACATGAAGATTTTTCCTGTTTCTGTCGGTGATGATATATACAAAACGTTTCATTTTTTGATAAAAAATTTGGTGAACGAATAAATATTACTAACTTTATGAGCATAAAATTACTAATAAATTTAGCAAATGCAAATTTTATGTCAATAATTTCACAAAATATTAAGTTCCTTCGCAAAAAGAAGGGAATTACCCAACAGCAGTTTGCTGATGAAGTGGGTATAAAGCGCTCATTGGTAGGCGCTTATGAAGAAGAGCGCGCCGAGCCAAAATATGAATTACTAAAACAATTAGCAATCTACTTTGACATTAGTATTGATGACTTTATTAATGAAACCATTAATGAAAAGTGGACGCCAAAGCCAAAAGGTAACCCCGCAAACCTGCGCGTGCTGAGTATTTCTGTTGATAAAGAGGATAACGAAAACATTGAAATGGTGCCGCTTAAGGCCAGCGCCGGCTACTTAAATGGCTATGCCGACCCTGAATATGTAGCCAAGCTCCCTAAGTTTTACTTACCCATGTTTAAGCAGGGAACCTACCGTGCTTTTGAAATAAAAGGTGACTCGATGTTGCCGATAGTGTCGGGTGATATTATTATTGCCGAGTACCTTGAAAACTGGGCAGACGTAAAACCCGGCGAAACTTACGTGGTAATATCAAAAGATGATGGCGTTGTATATAAAAGGATAGGTAACAAATTCAAAGACAATAAAAAGCTAAAGTTAATATCTGATAACCCGGTATATGAGCCGTATGAAATAAACGGCGAAGACGTGCTGGAAATTTGGAAGGCAAAAGGCTATATATCAACCCAATTGCCACAGCCAACACCCGAACCCACTATGGAAAGTCTTACCAATATGATGGCCCAGATGCAGCGATCGATATCCAACTTACAGCAAAGCAACAATTAAGTTACATCGGCTTTCTTAAACCTTTACGTTATATCTTTATCTTAAGATTAAAACGTAAATAAATTAAAAGAGCTATGAAAAAATTTCTGTTGATGTGCTGTTTCCTGATGGGGATTGCGGCAGTAAGCCATGCACAAGGTGGCGGTATGAGAAAGAGCCCCGAAGACAGGGCTAAAGATTTGCAGACACAGTTAAAATTAACTGACGATCAAACCGCTAAGGTTACAGCCATTTATAAAGAGCAGGCTACAAAAATGGACAGCGTAAGAACTGCTGCCAATGGCGACAGGGACGCAATGCGCAGCGCCATGATGCCGATGAGAAAAGCAACTAACGATAAAGTGAAAGCTATTTTAACTCCGGAACAAGCTACTGCTTTTGACAAGTTGCAAAAGGACATGATGGATAGGATGAGACAAGGTGGCGGCGGAGGAGGCGGTTCCCAAAACTAATTCAATATAATACTACAAATGAAGCGGCGATGAGCCGCTTTTTTTATTTTTGCATGGTAAAGCAAAAGCTCAGCATTAGATATATTCTATTAAAGCATCCCATAAATTGACATCAGCCAGCGAACACCTGAAAATAAAAATTGACGAGCGAAAGGAAGCCGGCATATACCGCAGCCTGAAACCAGGAAACAGCCTTGTCGACTTCTGCTCAAACGATTACCTGGGTTTCGCACGGTCGGCTGTATTAAAAGAAGATGTTAAAGCCGAATTCAATAGTCATCCATTGAGCCTAAACGGTTCAACAGGCTCAAGGCTACTTTCGGGAAACTCGCAATATGCCGAAGACCTGGAACAGGAAATTGCGGCATTTCATGAATTTGAAGCCGGCTTGCTATTTAACTCAGGTTATGACGCCAATCTCGGTCTGCTCTCGTCCCTTGCGCAACGTGGCGATACCATTATTCTTGATGAATTAATACATGCCTCGGCTATCGACGGTGCAAGGCTAAGTAACGCCAACCGGTATAGCTTCAAACATAACAGTATGGAAAGCCTGGAGGCCAAATTAAAGGCATCTAAAGGCAATTGCTATGTGGTTGTTGAAAGTATCTACTCTATGGACGGCGATTCGGCCCTAATAAAGGATATCGTTGATATAACAGAAAGGTACGGTGCGCATTTAATTGTTGATGAAGCACATGCAGTTGGCTTATTCAAAAAAGGCTTAACCAATCAACTTGGCCTCCAAAACCGCGTGTTTGCCACGGTTGTCACTTTTGGTAAGGCACTTGGCAGTCACGGGGCTATTGTGCTGGGCAGCAAGGTGCTAAAGCAATACCTGATAAACTTTGCCCGGCCATTTATTTATAGCACGGCCCCCTCCTTTCATCATTTAGCTTCGATAAAAATGGCTTATCGGCTTTTAAATAATGCCGAAGAGGAAATTATCAACTTGAAAAACAACATCGCATATTTTAAAAAGCATGTTGACTTCAATAGTGATTACCCTTTATTGCAAAGTGATAGCGCTATCCAATGTATTATTTTAAAAAACAATGACACGGCCCGCCTGATAGCAAATACCTTACAGTCAGCCGGTTTAGATGTACGACCCATTTTAAGCCCAACGGTAGCCGCCGGTACGGAACGTATAAGAATATGCCTGCATAGTTTTAATACCTTAAATGAATTAGCTTTGCTTTGCAATACAGTAAATAATTTTATTAATGCCCGCTAAACAACCCATTTTTATTACCGGCATTGGCACCGGTATTGGCAAAACTATAACATCGGCAATTGTGACCGAAAAATTAAAAGCCGATTATTGGAAACCTATCCAATCAGGCGATTTGGATAATAGCGATACCATGAAAGTACAAAGCCTGGTTTCCAATCCTATAACAAAATTTCATACCGAAGCATATCGCTTAACACAGCCATTTTCACCTCATAAATCAGCCGCAATTGATAAGATTAGCATCGATATGGAAAATATCGTGTTACCTAAAACAGATAACCAGCTGGTGATTGAAGGCGCAGGCGGTTTAATGGTGCCTCTGAACGATAATTTTTTAATGATCGACCTGATTAAACAACTTAACCCAAAAGTGATCCTGGTATCACAGCATTACCTGGGGAGCATTAATCATACCCTGTTATCCATACACGCGCTTAAAAAATACAACATAGACGTTATTGGTATAATTTTTAACGGCGCCAAGGATATTTATTCAAAAAGCTATATTCTCAATTATTCAAATCTTCCTGAATTGGGCACCATACCCACTTTTGAAAATCTAACCAGGAAGGCAATTACAGATGCCGGAGCTCTTATTAGCCTATAATACCCTGGTGAGGTTTTGCAAAACCAATAATTTGAATCAATTTAGTAATTGTATAAACTAATAAATGATGAAAAACATAACCGTTATTGGATCCGGAACTATGGGTAACGGCATAGCCCACACCTTTGCGCAATATGGGTTTGAGGTAGCGCTGGTTGATATCAACGCCGATGCACTGGCAAAGGCCTTACAAACAATTACCAATAATCTTGACAGGCAACTAAAAAAAGGCAGTATTGATGAGATTGCTAAAACAAACACGCTAAGCCGGATCAAGACGTATACCGATCTGAAAGAAGGTGCTGCATCGGCCGACCTTGTTATTGAAGCCGCTACCGAAAACCGGGAAATTAAACTCAATTTATTTAAACAACTAAGCGAAATTTGTTCATACGATGTTATTCTGGCTTCCAACACATCATCTATATCAATAACCGAAATTGCGGCTGCCACCAAAAATCCGGGCAATGTAATTGGCATGCACTTTATGAACCCGGTACCGGTAATGAAATTGGTAGAAGTGATCAGGGGGTATTCTACATCAGATTCGGTCACGCAAACCATTATGCAGCTGGCCCAAAAGCTGGATAAAGACCCTGTTGAAGTAAACGATTATCCCGGTTTTGTTGCCAACCGCATTTTAATGCCAATGATTAACGAAGCCATTTATACGCTATACGAAGGTGTAGCCGGAGTGCAGGAAATTGATACCGTTATGAAATTGGGCATGGCCCACCCCATGGGTCCGCTACAATTGGCCGACTTCATTGGCCTGGATGTTTGCCTGGCTATATTAAAAGTATTGTACGATGGCTTCGGTAATCAAAAATATGCACCTTGCCCCCTACTGGTAAACATGGTTACAGCCGGCCACCGCGGCATAAAAACCGGGAGTGGATTTTATAAATATACCGCGGGTAGTAAAGAGTTGGTAGTAGCAAACAAGTTCACTAAATCTCCATTAAACCAATAATCCCCGAAACTGTCAAACGTCTGTAAGTAACTATTAAACATTTTACAGATGAAAACAATTGCGAAAACCGGATTAATATTAGCCTTATCAGCATCACTATTTACATCCTGCGCAGCAGATTATTATGTAGCCGAACGCCCTGCCGAACCTGTATATGTACGGCCGGCAGCACCCTATCCGGGGGCTTATTGGATACCTGGCGAATGGGCCTGGCGTGGCGGCAGATATGTTTATATCAACGGGTATTATGCAAGGCCACGTGCCAATCGTGTTTATGTACAAGGCTACTGGCATCCTGTTAGCCATGGCTATGCATGGCACAGGGGTTATTGGAGGTAAGCGAGGCCCCCTAACCCCCTAAAGGGGGAATGATAGTTTTAAAAGCAAAACGCATAGTGATTTGAATAACTATGCGTTTTGCTTTTAAACTCCCTATTCAGGAGGCTGTGGCTCTACATTCTCTCTGGTACATCTATTCCTAACAAAGCCATTCCTTTGCTAATTACTTTGGCCGACGAAGCGGACAGTTCCAATCTAAATTGTTTCAGCACCTCATTTTCTGCCTGTAGTATCGATTTTTCGTGGTAAAACTTATTATAAGTCTTGGCCAACTCGTAAACATAGTTTGCAATAATTGCAGGGCTGTAGCCATTGGCGGCATCTGTTATTACCGTTGGGAATTGGGTTAATAGTACAATAAGGTCGCGCTCTACTCCGTCAATTTCAGATATTGATATCTGATTCGTCTGCAGATAATTTGCTTTATTTAAAACTGATTTGATACGGGCGTGAGTATATTGAATAAAAGGCCCGGTATGTCCCTCAAATTCTACTGATTCATTAGGATCAAATAGCAAACGTTTTTTAGGGTCAACCTTCAGCAGGAAATATTTTAGCGCGCCCATGCCTATAGTATGGTATAACTGCAGCTTATATTCGTTGCTAAAACCATCCACCTTGCCCATGGCCTCGGTTTTTTGTTTAGCAGTATCATTCATCTCGGCTATCAGGTTATCTGCATCAACAACTGTTCCTTCACGCGACTTCAGCTTGCCCGAAGGTAGATCGACCATGCCATATGATAAATGAAACAGTCCGTCGGCACCTGCCTTGCCCAATTTATTGAGGATCAAGAAAAGCACTTTAAAGTGATAATCCTGTTCGTTACCTACCACATAAATAGATTTATCCATGTGGAAGTCGTTATATTTTAATTGGGCCGTACCTAAATCCTGGGTAATGTAAACCGACGTTCCGTCTCCGCGTAAAACCAGTTTTTCATCCAGCCCATCGGCAGTCAGGTCTATCCAAACCGAACCATCCGGCTTTTTAAAGAAAACACCTTTTTCCAGGCCCTCATCAATAATATCTTTACCCAACAAATAGGTGTTCGATTCGTAGTAATATTTATCAAAATCAACACCCAGTTGTTTATAAGTTTCGGCAAAGCCTGCGTAAACCCAGCCATTCATGGTTTTCCAAAGGTCGAGAACTTGAGCATCACCGGCTTCCCATTTCTGGAGCATCTGCTGGGTTTCAACCATCAGCAAGGTTACATTTTTTGCTATCTCTTTGATCTTATCTTCCTCGGCACCAATTTTATCGGTTAACTCAGTAATAAGTTTGGTTTCATTTTCGGGAGTAGCATATTTTTTTGACTTTAACTTATCAATACTAATCAGCAGCGCCTGTATTTTCTCTTTTTGGTTATCATTAAAGAGCGTCAGATCATTTTCATCGTAAATGCGCTCCAGGATCGGTACTAATTGTTTTCTCAGCTCTTTATCAAACAACACATAATATTTGCCCACCAAATGGTCGCCTTTCAAGCCGGACGACTCAGGAGTTTCGCCATTGCCAAACATTTGCCATGCCAGCATAGATTTACAAATGTGGATACCCCTGTCGTTCACCAGGTTTGCCTTTACAACATCATACCCGGCAGCTGCCAGAATTTGTGCCACCGAAAAGCCTAAAAGGTTATTTCGGATATGGCCCAGGTGCAACGGCTTATTGGTGTTTGGTGATGAATATTCAACCATTACCTTTTGCCCGTTAGGCTTAGCTACAGCAAAATCATCGGGTAATATTTGGTTATATAACTGTGTTATCCAATATTCGTCGCTTAACGAAATATTTAAAAACCCTTTAACCACGTTGAAAGCGGCAACTTCGTTTAACTCATTTTTAAGGTACTCGCCTATTTCGGTACCGGTTTGCTCCGGCCCTTTGCGCGAAAATTTGGTAAACGGGAATGTGACTATGGTAACTTGTCCCCCAAATTCTTTACGGGTTTCCTGTAAGGTTATAGCGGCCGGGGCTACATCTGTTTGATACAAATGTTTAATGGCTTTAACGGCCGCTTCAATAATAAAATCCATGCGGCAAAATTAATTAAATTGGGGATACTGGCTGAATAAATTTGGAGAGGCGAACAAAATGTGTTACCTAAATAACTAATCGGAGCTTTTCAATCCGTTCAAAGTGCCTTTTATTTAGCGTAGCACACGGGATGTTATGGCAGATTGCTGTAGCAGCAATAAATAAATCCGCGGTCTCTATTCCTTTGTTAATCTTTTTTAAATCTATATAAATTTGAGAAGCTGTAACTGCTACTTTGGCATCGAAATTTAAAATGTCCATTTTCCGAAAAAATAAATTCCAGTATTCCATCTGATCATCAAATGCGCCAGCATATATTTCATATTGTGTGACCGTAGAAACAGCAAATCTTTGACCTGTTTTAGTTAGTTGAAAAAAAGCAGTTTTAGTTTGGTTCTTTTTTCTAAAGTGCTCGATCAAAATGGAGGTGTCCAACAGGGTTATTTCGTCCGCCATCCATTCAAGCGTTTTCTTATTTCTTTATACTCTTTATATTGTTCGTCGCCAATTACAGGCCCGCTCAACAATAATTTCTGAAAATCAGTAAACTCATCTTTTTTGGGCTGTTCTCTTATCTTACTCAATTCCTGCTCCAAAATAGCCCGCTTGTCTTCAGGCAATTGCTGCACAGCATGCAATAACTCATCAAACTCTATTTCTACTTTCAATTCCATATTCAAATATAATCAATATTTAAAAGAATATTTAATCAGCTCGTTTCAATTTTCCTGCTCCGCTATCTTTTCTCATTTATTTTCTGATAGATTTGTGTTCCATCATTTCCATTTATGACAGTAAAAAACTCCGATTTTAAAATAGATGTAACCTCCGAAATTGGCACCCTGCGTACCCTGCTCATTCACAGCCCCGATAGCGGCCTTGGCAAAGTTGTGCCTTCCAAAGCACAGGATTGGCTTTTTGAAGATATTGTGCACCTGGATACCATGCGCCGTAACGAGTATGATTATTACGTGAAACTACTACTCTATTTTTTAGATCCGGATAAAATAAAAGGCAAACTGCAACAGGTAGAAAGCGACTACGAGCGTGAATTTTTTAAGCCCGACAATACCAATTTCCATGCCTCAAACAACGTTATTGAGATACAAACCCTGCTGGCCGATATTTTACAACAGCCGGATATCCGCAAAAAACTGGTGGCCTCTGTTTGTGCCATCGAAAGTTGTAATTACCGCCTACAGCAACAGTTGATAGATACAGATCCTGTTGAGCTGGCCAAGATCTTTATTTCGGGTTCATTAAATGATGACGAAATGATCTTCGCCCCTATTCCCAATCTCATTTTTTCGCGCGATTTGGGTATAGCCATAAACAACCACATGCTGCTGAATAAGCCCGCCAAAAAAGCCCGTTTTCGCGAAACTTTACTGATGCGGTATATATTTTTCAATCACCCGCTGTTTGCCGCTTATCAAAACAACATTTTAGAGATTCCTGAAACAGCCCAACATTTTTTGCGCCCCGGTGAGGATAACCAGGAAAAAACAACCCTGGAAGGTGGCGATGTTATGATGGTGAGCCCGCAGCATTTGCTGATAGGTTGCAGCGAGCGTACATCTATCAGCGGGGCAAATGAGGCTATTAAACTACTGTTTGATAACGATGTGGTAAAAAAGGTAACCATAGTAAAAATACCGCACAAGCGCGACTATATGCACATTGATACCGTATTTACCCAGGTAAAGCGCAATACCTGGGTACTGCTGCGTTCATTAGCTGTGGCCGAGGCGCCGCTGGAAGAGCAGGAGCCAATGTCGTGGTTTGCCGATAAAAAATCAAAGGACAAAACCGAGATTGTACAGTTCAGGAAAGACAAGAAACCAAAAGTGTTTAATTGCCTTGAAGACCTGTTATCCAGTATCAGCGAAAAAGACCTGCAAAGCGAAGACAAAACCCGGTTCATTTACTCGGGCAATAATATATTCCCGTTTGATTCCCGCGAACAATGGACAGATTCATGCAACTTGCTGGCCTTGAAAGAGGGCGTAGTTTTAGGTTACGACCGTAACGATAAAACCGTGGAAGCTTTTAAACAAAGCGGCTTTGAAGTTATAAAGGTTAATGAGTTGCTACAAAAATTTGAATCGGGCGAACTTGACCCAAAAACTATTACCGACACATTAATTTTAATGCCATCTGCTGAACTTTCCCGTGCCCGCGGTGGTTTTCATTGTATGAGTATGCCTTTGTTAAGAGATAAAGTAATCTGAATCAGAATTTACAGAATTAAAGAATTTACAAAATGAAAGGGGGAGCAAATTCTGCTAATTCTAAAATTCTGTAAATTCTGATTCTGACTAATGACCATTGACCAATGACTAACACCCAATCAACATCAAACATATTAATGATAAGGCCGGTAAGTTTCGGCTTCAATGAGCAAACTGCCGAAAGCAATGCGTTCCAAAACCGGGATGCCGACCAGCAGGCCGTGCAGGATAAAGCACTTGCCGAGTTTGATCATTTTGTAAAAACTTTGGAGCACGCCGGTGTTCAGGTAACCGTGGTAAACGATACGCCACAGCCCCACACACCCGATTCTATTTTCCCCAATAATTGGGTATCATTTCATGATGACGGCACAATTTTCCTTTACCCTATGCAGGCCGAAAACCGCAGGCTGGAGCGCCGGGAAGATATTATAACCGACCTGGAAGATAAATTTAAAGTGGGTCATATTATTGACCTGAGCCGTTTCGAGGCTGATGACCGCTTTTTAGAAGGTACCGGGAGCATGGTGTTGGATAGGGAAAACAAAATTGCATATGCTTGCCTATCGCCACGTACTGATAAACAGGTGTTAGATTTATTTTGTGAACAGGCCGGTTACAAAGCCATTAGCTTTGACGCGGCCGACGAGCATGGCAAAGCGATATACCATACCAATGTATTGATGTGCGTAGGCAGCAAATTTGCGGTCATTTGTGCCGATAGCATTCCTAACCCTCACGAGCGTATAGTTGTTTTAGAATCGCTTAAATCAACTCAAAAGGAGGTTATTACCATCAGCTTTGAGCAGATGAACCATTTTGCGGGCAATATGCTCGAGGTAAAGAATGATAAGGGCGAAATATTAATTGTGATGTCGAAAAACGCTTACGAGGCTTTGATTGATGTACAACGGGCCAGTTTAGAAAAGTATGGCAAAATAATTTACGCCGATATAAATACTATTGAAACCAATGGCGGCGGCAGCGCCCGGTGTATGATGGCCGAGGTGCATTTACCCCTTAGTTAATAGCCAATAGATCATAGTTCATGGCAACTTCATTTTCCACCATGAACTATGATCTATGAACCATGAACCACCTGCACAAACAAATTACATTCAAACCATAAATTTTATCCCAACAAATAGCCAATTATTCCGTTTTAAAATCACATTTTTGCCCCAAATTTTTTAAGGATGCAGAGTTACCAGGAATTTCTTGATTTAAGTGTTGGTTTCCCGCAAGATGGTTTTGAAATCATCGACGACGAACTATACTTTCAGGACCTTAATTTAATGGAGATGATTGAAACGTATGGTACCCCCCTACGCTTTACTTATCTGCCACAGATCTCAAAAAAGATCCAGCAGGCCAAGCTATTGTTTCAGCAGGCTATTATCAAAAACAACTATCGCGGCAGCTATAAATATTGTTATTGTACCAAAAGCTCGCACTTTAAGCACATTGTAGAAGAGGCGCTTAAAAACGATATTCACCTGGAAACATCGTCGGCTTTTGACATGCCTATGATCGATGCCCTGGAGAAAAAAGGTGCGGTTAACAAAGATATCACCGTGATATGTAATGGGTTTAAAACTTTTCAGTATAAAACCTACATTATCGATATGCTGCATGATGGCTTTAAAAACATCATCCCGGTATTGGATAATAAGGAAGAGTTTAACCTTTACGACGATGAAATTGAGATGGATACCCCGTGTAACCTGGGCATCCGTATAGCGGCAGAAGAGCAGCCCGATTCGCAGTTTTATACCTCGCGTTTAGGTGTGCGTATGGAGGATATCATCGATTTTTACCATAACAAAATTGAAGATAACCCTAACTTCCAGGTAAAACTGTTACACTTCTTCATCAACTCTGGTATTTCAGATACTCCATACTACTGGAACGAGCTGGAAAAATATGTAACGCTTTATTGCAAGTTCAAAAAAATCAATCCACACCTGGATACGCTTGATATTGGCGGTGGTATGCCTTTTAAAGATTCGCTGGTGTTTGATTTTGACTACGAGTATATGATCAACGAGATTGTGAGCCGTATTAAAGAGATATGCGCGGAGCACGATACCATGGAACCGGATATTATTACCGAGTTTGGTAAATATACCGTTGCCGAAGCATCGGGCATCCTGTATAAAGTATTGGGCCGTAAACAACAAAACGATCGTGAGCGCTGGTTAATGCTGGATGGTTCGTTCATTACCAACCTGCCCGATGTTTGGGCGCTTAACCAAAAATACATCTTGTTACCTGTAAACAACTGGGATAGCGAATATGAGCGCGTAAACCTTGGCGGCATCACCTGTGATGGCCAGGATTACTATAACCAGGAAGCGCACATGAACAGTGTATTTATGCCCAAAACCCGCAAGGTACAATACTTAGGCTTTTTTAACACCGGCGCCTACCAGGAAGTACTAAGCGGCTACGGCGGCATCCATCACTGTTTATTGCCATCACCAAAACACGTTATCATCCGCCGCAACCGCGACGAAACATTCAACTTTGAAGTTTTTGGCGAAGAGCAAAACAGCAAACAGGTATTGAAGATACTGGGCTATACCACTTAAGCAGTTGGCAGTTGCAGGTAAAAAATATAAAAGCGATGGGCTTGTGCTCATCGCTTTTTGTTTTCAGAACCGGGATTCAACAGATTTTTCAGATTATTCTGGATTTCGTCAGAATGAAAATGATCATTTTCAAATCTTCAAATTTTCAAATTCTCAAATAGAGCCTTCATCTGCACATCCACCCTACTTTCCCGACGCTACTCCCCAGTAACAACTATTGCGTATCTTTTTAAGTAATTCGGGGGTGATACTGGATACGGCATGTTCCAGCTTGTTTTGGTTGTTGATGAGGTACATGGTGCCGTTTACATTGTTGTAGACATAGGAACATAACACTTTATCTTCTCCGTCCTCTATTTTTTTAACATCAACACGCACAGCGTTGGTTTTGTTGCTGGTATCTGGCTTCAGGGCCGGGTCGGCAGCTTTTACCCAATTAACCGTATAGTTGATATCCTGTGGCGATAAGCTGGCAGTGTTGGCCTTAAAGCTTTTGCTTTCCTGTATTACCTGCAGCAGGCATTTTACACATGGATCGCTTGCGGTGGCTATTCCGTATTTCTTTTGCGGATTATTCAGTACACTATCCTTTTTCCCATTTACCTGAACCGTACTTTTTAAACTATCTACCGATACTGCCTGTGGCTTAGCCTTTTGCTGATTGCAGGCACTTACCGATATCGTTGTAAGTATTATAAAAAAAACGGCGTTTAACTTATTGAGTATCATAATTTACTTCATAATGGTGGTGTAATATATACAGCCTATTATGCATTTTGTGTTAATTTATTATAAATACAACAACGGTAATCTGTTCAAAAACATGGCTATCTAAATTTAAACCTTGTTTTTATTGCAATTAATGGACAGATAACGACAGATTTTCTATAAAAAATCCTTAAAATTGTCAGATTTAATTCCGGCCTGCTTCAATCAGCTTTCAGGGGTTAAATCAGCATAACAATTTTGCAAAAACCAGGTTATACCTGGTATAAATAATTTCAAATACCTTTTGCAGGGTATCATACTAAGATGGCTAACAGCGATAAAGTTTCGGGAACAACGGTTGATGTGGTTTTAATAGGCGCGGGTATTATGAGCGCTACTTTGGGGGTAATGCTAAAAGAATTGCAGCCCGATTTAACTATCGAAATTTTTGAACGCCTTGACGTTATCGCTTCAGAAAGTTCGGCACCAATGAATAATGCCGGTACAGGTCACTCTGCATTCTGTGAATTAAACTACACGCCCGAATTGCCCGACGGTACTGTAGAGATTAAAAAAGCCATCAAAATTGCCGAACAATTTGAGATAAGCAAAGAATTCTGGACTTATCTTATCGATAAAAAATATATCCCTTCGGCCGAAAGTTTTATCCGCAAAGTGCCTCACATGAGCTTTGTTTGGGGAGCCGATAATGTAAACTACCTGAAAAAACGCCAGCAGGCGCTTGTTAAGCATCACTTTTTTAAAGGGATGGAATATTCTGAAGACAAGGGGCAGATAAAAAAATGGATTCCGTTGGTAATGGAAGGCCGTGATGAAAATGAGGCAGTATCGGCCACATTTATGGATTTGGGCACCGATGTAAACTTTGGCAGCCTTACCGGCAGTTTAATTGATGGGCTGACGCAAAAACCGGGGGTTAATTTAAGCCTTAACCACGATGTTACAGGCCTTAAACGCAATAGCGACAGCAGTTGGCTGGTCACCGTAAAGGATAAAACAAGCGGTAAAAAAAGAAAGCTGACCAGCAAATTTGTGTTTGTTGGCGCCGGAGGCGGTGCTTTGCCATTACTGCAAAAATCGGGCATTAAAGAAAGTAAAGGCTTTGGCGGTTTCCCGGTGAGCGGGCAATGGCTGGTTTGTACTAACCCCGATGTAATTAAGCGCCACGAAGCTAAAGTTTATGGTAAAGCATCGGTAGGTTCGCCGCCAATGTCGGTACCGCACCTGGATACCCGGATGATTGACGGTAAGCGCGAATTGCTGTTTGGCCCTTACGCTGGTTTTTCAACCCGCTTTTTAAAGAAAGGGTCTTTACTCGATCTGTTTTGTTCAATAAAACCCAATAACATATTACCCCTTCTTGCCGTAGGCCGCGATAACTGGCCGCTAACCAAATATTTGATCAGCCAGGTAATGCAATCACCCACCGACAGGCTTAAAGCCTTGCAGGAGTACCTGCCAACAGCTAAGGCCGAAGATTGGGAGCTTGACATTGCCGGCCAGCGCGTACAGGTGATTAAGAAAGATCCTAAGCATACAGGAGTACTGGAATTTGGCACCGAGGTAGTAACATCAGCAGATGGCAGTATTTCGGCCCTGTTAGGCGCGTCGCCCGGTGCTTCAACATCAGTACCTATTATGGTACAGCTGATTGAACGCTGCTTTAAAAGCCACATTAAAACAACTGAATGGCAGGAAAAGCTAAAACAGATGATCCCATCATACGGCCAATCATTATCAAACGATGAAGCTTTGAGCGTTGCCACGCGCGAGCGGACGAGTAAGGTTTTGGGGTTGGCTTAACGACCTGCCAAACTAAACTTTATTAGTACCCTATAGCCAGATTTTCAGAGCTTAGTTTAAGCAGTCGTAATGTTACCTACCGAAATGCTGCTGTATATTGATTTTTTTTGCGCATACTTAAAGGAATATTGATTTAGATTAGTGTCTAAATGGCACAATATACTATTCAATGGTCATATGCCAATGCAAAACTTACAGGTATAGTATAGACCACAGCAGTTTTAATACCATATTTATATCCGGATGTCCATTTGGGAGACTTCCGCAAACAGTTTAGTGCTTGTTCATCCAAACTGGGGTACAAACTTCTCACCACCTGAATATCTGTCAGCGATCCGTCTGTTTGAACCGTAAACTGTACCAGCACTCTCCCCTGAATCCCTTTTTCACGCGCATCGGCTGGATAGGCAAGTGTCCTGCCAATGTATGCTATCAATTTTTCCTGGCCACCGGGAAATTCAGGTAAGCTTTGAATTTGAGTAAAGAGATGAGTATTACCCTTTGTACTTATGCTTTTACCCTCTTTTAGCACCCCCATATCGTATTTGCAGGTATAACTTATAGTATCATTTAACTTACCGTGCCAATCCCCATCTTCAACTCCTTTTTTAACCATTCCCTCTGCAAATGGAAAATTCCCTCCATGGTACTCAAGCCACTTTCCATCGCCGCCATCAGCCAGCACATTTCCCACTGAATCAAGGCATTGAGTCAATTTAAGACCGGGCATTCCTGTACTGTTTACATAAATCCCGTCGCTAATAGTCTTTACAGTATTGACGCGTCCATTTGGGAAATATTCAATCACATCGCCGGTTAATCTACCTTTATCAAAATGATAGACTCCTTTTTTATGCCCATTCTCGAAATATGATACACACGTCCCGTCAAACCGAGGATACCAGCTGGGTGATGAAGATTCGCCGGAAAACTTCAACTTGCCACTTAAATAATAGTCGTTTACCCGATTCAAACCGCCTTCAATTGCTGGTGATAACAGAACCCTAATAAAAGTAGCATCTTCTTTTTTTGTAGCAGGTTGGCCATTGGCAACACTATTAAAGCTGTATCCATTATTAGTATCCTGCATATACAACATTACCGTGTCCTTTTGGGCAAACAGACTATTGGTAACAAATGCGTTAAGTAATAATAAAACACGTATAAGTTTCTTCATATAAATTAAAAAGGGCTTTGATATTTAAATATCAAAGCCCTAAATATAAAAAATATTGATTGAAATTATTGAAACGATACCGCCGGCATATTGCTGTTTACCGCCGTTTCTTTAACCTTAAAATCGGCCGGGTGGCCAAGGATAACGGTTTTAATTAAAAACGGAATTTTAACGCCACCGTTAATTCCCTCGTAATTACCAAACTCGGTTACAGAACTTGCTGTGCCGTCGATCACCTGTTTTACTTTAAGGCCGGTTTTTTGGCTGTAATAGTTTTTAATTACGGCTCCATCAACAACACGAATATCAACTTCATACGCCATATCGCCGTTTACCACTTTCATGGTTGAATCAAGCGACACCGTGTTTCCAAGCTTTTCGTAATCAAGTTCGGGGAATGCTTTACTTTTTTCTTTAAGTATTTTTTTAGCCACATCATCCAAAGGCATTTCATGGTTTACTTGCTGCACGCTCATATTATCATTATTAACCAAAATATGGCTTAATACCAGGTTATTATATGACGGCACGGTAATTTGCTGAAAATACATACCGGGCATGCGGTACCTTGAAACCATCTGTACTTCTGAGCCCTGCACGCTGGCCGCCGCCGAAACCTGCAGATCTTTAATATTTTTTAGCTTATCAGCCCCGCCAATAGCGTCAAGATAGGTTTTAATTACACTGGCAGCGGTTACACCCGTTGGTACAGGCAAGCCACTGAACGAATTATTTTCGGCGTTTATATCCGGTAATTTGTGGTCGGGGTCTATAACGGCCAGGGTTATTTTCGATGTGGATTTATAAGGAAAAGTCCAGGTGCCGCCTCGCTGCCATATTTCGGCAGGCAGTTTTACAATGCCCGTTTTACCATTTTCCTCTTTAATGCTAATAGTTATTGGCAGGGCCATCTCTTCCAGGTTCTCTATGGTAATCAGCGCGCCTTTCGCCGGGTCACCGTCCTGGTAGGCAATACCGCTTATGCTTTGGTCAAGTTTCCAGGTGGTAAAAAACCATTCGTTCCAAAACCAGCTCAGGTCTTCGCCGGCGGCGTTATCCATGGTATGGAAAAAATCCCAGGGCGTTGGATGTTTAAATGCCCAACGTTTGATATAAGTGCGAAACGCATAGTCAAAACGCTGTTCGCCCAAAATCTGCTCGCGTAAAATGGCAAGGCCCAGGGCCGGCTTATCATAGGCTGCGTTGCCCAAAAAGCTTTCCCGTATTACATCGGGAATGGTCATGATAGGCTCCGCATCGGCGCTAAATAAACCCGACGCGGCTTTTTGTTCATCTACCGGTTCATAATATTCGCCTTTATTAAATACGCGGGTATCTACGTTGTTTAAAAAGGTATTAAAACCTTCATCCATCCAGGCATACTTCCGTTCGTTTGAACCTACTATCATCGGAAACCAGTTATGGCCAAATTCGTGATTGGTAACTTCCCAAAGGCCGCCGGTTTTACTTTCCCATCCGCAAAAAACAATCCCGGGATACTCCATCCCTCCTACCGTACCGGCCACGTTGGTTGCTACGGGGTATGTATACTCAAACCATTTATCCGAATAAAGTTCAATAGCAGCCTTCACATACTCTGTCGATCGGCCCCAGGCATCGTTGCCTTTTACCTCGGCAGGATAAACCGATTGTGCCAAAGCCTTTTTTCCGCTTGGCAAATTAATCCGTGCTGCATCCCATACAAACGCTTTTGATGCCGACCAGGCTACATCACGGGCATTTTTACAGGCAAAATGCCAGGTAAGCACCGGTTTTTTAGGGTGATCGTTACCGCTCAAAACATCGGCCTCGTCCTTTATCATTACTGTTTTATCGCTTGCACGGGCTGCGGCAAGGCGGCTCATAGTGGTTGGCGTGTAAACTTCGGCGGGGTTAAGCAGTTCGCCCGAACCGGTTACCACCAAATTTGAAGGCGCTGTGATGGTATAATCAAAGTTACCATACTCCAGGTAAAACTCGCCGGCGCCAAGATAGGGTAATACATTCCAACCGGTTACATCGTCATATACTTCCATGCGGGGGTACCATTGGGCTATTTCATATATCCAACCGTTTTTGGTTTGCAGGCGGCCCATACGGTCGGTACCGTACTTAGGTATCTCGAAGCCATACTCCACTTTAATTTGCAGCTTACCACCTGCGGCCTTCAACGAATCTTTAAGCTTTATTTGCAGGCGGGTATCGGTAACCAGGTAATCGGCCTTGGTAGTTTTGCCATTTTTAATAATGTAAATGGCTTTTATTTCATCGCCTTTGGTATAGCTGCGGTTGGTAAAACGCCCCCCGGTAACCGAGTTTGCAGCTTCGGAGCGCGAATCCTCGCGATAAATATTTTGATCGTCTTGCAGCCATAAAAATGTTAAAGCATCGGGGCTGTTGTTGGTATAAGTAATTAGCGCAGTACCGTCAAGCCGGTGTTTGGCGGTATCCAAAGTAACGTCAAGCTTGTAATCGGCCCGGTTTTGCCAGTATTTTGAGCCCGGCGCGCCACCTGCATTCCTGTATTCGTTGCCTTTTTCGGGATAAAATAAAGGGTTAAAAACTTTATGCTGATCGTATTTTGCCCCTTGTTGATCGTCGGTTTGAGCATAGCTTAAAGTGGAAAAAACACACAGAAAAACAAAAAGAATTGCTTTACAAAATTTCATGAAGACTTTATTTATAATGACAGGCAAGTTATGCAAATATTTCCAAGTGCTTTTAACGTAATAGAGGCTTTACATATTGTAGGCAGCCCCACCTAAATCCTCCCCGGTAGGGAGGACTTTCTAAAAAAGCAGTTAAAGTCTCCCCTACCGGGGGAGATTTAGAGGGGGCTTGGCTGCTTAAAAATCATTATACAAACCATTCCCTATTTTTTATATTTTTGCGGATGATTGCGGGCAGAACTTTTATAGCCAGGCGTCACATTCCTTATAAATGGATATATCAGTTGTAGTACCGCTTTATGACGAAATAGAATCATTGCCCGAGCTTACCTCATGGATAAGCCGCGTAATGGCCGAAAATCGTTTTACTTATGAAATCATATTGGTTGATGATGGCAGCAAGGATGGTTCATGGGAGATGATCAGGAAGCTAAGCTTCGATAATCCTTTCATTAAAGGCATCAAATTCAGGCGTAACTATGGCAAATCGGCAGCGCTTAATACCGGCTTTGCCGCCACCAGGGGCGACGTGGTGATAACTATGGACGCCGATTTACAGGATAGCCCGGACGAGATCCCTGAACTTTACCGCCGCATAACCGAAGAAAAATTCGACCTGATATCGGGCTGGAAAGCCAAACGGTATGATCCGCTGAGCAAAACCATCCCAACCAAGCTGTTTAACTATGCCACCCGCAAAATGAGCGGCATAGATAACCTACACGATTTTAACTGCGGCCTGAAAGCCTACCGCGGCACCGTGGTTAAAAACATAGAGGTTTATGGCGAAATGCACCGCTACATCCCCGTATTGGCCAAATGGGCGGGTTTTACCAAGATTGGCGAGCAGGTTGTTGAGCACCGTGCCCGCAAATACGGCAAAACCAAGTTTGGCATGAGCCGCTTTGTAAATGGCTTTCTTGATTTGCTGTCGATATTTTTTGTAGGCAAGTTTGGCAAGCGCCCCATGCACTTTTTTGGAACTATGGGCACATTAAGCTTTTTTACAGGATTGGTAATAGCGATATGGATAATGGCCGACAAGCTTTATAACCTTTCGCATCATATCAAAGAAAGGCAGCCGACGGATAACCCATGGTTTTATATAGCCATTGTAGCCATTATTTTAGGCTCGCAGCTATTTTTAACCGGCTTTGTTGCCGAACTGGTATCCCGCAGCTCAAGCGAACGGAATCATTACCAGGTAGAGGAGACGATTTGATGTGCAAATATGCAGATTTCAGATGTGCAGATGAAAACTTCAAATGCGTAGATAAATCAAGATAAAAAATCAAATTATTTTTTTATCGATGCAAAGCTTATCAAAATTTAACATCAAAAAATCATAAAATCCGCAGCTTCATCTGCACATTTGCACATCTGAAATCTGCACATCTAACATATGTTTTTTTCCATCATCATTCCTTTATATAACCGCCCGCAGGAGATCAAAGAATTACTGGAGACCCTGGTGCTGCAAACGTACCGGAATTTTGAGGTTTTGGTGATTGAAGATGGATCTGTTCATGATGCTGAAGCTATTGTAAACAGCTTTGTTGGGCAGTTGGATGTTCGCTATTTTAAAAAAGCAAACGAAGGCCAGGGTTTTACACGCAATTTTGGATTTGAACGCGCCAGGGGCGATTACTTTATCATATTCGATTCGGATTGTTTGATCCCTGCAGATTACCTGCAGATTGTAAATAATTCGTTAACCACAAATTACCTTGATGCTTACGGCGGCCCCGACGGAGCACACGCTTCATTTACGCCTACGCAAAAGGCCATCAGCTATAGCATGACCTCCCCTTTTACAACCGGCGGCATCCGCGGTAATAAAAAAGGGATTGGGCAGTTTCATCCACGCAGTTTTAACATGGGCGTATCAAGGCAGGTATGGGAAAAAGCAGGCGGTTTTATTATCACCCGCCTGGGCGAGGATATTGAATACAGCATCCGCATCCACTCCATGGGTTTTAAAATCGGGCTGATACCCGATGCCATCGTTTATCATAAACGCCGCACTAACTTTGTACAGTTTTTTAAGCAGCTGCACTTTTTTGGCAGGGCACGTATTAACATTTATAAGTTTTTCCCGCAGGAATTAAAGGCGGTGCACTTTTTCCCGGCGGCGTTTACCCTGTTCCTGCTTTTTACGCTCATTTTCAACTTATTGGGTTGGCAGATTGCCAAACTGGGCAACTTTATCGTGTTGTTTATCATTTTGTTAATATTTTTTCATTCATGGTGGAAAAATAAATCAGCAAAAATCGCATTTTTGAGCATTATAGCTGCCTTCACTCAACTAACAGCCTACGGGATAGGATTTATGCAGGATTTTTGGAAGCGGGTAATTTTTAACAGATCATAATAACCTATGTACCACACCTTTTCTGTTGCAGAAACCATTAAAACTGCATGGAATATTTTAAAGAAAAATTTTGTTCCGCTTGTTGTGTATTCGGTTATTTCGCTGTTTATAAACGAAGTGCTTGACTTTTTTAAGACATTTTTTTTAATTGATGATGATGATGTAACTACAAAGTTTATTGTAGTATTTATTCAATTAATAGTACAATGCTATATAGGTTTAAGCTTTTATAAGCTCATTTTAACGTTAATGGACAGGGAGTATTATGAGTTTGAATTTAAAGATATATTGCCATCGGCCAAGATGACTTTGAATTTTGTGGTGATAGGTTTACTTACAGGTGTACTGATATTGATATTATCAACAATATACATATTTTCTATCAAATTAAACGTTCCGTCCGGGGCCATTGAAATAATCGAGCTCATATTAATACTTTATTTAAGCCTTCGCTGCATTTTTTGTATTTGCTTTATAGTAGATGATGACTCGTCGCCAATAGAATCGTTAAAGCAAAGCTTCGAGATAACCAAAGACAATTTCTTTAAAACAGCCGGTATTTTTGTCATAATTATAAGCATAATGGTATTAGCCCTTATACCAGTTATATTGATACTGAACCTGGTTGGCCTTGACCAGGAAAAGAATGGATTTGTATTTAGGCTTGCGTCATATTGCTGGGTGATATTAACCTTTCCATTTATCCAGGTAATTATCATGGTTACCTACCGTAAATTGGTTTACAGCCACCTGGATGTAGACGATGACCTGTCCGAAACCAATTAACCAATGGGCTTTAAATCTGTATTAAGCAAAGTTTTTGCAGCCCTGGTAAACAGGGAGCTTAATCAGCTGCGTAAAAACGCCCTCACATTGCAGCAAAACACATTTAGCAATCTTATTCACCAGGCTAAAGATACCGCCTTTGGTAAAGCGCATAATTTTTCGCAGATCAATAATTATGAAGATTTTAAGCGTAATGTACCTATCCACGATTATGAAGACCTGCGCCCCTATATCGACAGGGTTGTAAAAGGCGAAGAAAATGTGTTATGGCCGGGCAAGCCAAAATACCTGGCCAAAACATCGGGCACAACATCGGGTGTAAAATATATCCCAATATCAAAAGAAAGCATGCCCCAGCATATTAAAGCCGCCCGAAACGCGCTGCTTGCTTATATCCACGAAACAGGCAATGCCGGTTTTGTTGATGGTAAAATGATTTTTTTGCAGGGAAGCCCGGTTTTAGCCGAAAAGAATGGTGTTTCAACAGGAAGGCTTTCGGGTATTGTTGCCCACCATGTGCCCGCCTACCTTCAAAAAAACAGGTTACCCAGCTACCAAACCAATTGCATTGAAGATTGGGAGCAAAAGGTTGATGCCATAGTTGACGAAACTTTTAATGAAGATATGCGCCTCATCAGCGGCATACCGCCCTGGTGCCAGATGTATTTCGACAGGCTTTCGGCAAAGGCCGGTGGCAAAAAGGTGAAAGATATTTTCCCCAACTTTAAATTGTATGTGCATGGCGGCGTAAACTATGAACCATACCGCGCCCGGATGGAAGAAAGTATCGGCTTTAAAATTGATTCTATCGAAACTTATCCCGCATCAGAGGGATTTATCGCTTTCCAGGATTCGCAAAAGGAGCACGGGCTGTTGTTATTAGTTGACTCGGGCATATTTTACGAGTTTATCCCTTCTGAAGAGTATTTTAACGAGCACCCAACCCGCATCAATATCAAAGATGTGGAACTGGAGAAAAACTACGCGCTCATCATGAACACCAGCGCCGGGTTGTGGGGTTATAGCTTAGGGGATACCATTAAATTTATATCTAAAAATCCTTATAAGATCATTGTAACCGGTCGTATTAAACATTATATATCAGCCTTTGGCGAACATGTTATTGGCGAAGAAGTGGAACATGCTTTAATGAGCATTGCAAAGGCCGAGGGCGTGGACGTAATTGAATTTACCGTAGCCCCCCAAGTTAACCCACCGGTCGGGCAACTCCCTTACCACGAGTGGTTTGTAGAGTTTGGAACACCACCCGCCGATCTTCAATCCTTTGCCATAAAAGTGGACAAAGCCCTGCAAAAGAAAAATATTTACTATTTTGACCTGATTGAAGGTAACATTTTGCAACCTTTGATCATCCAAGCCCTACAAAAAAACGCGTTTATAAATTACATGCGTTCAGAAGGAAAATTGGGGGGACAAAATAAGGTGCCAAGGCTATCAAACGACAGGAAGATAGCGGATGGGTTAAAAGCGTATATTTAAGCCCCTCTAAATCTCCCCTAAAGGGGAGACTTGAAAAAGGCAAACAGACATAACAGAAGCGTATTATAATTATATTCGCAAATCAAAAAAGGGTGTCATGGGTAGGCGTAAAATTTAATGAAACCATGAAAGGGAGATGGCACTAAAAAATAAAGACTGTCATCCTGAGGAACGAAGGATCTATTCGCGAACTTTTCTATCGGTCATGCATAGCTGATAGATCCTTCGTACCTCAGGATGACAGGAAAATTGATATG
This sequence comes from Mucilaginibacter ginsenosidivorax, assembly GCF_007971525.1. Lineage (NCBI taxonomy): Bacteria > Pseudomonadati > Bacteroidota > Sphingobacteriia > Sphingobacteriales > Sphingobacteriaceae > Mucilaginibacter > Mucilaginibacter ginsenosidivorax. The sequence goes on from NZ_CP042437.1 coordinate 40,644, forward strand.
TGATGGGTAGCCCGCCGAAGCATAGCGTGCAAAGGCCTGTCTGCGCGTGTGTTGACAAGCTCAGGATGACCGGCATTTTTTCTTAAATAAAGATATTATAATTGAGTAAGCAGATAAAAAACATTGCCATTTTAGGCTCGACAGGCAGTATAGGTACCCAAACACTTGAAGTGATAAAGGGTAACAATAACCTGTTCAGGGCTTTTTTAATTACGGCGCACTCGAATGCAGAGCTGTTAATTAGCCAGGCTATTGAGTTTATGCCGGCGTATGCCATTATATGCGATACCGGCAAATACCTGCAGGTTAAAGAAGCCCTTGCCCACCTGCCTATTGAGGTACTTGCAGGCCACCAGGCTATTATTGATACTGTTACACACCCTGAAATTGATGTTGTGCTTACAGCCATGGTTGGCTTTGCGGGTTTGGAGCCTACCATTGCCGCGATAAAGGCCGGTAAAGATATTGCCCTGGCCAATAAAGAAACTTTAGTTGTTGCAGGCGAAATTGTAACCGCTTTAGCCAAACAACATGGCGTTAATATTCTGCCTGTAGATTCTGAACACTCGGCCATTTTCCAGTGCCTTACAGGCGAGGAAAATAACCCGGTAGAAAAGCTGATCATCACCGCCTCGGGCGGGCCTTTCCGTGGCCGCAGCCTTGATTTTTTGACCGGTGTAAGCCGTGAAGAGGCGTTAAAACATCCCAACTGGGTAATGGGTGCCAAAATCACTATCGATTCGGCATCGCTCATGAATAAGGGACTGGAAGTGATAGAGGCAAAGTGGCTTTTTGATGTAGATGCAGACCAGATTGATGTGGTGGTTCACCCGCAATCCATCATTCACTCCATGGTGCAATTCAGGGATGGATCAATCAAAGCACAAATGGGCTTGCCGGATATGAAGCTGCCCATCCAGTATGCCCTTACCTACCCTAACCGCATTCAAAATGATTTTAAGCGCTTTGATTTTACCGCTTACCCTAACCTGACTTTCGAAAAACCAGACCTGGAAACTTTTCGTAATCTTGGTTTAGCTTATGCCGCATTAAAACAAGGTGGCAACATGCCTTGTATTATTAATGCGGCCAACGAGATTGCCGTTGCAGGTTTTTTAAATAACAGCATCGGTTTCCTGGCCATGAGCGATTTAATTGAAGAGTGTATGCAGCAAATCGCCTTTGTATCGCAGCCAACCATAACCGATTATTTGAATACCGACAAAGAAACACGCATCTTTGCGCAAAATTTTATACAAAAACTGCCGTTAAAGGCAATAAACTATTAATAGATAAATATAACGAATGAGTATAGTGATCATGGTAGGCCAGCTTGTACTGGGCCTTTCAATTTTAATCATCCTGCACGAACTGGGGCACTTTTTAACGGCCCGGGCTTTCGGGATTAAAGTAGATAAATTTTATTTGTTTTTTGACGCATGGAATATCAGCCTGTTTAAGTTTACATATAAAGGTGTTGAATATGGCATTGGCTGGCTGCCTTTAGGTGGCTATGTTAAAATTGCCGGTATGATAGATGAATCGATGGATACCGACCAGATGGCCGGTCCGCCGCAGCCCTGGGAGTTCCGTTCAAAACCAGCATGGCAGCGTTTAATTGTAATGCTTGGCGGCGTTACAGTTAACATTATTTTAGGTATCGTTATATTTTGGATCCTGACTATCCGCTTCGGCGAAAGCTATATCCCTAACGCCAGCGCCAAATTTGGGATAGTACCCGGCGTGGTAGGTAAAAAAATAGGCTTATTGCCGGGCGATAAAATTACCGCTGTTAATGGTAAAGAAATTGTACGTTTTGACGATTTAACCAGCCCAAAAGTATTGCTCGAAAACACCGTATTCACCGTAGTGCGCGGAGCCCAAACATTAAGCATTACGGTACCGCATACCATATTAAATGATTTGGCCGATCATGGTATCGAAGAATTTATCAGCCGCGTACCACGTACCAAATTTTCTGTCGATTCTGTTTATGGTAATGCTAAAAAAGCAGGCCTGCAAAAAGGCGATAGCGTGGTGGCAGTAAACGGCCAACCAGTAGTATTTTTTGACGAGATGCAAAGCCAGCTTGCGGCAAACAAAGGTAAGGTGGTTGACCTGAGCGTAAAACGCAACAACGCCATTTTGCCATTAAAAGCCCAGGTAACCGCCGATGGTACTATTGGTTTTGCAAGGCCAAAAAGCGATTTCCCCGAAGTTAAGACCATAAAATACGGTTTCTTTCAATCTTTCCCCATCGGTGCAGCAAGGGCTATAAGTACCTTTACCGATAACGCCAAAGGCCTGGGCAAAATATTTAAAGGCGATGTTAAGTTTAACAAGGCTGTAAGCGGCCCGGTTGCCATAGCTAACCTGTTTGGCGGCACTATTGATTGGGTACACTTTTGGAGCCTGGTAGGCTTTTTATCAATGGTATTGGCGCTGATGAACCTGTTGCCTATCCCGGCACTTGACGGTGGCCATGCTGTATTCCTGATAGTGGAGATGATAAAAGGTAAACCACTGAGCGATAAGTTCCTGGAGCGCGCGCAAATTGTGGGCTTTGTAATACTGGTTACCCTGATGGTATTTGTTTTTGGAAACGATATTGTAAATAAGGTAATGAAGAAATAAGCCGAAAGCTAAAAGCAGAAGGCTGAAAGCTATAAAAGAACGGCCCGGAGATTTTATCTCCGGGCCGTTTTGGTTTGTGACCAGCGGGACCTGTCCGATTACAACTTCAATTTTTATCTGTCAGTACGCAGTATAATTTCCGATATTTACCAGCCATGTACACGCTTAAATACCAGGAATTTTCTGAGGCCTTATACCAGGCATTGCAGCCCGATCCGTTTTATATCAGGTTATTACAATCAATCCCCGGCGATAAGGAGAAACAGGAGGCTTTAATAAGCTACCTTGATTATTCGATGTACGAGGCCGAAAAATATGGACTACTGTTTATTCCCGGCCAACACAGGTATGGCGCGTCTGTATGGAGTAAGCCCTTAAGTACTGCGCTTGAATCAGAAAAAGGGCAGGAAAAGAAGATGTTTTTGAAAGCCAATTTGGGTGATGGCGTGCTTGATGCCTATGTACAAATGGTAGATTTCATGTCGACTAAGGTTGATGGCTTAATTCCGGCAGACGCCTGGTACCTGTCAATAGTCGGCATCAAACCGGAGTTTCAGGGTAAAGGTTTAGGTGTCGGTTTGATAAACGAGATACTGGAAAAAACCGATAAACTGGGCCTCTCCACATACCTGGAAACTTTTACGCCCAGAAACATCTCGTTTTATAACAGGCTGGGATATGAAGAAAGCGCATCCTTTTTAGAACCTGTTACCAATGCCACTTATTGGGTGATGCAACGGGAAGCTCGTGGTTAAAAAGTAGGGTAAACTAATTAAAAGAACTATGTCCCTTTCGGTACCTGCATTGGCCAACAACAGGCACAAATATTGGATAAGACAACATTACGCAATCAATTTAGTGTTAACCATGTTTAAATACAATGAATTGATTGTCAAATATTTATAAAAAATATATCTGAAATGTGTTAAGTTATGTTAACCCACTTTAGATGTGTGCTTACCCTGTTAAAAAAAGCCCCCGTCATTACAACAGGGGGCTCGGTTATATATAGAAATTAGGGAAAGTTCGTTATTTTATAACCTGCCGGTATCTCCACTTTCTACGCGTTTACGGTAAGTCCAGTAAAACACGATGGGGAATACAAAAAGGTTAAAAATGGTATTGGTAATTAAGCCGCCAATTACCACTATAGCCAATGGTTTTGAAGCCTCGGAACCGATGCCTGCGGACAATGCAGCCGGCAGCAAACCAATGGCAGCCATCATAGCCGTCATGATCACCGGGCGCATCCTATCGGCAACGCCGTTTTTCAAAGCCTCGGTAAAATCAGTAAATTGTTGGTGGCGCAGCTCCTTAATGTTCGATTTAAATTTCGAGATCAGGATAACGCCATTTTGCACGCAGATACCAAACAATGCTATAAACCCTATCCCTGCCGATATATTAAAGTTAACCCCGGTAATCAACAAAGCCAGGATGCCACCCATGATGGCAAAAGGCACGTTGTTTAATACCAGCAGCGAATCCCTGAAGTTGCCGAACAGGATAAACAGGATAAAGAAAATGATAAGCAAGCTCACCGGCACCGCCTGCGACAGCCTTTGCGTGGCACGTTGCTGGTTTTCAAAATCGCCGGCCCATTCTAAACGGTAATCTTTAGGCAGCTTAATTTGTTCGTTTACCTTAGCCTGTGCTTCGGCAATGGTGCTGCCCATATCCCTGCCACGGATAGAGAACTTGATAGCACCGTACCGACTGTTTTTATCGCGGTATATCATACTGATGCCCGTTATTTTACCGATATCAGCTATCTCCCTTAAAGGAACTTTACCGCCATTTAAAGTCGGCACACGCAAATCGCCTATTGCGGTTGCATTGTTCCTGAAATCTTCCGGATAACGGATCCTGAGGTCAAACTTCTTTTCACCTTCATAAATCTGTGTAGCAGCGCGGCCGCCAATAGCTGTCTCTATTACCGCGTTAGCATCAGCAGCCGTAACACCGTATTGGGCCATTTTATCCTGGTTAAGGTTTATCTGCAATTCGGGCTGGCCCATGTTGCGTAAAATGCCCAAATCCTCGATACCGCGTACGCCTTTCAGGATCTTGTAAATCTGCTCTTCCCTGCTTTCGATATAAGGATAGTTATCGCCAAACATTTTTACCACGATAGAACCCTTCACCCCCGATACCGCTTCTTCAACGTTATCTGATATAGGCTGCGAGAAGTTGAGGTCGACACCAGGATAAAATTTCAGTTTATCCTGCATCCGGGCAATGAGTTCTTCTTTGGTTTCTTTACGTTTCCATTCGTCCTGCGGATAAATATCAACATGGAATTCGATGTTGTAAAAGCCCGTAGCATCGGTGCCATCATTTGGCCTGCCGGTTTGCGATATCACCTGCTTAACCTCGTCAAAACTCAGGAAGATCCGCCTCATCTCGTTGGATAGCTTAACCGACTCTTCCAGCGAGGTACTTAACGGGCCGGTTGCCCGCACATATATCGATCCTTCGTTTAATTCCGGTAAAAACTCAGTACCTAACAACGTAAAACAACCTAAACTGATAACCAAAGCAGTAACTGCTATCGGGAACACAATTTTGCGGCGTTTAAAACACAGGTTATAAAAGCGAAGAGCATTTTTGGTAATAAACTCTACAAATACATTATGGCGTTCCTTAACATTTTTGCGTAACAGGATGCTGCACAGCGCAGGCACAAGCGTAAAAGTTAACAACAAGGCTCCCAAAAGCGCGAAGCTCAATGTCCAGGCCAGGGGCGAAAACATTTTCCCCTCAACCTTTTGAAAGCTGAAGATGGGCAGCAAACCGGTAATGATAATAGCCTTGGCAAAAAAGATGCCCTTACCGTTTACCAAACTGGCCTGGCGGATTAGCCCAAGCTTGCTCAGCTTGTTAAAATTTTCCATCCCCATTTCTTTGGCCTTATGGTCAAGCAAGACAAATATTCCTTCCACCATCACCACCGCCCCATCTATGATAATCCCAAAATCGATAGCGCCCATAGAGAGTAAATTGGCCGACATACCTTTTAACTTCAGGCACATAAATGCAAACAACAGTGCCAGCGGGATGATGATGGCTACAATTACCGTAGTGCGCCAGTCGGCCATAAACAGTAATACAATCACCGTTACAAATATGATCCCCTCGGCCATGTTGTGCAGCACGGTATGCGTGGCAAAATCAACCAGGTTTTCGCGGTCGTAAAAAGTATTGATCTTAACATCCTCAGGCAGTATAGTACCGTTCAGTTCTTTGATCTTATCTTTAAGGCCGGCAATAACTACACTGGGGTTCTCGCCTTTGCGCATTACCACTATACCTTCTACCACATCTGGGTCAACATCGCGGCCCACCTGGCCCAGTCTTGGCAATGATGATTCGGTTACTTCGGCAATTGTCTTTACGTATATAGGCGTGCCTTTTACGTTATTAACAACAATGTTCTTTATCTCGCTGATGTTGTTGAGCAACCCTATGCCGCGCACCACGTAAGCCTGCCCGCTTTGCTGTATCACATCGCCGCCAACGTTTACGTTGCTTTTAGATACCGCATCGAACAGTTGCAAGGGGGTAATATCATACTGAACCGCCTTTTCGGGGTTTATGGTGATCTGGTAAGTTTTCACCTCGCCGCCAAAGCTGTTTACATCGGCTACACCGGGTACAGCCCTTATCTCGCGGCTTACCACCCAGTCCTGTATGGTTTTCAATTCGCGCACCGACCGTTTATTACTGGTTAAAGTGTAACGGTAAATTTCGCCTGTCGGCCCGTAAGGGGGCTCAATTTCAGGCGTAATTCCATCCGGCAAATTGGCCTCATCAAGGTGGTTGTTGATCTGTAGACGGGCAAACGCATAATCAACATCGTCATCAAATGTAATTTTCACTACAGACAGGCCAAACAACGACGATGAGCGCACACTGGTCTTTTTCTCGGCGGGGTTCATAGCCAGTTCTATGGGGCGGGTTACAAATTTTTCAACCTCTTCGGCGCTGCGGCCGGGCCATTGGGTTATAATAGTTACCGATGTATTGGTTACATCCGGGAAGGCATCTATAGCAATGGTTTTAAAGCTGATATAGCCGGCCACTGCCATAAGCAGGGTAACAAAAAATATAAAAATCTTATTTTTAAGTGCAAAAGACAGCACTCCTTTTATGAACTTGTTCATCTGTTCGTTTTATGAAGCCTCACCTAAATCCTCTCCAAAGGAGAGGGCTTTTGATTTGCGCGTTTTTTTATTTTCCCGATTCTATTATTAGAATGTCGACTAAGCCCACCCCATACTATTCATAACCCTCTCCTTTGGAGAGGGCAGGGTGAGGCCTAAGGCTCATTACTCCTTTAATGATTCGTATAGGTAAACTTGCCTTGAAGCAACCACCCGCTGCCCTGGCTTTAACCCTTTGCTGATGTAGGCAACATCTTCTACCCGTTTGGCTATTTCAACCAGTTGGATATGCACTTTAGCTGGCCCATCTACCACAACCACATAGTTTTTATTATTATCAAACACAATGGCATCGGTTTTAATAGCCGGCAGATTCATCCCCGATTTGGCTTGTATTTTTACATTGGTAAACATGCCTGGTTTAAGCATATTATCGGGATTGCTAATCATCACCCTGGCACGCATCACTTTATTGTCCGGGTCGAGCACGTCAAAAAGCTTATCAATTTTGCCGGTAAATACTTTATCAGGATAAGCCAGCGTGGTTATTTGTACGGCATCGCCAAGTTTTACACTGGCGATATCTGACTCATACATATTAATGAGCACAAATACCGACGACAGATCGGCTATGGTAAAAAGGTTCTGGTTATTATCTGCCCGCACCTGCATATCTTCGGTTACGTTTTTTTCAATAACGTAGCCGGTTAAAGGCGATTGGATCTCGTAGCCTTTGCCGTTGCTTTTATTGATAGACATGATAGACCCGGCCCTATTGTTTTCGGCAGTAGCCTTTTGATAGTCTGATTTTGCCTGCTCCAGGTCTTTCTCTGACGACAGGCCGCTTTTATAAAGGTCCTGCGTGGTTTCCAGCTGGCGTTTGGCGTTTCGAAGGTCGGCCTGTGCCGAAATCAAATCGCGGCTGAAACCGGCAATCTCGGCGCTCCTCAAGGTGGTAAGCACCTGGCCTTTTTTAACCACATCGCCCAACTGCACATGTACCGACTGCGCTATGCCGCTTACCATCGGGAAAATTTTTACCATTTTGCTTTCATCCGGCGCTATGCTGCCGGTAAGGGTAATTTCCGACACTGCGTTTTCGGCCTTCACGGTGTCAATAACCAGGCTGCGCAACAAGGTATCAGTTACCTCAAAACGGGCATCTTTTGCGGCTTCGTCCGGGTGATGCGAACAGGCCGAGATAGACAAAATCAATGCCGGAAGAATACTAAAAACAACTACTTTATATGGGCGATACATGATCTGTGTGTTATTATTGATTAAAGAATGGTGTGCCGGTTGCAAAATTCAATTGCTCTAACGAGCTGATGCGGTTGAGCTGCAGGTTATTTAACTGCAGCGTATTGGTTTTATATGAATCGTAAAAATCAAGAAACTCCAACAGGCCGATGTTGTGTTTCTGGTAGTTTTTAAATACTTCCTGTATCAGGTGGTTAAAATCCTGCTTAAACTTTGGGTCGAAGCTGTTGTACAGGTTTTCGAGGCGTAACGCGCCCTTGTAATCATTGGCCAGTTCGCTTTCCAGCTGGTCCTGCTGGCTTTGCAATTGCACCTTACTGGCATCAACCGCTATACGGGCCTGTTTTATACCGCCCTGGTTGCGGTTAAAAAATGGTAGCGAAAACGCAATTCCCGCGCTTGAATAATCGCGGATATAACTACCCTGTTTGTCATAAGCCAATGAAAGGGTTACGTCGGGGATAGCTGTTGCCTTTTGCAGCTTCAGGTTAATATTGTTATAATCAACAACCGAGCGCGCAACTTTAAGATCGTACCGGTTAGCATTGGCCGAATCAATAAGACGCTGATAAGGCACATCTGACACCATATTTTTTCCTTCCAGGTTAATATCAACCTGTGGCAACACGAAACTTGATGGTTTGGCGCGAATCATCAGTTTCAGCTCGCTTTGGGTATCGTCAATACCATCCATCAGGTCGTTTAGTTCCGATTGCAGCGAGTATAATTGCGACTGGATGCGCAGCACTTCTTTTTGGGCGATATTACCTTTGGCATACTGCTCCTGGAAAGCCTTAAGCGTTTTCGCCAGGGAATTAATCTCTTCCTGGTAAACCCGTGCCGATTGCTCCTGGAAATAGATCTTATAAAAATCATTCCTTAGGGTATATCTAAGCGTGCGTAACAGGTCAAAAAGCTGGTACTGGGCCTGCTGCGCACTTATTTGCGCCAGCTGGATATTTTTATTACGCTTGCCCGCGGTTTGAATAAGCTGCGATAGCTGCGCCGAATATTCGCCGCCATCATGGCTGGTATCAAAAAAACGTTTGGTTTTAGGGTTGTATAAAACGTTGGCAAAACTAAAATCAGGATTATTGAATAAGCGGGCAGTAATAATTTGTGCCTGCGCCTGGTCAACACTATAGTGCTGAATAATGAGGTCGAGATTGTTTTTTAAAAATTGGGCTTCTGTCTCTTTCAAAGTAACTTTCAGGGTATCGCTGCCGGAGGGTTGCCCGTAAACCGGGCCCCCGACAGCTATACACCATAGTAATAGTTGAATTGAAAAAAGAACGATAACAAATTTTCGGTGCATAGTTTATTTGTTTGGCGCAAAACTATACCACCCAAATTAGACCGACATTAAAGCGGGATTAGAAAGAGATTAGAAAAACGGCACGAAACTAATGGTAAAAGTTGTGCCTTGCCCAACTACCGATTGTATATTGATGGCGCCATTAAATAGCTGGATAATTTTAAAAGCTACGTACAGCCCCACCCCATTGCCATCAAAAATACGCCCGTTTGCACTGCGGTAAAACGGCGTAAATATTTTTTCCTGGTCGTCAGCAGGGATGCCAACGCCCTTATCAATAATTGTAATTACCATGGATTGTTCATTGGCATTTAAACGGCAGGTAACGGGTTGATTGCGCGAGAATTTGAACGCATTCCCAATGATATTATTAAAGGCTATTTTGAGTAATGTAGGGTTGGCATTAATAAACAGTGCCTGCTGATCATCGGGCAAATGGTCAATTTGCACCTGCAGTTGCGGGTGCCCGGCCGACATAGCCCAATGATGCTGCAACTCCCATATTTGTTCATCAATCTGTATAGGTTCCAGCTTTGCGCGGGTATATTCCATATCCGTTTGCGCCAGCTCCATCAGGCTGCTGATAGTATCACTAAGCCGTCCGGCATCATTTAAAACCGATTTCAGCAACTGCTCGTAATCTACAATGCTTCTTTGTTTGTTCAGGGCAACCTCAACTTCGCCAATGATACTTGTAACCGGCGTGCGCAACTCATGCGATGCATTGGCTACAAAGGTTTGCTGCAACTCAAATGAATTTTGCAGGTGACCAAGCAGACGGTTAAAATTAAGGGCCAGGGCACTTATTTCATCCTTACCTTTTCCTTCGTCGACCCTTACATGTAAACTGCTGGCATTAATTTGCTTCATTTGTTTAATAAGACCATCAATAGGCATCAACGACCGCTTTGCAAACCATCTGCCTATAAAAAACAAAACGCTGTTTACCACTATCAAAATGATGATCATGATGCGGATAATACCCGATAAACGGAGTTTGGCCTGCTGATCATATGCGGAGGCAAGGATCACAAAATTACCCTGGTTGTCATGGTAATAAATACCAATTGTTTGCCGCTCGCCCTCCCTAAAGCTGATGTACTTTTTTGCACGGACTTCTTCAATAGTATTAAAGCTCCAGTATTGCTCCTTATCCTTTATAAAAGAGGCTATGTTGTTGGCATTGTAAACCCTTATAACCTCGTTGGGCAGCTGTTCCAACATCCGTTCGCGCACGTGGTTTAAGGAATCGGACGATATTTCGTCGGCTTCGAGGTATAGTTGCGCGGCTACCTTGGCCCTGTCTTTTAAATGTCCGTAAAAATCTGTCCTGAAAAAATCGGCAAAAGCCAGGTACATGCTCCCCATAATAACCAGCAGCATGGCCGAGCTGAGGAGTGTAAAATTTAAGGCAAGCCTGTTTTTTATTTTCATACCGCCTTATTTTTCCTTTAAAATATACCCCATGCCTATTACTGTATGAATGAGTTTTGACTGTGCACCTTTTTCTATTTTTTTACGCAGGTAGTTTACATAAACATCAATAAAATTGGTGCCTGTATCAAACTGGATGTCCCAAACTTTTTCGGCAATATAATCCCTTGATAATGTTTTATTGGGGTTGCGTAAAAACAATTCCAGTAAATGATATTCCTTTGTGGTCAGCGTAATTTCGGTACCTGCGCGCTCGGCAGTTTTAGTAAAGGTGTTTAGCTTCAGGTCGCTAAAGGTTAATAAACCTTCTTCCTGGGGCGTTTCCTGCCGCGAACGCCTGAGCAGGGCGCTTATCCGCGCCAAAAGTTCGTTAAAATGAAAAGGTTTTACCAGGTAATCATCCGCGCCCGCCTGCAGGCCGTTTACCTTGTCATCTACCCTATCCAGCGCGGTAAGCATCAATATGGGCAGTTGTTTGTTATCCCTGCGGATGCGGCGGCAAAGGTCGATGCCGTTAATATCAGGCAGCATCAGATCGAGGATTATAAGGTCAAATGCATGCCCTGATAACAGGTCAATCGCAGCAAAGCCATCGAGGGCATGTGTTACATCATAATCGTGTTCCTGCAATCCTTTTGAAATAAAGGCTGCTACTTTTTCTTCATCTTCAACAAGGCAAATACGGTTCATAATACACCCCAAATTTGGTAGCTGCAAATTAAAGCAATATTATAGCATAATTAACCTGCCGGGTTTAAACCTCACAAGCTTTACATCAATTTTCGGTTTTACCGGGAAATTTATCAAATAAAGCCTTCATCTCCCTGGCAATTTCCGGGTATTCGGCTATTACATTGGTACGCTCGCTGGGGTCATATGAAATATTGAATAGCTCTGTTTGCGTTTGCTGGGCATCTTTCAAAATACCTTTGCTGCTGTTTTCGGCTTTAACTTCGCGGTATTTCCAGTCGCCTTGTCTTACTGCTTCGCAAACGCCGTTGTTTACGTAATAAATTTCACGGTGTTTAGGGTGCCTGGGCGCTTTGCCCAGTAACACGTCGGCTATGGATTGTCCATCCAGTGTGCGGCCTTTTGGTAAGGGCGCGTTGGTCCACCTGGCCAGCGTAGGCAACACATCCAGGTTGCTTACCATACTGGTGACGGTGGCGTTTACCGGGGTATGATTTTTCCAGTATACAATAAATGGTTCACGCACGCCGCCTTCATAGCTTTGGCCCTTACTACCGCGAAACACACCTGCTGTACCGGCATCCCAGTGTTTGGTTGCGCCATCACCCTGCATGCGATCAGGAAATTCAATCCACGGACCATTGTCGCTCGAAAGCATAAAGATCGTATTATCCGCAAGCCCCTGTTTTTCAAGAACCTTCCATATCTGGCCCAGGCTTTCGTCAAGCTGCTCAACCACATCGCCAAGATGGCCTCCGTCCGAACGACCTTTATTCTTTTTTGATGATGCAAAGGCTACCGGCAAATGAGGCATATTATGCGCCAGGTACAGGAAAAATGGCTGTCTCTTTTTTTGCGCTTTAATGTATTTAATGGCTTCGTTGGTGTACAAATCAACTATCGATGAATCGGCAGGCCTGATAACCTCCGGCCGGTGGTTCCTGAAAATCTTCAATGTGGTGTCGCTTTTCACATAAGGCGACCGGTAATCGTGGCTATACAGCAATCCATAATAAGAATCAAACCCCTGCGCCATGGGGTGATTGTAGGCTTTATAATCGCCAAGGTGCCATTTGCCTATCATAGCTGTTTTATAACCCACATTTTTAAGCATTTCGGCAATGGTAACTTCCTGGTCGGGCAGGCCCAGGGTTGATCCTGGCGGGATAGGGTAAGGCAGGTTCATTCTTGATGCATAACGCCCTGTTAACAGCGATGCCCGCGATGGGGTGCACGAAGGGCTTGATACAACATAATTGGTTTCCCTTACTCCTTTTTGAGCCATTTTATCTAAAAAAGGCGTTTTAATTACGGGATTGCCGTAACAGCCCAGGTCTGAATAGCCCATGTCATCGGCCAAAACAAAAATAACATTGGGCCGCTGCTGGGCAGATGAACTCGCCACGTAAAGCAAGGCAACAAAAAAGAAAAGGTAATTTTTTATATATGTCATGGTTATACCGACTATATTTTATTTATGGCGAGGTTTGGGATACACATTATTGGTCACGGCCCATTGGTGCCACATGGCACTCAACTGGGTCACCTTTTCGGGGTATTTGCCCGCCTGGTTATTGATCTCTGTTTCATCATCCTTTATGTGGTACAGGTTCCAGGTAGTATCGTTTGGTAACGAAACCAATTTCCAGCCGTTGTACCTAACATAACGCGCGCCGTAGTGCTCGTTAAACAAAGCTTCATCGGGCTTTGTTATCCCCTTAAATGAGGCTGCAAGGCTTTTTCCCTGTGTGGGTATTACCGGGTGACCTTTATAAATAAGCGGGTATGTTGTTTTTGCCAGTTCCACAAACGTGGCCATAAAATCTTTTACATGGCCCAACTGGTTTGATAAGCTGCCATTTGCCACAGTTACCCCCTTTGGCCAAAAAGCTATCATCGGGGTATGAACGCCGCCTTCATATGATTCGGCTTTCCAATACCGGTACGGTGTGTTGGCCACATTTGCCCAGCGTTCGCCAATGGATGCATAAGATGTTTCGAAGCCCGGGAGGATTGTTTTTTTCATATCGTAAGCAATCTTTTCGCCTGCGCGAGTTTGGTTGGGCCTGTCAAATCCAGGGCCGTAAGCGGTGCAGTTTTCGCTGCTGGCACCATTATCACTTAAAAATACAATAAGTGTATTATCCAGCTTACCACTCTCTTTTAATGCTTTAATAATACGTCCTATCCCCTGGTCCATCCTGTCAATCATAGCGGCATGCACGGCCATGGCGGCGGCGTCCCAGGCCTTGTCGGGATTATCGTCCCACTTCAAACCCGACTTATCCCTAAGCGATAACGGCGCCTTTACCGGATCAATAATGCCGGCTTTTATCAGCTTATTGTACCTGCGCGCGCGGATGGTATCCCAGCCAACCTTATAGGTATCTTTATATTTGGCAATATCTTCAGGCGGCGCCATCAGCGGCCAGTGCGGCGCGTTTTCGGCAACGTACAAAAAGAAAGGCTTATTATCCTTGCTAAATTCCTTAATATAACTAACGGTAGTGTCGTTAATAGCATCTGTATGGTAATAGTTTTTAGGTATCGTTTTAATGGGCGTTGTGCCGCTTACCAAACTAAAAGGGTCGTAATAATCAACCACTCCCCAAATGGTGCCGAAAAATTTTTCGAACCCGCGGCTGGTTGGGTATTGAGCCAGTGGCGAAAAAGTTGGATAATAAACCTGGTGATTAAGCCACCTCTGTTGCTCTTCAGTACTTTTTTGCCCTATCGTATTGCTCACATGCCATTTACCCGACATAGCGGTATGGTATCCCGCACCTTTTAACACCTCGGCAAGGGTAACCGAATTTTCGGCAAGGTGCCCAAGGTAGCCGGGCTCATCTTCAGCATCTGTCATGTTGCCAATGCCCGCTCGCTGGTTGTACAAGCCCGTTAATAACGATGCTCTTGTGGGGCAGCAACGGGATGTATTGTAAAAGCGGGTATACCTTATGCCGTGTGCGGCCAGATAATCAATATTAGGCGTATGAATTTCGGACCCGTAACAGCCTATATCAGAAAAGCCAAGATCATCGGCAAGTATTACCACAATATTGGGCCGGGCATCTTTAACCGGTTGCTTTGCAGGTTGTTTAAAAAACACAAATGATAACGCAAACAAAATACCCGCGAATGCTAAAGCTATTTTTTTCATGGTGGATATCTACACAGGATTGATGTATGAGTGCTGTTAAAAGTAATAATAAAACCCTAACAGCCCCGATGCAAAAGGTTTAGTAATATTTTTTTTACCAAAATACCCCAAATGATGTTTGCGGCCGGCACTCAATATAAAAATGACACCTTATATTTGACCAAGATGAAATTATCCAAATGCCATTTTAAACAGCTATGCCTCCCTCTGCTGCTGGTAACTATTTCGCAATTCGCTGCCATTGCTCAAAAAACGGATACTGTAATAACCTTAAATGTAAATTTGAACAATACCGCGCAGGTAATTGAAAACATAGGTGCATCGGGCTGTTGGTTTTCTGAAGGGATTGGCAAATACTGGCCTGCCGAAAAAAGAGAAGCTATCGCGCGTTTATTATTCAGTAAGCAAAAAGATAAGCAAGGCAATCCCATGGGAATAGGCCTATCAGCGTGGCGCTTTAATATTGGCGCCGGTACAACAGAACAGGGTGACAGCAGCGGCATTAAGGATTTCAGAAAAAGGACGGAATGTTTTTTAAGCCCCAATGGCAGTTATGACTGGAACAAGCAGGCAGGTTATCAATTCTTTTTAAAGAAAGCCCGTGATTATGGCGTAGAAACGTTGATAGCTTTTTCAAACAGCCCGCCGGTACAATTTACCCGCAACGGGCTGGGTTATAAAACAGAAAAAGATTATACCAGTAATTTAAAAGCTGATGCGTACAACTCCTATGCCGATTTCTTAGCTAAAGTTATTCGTCATTTTGACCAGCAGGGCCTTCATTTCAGCTACATTAGCCCGGTTAATGAACCGCAGTGGGATTGGTCGCACCCTTACAAGCAAGCCGACCAGGAAGGCTCGGCATGGAAAAACGACGAAATTTATCATGTAGTTAAAGACCTCAACAGCGCGCTGAACAAGGAAAAGCTGGATACAAAAATTTTGATAAGTGAAGCTGGTATGCTCAATTACCTGTATTCGGGCAAAGGGAATTCATCAAGCCAGATTCAGCATTTCTTCGGCCCCGGCAGTTCATTATCTGTAAAAGCGTTGAACCACGTACCGCCGGTAATTGCCGGCCACAGTTACTTTACCGAAAGTAACGACAGCACGCTGATTACAACCCGTACCCGGCTGGCCGATACTGCCAAAAAGTACAACGTAAGCTACTGGGAATCGGAGTATAGCATGCTGGCAGATGGTTTTAAAGAAGGTGCAAAAGGTGATAGAAGCGCGATAGATTGCGCACTATTCCTGGCAAAGGTAATTCATGCCGACCTTACTGCCGGCAACGCCACTGCATGGCAATTCTGGAACTCCTACGAGCCTGGCAGCGCCGAATTTAATACCCGCTACTATCTAATTGCCCTAAAACCCCAACCCGATTATAAAGACGGCGAATTTACGGTGACCAAAAACCTTTGGGCTTTGGGGCACTATAGCTTATTTATACGCCCCGGAATGATACGCGTACTTACCGGCGTTGAACATTCGGCGGACAATAAGATACTGATATCGGCCTGGAAAGATAAAAACAATAAACTGGTAATAGTAGCCATTAACCGCGGCGCAACAGATACATCTGTAAAACTCGGCTTAGCTAATAATAAAAAGGCATACAAAACACTGGATACTTATTTAACTACGGGCGACAAGGATAAAAATATGCAATTTTCCAGGGGAGGCTATAAATCGCATGTGGTGCTTCCGGCCCGTTCAATTTCTACTTTGGTAATAAATTAGCGTATTCTTTTGCAACCATCTATGTCGCTATTTCTTTCAGTCTCTTAACCCGGCAATTCTACATAAAAGTGGCGCCGCTTCCGGGGATCCTGCGCTTACATAATCCATTACCCTACTCAAATTAATACAGTATTATCAAATTGTTAAAACTTTTGAGTGTATTTATTGTCCCATTATCTGAACCCTATTCAATAAGTACCGTATGCCCCCTATCGATGATAAATACACCAATAAATTAATCCAGAAGGAACTCACCTATATTCAAAAAGTATGGCATACTGTGGCCATCGTAGCTTTATTGGTAGTAACCATATTGATTGCCCGCGTTGCCTTTAACGTACTATTAATGGTGCTGGCCGGTGTATTGATATCGGTATACTTCCATGGCCTGGGCGATATGATACAACGCAAAACTCAATGGCGACGCCGCGTTTGCATGATTATTTCTATTGGCGGTACGTTTGTGTTGCTTGGGGTTTTGTTTTGGTTTATGGGATCTAAAATATCTAACCAGGTAGCTGTATTGAGTGATACTTTGCCGCATACCATCAGCAATGCCAAAGTAAAAATGAATGAAACCCCTATCGGCAGGAAGATATTGGAATATTTGGCAGACGACAACTCTGATGCTTTGATGACAACTGCTAAATCATTCTTTAGCACCAGCTTTGGTGTGCTTGGTAATATTTATATCATCCTTTTCCTGGCCATATTTTTCACCAGTAATCCAAACCTGTATAAAGATGGCATGATAAAATTAGTGCCCGAGACCCGGAAACCACTCGCGCACCAGGTGATTGACAGGATTAGTTTCGCGCTCAAGGGATGGCTGAAAGGAATGATGCTATCCATGGTGCTGGTATTTATTTTGCTATCTATAGGGTTAGGCATTATGAGCATCCCGGTGGCCCTGGTGCTTGCGCTGCTTACCGGCCTGCTGAAACTAATCCCCAATTTTGGATCATTAGCTGCTATGATACCCGGTGTTTTGCTGGCTTTAACCATAAGCACAAATACCGCTATCATAGTAGCATTAATGTACATAGTTATACAAACTATTGTAAGCAACATTGTAACACCCATTATTCAAAACAAGATGATTAACATCCCTCCCGCTTTAACCATATTGGCGCAGGTATTAATGGGTACATTATCGGGCGTTTTAGGTATTATACTGGCGGTGCCGTTATTGGCTATAGTGATGATTTTGGTTGATGAGTTGTATGTAAAAAAAATAACAGATATTGATATTGTTATCGTGCCCGAAAGAAGCCAGCCTTAAAAACAAAATGCGTCCCGGATCTCATCCCGGAACGCATATTACTAATCAACTAAATCCAAATTTCTCAGGTTTGGAAGATTTTTATTAAAGTATTAAGTTCTGAGCCTGTGGTTTAAATTGTTAAGCTTCATTTTCTTTTTCGAACAAAGACTTAAAATTAACGACTTCCCACTTAAGACTTACTCTGCCTGGATACTTTTAACCGGGTTGGCTATTGCAGCTTTAACCGATTGAAAGCTTACCGTTAACACCGCTATAACAATAGCAACTAAACCAGCCATTACAAATGTTAACCAGCCAATATTTATACGGTAACTAAAATCCTGCAGCCATTTATTCATGGCATAGTAGGCAAATGGCGTAGCTATAATTATGGCTACCAATACCAAAGCAACAAATTCTCTTGTTAGCATTTGGGTAATGCTGGCTACACTTGCGCCTAACACTTTGCGGATGCCTATCTCCTTGGCTCGGTTTTCGGCCATATAGGCTGCCAGCCCGAATAAGCCAAGGCATGATATGAAAATGGTAAGCCCGGCAAATACAAAAGACAGGGAGCCGGTTTGCTGCTGATCGTTAAATTTCTTGCCAAATTCGTGGTCAACAAATTCATAGGTAAACGGATAGGCAGGGTTATATTTTTTGAAGATCTTTTCTGCCAGCTCAAGGTTTTTGGCCATGTTGTTTTTTTCGTTCAAACGAATAACTGTATTGTATGCCCAATATTTAGATGCAAAAACAATCATTGGGTCTACATTAGCATAGGGCGATCTGATAATAAAATCCTTAAACACGCCAATGATCTGCAATTTTTCATTGGCCCTGGTAATAAATTTGCCTACCGGATTTTTTAAATGCATCGCTTTAACCGCAGTTTCATTTAGCATAACAGATGCGCTATCGCCAGGGAAAGCATTAAAATCAACATCCCTGCCAGCTACCAGTTTAAGCCCCATTGTTTTCACAAAATCACCTGCGGTGCCCAGCCTCGAAAATCCCATTTTGTCCTGGCTGGCATCATTGCCCTCCCATTTAAAACCATCAGTGCGGCTGCCTTCTATAGTTACAGTATACCCTGTTTTACTCATAGCAGTAACAGCGCCGCTATTGATCAGGTCGTTTTTAATCAGATCGTAGTTTTTACTGATGTCGCCTTCCATAGGTACTTCTATCAGGTTATTTTGTTTGTAACCTATATCGCGGTTTTGGGCAAACTTAATTTGCCTGTAAACCACGATGGTAGCAACAACTAATACAATAGCTACCGTAAACTGCAGTACTACCAGCACCTTACGCGGACTAATGAGTTTCTGCGTATCCTTAAAAGTACCCTTCAAAACTTTAACCGGCCTAAAACCCGAAAGGAAAAATGCAGGATAGCTACCTGCAAGTAAACCTGTTACGATGATGAACCCAAAGAAAGCCAATAAAAATGCGGGATCGGCATAATTAATAACCAATACTTTGCCGGTTAGTTGGTTAAAAGCGGGTAAACACAGCTGCACCAACAACAAAGATACCAGCCCGGCCATAAAAGTTATCAATATGGATTCGCTTAAAAACTG
The DNA here is from genome assembly GCF_007971525.1 of Mucilaginibacter ginsenosidivorax. NCBI lineage: Bacteria > Pseudomonadati > Bacteroidota > Sphingobacteriia > Sphingobacteriales > Sphingobacteriaceae > Mucilaginibacter > Mucilaginibacter ginsenosidivorax. The sequence goes on from NZ_CP042437.1 coordinate 59,890, forward strand.
GGCTATAAGGCTTAACCTGCGCGCGCCAATTACTTTACGAACCCCCACTTCCCTTGCCCGTTTCTGGCTTCGGGCTGTGCTTAGGTTCATAAAATTGATGCAGGCAATAAGCAATAATATACCTGCAATGCCAAGCAGCAGGTGAACTATCTCGATGCGCCCTCCAACAATTTTTCCGTTTTCGAAAGTGGAATACAAACGCCATTTGGTCATGGGATGTAAAAAAACCTCGAGCGATGCCTTCGGGTCATGCGCCTTTACAACGTTTTTTATTTTATCAGCAAACTTGTTGATATCAACATTAGGCTGTAACTGTACATATGTATTGTAACTGTTATCGCCCCACGATCCATTAGTGTAAGTATTTTCGTTTGCGGCCAACGAAACTAGGTATTCAAAATCGAAGGTTGTATTGTTTGGTAAATCGTTTAAAACACCGGTTACTTTGTAGCTTGTTTTATTCTCCAGCTTAATCAGTTTATTCATCGGATCGGCATCGCCAAAAATCTTCTTGGCCAGGTGTTTGGTTATCACAATATCGGTAACACCATCCAAAGCATGCCCGGGGTTGCCTTGCAGAAACGGGAAGCTGAACATGGTTAAAAAGCCCTTGTCCACATCGTTCCCTTTGGCTTTTACAGAGTTATCTCCAAAATTAAAAAGACGGTCGATACTCCAATATTGCCGGGCGTAGTTTTTAACCTCGGGAAACTCCTGTTTTAATGTTTTGCCCACAGGCGATGAGGTAACATCAAAAGTGTATACATTAGTACCATCGGTTCCACGGTTCCAAACTTTATAAAGGGTATTTTTATTTTTCTGAAAATCCTCAAAACTATACTCGTTTTGCACCCATGCCCAAATGAGTATGGCGCCGGCCATACCTACAGCAAGTCCGGTGATATTGATAAACGAAAACCCTTTTTTGTTGATGAGGTTACGCCAAGCTATTTTAAAGTAATTTTTTATCATGGTGATGTTCAATATTACTACCACACCCAAAAAGCACGTGCCAAATATATAATATTTTAATAATCAGTGATTTGCAATACAGGCAGTTATTTTAACCGTACGGAAACGTTACAGGGAGTGTGCGTTTTTATCCATTAAATTTTCACAAATAACCGCCGGAAAAAGCTATACAGATTTGTGCTTACATTTTTAGTGAACTATCGGGCCACGGCTACCTTTTAGCTTTGGCCAATGCCCCGGTTATATCCAATAGGTAAACCTGGTCTGGTTCTTCCTTGTAAGGGTCGGCACGGTGGTAGCCGGTTCCAATGTACAGCTCACGGGCGTATTTGAGCGATTTGACGGCGTTGATTTTGTTGTGCATTACTAAGTAGGTAAGCCCGATATAATAATAAGTATCTGCAAGTTTTGGGTACTTGTTAACTTCCAGCTTCAGATCGGCCAGTGCAGAGGTATATTTTTTCATGTTCAATAGCGTTACGCCCCTGTGTAAATAATCGTAAAGCCCTAAAACTTTTTTTCTTTCATGGTCATCAATACATTCGTTGAAATAATGCATTGCCAGTTTATTGTTGCCCATTTCGCGCTGGGCCATTGCCATCACCATGCGCAGGTCATAATCACCATCGCCTGTATAACCCGGCACACCTTTGGTTAGTTTATATAAACGGTACAAATCGGCATAGCAATTTTTATAATCCTTCAGAAATTTAAAGTAGCACCAGCCCCTAACGCCCAGGTATTCGCCCGGATCAGCTTGCACCGCTTTATCCATTAATATTTTCCAGGTGTAAAAATCGCCCCGTTTTAAATAAGGTACCGACATTTCGCATAAAGTTGGCCCAAAAGTGGCGCAGGCCTGTAACGAATAGATAAACAGTTGCTGTGAATTTTTAGACCCCTGTGGGTATTGAATAGCGTCTGTATAGTACTGGCATGCCACCTGGTGTGGCTTATCTGTATAAATATTGCAATTGGTTTGTGCTTTAAGCATTCCCTCACTTAACCAAATTAAGATCAACAAGTACTTTTTCATATGGCTATATCTTTAACATGACCATTAACCACCTTGAAGTGCAAATAATAATAGGTATCGCAAACGGAGCCGTTTGGAAGTTTACCGGGGATCCAGCCTTTTAAGCTTTTCACGGCATCTAACACCATGGTAACAAAAACCGGCGGAAAGGCCACTTTGCGATAACTGGCATCTAACTGGTAAATTCGGTACCAGCCGGTTTGCCCCTTACAATTCACAATAAACCGAACGGTAACGGAGCCGGTAACCAGTTTAAATTGGTGCTGATAAACCATTTTGCCAAACAGTTCTTTCTTTAATGCTTTTGCCTCTCCTTGATAAGATGTATTTAAACCGTAGTATTGGTAAATATTGTCCTTATCGCAAAGCTTAAAATCGTACCGGTCTGTTTGTGGATTAAATATAATATCGCCAACCTGGTTTGGTAAATTAGCGGCGTCCGGCAGTTTATCCTGCGCAAAAATGGCGCAGGTGAAAAGGCTGAGAATTAAGGAACTTATAATATATCTCATTGGTTTAGGTTAACATCTAAATAAACAGCGCTATCAAACGCAGGGCGCGATAAGTTATTTTAAGTGAAATAACAAATCCCGGAATGCATATCCTACTATTCGTTTCGCAAACTATTAACCGGGTTGGCCATAGCCGCTTTAAGCGATTGATAACATACTGTTGCAAAAGCTATCAGAACGGATAAGGCAGCCGCTAATACAAATATCCACCATTGAATATCTATCCGGTAAGCAAAATCCTGGAGGTATTTACTCATGGTTAGCCAGGCTATGGGCAATGCTACTACAATGGCAATAACAACCAGTTTAATAAAATCGGCAGAGAGTAAAGCGGTGATATTGGTTACTGATGCGCCAAGCACTTTACGGATGCCTATTTCTTTGGTGCGCTGCATGGTAAGCAGCGATATTAACCCTAAAAGACCAAGACAGCTGATAAAAATAGCGATAACCGCGCTGGAGGTAATGAGTTTGTTTAGCAAGTCTTCCTTCTGATAAAAATCGTTAATCTGTTCGTCCAGGAAACGGTATTCAAATACATTTTCCGGGAATACCGATTGAAATACTTTTTGAACCTGTGCTAAAGCAGCAGAGCGGTTTTTCAGCTCGATCCTTACCCCCGCGTACTGATACTGGGTGCGGAAAGTGCTGATATACGACGGTTCTATTGCCTTGTAAAGCGATTTGGCGTGAAAATCTTTCACAACCCCAACAATGGTACCTGGTTTATCAGTAAGGTCTCCGGCAGTAAATTGGTGGCCAATTATCTTCTGAGGGTCTTTGATGCCCAATTGTTTAACCAGTTGTTCATTCACCAGGTACTCTTTGGCCGAATCTGCCTCGGCAATATTTCTGCCTGCTATAATCCGCAAGCCGAATGTTTTGGCATAGCCTGCATCGCCCATCAAAGTGCGGCCCACAAACTTTTCCCAGTCCCTCCCCTCGTACTTTATCGATCCGCCTTTATCGGCTGTTGAGGATGGTGCCCGGTAACAAAAAGAAACGGCGCTTATAGCAGGGTTGACCAGTAGCTGGTTACGGAAGAAATCTGTTTTACTTTTGTCAAAATCGGGCAAAGGAAGCATCACTACGCCTGTTTTATTAAAACCAAGGTCGGCGGTCTTCAGATAGCGCACCTGCATGGTGATAATGATGGTACCGATGATAAGCACCTGTGCAATTACATTTTGAATAACGATGAGGCTTTTACGGCTAAAACCGGCAGCTTGGGAATGCCCGCCAACCTGGTTTTTCAAAGCATTTACGGGCTTAAACCTGCTTAATACCAAAGCAGGATAAAACCCTGCGGCCATGGTAATTATCAGCATGGATAGGGCAACAAAAACAAACAGCGTTTTATCCTGCGTAAAATTAAATGTAAGCGTTGTTTGCAGCCAGGAATTTAAAACCGGCAAAAACATCCAAACTGATAATACGGCTATCAGCCCGGCGGCCAAAACTATTAATGCCGTTTCTGTAATAAACTGGATAAATATGGCTGCGGGGGTACTGCCTAAAACTTTACGGGTACCAATTTCTTTGGCACGTTTAAAGCTCTGGGCGGTTGCCATATTTACAAAGTTTACGCAGGCTATAACAATAAGCAATAAACCCACAATGGCCAGCGTGGTTAACAACGATTTTTGTATTACACCACTATACCGGCCATCAAAATGCACCTCGTTTATGGGCTGCAAAAAGTATTTGAACGATTTTGCCGCTTCCTTATCCATCAGTTTAGTTATGGTAGCCTCTACCTTCCGGGGAGATAGATTTGGCGGCAATTGCAGAAATATAACATTCCGCGAATCTTCCCAATACCAGCTTTCCTGGAAATCTTTTTGAACATCCGGATAAAGTGTTTTAAGGGCAGTTAGCGATAAAAACATATCGCACTTAAAATCGGTGTTATCCACATTATCGGCCAGTACCCCGGTCACCTTAAAATTATGTTTGCTATCCAGGCGGATAACCCGGCCGACAGCATCGTCGGTACCGAAATATTTTAGCGCCAATTTTTGAGTGATAACTGCATTATCCGGGTCATTAAAGGCAGTTTCGGCACTACCGGCGAGCCAGGTATAATCAAGCATGTTAAACCAGTGCTTATCGGTAAGACCAACAGTTTCTTTTTCATAAAACAGCTTCTTCCCCGCCCTATCACTTTGCGGAACCGATATGGTGAAAGAACGCTTTTGAACCAAAATGGCCGCGTCTTTTATCTGCGGCAATGCTGTTTTAACAGCGCGGGCCAACACCATTGGCGCTCCTTTTTCATATAGCGTGGTACCATCCTCAAGGTGCAGCTGTTCAACTATTTTATATAACGACTTTTTGTTGTGATGATAGGCATCAAAACTTAGATGATAGCTAATAAACTGAAACAATATAATACTGCAGGCTATCCCCATGGATAGGCCGAATACATTAATAAGTGTATAAAATTTGTGCTTCCACAAATTACGCCAGGCTATTTTGAAGTAGTTTCTAATCATCGTTTTAGTTGATTGGTTCGCTGGTTCATTAGTTCATTGGTTCATTGGTTCATTGGTTCATTGGAACGCGGGCATAGTGGACAAATCGCTTTTGGCTGAATACTTCGCTCTTGGTAATCCTCACCAGAAAAGACCAATGAACTAATGAACAAGTGAACTAATGAACGATTCAACCAATGAACCAACTATTCGCTACGCAAACTATTCACAGGATTAGCAACCGCGGCTTTCACCGTTTGGAAACTTAGTGTAAACAGTGCAGCCAGTAGCATGCCTGCACCGCTTGCTACAAATATCCACCAACTAATGCTGGTGCGGTCGGCAAAGCTCTCCATCCATTTGTTCATGGCGTACCAGGCTAATGGTGTAACCAGTACAAAGGCAAGTAAAATAAGCAATATTAACTCGGTTGATAGCAGGGTAACAATCTGCGCAACCGATGCGCCAAGCACCTTACGCACACCAATTTCTTTTGTGCGTAAATTGGTGGTGTACATAGCCAGGCCTAATAAACCTAAACAACTGATAAATATAGATAGGCCCGTTGCCCAGGTAAGCAAAGTAGATGTATGCTGCTCCGATTCATAAAATTTTTCGATGTTTTTATCGTAAAAACTGTAATCAAAATCATCATCGGGGTATAGTTCCTTCCAGGTTTTTCCCATATCGTTTATCGCCTTTTTCCATTCACCGCCATTGGTGGTTTGCGGTTTTAGGGCTATATGAAAAGTGCGGGTACCCCATTTATTAGTAGGTATTAAAATGACCAATGGCTGAATGGCCGAATGCAGCGACTTTTGATAAAAATCTGCTGTTACTCCCACAATCTCATTTTTATGATTATCAAAGTCAAGAATTTTACCAACAGCATCGGCCGGGTTCTTAAAGCCTAATATTTTGGCATAGGTTTTATTAATGATAAAAGCTTTTCCCGAATCACTCTGGTGGATGTTACGACCAGCAAGGAGTTTTATTTTATATACTTTTATATAATTTTCATCGCCATATTTTTGCTGCACATCGGTCTTAATCTCTTTTTTACCATCCTTATAGGTCATCTCGGTGCTGTTGGTATTGCCGGACGACGGAGGGGCACCGCCAATACTCATTAACTCAATTTGGGGCATAGCAGCAAGTTTGTTTTTAAACACCTGTTTTGTCCCCGGGTTCATGTTTTTATATGGGATGGTTATATTAATAATAGCATCCTTTTTAAAACCCAGATCTTTGTGCAGGGCGTAATAAATTTGTTTGCTTACCAATAGCGTAGCCATAATAAAAAACTGTGCTATAATAAACTGTACGGTAGTTAGTGATTTACGCAGAAACGCGTTACGTGTTTTATTTGTGCCGGAGTGCGCCTGGTTTTTAAACACATCAACCGGCTTATAGCCCGATAGCACCAGCGCAGGGTAAAAGCCGGATAATATGCTTACAATAACAATTAATGCAAGCATAAACAGCAGGATATTGCCATGATGCAGGTAATCAACCGTGATACCTTTGGGGGTAAAATCGGCAAACAGTTTAAGGATGGATGGCGCTGCCACCAACGCTATAATTACCGCAAAAATGGTTACCAGGAAGGTTTCGCTTAAAAATTGGGTTATCAATTGGCGGCGTGTACTTCCCATGGTTTTACGGATGCCTATTTCTTTGGCGCGTTGCGAAGCCTGGGCCGTTGTAAGGTTTACAAAGTTGATGCAACCTAACAGCAACAAAAATGCGGCTATTACCAGTAAGCCGTACAAGGTTGTTTTACTGGCTGTGTGCCCGCCATCAAAATTGTTGTATTCCTTGTTAAAGTGCAGATCGCTTAACGGCTGCAAATGAAAAACCTGGGTGTTGCCGGCGTCTTCCTTTTTAGGCGGATTATGTTTTTTCAACAACACATTCAGTTGCTTTTCAACATTAGCTGCCGATGCATTATCTGCAAGTTTAACGAACAACACCGATGCCGACGTGGTACTCCCCCATTCTGTTAACTGAAGATTATCTTTAAGGGCAGGATTGGCCAGGCCTGTACTATACGATATAAAATCGTGAAAATTAAAATCGGTGTTTTCCTGAGGCGTTTGTATAATACCGGTAACGGTAGTCTTGATAGTATCATAGGTTACCGTTTTGCCCAGCATCTGGCTATAGGATAGTTTAGGAAAATATATCTTAGCCTGATCTGACGTAAGCACCACCTGGTAAGGTTCGTTCAGCGCCGTTTTGGCCGAGCCCGCAAGCCAATTGTAATCGAGCAGCGTAAAATACCTGCCATCGGCCAGTACAATATTATCATGATCTTTAAACCTTGTGGGTACATTGGTATTATTGGCAATAAATACATTCATGCCGCCATTGGTAAAAAACGGCACCACATCTTTTACGCCCGTTACTTCGGCTTTTACGGCGCCCGCCAATGGGCCGGTAACGCCACCATTATAGCCCACATTGCCCGAAAACGAATACTCGGTAACCACGCGGTAAATCTTATCGCTATCCCTATGGTTTTTATCAAACGTAAAATCATAATTTACAATAACGTAAATTACCAAAGCGGCACTAATGCCGATAGACAAACCTACAATGTTGATCATTGTAAACAACTTGTGCCGTCCGAAATTACGGAACGCGATCTTGAAGTAATTTTTTATCATTTTATTGGTTCATTAGTTCACTTGTTCATTAGTTCATTGGTGTCGCTTGTATAATCACCGGGCTTGCTTACTGCCTACTGCTAACTGCCCACTGCCAGCTGCCTACTCACTTCTAAGGCTCCTGGTCGGATTTGCCATCGCGGCTTTTATGGTTTGGAAGCTTGATGTTATCAGGGCGGTTAACAACATCCCTCCGCCACTTAGTACAAAAATCCACCAGCTGATGCTGGTACGGTCGGCAAAGCTTTGCATCCATTTGTTCATGGCGTACCAGGCTAATGGCGTAACCAGCGCAAATGCCAGCAAAATAAGTAATATTAACTCGGTTGATAACAGCGCAACTATCTGCGATACGGTGGCGCCAAGAACTTTACGTACCCCTATCTCTTTAGTACGCTGGTTGGTGTTATAAATGGCCAGGCCTAATAAACCAAGGCAACTTATAAATACTGATAAACCAGTAGCCCAAGTTAACAAAGTTGAGGTATGTTGCTCGGCATCGTAAAACCTGGCTATATTTTCATCAAAAAAGTGGTATTCAAAATCATCTTCGGGGTAAATTTCCTTCCATGATGTTTCCATGGCAACAATGGCCTTTTTCCAGTCATCGCCGCCTGCCGATTGTGGCTTTAGCGCGATGTGGAAAGTGCCGTTATTGTAGTGGTTAAGCTCGGTTAAAATCGCTATTGGTTTAATAGGCGCATGTAATGATTCGGCATGAAAATCGGCCACTACGCCTATGATCTGCATTTTAACATCTCCGTTAAAATTGTCGATGTATTTACCAACCGCGTCGGCTGGGTTTTTAAAGCCAATGGCATGTGCGTAGGTTTCATTTATCAAAAATGCTTTTGAGGTATCGCCCGGTAGTAAATTGCGCCCCGCCAGTAGTTTTATGTGGTATACTTTGATGTAATTCTCGTCGCCATACTTTTCATTAAGTTCCATCTTTATCTCTTTCTTACCATCGCGGAAAGTAGCTTCGGTTGAGTTACCATTATCTGAGGATGGCGCATCTTTACCCAGGCTTACCAATTGCACCTGGGGCAGCGCGATAATCTTATTTAAAAAAACCTGGTTTCGGCTTTCTGTGCGGTTTTTCCATGGCGAATTGATGACCAAAATAGCATCCTTTTTAAGCCCCAGGTCTTTATGCAAGGCATAATATATTTGCTTGCTAACCAATACGGTAGCCATAATAAAAAATTGGGCTATTACAAATTGCGTTACCGTGAGCGATTTACGCAACCAGGCATTCCGTGTTTTACTACTGTTTGACGATGCCTGGTTTTTAAGTACCAACACCGGTTTATAACCCGATAGTAAAACTGCCGGATAAAATCCCGATAACAAACTCACTATAAATGTGAGCGCCAGGAGAAATACAATAAGATTGGGCTGATTTAAAAGATCTAACGTGATCCCCTCCGGAATAAAATCTTTAAACAGGTTAAGGATCACGGGCGCAATTAAAACCGAGATAACAACCGCGATAAGGGTGATAAAAAATGTCTCACTTAAAAACTGGATAATGAGTTGCAGGCGACTGCTGCCCATTGTTTTGCGGATACCTATCTCTTTTGCCCTTTGAGCTGCCTGTGCGGTTGTTAAGTTAACAAAGTTGATGCAACCCAACAGCAGTAAAAACGTAGCTATTGCCAGCAAGCCATACAATGTTGTTTTGTTTGCGGTACGCCCGCCATAAAAAGTACCGTATAGCTCATTAAAATGCACATCGCTTAGTGGCTGTAAAGCAAAACTGCGGGTGTTGCCTTTATTGGATGGCGCTGGCGGGTTATGCTTTTTCAGGATTTCATTCAGTTGCCCGGTTATTTGAGCAACTGTAGCCTGGGGGGATAATTTAATAAAAAGTTGTGATGCAGGTGTGGTACCACCCCAATGTTTAGGCCTTAATTCGTCTTGTAAAGCTTTGTTGTTAGTTGCTGTAGAGTAAGATATAAAAGCCTGCGATTTAAAATCGGTATTGCCTTTTACCGGCTCTATGATACCGGTAACCACAGTGTTTACAGTATCATAGGTTATAACCCTGCCCATCATTTGGTTATATGACAGTTTTGGGAAATATTTTTCGGCCTGATCGGTAGTCAGCACTACCTGGTTGGGGCCGTTGAAAGCGGTTTTAGCTTTGCCGGCACGCCAGGTATAGTTAAAAAGCTCAAAGTAGCGCTCATCGGCCAATACCACGTTATCCTGCAGTTTAAATTTAACAGGCACCCCGGAGTTACCCGGGACAAATACATTTGGCTGATACAAAGCAAAGAACGGGGCTGCTACGTCAATACCGCTAACCTGCGTACGCACGGCCTCGGGCAAAGGACCACAAACACCGCGGTTATAGGCCGGTTCGCCGGCATAGGTATAATTGGAAACTACCCTGTATATCCGCTCGCTATCACGAACCGATTGATCAAAAGTAAAATCAAAATGAACTATCAAGTAAATAACCAATGCCGAACTAATCCCAATAGACAAGCCGATTACATTGATAAACGTAAAAAACTTGTGCCGCCAAAAGTTACGGAGTGCTATTTTTAAATAGTTTTTAATCATCTTGTTGGTTCATTAGTTCATTGGCACCTATCGCTTTATGACTTCTTAGTGTGTTTTCGCTGCCAACTGTAAACTCACAACTGCCCACTCACTACTCACTACGAAGACTTTTCACCGGGTTTGCCGATGCTGCTTTGATGGATTGAAAGCTGATAGTTAAAAAAGCGATAACTACCGCGATAACACCTGCCATTACAAGCACCCACCATTGGATGCTGATGCGGAAGGCAAAATCAAGCAGCCATTTGCTCATAGAATACCATGCTATGGGCAATGCGATTACCGACGCTATAAGCACCAGTTTTAAAAAGTCTTTAGATAATTCGGTTACTATTTGCGGGATGCTGGCGCCTAATACTTTGCGCACGCCTATCTCCTTAACCCTTTGACTAATAGTAAATGCCGATAGCCCGAACAAGCCCAGGCAAGCTATAAATATGGCAATGAAAGAAAATATAGTAAACAAGCTGCCTTGCTGTTGCTCGCTGTCATACAGTTTCTGGAATTTTTCATCAAGGAAGGTATATTGAAAAGGGCTTTCAGGCTGGTATTTTTTCCATGTTTGCTCCAGCGTATTAATGGCCTGCTGAACATGGCTGCCATCAATTTTTATCGATAGCCTGCCATAATTGTTGTTGTTATTTGAAAGCGAAGGCATCGTCATCAACAACGGAATGATATTCTGGTGTAACGACTCGAAATGGAAATCGTTAACTACACCTATCACCTTTCCTTTAACGCCGCCATAGCTTATCTCTTTACCAATGGCGCTTTCCGGGGTTTTCCACCCTAACACTTTAGATGCAGCCACGTTTATAACATAGTTATTAGTGTCTGTTGCAAAATCTTTTGAAAAATTACGGCCTGCAGCCATTTTCATCCCGTAGGTGGGTATAAAACTGCAATCGGTATTGATGTATTTTACAGCTGCTTTAACAGGTTGCAGCACTCCCCCCTGCATTACCTGGATGCCTTGGTCGTCCAACAAACGGCCGGATGGGATCCTTGACGAACGGCCGGCATCTTTAATATTCCCGTTCTTCAATATTTCGTTTTTAAACACATCAAACTGGGTGGCGTTAAAGGGATTGCCCATGGTTATCAAATGATCTTTATTAAAACCAAGTGATTTTTGCTGCATATAGCGCAACTGCTGAAAAACAATAGTAGTGGCCACTATTAAAATAATAGAGATGGAAAACTGCAATACCACCAATACCTTCCGGAACGAGATATTGCCCGAACCAACCTTTAAAATTCCCTTTAATACCTTTATTGGTTTAAACGACGACATAAATATTGCAGGATAAATACCGCTGATAATACCAATTACAAAAGGCATGGCCACAATTGACAATACAATTTGTGGCTGCAATAAGTTGTTAAAATTCAACTGCAGTCCCGAAAATTGATTAACCAGGGGCATAACAAGCCAGGTTATAACCAAAGCTAACACGAGCGAAAAAGCGGTTATCAATACAGATTCGCTTAAAAACTGGGTAATGATTTCTTTTTGCTGCGCTCCTATTACCTTGCGGATGCCTATCTCCTTAGCCCTAAGGGTGGACCGCGCGGTTGATAAGTTCATGTAATTAATACAGGCTATCAGCAGGATAAACAACGCGATAGCCGAAAATATATAAACTCTTTTGATGTCGCCGTTTTGCTCCAATTCATCATCCAGGTGTGAATTAAGGTGAATGTCCAATAGTTTTTGAAAATGTAATTTACTAAATTTTGATTCGCGGTAATTTGCCGGCTGACCAGTAAAATGCACGTACTTATCTAAAAAAGCAGGAAATTGCGCGGCTACGGTATTAACATTATAACCCTTTGGAAATAACAGATAAGTGAAAAACGCGTTATTGCCCCAATTGGTTTCCAGGCCTTTTTTGCCATAAACCGTATTGTCATTTAATGTTGCAAAAGATAAAAGCAGTTGAGGGTGCAATTGAGCATTTGCGGGAAAAGGTTCAAAAATGCCTGTAACCTTAAAATTATACTGGTTATTAAACCGGAACTCCTTATTCATCGGATCCTCGTTTCCGAAATATTTGCGTGCCATTTCGGGAGTCAGCATCACGCTGAAGGGCTCGGCCAGGGCACTTTTAGGATCGCCATGGATAGTTTTTATGCTAAAAAAGTCAAAGAAATTTTCGTCGGCAAAATACGATCCATCTTCGTTAAACAGCTTATCCTTATAACGGATAACTGCACTGCCGTTTGGCAGTATCCGCGTAAACTTTTTAATATCAGGGAATTCATTTTTAAGCAACGGGCCTACCGGTGGCGCAACAGCCCCCAGGTATAAGTTATCAATACCATCGGCAGTATTAAAACTGCGGGTAACACGATAAATATCATCGGCATTGGCATTAAACTTATCATAGCTCGTCTCGTTTATCACATAAACCACAATCAGCAGGCAACAGGTTAACCCAACGGTTAATCCAAATATATTGATGAACGATATAAATTTGTGCCTGGTAATGTTCCGTAATGCACTGCGTAAATAATTCTTTATCATAACTGTGTGGTTAAATTCTAAATCCCAAACTCTAAGTTCTAAAAACCAAATCCTAAATTCTAAAATCCAAATCCTAAACTCTAAATCCCAACGTTAAACTATAATTCTTAAATTGACAGGCAATTTCTCACAACTCACAACTCACAACTCACAACTCACAACTCACAACTCACAACTCACAACTCACAACTCACAACTCACAACTCACAACTCACCTACTCGTTCCTCAAACTTTTCACCGGGTTGGCCAATGCGGCTTTTACCGATTGAAAGCTGATGGTTATTGCAGCCACCAGTAATGCAATACAGCCTGCTAATAAAAACACCCACCACTGGATGCTTATGCGGTAGGCAAAATCCTGCAGCCATTTGCTCATGGCGTACCAGGTTATGGGGAATGATATGAGCGACGCTATTACAATAAGTTTCAAAAACTCTTTTGATAATAATGTGGTAATACTCCCTGTTGATGCGCCCAAAACCTTACGGATGCCTATTTCTTTAACCCTTAGCCTGATCATGAATGCTGCCAGGCCAAACAAACCAAGGCTGGCTATGATCAGGGCAACAAGCGCAAACACGGTAAATATTTTGCCGGTTTGTTGTTCGGATGCGTAAAGTGATGCAAACTTTTCGTCGAGGAACGAATAGCTGAAAGGCAAATCAGTTTTAAAGCTATCCCATTGCGTGCGCATATCGGCAATAAGTTTTTTAATATCTTTTGTTTTTACCTTAACCATAATTGAACTTATGCTATGGCCGGGCAACAACATCAAGGGCGCTATCTTTTGCTTTGCAGATACATAATGAAAATCTTTAACTACCCCTACAACAGTATATTGAGCCCTTGCCGAGCGGACAATGGTTTTACCTATCGGATCGCTTTTACCCCAACCCAGGTCGCGCACCAGGGCCTCGTTAACAACTACCGCCATTGAATCGCCGGGGTACGACGGATAAAAATTACGACCTTTTACTATCTGTATCCCTAAAGTGGGTATATAGTGTTCATCCACATGAAAAATATCTGTATGAATTTCGGCATGGCCGCCCTTGTCATTAAATTCCTTGGCATCTATCTGCGTGCCATCAATACCGCCCCCTGAACCGGGAACGCTGCTGGATATGGTGGCATTCATAACCTGCGGATTACGCAGCAACTCCTGCTTAAATGCGTCAATGTTATTGCGTAACGAATAAGTTTCATTTATTACCAGTACCTGGTCTTTATCGTAACCCAGTTTTTTGTTTTGCATATAGTGCAATTGTTGGTAAACTACAAAGGTGGCTATAATGAGCGCGGTAGATACTGCAAACTGGAAAACGATAAGGCCGCTGCGCAGGTAATTTTTGCTTGCCTGCCTGGTAGTGCCCGAACCGCCCTTTAATACGGCAATGATCTGGAAACCCGACAATACAAATGCAGGATAAATGCCGGCTATAACCCCAACTACAAAAACAAGCAACACTTCGGTAATTATGGCCTGGAAACTCACAAAAAAACTAATATTAATATGCTTGCGCGACAGATCATTAAAAACCGGCAGCAGCAGGTACACCATTACGATGGCCAGCACCATGGCCCCTAATGTAAGCAGTACCGATTCGGTAAGGAACTGCGAAATAAGCCCGCTTTTTTCTGAACCCAATACTTTACGGATGCCAACTTCTTTGCTCCGTTTTGCCGAACTGGCGGTTGATAAATTGGTAAAGTTAATGCAGGCCAGCATCAAAATAAATATAGCCAAAACACCAAATATGTAAACGTAATGAATATCGCCATTAGCTTCTATCTCGTATTTTGTTGCCGAGTGCAGGTGAATATCAGTTAAGGGCTGTAAATAAAACAGGAAGGTATTCACAGATTTGCTTGCCTCGGCCAGGCTTACATTCATGTCGTGGGCAATTTCGGGCACTACAAACTTTTTGACCAGGTCATTCGGAAACGCCGACTCCAGCTTTTTTGCGTCGGCGCTCTTGTTTAATTGTATGTAGGTGAAATAACCAATGTTGCTCCAGGTTTGCTGCGCGGTTCGTACATAATTATTCATGCTAAAAAACGCGTCGCCATGAAAGTGGGAATTGTCAGGTACTTTTTCAATAACCCCGGTAACCTTATAGGGCTCGCCGTCTACCAGTAATGATTGGCCTACAGCCGCGCCATTACCAAAGTATTTTTTTGCAAATGCTGCGGTGATTACTATACTATTGGGATCTTTGAGGCAGGTTTTACTTTCGCCGTCAATTATGGGGATTGAAAACAGTTGCAGAAAGTTAGCGTCTACCATAAACAGGTGTTCTTCTTTAAACTTTTTGCCGTTATACTCAATATACGATGGCTTGCGGCCGGTAAGCCTGGTTACATCGCTAACCTGTGGGTATTGATCTTTAATGCCTTTGGCCACGGCCACATCTACGCTGGGGTAGTCGCTTATTCCTGCGTTTTCGATAGTTTTAATACCTACGCGATAAATCTGCCCGGCATCCTGCGGATACCTGTCGTAGCTTAATTCACTATATACGTAAGCGGTAATCAGCATACAGCAGGCCAGGCCAACCGATAGGCCAAACACATTTATAAACGAAAATATTTTATTGCGTTTTAAACTACGCCATGCGGTTTTAATATAATTTTTAAGCATTGTGATGTAATTACCAGTAATGCAGTTTAAAACACATACCAATTATAAAATCAACTGAAAATCAAATAGTTAATTTAAAATTCAAATTACAACTGTACGCAGGCGTAACAGTAGGTGTACGATTATGATACAGGGTTCATTGGTTCATTGGTTCATTGGTTCATTGGAACGCGGGCATAGCGGACGGAACGTTTTAAGCCTGGCTTCCTGAAATCACCTGCACGCATCAGACAGGACTAATGAACCAGTGTCCAATGAACGAAAAGAAAAGACCAATGAACTAATGAACCAGTGAACTAATGAACGACTTTATTCGTTCCGCAAGCTGTTAATAGGGTTGGCTAATGCGGCTTTGATAGATTGGAAACTGACGGTTGCCAGTGCAACTATTACGGTTACCAGGCCTGCCATTACAAATACCCAAACCTGGATAGTGATGCGGTAAGTATAGGTTTCCAGCCATTTGTGCATGCCCCACCAGGCAATTGGCGACGCTATAACGAAGGAGATAAGCACAAGCATTAAAAACTCTTTTGATAACATACCGGTAAGGTTTGATACAGATGCGCCAAGTACCTTACGTACACTAATTTCTTTTTGCCGGTTTTGTGCCATGTAAGCGGCAAGGCCAAATAAGCCGAGGCATGATATAAATATGGTTAGCCCGGCAAACAGGCTGGCCAAAGTGCCCACTTTTTGCTCGTCGTTAAACTTTTTAGCGTATTCATCGTCAACAAAATGATATTCAAACGGGTACTCGGGGTTATATTTTTTAAACACAGCTTCCGCGCGTTTCAGGTTTTCGGCGGTAGTATTATTGGGGTTAAGCTTATAATGAACCACGTTGAACCATGATTTTGGCCCCTGGATAATCATGGCTTTAACAGGCTGATATGGCGATTCGATGATAAAATCTTTAATAACGCCCACCACCACCAAATTGTGGTTATCCCTTTTGATGATCTGCCCTATCGGGTCTTTAAACCCGGTCACCTTTACTGCGGCCTCGTTAAGCAAAATAGCGGTCGAATCTGTAGGATAAGTATTTACATCGATATCCCTGCCGGCGGCTATTTTTAAACCCATTGTTTTTACAAAGTCGCCATCGGTATTGTACATGATAAAATCTATCTTCTGGCTTTGATCTTTCCCCTTCCAGTCGAAACCCCAGCTGTCACTCCAGCGTTGGGTAACCGGCGAATTGGTTTTGGTAACCGATACTGCCGCCCCGCTGCTTACCAGCTCGTTACGGATCATTTTAAAGTTTTTATCGATACTGCCCGACATCATGGTGTACACCAGGTTGTCCTTTTTGTAGCCAAGGTCCCGGTTTTGCGCGTATTGCATCTGGTCGCGGATGAGGATGGTACAGATGATAAGCACAATGGCGAAAGTGAACTGAACCACCACCAATATTTTGCGGGGACTAATTACGGCGTCCACCTTTTTAAATGTTCCTTTCAACACGCTAACAGGCTTAAATGACGACAGGAAGAAAGCCGGGTAACTACCCGCTATTACGCCGGTAAACAAAACAAAACCTAAGCCCGTCAGCCAGAAATAAACGCTTGCGTAGGGCACAAACAACTGCTTATCGGTTAACTGGTTAAAGCCCGACATGCTGATTTGCACAATAACAATGGCTATTATACCTGCAATAAATGCTATCAGGATACTTTCGCCTAAAAATTGTGTTATAATCGAGCCTTTTTTTGCGCCTATCGCTTTCATGATACCAACTTCGCGGGCGCGTTTTTCGCTCCGGGCTGTGCTTAAGTTCATGAAATTGATACAGGCTATTAATAAAATAAATGCTGCTATAACAGCAAACAACCTTACCGATTCAATTTTACCGCCGGTTATTTTACCGTTTTCAAATTTGGAATATAAATGCCACTTGGCGGCGGGATGCATAAACACTTCCTGGTCTTTTTGGTCGGAGTGCGATTTGGTGATATTGAGCACTTGCTTATTCAGCTGCGCTTCGGTTACATTGGGTTTGGTAAGCACCCAGGTTTGTACCGAATTATTGCCCCAGTACTCATCATCGCCCCCTGTTTTTTTCAGGTAGCTCCAGGGCATCAGGTATTCAAAATCAAAACGTGTGTTGTTGGGCAAATCTTTCATTACCCCTGTTACCGTAAAATGATCAACGCTGTCAATACGTACTACTTTCCCCATGGCGTCTTGTTCGCCAAATAGTTTTTTTGCCAGTTTTTGCGTAATAACTATGGAGTTAATGGTATTAAGCGCTGTTTTGGGATTGCCCGCTACCAGCGGAAAGCTGAACATGGTCAAAAAATCAGGATCGGTAAAATCACCATTAAGGTTCAGGTGTTTATCGCCAAGGGTAAACAAGAAATTGGCCGATGTTGTGCGGCAGCTTTGTTCAACAGCAGAATAATCCTGCTTTAAAGTTTTCGACATAATCTTGGGTGTGGTTCCCCAGCACCACAGTTTGCCATCAAATACAGCACGGTTATAGGCCTGGTACAACCTATCGCGGTTTTGATGAAACTGATCGTAACTCAGCTCATTCTGGATCCAGAACATGATAAGCGCCGCGCTGGCCATACCTATAGCCAGGCCCGATATGTTGATTAATGAAAATGATTTGTTACGCAGCAAATTGCGCCAGGCTATTTTTATAAAATTTTTAAACATATGATGCGGATAAGTTGAATTCTATAATAAAGACGACATTATTACTCGCAACGTTGCATCAAAAAACAATAAATATTCTGTTCGCAGATTCTTCACCGAGGTGATCAGGGTCTCTTTTATGGGCAGATAGACCCTGATCACCTCGGCTATTGTAGATGATGGGTACCCTAAATTCTAAACCCTAACTTGACGCTTAGTTCCACTCACTCACCATATCACTCATTCTTCAGGCTATCAACCGGGTTTGCAATCGCTGCTTTGATAGATTGAAAACTTACTGTTACCACAGCAATAATAACTGCCGCTACACCTGCCGCTGCAAATACCCACAGGCTTATGCCGATGTGGTACTGGTAACCTTTAAGCCAGTTTTGCATAACCCAATAAGCAGCCGGGAAAGCTACACAACAGGATAACGCCACCAGCTTCAGAAAATCAAGAGATAGCAGGCTTGCAACACTTAATACACTTGCACCCAAAACCTTTCGGATGCCTATTTCTTTTGTGCGCCGCTCGGCAGTATAGGCAGCCAGGCCGAACAGGCCCAGGCAGGAAATGATGATGGCCAACGTAGCAAATACCCTTGATAGTTTACTGATCAGCATCTCGTTTAAAAACATCTGGTTAAACTGATCGTCTACAAAACGGTAATCAAAGGGATAAGCCGGGTTATTTTTCTTCAGCACATCGCGAATAATATTCAGGGATGTTTCAATTGGTTTATGCTGGGCAATCCGCGCGTACATTACCGTTGTATTTTTGGGGTCGGTGCTAAAAAACATAACCGGGTCTGGCTTGCCATACATATTGCCGTATACATAATCATTAACCACACCCACCACTGTGGCCGAGGTAGTATCGCCCTCGCCATGTACCCTTTTGCCTATGGCGCTGCCCTTACCCATTAATTTGGCAAGCGAATTAGTAATTACCATGCGTAAAGGGCGCCCGGTATCGGCAACAGTGAGGTTGCGGCCTTCTACCAGGTTCATGCCCGCCGTTTCAAAAAAACCAGGGGTAACGTAGCGTTGCGATATCAGCACCTGCGAGCCGGGCGGCTTTCCATCCCAGGTGAGCCCGGAAGTGTTGTTGCCGCCGTAAATAATAGCGTGATCGCTAAGGGCAACATTGTCAACATTACCCGAGCTTAACAAATCCTGTTTTACGGCGTCAAAGTTTTTACTTAAGTCGCCTTGCAGGCCAATTTCAATAAGGTTGTTTTTATTAAACCCCAATTGCCTGCTTTTAATATGTTGTATTTGCTGGTAAATAATAACGGTACTGATGATGAGCACTATGGATGCGGTAAATTGCATCACCACAAGCCCTTTACGAATCAGCGCCGCGCCGCTATCTTTTATCTTAACGCCTTTTAAAACCGATACCGGGCTAAATGATGATAAGTACAAGGATGGATAGCTGCCCGCAACCAAACCGCAGATAAGCGTTATAAGCAGCAATCCGGCAATATGTACCGGCTTACTAAAACCGGTTACCAGTTGCTTTTGCACCAGCGTATTAAATGCCGGCAATGCCGCGTAAACTATAACCACAGCTACCACAGCCGCTATTAACGACATAAAAACAGCTTCGGCGATAAACTGTAACGCAAGCGAATTTTTGCCTGCGCCCAATACTTTCCTAACGCCTACTTCGCGTGCACGTTTTTCGCTGCGGGCAGTAGCCAGGTTCATGAAGTTGATACAGGCGATGAAGAGTATTATCCAGGCTATAACGGTAAACAAATGCACGTACTCTATCTGGCCGCCGCCGGTTTGCCTGCCATCTTTAAAGTCGTCGTAAAGGTGCCACTGGTTCATGCCAAACAGGAACGCGTGTCCTAAAGACCTGGGCGATCGTTTTATAATGTAGTTGTATAATATTTTATCAACCTGGCTGGCGCTGGCTCCCGGTTTCAACTCCACATAAGTTGATAACGATTGGTTGCCCCAATTGGTAAGCCAGGGACTTTGATCAAAATATATTTTAAACGGCATTAGCCACTCAAATTGGATGGAAGCATTTGCCGGTAAATTTTTTACCACACCGGTTACTACATAATCCTGTTTATTATCAACTTTGATGTACTGGCCAAGCGCGGTTTTAGTGTTTCCAAAAAATTTAATGGCAGCCTTCTCTGTTATTACGATCGAATGCAGATCGTTAAAGGCCGAAGCCGGATTTCCCTGTACAAACGAAGTGCTGAACATGCTGAAAAACGATGGCTCCACATATTTACCATCGGCAAAAACAGATTTGTCGCCTTTTGAAAACAATAAAGAGGTGGTACCCTCGCTTGTGCGGCAGGTATTGGCTACACCCGGAATCTCGGCCTTCATAGCCGGCCCCATTAAACCAGGTGTCGAACTTTCTGTAAATACATAGGTATCGTATTTTTGATTCTCGCGAACGATGTACAGGTTATCTTTTTTGGTGTATACGTTGTCAAAATTCACTTCATCTTCAACCCATAAAAATATCAGTGCCGCACAGGCTATACCAATTGATAAGCCAAAAATATTTAAAAAGCTATAAGCCTTATTTTTCGTAAGGCTACGAATGGCGGTTTTAATGTAGTTCCTGATCATCTTCGTTAGTTCATTGGTTCAGTGGTTCATTAGTTCATTGGTCTTATATGGTGGTTCATTAGTCCACTGGTTTATTAGTTCATTGGGCTTGTATGGTTAACAAGCTGGCAACATGGCATTAACCAAATCAATTATGCAAACTCGCCGCTTTCCACCAATAAACCAATGAACCAGTGAACTAATGAACCAAAATCATTCGCTCCTCAGGCTTTTCACCGGGTTTGCCAGCGCTGCTTTAAGGGTGTTAAGGCTTACTACCACCAGGGTAAGCGCCAGTATAATAATACCAACGGCGGCAAACAACCAAATGCTGATGTTGATATGATAGGTGTATTTTTGAAGCCAATCGCTCATGAGCCACCACGATAGTGGCACAGCAATCACAAAGGCTACCAGTACAAGCTTTAAAAACTCGGTCGAGATAAGCATCAGCAGTTGTTGCACCGATGCGCCTAACACCTTGCGCACACCAATTTCGCGGAAACGCTTTTCGATAGTGAACGATGCTAAACCGGCCAGCCCTATACAGCAAATAAAAATTGCCAGGCCGGCAAATATGTTGGTAATACGACTGATTAGTTCTTCGGTGATAAATTTTTTGCCAAATTCCTGGTCAACAAACTGGTATTCAAAAATATTTTCGGGGTTATATTTTTTAAAAATGGTTTGCAAGGCCTGTATGCCCGCCTGCGGCTTTACGCCATCTTTTAACCGCACCGTTACCCTGTTTGATCCGTTGGGGCTATAGTAAACCATCAATGGCTCTACAGGCTTATAAGGCGATTCCATTACAATATTTTCGATAACACCGGCCACGGTATATTTACGCGGACCGTAACGCATTACCATGCCGATAGGACTTTTAAGGTTCATGGCATCAACAGCGGCCTTATTTAACAGCATCACGGCCGAATCGCCGGGCGTTGCGTTAAAATCGCGCCCCATAAGTACCTTGGTACCCATAGTTTTGGTAAAATCAACATCGGTACTTAAGCCCGAAAAAATGATAGCGCCGGCAGGTTTGCCATCATAATCCGGCGAACCGGATTTCCACCAAACCTCTGTTATAGGTGCCGATGTACGGGTAACGGCGCTGATAAGGTTGGTGTTAAATAGTTCCTGCTTAATAGCCACGTAGTTTTTATCAACCGCCTGCGATGAAGGTATCATCACCAGGTTATTGGGGTTATACCCTATGCCGCGGCCTTTAATATGCTGAATTTGCTGGTAAACGATAATGGTAGCCGAAATGAGCAATATCGACATTACAAACTGCCCTATTACCAGGATGCGCCTTGGTAATACCGCACTTTTACCGGCCGCAAAAGTGCCTTTCAATACCTTAACAGGGTTAAATGACGATAGGTATAACGCAGGGTAGCTACCCGCTACAATACCCGTAAACAGGATAATGGTAACCATACCCGTTAAAAAGAACCTGTCGAAAATAGCGAGGTGAAGGTTTTTGCTCACCAATGTATTAAACAATGGCATCAGCAGGTATACGCAAGCAATGGCAAATACAAAGGCTATACAGGTAAGAATAATTGATTCAAAAAAGAACTGGATAATTAATTGCTTTTTATCAGATCCTAATGTTTTGCGGATGCCTACCTCCTTGGCGCGTTTCTCAGACCGCGCGGTTGATAGGTTCATGAAATTTACACAGGCTATCAGGAGGATGATGATTGCTATTACGGTAAACATTTTTACATATTCAATCATGCCGCCTATGTTTTTACCATCTTTAAATTCGCCATACAGGTGCCACCTGTTCATCGCGAAGGTGTAATAGGTACTTATGGCATCGTGCGTATCGTTTTTATGCTTAACATCATTAACATACTTATCTAAAGCTTGCGGATTAGCGCCAGGCGTAGCTTGTATAAAAACAAAATTTGATGAATTTGTCCACTCATGCATGCGGGCTTTGCTATCGGCAGATGAATATTCAAACGGGGCTATAAAATCAAACTGAAAGGTAGAATTGCCCGGAGGGTCGGCAATTACGGCGCTCACTTTAAAGTTAAGCTGGTTGTCTATCTTAATTACTTTATTGATGGGGTCGTCGTTTCCAAAAAATGCCTTGGCGGCCGATTGGGTAATAACTATCGACCGGGGATCATTAATAGGCGTTTTAGCATCTCCCCTGATAAATTTCCACGAAAACATTTTAAAGAACTGATCGCTTACCTGGTAACCTGTTTTATTTAGTTTTACATTACCATACTGCGCCATGTGCGTTTCCTGGTGCGATGTCATTACCGCGTATTTTATTTGCGGGTTGCCGGTTTCCAGCGCTTTGGCCAGCGGGAAAGCCATATTCTCGTCGGTAAATATGCTGTTCTTAAAATCCCGGTTGGCCATTAACTTATAAATATCGTCATGGCTGGTATGAAACTTATCAAACGAAACCTCATCCTTCACCCATAAAAAAATGAAGATAGAACAAGTCATACCGATAGTCAATCCCAGGATATTGGTTAAGGAGAACCCCTTATTCCTGATCAGGTTTCTCCACGCGATCTTTAAATAATTCTTTATCATTTTGTTAGTTCATTGGTTCAGTGGTTCATTAGTTCATTGGTACTGTGTGGCGCAGTAAATCCAATGGTCTTGGCTGGTGGTTCATTGGGTTATTAGTTCACCTGTTTATTGGCCTTGCCGGGCGCAAATTCGCTTTGCAAATTCTCCGCCCATCCACCAATGAACTAATGAACCAGTGAACCAATGAACGAAAGAAAGCCAGGCCCCTCCATCGCGGAGGGCCGGCTTTAACAACATTAACTTATATAAACTATCTTTTTATTGGGGCAGACGACACTTTTGGTTTTATACCATTATGTTTTCTACAACGGCCTGGCCGTCAAGCAACCTGATGATGCGGTGGCTGTAGCGGGCATCGTGCTCAGAGTGTGTAACCATGATAATGGTTGTACCCTGCTCGTTCAGGTCGGTTAACAGTTCCATTACATCGTTACCATTGGTACTATCCAGATTACCGGTAGGCTCATCCGCAAGGATCAGTTTTGGCTTGTTTACAACCGCGCGGGCAATGGCCACACGTTGTTGCTGACCGCCCGATAACTGCTGCGGATAGTGGTTGCGGCGGTGCATAATCTGCATTTTATCCAGCACCTCTTCTACCCTTTTAACACGCTCGGCCGATGGTACGCCGGTGTAAATCAACGGTAATTCAACGTTTTCAAACACAGTTAACTCGTCAATAAGGTTAAAGCTCTGGAAAACAAAACCGATGTTGTGCTTGCGCAGGTCGGCGCGTTTACGCTCGGTAAAATGGGCTACTTCAATATCGTTAAAAACGTAGCTGCCTTCATCCGGGTCGTCTAACATACCCAGGATATTTAACAATGTTGATTTACCACAACCAGACGGGCCCATAATGGCCACAAACTCGCCCGTTGCAATTTCAATTGATAGCTTGTTTAAGGCTATGGTCTCTACCTCTTCTGTGCGGTAAAATTTTTCGAGATTAGTAATTTTTATCATTTGCCCCTCCTGAATAATCTGCCTTTCGGCAGACGATGTTTGTTTGATTTGGTTTATATTATTATTTATTAAATTAATTATCTGTTTATATGACGTTTAGCATCAGCGTTTCGTTGCAGTAACACAGTAAAAAAGCCCAGCGCCCTCTAAATCTCCCCCGGTTGGGGAGACTTTTTTATCCGCTCCCATTTTAAAGCCCTCCCTTCCGGGGAGGGTTTGGGTGGGGCCCGCTGCTTATTTTTTCAGCACCAATTCCTGTATATCGCCATACGTTTCATAGCTGGATGTAATTACCTTATCGCCAGGATTTAAGCCATCGGTTACCACAAAATAGTCGGGGCTTTGGCGGCCAAGCTGAATGTTAACCTTATAAGCACGCTTACCATCTTCGGCCACTTTAAATATCCAGTTGCCACCGGTTTGCTGGAAAAAGCCGCCTTTAGGCACCAGCACTGCTGTGGTTTCGTCGCTAAGCGCCAATCTAACCTGCAGCGTTTGCCCTTTACGAATCCCTTTAGGCACTTCGCCCACAAATTGCATATCAACCTGGAACCTGCCGGCCGTTACCGTTGTAAAAACCTTTTTTATAACCATGTTATATGTTTTTTCGGCAAACTGAAAATCGCCTTTTAGTCCCGGAAACACGCGTGATAAATAATGCTCATCAATATCAACCCGTACTTTAAAGCCCGATTGTACGTCAATCTGGCCTAAACGTACACCCTTGGTTTTGCTTTGGCCAACTTCGGCATCAAGGTTAGTCAATTGGCCGTCAATAGGCGCCCGTAAGGTAAGGCTGGATACTTTTTTACGCATAAGCGCCAGTGCAGCCTTCATTTGAGCGTAGTGTTCCTGCGACTGCTGATCTTGCTGCTTAACCAGCGACGTATCCTGCTTCAAAATCTGGATAGCCAGTTTACGGCGGTTTACCTGGTAATCGTAGCTATTTTTTGCCGATTGATACTCTTGCAATCCTATCGCTTTTTGATCGTAAAGCCTTTTATCCAGTTCATATATCCTTTTGGCTTCTTTAAATGCATTTTCAACATCGGCCATGGTGTTTAATTTGTTAATGGTAGCCTGGTTGGCGTTATTATGTGAAATTTGCATCTGGGTTTGCTCTGCAAATACTGCCGACTCCTGTGTAGCAAGGTTAAGTTCCTCGTCAACGTTGCTTAGTTTTAATATCGGATCGCCCTTTTTCAGCATGGCGCCATCATCAACATAGCGCTCTTCAACCTCGCCGCCTTCTGTTGCGTCAAGAAAAATGGTGGTTAATGGCATCACGGTACCGTTAACAGGTATAAACTCCTGGAACGGGCCTTTAGTTATAGTACTGATAGTTATGCGCTCGGTATCAACATCTAATTTGCTTTTGCCCGATGTAAAATAAATACTGCCCCCTATTAATAAAATTATGCCTGCAATGCCAGCAATAGTTAATATTCGTTTGCTGTTCCAGGTCTTTTTCTCAATTTTTCTGTCCACTGTAGTTTATGATATTTTGAATAATGGTTACAAAAACACATGCCACAAATTAAAACACTGTTTTTCAATACATTAAATACATATTACGTATTTAGGGCGTACGCTTCTGTTACATCAGGTGTTCGGTATTGATACACTAAAATAGCGCGAGTACACCCCGTAACCCATATATTTACCAATACTAAAATTACTAATTTTATCGCCCCTAACTATATCAATATTTGTATTTATACTAAGGGAGTGAAACTTATGCATTCAATTATTAATTTGCAGAAAGTTTTGTTTGCTTCATGGTTCATTATTGATGGTTCATGGCAGGAGGTTTGTTGCAGGTGGTTCATGGATCATAGTTAATGGTTCATGGCTAAGGTTAGCAACCGCCGGTGCTGTAACATTTACAGTTTAACAGGTGTCTGTCATATAACAATCAACAAAATAGAGCCATGAGCCATGACCGATCAACTATGAACCTAAAAACATGATACTAAAAAAAGCTACTATTCTTATTGTTGATGACGACCCGGATGTACTAACTGCCGTAAAGCTGCTGCTAAAAACCCAGGCCGGCGAGGTGATAACCGAGAAGAACCCCGAAAACCTGAACTGGTTACTGCAACGCAACGAGGTTGACCTGGTTTTGCTTGATATGAATTTTAACAGTGCCATTAATACCGGCAACGAGGGTTTGTACTGGCTACGCAAAGTAAAAGACTGGAAGCCCAACGTTTGCGTAATTATGATAACCGCCTATGGCGATATTGACCTGGCCGTGCGCTCATTAAAAGAAGGCGCCGACGACTTTGTGGTAAAACCATGGCATAACGAAAAGCTGATAGGCACCATAAAAGAGCTATTGGATAAAAAGGAAGGTGGTGCCAAAGCCACCAAAGCACCTGCGAAAAATACTGCGGGGGATACATCGATATTGGGCGAATCGGAAGTGATGCAGGATATTTTTTATAAAGTAAATAAAATAGCCCCTACCGATGCCAATATTTTGCTTTTAGGCGAAAATGGTACAGGTAAAGATTTGATGGCCAAAGCTATTCATGAACGATCGTTACGTGCCGATAAGCCTTTTGTTAAGGTTGATGTAGGCGCGCTTACCGATACCTTATTTGAAAGCGAATTATTTGGCCACAAAAAGGGCGCGTTTACCGATGCACGGGAAGACCGCGCCGGCCGTTTTGAAGATGCCCAGGGCGGCACCCTGTTTTTAGACGAGATTGGCAACATCAGCTTACAGCAGCAGGCCAAATTGCTCACCATATTGCAAAACCGCCAGGTTACCCGTTTAGGAACCAACAAGGCAGTGGATGTTGACATCAGGCTGATATGCGCCACCAACGTGCCGATGAGCGAACTGGCGAATGAAAACCGTTTCAGGAAGGATTTAATTTACCGGATAAACACCGTTGAGATTAATATGCCGCCGTTGCGCCGCCGCAGCGAGGATATTGTGATTTTGGCCAGGCATTTTGCCAAATTGTATGCCAGCAAATACCTGAAACCTGCCATGGATTTTGACGGGCCGGCTTTAACAAAATTAAAATCATATAACTATCCGGGTAATGTACGCGAACTGCAATATACTATTGAGCGTGCGGTTATTATGGCCGATGACAGTACGCTAAGGCCCGATGACCTCATTTTTTCTATACTGGAAACGCCGACAGATAATAACATCAATGATGACAACATTCAGTTAAGCACACTGGAGAAAAACGCTATTTTAAAAGTTATTGAAAAACATAACGGCAACATAACCCGTGCTGCCAAAGAATTGGGATTAACCCGTACTGCCCTGTACCGCAGATTAAGCAAATATGATATTTAACCGTTACGAATGGCGGCTGTTGCTGCGTGTTTTTTTATTATTCCTGGCGCTCACTGCCGCCGCTTATGTAACGGTTAAAGGCCAGCCGCTATACCTGGTGATATTTATCCCCCTGGTAATTTACGCCGTGATAGAGATGATACGTTTTCAGAAAAAGGCGCAGGACGAGGTAAACCAGTTTGTTGAATCCATTCACTACCGCGATTTCTCGCGCCATTTTGATGTACGCAAAGCACCAAACGAATTAAAACCGCTGCGTAAAGGCTTCAATGATATTAACACCACATTTAAATTAATAAGCCGCGAACGCGAAACCCAATACCACTACCTGCAAAAGATACTGGAACTGGTAGATACTGGCATCCTATCGTATGAGGAAGATACCGGCAACATCAGCTGGATTAATGAAGCCTTTAAAAAACTGCTCAGCATCCCTTATCTTAAAACCATCCAGTCGCTTGAAAAAAGAGAGCCTGCGCTTTATGATGAACTGGTTAAACTAAAACCCGGCGAAAGCAATATCATCAGCATTACCCGCAACCAGCAGATGGTAAAAATTTTAATAACATCAAGCATGATGCGCAGCGATGATAAGCTGTACAAGCTGCTGGCATTTCAAAACGTGAGCGAGGCGCTGGATGAAACGGAATCGAAAGCATGGTCGAAATTGCTGAACGTGATGACGCACGAGATCATGAACTCGGTTGCGCCCATTTCGTCATTGGCCGATACTTTGAAAAATCGCCTGCAAAGCCCCGAAATTACCGACACCATGGAAGCCTCGGAACTGGAAGACCTGGAGCTGGGCATAGATACCATTAAACGCCGTAGCGATGGCTTGCTGAAGTTTACCGAAAGTTACCGCAGCCTGAACAAGATAACCAAGCTGGAACGCGACAGGATACTGGTGCGCAACCTCTTCGAGAACCTGAACAGCCTGATGAAGCCAACGCTATCTAAAAAGAACATCGAACTGGAAATTATCCTGCGCGACCCTGCCCTGGCTATTGAGGCCGATATAAACCTGATAGAGCAGGTAATGATTAACCTGCTGGTGAATGCCATTGAAGCCGTTAAAGACCGCGATGAGCCCCGCATCACCCTATCTGCCGAGGCCCAAAACAACAATAAAACCCTGGTTAAAATAACCGATAACGGTATGGGTATGCCGCACGAACTGCTGGATAAAATTTTTATCCCCTTCTTTAGCACCAAAAAAACCGGCAGCGGTATTGGTTTAAGCCTATGTAAACAAATTATGCTGCTGCACAAAGGCAACATCCAGGTATTATCAACCGAGGGCAAAGGATCATCGTTTATACTGCAGTTTGTGCCGTAAGCCCCCTAACCCCCTGAAGGGGGAACTTTTTGATTAGCAGGATAGAGATTGTCATCCTGGTACGAAGAATCCATTCGTCGCCAATGCATAACCGCTGGGAAAGTTCGCGGGTAGATGCTTCGTGCCTACCCATGACATGTTTCATTTTCTGTCATCCTGAGCGATAGCGAAGGATCTATTCTACGCCATGCATAACCGCCAAAAAAGTTCGCGAATAGATCCTTCGTTCCTCAGGATGACAGTCGTTTATTTTTGATTGTCATTCTCCCTTCAGAATTTCGCGAAATTTTACCACTCAGCATGACAGGAAACAAATGCTTTTTCCCGATGCCTGTGTCCTCACAGGCATCTTCCCGGCATGTCGTCGGTTATCGGTTTAGCAGTCAGGGATTGTAGATCAATATAGGTATTTATTACCATTTAAAGCCCGAAGTCATTTGCTAAACCATTTTAGCTTGAATTTTATTTTTATTGTTTGTTCGGCCCTCCCAGAACATAAAAAGAATTGAACCTGATTACGATGGAAACTTACGAAGTTTTAAAAACTTCGTAAGTTTGGTTAGGCTCGAACAAATAACTTTTTACCATGAAACATATCCTGGCCATTCCCGGCAGCCTCAGGGCTGGTTCAACAAACCACAATATCCTGAAATACTTAGGTGCCCTGGTATCTGCTGATGTTGATTACAGTATTTACAGCGATCTGGCCCTCATCCCTCCTTTTGACCCTGGCAATGATGATGATTACCCGCCCGAACCGGTTTTTGAATTAAGGGAGCTATTAAAACAGGTGGATGGTGTTATCATCTGCACACCCGAATACGCTTTCGGCGTACCCGGCCAGCTAAAAAACATGCTGGACTGGATGGTATCAAGCGCTTCGTTTTCAGATAAACCGGTGGCTCTAATCACCGCATCCTTAGGTGGCGAGGCTGCACATGCCGCCATGCTATTGATCCTTGGCGCACTAAACGCGCAGGTTGCCGATGGCGCAAAGCTGAATATATCTTTTATAAGGTCGAAGATGGATGGGGAGGGCAACGTTACTGATGTCGCAACTATTGAATTGTTAAAAAATGTTTTGAACGCTTTCTTATCTGTTATTCAGCAGTGATGTTTTTTTCTTGAGTAACAAAATGCGCCTTAACCGTTTTGGCAAAATTAGTTTTGTCTTTCACTTTGTTTTTGCAACCAATTATCGACAATACAAAAAGGAATAGAACGGGACTTGCGGGAAATATTTTATTCATGTTAAGGTTACCTCAGGTGTCGTAAAAATAATAAAATATTAATTTTTACAACTGTTTTTAGCCGACAAAAACCATGTTTGGAAAAAGCGATAAAAAATTGCAAAAAAGTTTAAAAAAGTACCCGAAAAATGTCAAAAAATAGCTAAAAAGTCTCATAAAATATACCATTTGAAAACGAGGTCAAAATTATTAGTCTGCCAATTTGACAACTTCGCCTGCTTTGGAACATGCATTGATGGTTGCAGGTAGAAATTAATATTAATCCATTTATATATCAATATTATGCAAGAAAAAGGCAGCATTTCAATCCACACCGAAAACATTTTTCCGATAATTAAGAAATTTCTTTACTCTGATAATGAGATATTTTTGCGCGAGCTGGTATCTAACGCTGTAGATGCTACCCAAAAAATAAAACGCCTGGCTTCTTTAGGCCAATATAGCGGCGAACTTGGCGATCTGCGCGTTGAAGTTGCATTTGACGAGGTTAAGAAAACCATCACCATATCCGACAATGGTTTGGGTATGACCGCCGAAGAAATAAAAAAATACATCAACCAGATAGCATTTTCGGGCGCTACTGAGTTCATGGAAAAATTCAAGGAAGCTAAGGATGCCAACGAGATCATCGGCCGCTTTGGTTTAGGCTTTTACTCCGCTTTCATGGTGGCCGACAAAGTTGAAATACAAACACTTAGCTACCAGGAAGGCGCCGAACCAGCTTACTGGGTTTGTGATGGCAGCACCGAATTTGAAATTGGCGAAGGCGTTTTGGCCGAGCGCGGTACCGAGATTACCTTGTACATCAACAGCGAATCGGAAGAGTTTTTGAGCAAATACAAATTGCAGGAAATCCTTGACAAATACTGTAAATTTTTACCTGTGCCTATTAAATTTGGCACCAAAACCGAATCTGTTGAGGATGGTGTTGACGAAGAAGGAAAACCTAAATACATTGATGTTCAGGAAGATAATATCATTAACGATACTAACCCTATCTGGACAAAAGCGCCATCTGAATTAAAAGACCAGGATTATCTTGACTTTTACAAACAGCTTTACCCTTTCAGCGAAGACCCGTTATTCTGGATCCACCTGAATGTTGATTATCCTTTCAACCTTACCGGTGTGTTGTATTTCCCTAAGCTGAAAAACGATTTTGAGATCTCGAAAAACAAGATCAAGTTATTTAGCCGCCAGGTATTTATTACCGACGAAGTGAAGGATATAGTGCCTGAGTTTTTGATGCTGTTACATGGTGTAATTGATTCGCCGGATATTCCTTTGAACGTTTCGCGCAGTTTTTTACAGGCCGATAGCAATGTAAAAAAAATAAACAGCTACATCACCAAAAAAGTAGCTGATAAATTGTCAGAACTGTTTAAAGCCGACCGTAAAGCTTACGAAGAAAAATGGACCGACATTGGCCTGTTTGTAAAATACGGTATGGTAAGCGAAGATAAGTTTTATGATAAAGCCAAAGATTTTGTTTTGGTAAGTAACACCAAAAAAGAAAACTTTACCTTACCGGAATACAAAGAAAAAGTTGAAGCCATCCAAACCGATAAAGACGGTCAGCTGGTTTACATTTACACCAACGATCCGGCCAAACAAGATTCGTTTATCCAATCGGCCAACAAAAAAGGTTATGATGTATTGGTGATGAACTCGCCTATTGACAACCACTTCATTAGCCAGCTGGAGCAAAAACTGGAGAAAACTTCGTTGAAACGCGTTGATGCTGATGTGGCCGATAAGCTTATTAAAAAAGACGAAGCGCCTGAATCGGTTTTAACGGATGAGCAATCAACCAAGGTTAAAGATATCTTCAACAAAGCAATTAACAAACCGGCATACAGTGTTCAATTAGAGAGCCTTAATCCGGATGAGTTACCGGTAACCGTAACCATGGATGAGTTTATGCGCCGTATGAAAGACATGGCGGCCATGGGTGGCGGCATGGGCTTTTATGGCAATATGCCCGATAATTACAAAGTAATTGTTAATGGCAACCACAAATTGATAACCCGCATTTTACAGGAAGAGAACGAAGAAGTACAAGCGCAGTTATCAAAACAGGCATTTGACCTGGCCCTGCTTTCGCAAGGTTTATTAACCGGTGCCGAACTTACCGAATTTGTAAATCGCAGCGTTAATTTGATTTAACGATTATTGCTGATATAACAAAAGCCACCTGCAAAAACGGGTGGCTTTTTTATTTAAATATATGTTAAATTTGTTATGGAATAAACCATAAACCGGCATCCTTGTCTAAACTTTAAATCATTTATTATGAAATTATTGAATAGAATATCTGTAGTTGCTGCCTTTATTTTTATCGGCATAAATATGGCAGGCGCACAGACCCGCCAGGAAAAAAAAGCAGCCCGTGTTGCTGAAGTAAAACAACTTATCGAAAGTCAAAACTTTGTTTTTGATGCCAATTATGTGAATCCTTCAAGAGGCGCCGGCAGGGCCTTAACGTCGTCCGATTACGATTTAACGATAACAAAAGATACGATTATTGCCTACCTTCCCTATTTTGGCCGCGCTTATGTAGCACCTTCATATGGCTCAACTGAGGGCGGTATTAAATTCACCAATACCCACTTCACTTATGCATTAAAGGCCGGCAAAAAAGACGGCTGGAACATCACCATCAAGCCCACCAACAAAAACATAGGCGATTCGCGCGATGTACAATCGCTGTATCTAACTGTTAGTTCGGATGGTTATGCGTCTCTCCAGGTAATCAGCACCAACCGCGATGCCATATCGTTTAACGGTACTATCCAGCAAAGGCCGGTAAAAAAGTGATAAGTCTTGAGTACTAAGTCGCAAGTTCGTCTGTGGGCTTACGACTTCAGACATGCAACTTACGACTCAATCAATCCGGCATTATCCTTCAATTCTACACCGGATAGTTTTCGTTTAAATGCCTCGCTGATAAGGTAAAATATCTTTTTGGCCGCTTTTTTATAGGTAAGGCCCTTGGGGCGGATGTTTGAAACGCAATTTCGGGATTCGTCTGTTAACCCGGGTTTAGGGGCGTAAGTGAGGTACGCTCCTACGCTATCTGCCGAGCTCAATCCAGGCCTTTCGCCAATAAGCACAAGAGATAGTTGCGCTTTAAGGTTATAGCCAATATCATCGCCTATAGCTACCCGGCCTTGCTCAACCAGGCTTATTGGCGCAAACTTAAAACCAGCAGCCAGTAACAACGGGATAAGTTCTTTTAGCAGGCCAAATGTGTTTTCATTTACGGCCGTCGCCGAAAGTCCGTCGGCTATAATGATGGCGATATCGGTTTGAATAAAATAATCTTCCAGTTGGCTTAACGAAGCTTCATTCAGTTTACGGCCAAAATCCGGGCGTTGCAGATACTGCCGGCGATGGGTTACCCGGCTGTGCAGCTGCAGTACTGGCAAACTAAACTGTTTAAATACATCGGTTAAGTAATTGATATTCAATTCCGAATAAACCGCGTCGCGCGCGTGGGCATGGGCCAGTTTAAAATCAAGAGATTGTTTCAGCGGGATACTTGTACCCACACGGCCAATAGCTATGCGGGCAGTAGTAAACTCCTGCAATGCCTTTAAGGGTTCTATTTCGTGGGGGATATTTCTTTTCATGTCTCTATATCAAAGTAAAAGCCTGTTTTTTAAACTGTCCTTTACCCCATATTCTTTACACCTGCCTTTCTTACCTTTCGCCTTTTCCCTTTCACCTGCTCCCACCAACTCCTCCTAAACCATCGCTCCTAACAACCCGTGCCCGGAGTCGATTGGTATCATATTACCTTTGGTGTCGATAATTCCTTGTTTTATTAACCATTGTTCAAATTCGGGCGCTGGTTTTAAGCCAAGTACTTTGCGCAGGTATAGGGCATCATGGAATGAGGTGGATTGGTAGTTAAGCATAATATCATCAGCACCCGGAATACCCATTACAAAGTTACAACCCGCCACGCCCAGCAGGGTTAACAGGTTATCCATATCATCCTGGTCAGCCTCGGCGTGGTTGGTATAGCAAACATCGCAGCCCATGGGCAAACCAAGCAGCTTACCGCAAAAATGGTCTTCCAATGCCGCCCGGATGATCTGCTTGCCATCATATAAATATTCAGGCCCGATGAAACCAACTACTGTATTCACTAACAGCGGTTTAAATTTACGGGCTACTGCATATGCCCTTACCTCGCAGGTCTGCTGATCAACGCCAAAGTTGGCATTGGCAGATAGTGCACTCCCCTGTCCGGTTTCAAAGTACATGACATTATTGCCCACCGTGCCGCGGTTAAGTGATAGCGTTGCCTGGTAGGCTTCTTCAATTAAATTGAGGCTGATACCGAAACTTGTATTGGCTTTTTCGGTACCTGCAATTGATTGAAAGCAAAGATCCACTGGTGCACCTTCGTTAATCAGTTGTAAAGTGGTAGTAATATGGCTTAATACACAGGTTTGCGTGGGGATATTAAACTGCTGCCTAACATTGTCCATAAGCCTTAATAAACTACTTACCGCGGCGGGGCTATCAGTAGCGGGATTTATACCGATGGTGGCGTCGCCACTGCCATGTAAGAGTCCATCGATAATGCTCGCGGCCACCCCTCTCGGATCGTCTGTTGGATGGTTTGGCTGTAAACGGGTGCTAAAATGCCCGCTTAACCCAATTGTATTACGAAACCTGGTTACCACCCTGCATTTTTTTGCTATCGCAATTAAATCCTGGTTGCGCATTAGTTTAGATACTGCTGCAACCATTTCGGGCGTCAGTCCATCGGCAATATCCGTTAGGGTTTGGGTGCCTGTTTCATCACTTAACAACCAATCGCGTAATTCGCCAACAGTTAAATGGCTTATTTGGCTGAATGATTTAACATCATGACTATCAATAATTAAACGGGTTACTTCATCCTCTTCATAAGGCACAACAACCTCATTTAAAAATGTTTTGAGCGGCACATC
Organism: Mucilaginibacter ginsenosidivorax; assembly: GCF_007971525.1. Lineage (NCBI taxonomy): Bacteria > Pseudomonadati > Bacteroidota > Sphingobacteriia > Sphingobacteriales > Sphingobacteriaceae > Mucilaginibacter > Mucilaginibacter ginsenosidivorax. The sequence goes on from NZ_CP042437.1 coordinate 94,936, forward strand.
GGCCAGGGTTATTTGCGCGGCAACCCGTTCCTCATAGCTACCGGCGCATACGCCGGCCAACTCATCGCCCGAGCGGTAGGGCGATGCCTTGCCCAACAAAGTTTTCAAATCCTGAAACTTGTAAACCTTATGTCGTATGGTGTGGCGGTATGGCATTTTTGTTCATTAGTTCACTGGTTCATTAGTTCATTGGTGCTTACGGGTATCTTTGTTCATTTACAGATCAGGCGTTGCCATCATTTCGTCTGTAAGGGCTACTTTGTGTTTGCCCATAAGGATAAATATAATACTGATCAGGAGCAGGCCTGCAAAAAATATAATGCTCACCGTAAAGTTAAACCACATAATGGCAAATAAACTTACTATTGTTATAAGCAGCGCTATACCCGGAAACCAGGGGTACACAGGTGCCTTAAATGGTCGTGGAAGCCTTGGCTCCTTTTTCCTTAGGATGAACAAGCTCACCATGCACATAATGTACATGACAACTGCACCCAAAACCGACAGCACCAAAATTTGTGAGGTGCCATTTTTTGTATGGGTACCAATATAAATGGCGATAAAACTAACGGCTCCGGCTACAACCAACGCCCAATGCGGCGTTTTAAACCGGTGGTTTACGATATCTAATCCCTTTGGTAAATAACCACTCCTGGCCATGGCAAACACCTGCCTTGACGATGCCAGAATAGTGCCATGAAGCGATGCTATCAGCCCAAACAAGCCGATGCTGGCAAATATTTTGGTTAAGCCGCTTGCCTTGCCCAGTACAATCCCTATTGCTTCGGGCAAGGGGTAATCTAAAGTGCTTAGTTTGCGCCAATCGGTTATCCCGCCGGTAACAATCATTACGCCTAATGCCAATGCTACCAATGTAGCCAGGGCGCTAATGTAACCTTTAGGTATATCTTTTCGCGGGTCTTTAACTTCTTCGGCAACCATCGCTACGCCTTCAATAGCAAGGTAAAACCATATGGCAAACGGAAGGGCGGCAAATACACCTCCCCAGCCAAAAGGCATTGGATTACTCATGTAGTTACTCATTTTAAAATGAGGCGAAACTATACCTAAATACAAAACCAATTCGGCAACCGCCAAAATGGTTATGAATACCGAAAATGCAGCAGATTCTTTTACACCGAAACCATTAAGCAACAGGAATGCCGCATTAAATACCAAAGCCGAATGCATAACCGGGATTTCGGGGTATAAAAAGTGAAGGTAACTCCCTAAGGAAATAGCGATTGCCGGCGATGCAAAAAGAAAATCAATAAGCGTGGCATAACCGGCTATCAGGCCGCCAAATGGCCCCATGGCCCGGTAGCCGTAGGCAAAGGCCCCGCCTGCATGCGGAATTGCCGTGGTGAGTTCTGTGTAACTGAAAATGAACGTAATATACATCACAGTTATAACCACTGTGGCTATAAGCATCCCGATTGTACCGGCAACATCCCATCCAAAATTCCAGCCAAAGTATTCACCAGAGATCACCAGCCCTACAGCTATCGCCCATAAATGGACTGGTTTTAAAACTCTCTTTAATTGCTCTGCCGGGGGTGTTGCCATACGTTTTGATTTGCCGCCTTAAGATACTTATTGCGGGCCGAATATCAAAATAAAGACAGTCGTAAAGTGCCCCACCTAAATCCTCCCCGGAAGGGAGGACTTTAAGAAGGCATTGCAAACCAAAAGTCTCCCCTACCGGGGGAGATTTAGAGGGGGCTTAAACCTTCAACGTATTTTTTAAATAACCTATGCTGCTGGTAATGCTTGCCAGCGGATCTTTTGGCCCGTCGTGTTCAACAAAGAAATGCTTCATGCCGGCTGATTTAGCGGCTGCGAAGATTGGCTTAAAGTCGATAGTGCCGCTGCCTACAGGTAAAATGGTTTTACGCTCGGCATCCAAATCTTTCACATGCCAAAGCGGGAAACGGCCGGGATGTTGTTTAAACATTTCGACAGGGTCTTTACCGCCTTTAACGGCCCATGCCAAGTCGAGCTCCATTTTTACATTCTGTGGATCGGTTTCGCTCAGCAAAAGATCATAAGGAACTTTGCCGTCAACGGCATGAAATTCCATATCATGATTATGATAGGCAAATTGGATACCTACCTTTTTGGCGGCCTCACCCGTTTTGTTCAATACTTCAATGGTCGATTTGATTTCTTCGAGCGTTGCAGTTGGCGAATTGGCGCAAACCAGGTATTTAATACCGCCTGCGGCTGCATCATCAACCAGCTCCCGCATATTATCGCGCAGGTTTTTCATTGGCGGTATAACCATCGGTTTGCCATCGGCGCCGTTTGGCAACTTTGTTCCGGGAGGGAGTTTAAATGGTGCGCCCAACACGTGGTGCGATGTCCAGTTCATGCCCAGGTCATTTACCATGGCTTTAAACTCTTTGGGTGTCATACCATAGTAGCCGCCTTTTTTGCTGAAGGCCGATTCCATGTCTTTGAAGCCAAGGGCTGCTATTTTTGTCAGCGTGCCTTTTACATCCTCGTCAATAACTCCAAAAAAAGTGAATAGCTGTAAACCAATGGCATGCGGAGCAGCCATATTGCTCAATAAGGATGCAGCCCTGCCAGATAAGGCCATGCCGCCAAGCACCAAAGTCCCGGTGCTTTGGATAAATTTTCTCCTGTTGTAATTCATGCTGATAATTTAGTTTTAAGTGGTACAGTAAATCTAAATAATAATTATCAGCAAATTAAAGTTTATTGTGTCTTTTTTACACATTAAGTTTTTCTCCAAAGATCTCACTCGAATTAGAGAGACTTTTTTAAGTCTTTCTCCCAGGGAGGATTAAGAGGGGCTACTTGTGCAAACAATTAGCAATCAGCCCGGTCCACCCGGTTTGGTGAGATGCTCCTGCGCCCCTGCCTGTATCGCCGTCAAAATATTCGTAAAAAAGTATATAGTCCTTAAAATTCGGATCGGTTTGCATTTTGTGATTTGCGCCGAATAACGGACGGTTACCTTTATCATCGCGCGTAAACAATTTAGATACGCGGTTGTAAAGTTCGCCCGCCACTTCGCCAAGGTTCATAAAGTTGCCGGAGCCGGTGGGGCATTCTACTTTAAAATCGTCGCCATAAAAATGGTGAAAACGATGCAAGCTATCGATGATCAGGTAGTTTATTGGCATCCAGATAGGCCCCCGCCAGTTGCTGTTGCCGCCAAAAAGTCCGCTATCACTTTCGCCGGGGGTGTACCGAATACCAAAATCAACTCCGTTAACTGATACCTTATATGGATTGTCCAGGTGATATTTAGATAAGGAGCGGATACCGTAATCACTTAAAAACTCCTTTTCGTCCAGCATGTATTTCAGCAACGATTTCATCCTGTACCCACGCAGCAAACTGATAAGATGTTTGCCATTGTTACTTGTCTCGTTCCAGCGCGAGACTAAGGATGCCAAATCCGGGCGTTTTTCGGCAAACCATTTCATCCGCTCTTTAAATATCGGGCTATCGGCTATATCGGCCTCATCTAATACCTCCGTTGCGAATAGCGGAATCAAGCCTACGATGCTTCTTACCCGCATTTTTACCGAGCCATCATCCGGGAAACGGATCTGGTCGTAAAAAAAGCCATCTTCGTCGTCCCAAAGTCCTTCGTTATTCTCGCCAAGGTTTGACATGGCCCCCACGATATAAATAAAGTGCTCAAAAAATTTCGAAGCTATATCCTGGTATGCCTTATCCGTTTCGGCAAGCTCGGTTGCTATGCGTAACAGGTTAAGCGAGTACATGGCCATCCAACTGGTACCATCGGCTTGTTCCAGGTGTTGTCCGGATGGCAGGCGGGTATTTCTGTCGAAAACACCGATATTATCCATGCCAAGAAAGCCGCCTTCAAAGATATTGTTACCGGCCTCGTCCTTACGGTTTACCCACCAGGTAAAATTGAGCATGAGTTTATGGAAAATCCTTTCCAAAAAGTAGGTATCGCCCTTTCCGTTATTTGCAGCCTTATCCGTTTTATAAATATTCCAGACGGCCATGGCATGCACCGGCGGGTTTACATCGCTAAAATCCCATTCATAGGCCGGCAGTTGCCCGTTGGGATGCATATACCAATCGCGGGTAAGTAGTATGAGTTGATTTTTTGCGAATGCCATATCAATTGTCGCTAATGGAAGGCAATGGAAAGCCAGGTCCCAGGCGGCAAACCAGGGATATTCCCATTTATCGGGCATCGATATTACATCCTTGGTATTTAAATGTTTCCATTTGCTGTTGCGTGCATTTTCACGGCTGGCGGGTGGCTCGGGCTGCGAAGGATCGCCGTTGAGCCATTGACGAATATCGGAATAATAAAATTGCTTATTCCACAGCATCCCGGCAAAAGCCTGGCGTTGAATAAGGCACTTGTCGGCATCGTCTTTATTACTGTAAATATCTGCGTAAAACTGGTCGGCCTCGGTTATACGTACATTAAATATATTGTCAAAGTCCTCAAAACCGCAATTGGCATCCGGCGAAAGCCTGAGCCTGATGGTAACGCTTTGCCTGGCGGCAACGTTTATATCATAATTAATTGCTGCCTTTGTACCGGTTTTCTTTGGGTTGATAGTATCGGCCCCGTGAACTACATAATCATTAATACCGTCTTTATGGTAGTTGTGGCCGCTATCAAAATTATATAGCCGCTGCATGTTGGTTTCATTATCGCAAAACAATACCGCAGGATTATCCTCCGAATGCAGCCAAAGCTGCCCGAGATCTTCATGAAATATGCCGGTTACGCCGTTACCATGGGCCGAGATTTGCGGCTTGTAATCATCATATCCCCAGCCCCAGGTATTACGAAACCACAGTGTAGGCATCACATTCAATGCGGCATCCTTATCGCCCCGATTATGGATGGTAATTTTTATAAGGATATCATTTTGGTCATTCTTGGCATATTCTGTAAAAACATCAAAATATTCGTCGTTATCAAAAATACCGGTATCTATCAGCTCAAACTCGGGATCATTGCGGGTACGGCGCTTGTTTTCGTTAACCAGCCAGGCGTACGGAAATTCATTTTGCGGGTACTTGTACAACGTTTTCATGTACGAGTGCGTTGGCGTGCTATCCAGGTAATAGTATAATTCCTTAACATCCTCGCCGTGGTTTCCCTCGGGGTTACTGAGGCCGAAGTAACGCTCCTTGATGATGGGGTCTTTTTTATTCCAGAGGGATATCGCAAAACAAAGATTTTGCTGGCGGTCGCAAATGCCGGCTATGCCTTCCTCGCCCCAGCGATAGGCTTTGCTGCGGGCCATATCATGGGTTATATAGTTCCAGGCATCGCCATTCGCGCTGTAATCTTCCCTAACAGTACCCCATTGGCGGTCACTCACATAGGGGCCCCACTTTTTCCAGGTTGCATCTTTTAATCTTGCTTGTTCTGCATTCATGAATGCAAAGTAGGCTTATTTGAAATAATTAACAGAATTACAGGAGATGTTTTACACGAGGGTGAAAAAGAAGAATCAAGAATTAAGAGTCAAGAATCAAGATTTGAACAAAATATTCCCAGGAATTGTTACTCCAGAATCTAACGAAAACATTTAACAACATGGTTATTCAAACTTTACCCCCAGGCCTTCCTCAAAAATCTTAGCCAGTTACCGTGCATCATGTTTTCAATGTCAACATCGGTATAACCTCGTTTTTTTAATAAATCGGGCACTTTTTGCAAATCGGCAATGGTCTCCAGGTCATATGGGCATTGCTCCCGGCCAAAAGCGCCGTCAAGATCGGTACCCATACCTACATGCAGCGCGTTACCGGCTACCTGGCAAATATGATCGATGTGGTCTACCATCACCTCCATATTGCAGTTCATCCCTTTGGGGGTTGATACGCCCCTCACCCATCCCGGCACCATCATCCAGGCATCCAATGCAGCACCAATTACCGCCCCGCGATCAACCAACGCCTTAATCATCTCGTCGCTGTACTGTCGGTTGTGGTTTACCAGTGCGCGGCAGTTGTTGTGGCTGGCCCAAACGTGGCCGTTGAAATGATCAAGGGCCTCCCAAAAACTATCATCGCACAGGTGCGTTGCATCCAGGATAATATTCAGGCGTTCCATTTCTTTAAGCAACTCATGCCCTTTTGGCCCCATATAGCCGGTTGCATCGGTACCCTGGGCATACCTGCCGGGGCCGTAGTGGGCCGGGCCTACAGCCCTCAGGCCGTATTTATGGGCGCGTTCCAGATGTTGTACCGTAACAATTGAGTCTGCGCCTTCCAAACTCAGGATGTATCCTACAGCCTTAGTTTCTGTGGATTGACCATCGTTCCAATAAGTAAGATGTTTCTCTAATGACTCCAGATTATTTACCTGCACCATCTGGCCGGCATCTTCCATGGCTTTGTACCAGGCTACCTGTCCCTGTGTTTGCGCCCAGGCCTGTTCGGGCGAGTGCCAGCCCGGCAACGGGTTACCGGGAGCCACGTAACGGCCAATTTGTGTGGCTACCACCAAACCAATATTACCCTTACGCAATTCGGGCAAAGTAACAACGGCTTTGGCGCGGTCAGGTTTGTCGGTAAGCCCAACTTCACGCTGGTTTAATTCGGCCAGGGGGCGGGTTAAGTCGCGGTTCCACTCCAGGGCGTTCATGCTCAGATCTAAATGGGCATCAATTACAAACATATTTTTTTATGATCAGATAGTGATTTTACGGTCGCGGGCCAGGTTAAGCCATTCGCCGGTAAGTTTATTATTTTCGATGGTATAAACGCGTTCATACAAAGCCACCGTTGGGCATACATGATGCGGGATGCCATAAAGCACGTCGCCTATCTCATAGCTATGCCCTTTACCCGCATCAACAACCAAATGTTCCTCGCTTTGGCCAAGGGGTACCAGTTGGGGTGCATTTAAAAAGTAAATCCGTTTGTTCAGTTCATTTTCAGCCGAAATAGATTTGTGCCCAACATCCAGGCAAAGTTTAGTAGCATCGGGCAACGATACAACCCGTGTAACTACCAATACTGCCGGCAAAAAGGGCTGCTCCGGTATCCCCAATTCATAACCCCTGTCCCAATAAACAAAAGTACCCGGGCTGCATTCTACAACAGGTCTTTTTGAATGAATGGTAAACGTTGGCGAGCCGCCGGCAATAATAACCGGTTCGGGATAATCTTTCGCTTTCAAATCCTGTTGCAGCTTTAATACAGGTGCAAAACCGGCATCGCAGCGCTGTTTTCGCTTTGTCACGTCAACATCGTGAATGTGGCCGTCGTAAGCATGCAAGCCAACCGGCGTAATCCCTGGCAATACGGCGCAATCCATATATAACTGTAGCGCATCAAAACCGGGTGCAATGCCTGTACGGTTCATGCCAACATTCAGATCAAGGTAAACATCAATGGTAATTTTACTAACTACAGCGGCATCCGAAATTTCTTTGGCTGCTAAATCGTTATCAACTAAACACGAGAAGCGGGTTTGCGGATAAGCGTGGGTTAATTTGATAAACCTATCCAGCTTGGGGCCAACAGGCTGGTAAGCCAGCAAAACATCGGGCGCTTTACACATGCCCAGCAGCTCTGCTTCGGCAATGGTGGCGCACTTGAATTTATTAATCCCGGCTTCAAGCAATAGCTGCGTAACCTGTTTGTTTTTGTAAGTTTTAATATGAGGGCGTAATCGTGCCACATCATCAATCATGGTTTTAAGCATATTGATGTTGGACTGTACCCTATCGGGATAAACAACCAAAGCCGGGGTATCCAGCTTATCTACATTATTAATTATAAACCAGTGTTGATCCATATTTTTGTCTGAACCGGGATTAAAGAGAGTTTCAGATTCCCGGGATTTTTTCTGTCTTGATTCTTGACTCTTAATTCTTGATTCTATTCATTAAACCAATTCAAACAAAGCCTCAATTTCAACAGGGATGTTATCGGGCAACGATCCCATGCCTACCGCGCTGCGTACACCAATTCCATTTTCCTCGCCCCAGATTTTGGCAAAAAGTTCGCTGGCGCCGTTTATGATGAAGGGATGCTTTTCAAAATCGGGGGTGCAGTTAACCATACCCAGTACTTTGATAACTCTTTTTACGTTATCAAAGCTGCCTATGTTTGCTTTAATAGTGGCAAGCATAGCCAAACCAACCTGGCGGGCAGCAAGTTTGCCATCTTCCATATTTATGGTATCGCCAATACGGCCTATAATCAGGGTTCCATCATCCTGTACCGTTCCGTGGCCAGATAAGTAAAGGTATTTTCCATCAACTAAACATGGTTTATAAACGCCAAGCGGCTTTGGTGCAGGCGGCAGGTTTAAGCCCAATGCTGCAAAATTTTCTTCGGGAGTGCTCATATTGTAAAACTATAGTATTTTCAAATCTAAAAATACTATTGATAAAGTTGCGAAAACATATTTAAATATTTTAAAAACTTACGATATGGCAACAGGTGGGTCAGAAACGATATAAAAGAAGCAACATAACGCAAATTATTTGCCATAAAAACAAAAAAGCCGGGGGTCTCAAGCCCGGCTTTTACTTAAACCATTGAATCAACTTTATTTAAACCTGTACGTAATTCCAATATTAACAGCGTAATCGGCAAATGCCGCATCGCCTTGTGTATATGTTCCGGTAAGATCGGTTGAGATTTTATCAGGAACGCTTTGTGTACGTTCGCGACGTAGTGCAACAGGCACAAACGCATAAATAGAAAGTGTTTTTAAACGGAATGTAACCCCAGGCTCGGCCGAAAGGATATTACCCGGCCTTCTGAAACCGTTACTGCCACCTACAAGGTCATGAACAGGTAAGCACTCATAACGTGCGCCTGCCGAAAAATCAAATTTACCTGTACCGTAGCTTGCACCAGCCCTAAGCATAACCTGGTCTGGCACGCTCATAATATCGCTGCCGTTTGCAATGGCTTTGGCACTTGCAGTACCACCGCGGGCTGTTGACACTCCATTTTGCTCGCGTGGGCTCATCAGGTAATAAAAGCCGCCATACACACCAAATTTGTGGGTAAAATTATAATAAGCATTAATTTCGGTTGTGATGCCTGTGCCGCCATCACCCAGCTGAATTGATTGATCAACCGGGCCAAGTACTTTAGCATCGGTTGTACCCTGGTGGTAAAAATAGTCCTGGTAGTTGTATGCACCGGTAGCCAGTTTTAAGCCCAAACCTACCTGGATATTTCCCTTACGGGCTTTAGCGGGGTTTAATAACCATGCATACGCGGTTAACCTAACATCGCCAAGGCCAAATGAATGTGTTTGTAAACGCTCTTTACCGCCATGCTCATATAACGACGAACGGCTGTTATCAACAATTGGTACATCCACCGCAAACGACCAGCGGTTGTTAAAAATACGGGTAAGTGTTATGTCATTGGTGTAAGCATGGTTAATAACATTGGTACCTAAAGCTATACGTTGTTTTTGTTCGGCCGTACCCACAAAATGTTTGTATGATCTGAAATAACGGCTATTGCTATTCAGCAACCAGCTTCCCTCGGCAGCGCTGGCACTATCCGGATGTTCATCCATCGCGCACAAACCACCAGTACTCCTGATGGCCACACAACCCTGGGCGTTTACTTTTGTGGTGGTAAAAAGTGCAAATACAGCTGCTACACAGCTCAATTTTAAAATTAGTTTCATAGTTTTTTTTTGTTTTTATTATTGGTTAGATAATTGAATATCAAGGCCGGGTGATAAAACCCAGCTAAAACCTGCTTTTTACAGGGTATTAGGTTAATTAATTAGTTTGTAAACCGGTCGATTTTTTAAAAGGCCATGATAAAAAACCAGTAGGCGACCGCTTAACAGCAAACCACAGGGATAACAATATCCCATAGCTGCCACCGCGCTCAACCCATTCAAATATTTCGTATTTAGGGTAAAAGAGTTCGCTTGTTATTTTCCAGATGATAAACACCAGCAGGATATTTGCAAAAGGGCGAATAAGTACAGAAAGCGCTGCTAAAACTTCAAAAATGCCAACTATCAGCGCGGTTTTGCCCGGATCGTTAAATCCCAAAGCGCGGTACTGATTAATTAAACCCTGCTTTTGAATAAAGTTTAACCAACCATGGCCCAACAACAGCAGGAATGCAAATAGCTTTAAGTAGTTTAAAACATTTTTTAAAGTAGCAGCATCCAGGTTTACATTATCGTCCATCCGGCTAAACCATTTTTTAAGAGGTATTTTAAAACCACCCTGCATTAGCAGCAGTACAAATGGAGCGCCAAAATTGCCTGCCCTTTCAATAAACTCAGCAAATGGCTCGCCTGACAAGGGGCGCATGGACGCTGTTATTATCCCCCACACTACCAGCCAGCCGGCTACTGCTCTCATTGGATATATTAGCAGCGATAAACCAAACAAAATATCCATCATACCTACATAGGGCATAAGGGTATACGACATATCGTGCCCAATACCAACTACAGCAAAATAGTTACACCATATTTGTTTGGTTATGATGCCAAAAGCACCATGACCTATAAAACACATTGCCGATGCAAACCTTAGCGTGTAGTATATATTTTTATCTGAAATTAAACGCGACATCTTTTTGTATTTTAAAGTCCCCTCTGCTCGTTATAATCCTGCTCCGTCTGCCTTACCCCTGTTAACCGCGTATTGACCCACCGCTTTGCCGGTTACCAAACCAACTTCACAATCGCTGCGGAAGTGGATACCGCCGTACAATCTTGACATGGCAGCGGCCTGCGCCAGATCTGTAAACTTAGTTCCCCTATCGGGTAATAAATAAGTTAACACGGTGGCAGCTGCACCACTAAAGTTAGAGTGCCCCGATGTATAAGCCGGGAAATTTGGCACACCTGTAAGTGTTTTAATCAGCGGATCAACCTGTGAAGGGCGCTGGTTGAAGTAAAAATATTTGGTATCCCAGCACACAATGGCAGCATCCATTTCGGCCATGTTTAACAGCGCAAAATTACGGGCCCAACGCACTTCGCTATAATTTTGTTTCACAAACTCATCGGCGGCAATAGCATTCCAGTGGCCGGCCGGTGTATACGTACCAATACCATCAGCCCAAAAAGCAACCTGCTCTTCATGGGCGCGGCTATGATCTTTGCTCATTGATAATACTTCATCAACCTCTTTCTTATACTCGGCAGAAGTAGATAAATAAGGTGGCGCCGGACGTAATGAAACAACAGTTAACGTATCAAACAAAAATGGAAGTACTTTTGAAAATAAAGGCAACATTGGTGGCCTTTTAGGTGTTTCTAAACTCACCCAAAATTTTCCTGATTCAAATGCTGTGGTCTGTAGCTTTGCCCATACGGTAGCATCGCCAATAGCTTTACCTGCCCTATCGCCGCGGGCGCGTGCTGCAAATAAAGCTGCAACCTGTTTACCTAATGATTCGCCTGCCGTGATCTCGCCACGGGTATTAGCACCTGCCATTATACGGTATTCCTTTTCTTCCTGCGCTTTTTGGTTGATGTAAGCCAATTCGGTAGGGAATAATAATTTCATCAGCTCAACTGTTGTACCGGCAACTACGGCATCTTCACTTGGGTACGATGGCAGCTCTGAAACCGGTACCAAAGCCTGAACCGCAGCATCGTTTTTGTATGGAGCCGTACGTTTATAAGTATTTTTAAAGTGCCATGCAGCCAACAATGCATCATACTGCGCTGCGCTCACGTAAGCATAAGCGCGTGCAGCATATGGCGGGTTTGAGAACGGAAACTCCGGATAATTAAAGGGGTTGGCCGAGTTTGGCGCAGGATAAGTGCCATCGGCATTTTGATATGGCGCAACATTATGTTTGGCAACCAATTGGCGCATAATCTCGTTCCACCTTAAAACAGCACCTGCGCTCCAGTATTTGATAGCAGCTTTTTGGTCATCCGTTAAATTACGTTGCGCTGCTTTAATTTCGTTAATATCTGCAAGGTATGCAGGTGATGTAACTGCATCGGGCGCAGCTACGGTAAGTGTACTAAAATCTTTAACCAGCACGGGTTTCCAGGTATCGGCGTTAAGATCAATATTAGCCGGTGCAAGTGCAGGGTATTGTTGAGTGCGGTCTACAATGTCTTTTTTACAGGATGCGCTGAATATAGCCACGCCTATAAACATTGATGGTATTATATAAAGTAATGATTTTTTCATCAGATTCTATTTTAATTATTAAAAATTATTTCTCTTTCCTGGTATTAAAAATATAGTAAATACCACCGTAGAAACTGCGCGACTGGCCCACGTTTCTGCCTTTCAATACATAGTTACCGCCTGCTGTAAGTTCTAACCCGGGTATCTTGGTAAATGTGTATTTAAGGATAAGGCCCGCAAGCTGCGAATTCATTTTATTACTTGGGAAAGGATTATCATTTTTCCTGATATCAAAGCCACCATGGGTATCAACCTGTGTAAAAGTAGCCTCGGCATTAAATTGAAGGCTCCGGAAACCGGCACTGATTAAGTAATTAGATACATCGGGCATTTGCACCTCGTTGGTGTAATGCATTTCGGTAGTATAATACGAGTTTCTGTCAATAGTGATATTGCTCCTGCGTACATACTGGTAGGCACCGGCCACAAAAAACTGGCTAACCTGGTAATTGAGTAAACCGCGTAAAGCAACATTTTTACTGTGCAAGCCGATGGATAATGGTAAAAAATCAGCCTCGTAATTACTTGCAGGTATGGAGCCTGAAAGGATAGCATGTAAACTCAAAGATCCTTTACCTATCTCATGTTTAACAGCCAGCCATTTTACATATGCACTTACATCCTGTAAATTATGTTCGCCGCGTAAAGTGCCCGCTGATGCATTGGTGCTGATATAAGGCAGCGCAACAGATACGTTGATTTTGTTTGAAAGGCCATAAACAAAGCCCAGCATATAAGCGTTCGAGCTTACGGTACCCAGGTTGGGCGCATCGCGTTTAAAAGTACCTTCCCAATAATGATCCCACTGGCTGTGTGTGTAAACACCTGCGGCGCAAACGTAGTTCTTGGGAATCATCAGCGCGTCGGCATCAGTTTGGGCTTGTACATGTTTAGTTAAAGTAAGGCAAACAGCCAAAACAATACAGCATCTGTAAAAATACAGCAATGAATGTTTCATTCGATTTAAGTAAGGAAATTCAATAAAAATTTAATAATAAACTAACTGATAGAAAATGATTTAAAGCACAACACAATGCGTTAAATATTAATTCAGCATAAAATCGGGAGCTTATAATATGGGTGTTATCAAGATATTGGTTTAAAGCCCTATACAGACTAAAAGAATATGGTAATAACGATAAATCAAACTGCTATTATCATATTGATAAAGAACAATTCAACATTATAATTTATAAGCTATAATTAGCAGGTAAAATTCGGCGGTTTGCCGGGAGATTCGATGTAAGGATCGTTAACATGGTAGGCTATAGGGCTTGCAACGGCTTTAAGCTGTGTTGAAAAGGCAATAAACTGATAGTCTATCACCTGGAAACTATAGTCATTTCCGGTACCCGACTTTTTAAGCGAATCGTGGCCTTTTTTGCTTAGCGGTACGTCATTAATCTCTTTGGCAATTACCAGATTGGCAGATACGAGGCGGGTTTTTACACTATTGGCGATACAAATGAACGACATGGTATCGGGCGACATTTTGTATCTTAAATAATTATAATAAACACCCTTTAATTGCAACTGGCCATTATCCCTAACATAATGATCCCATTTTTTTATACCAGGAAGGTGAACGGGAATTTTGATTTCAACAAGTTTGGTAGCGTCAATCTTATTTTCGTAGATTTCTTTTACTATTTGTACCTCAGATTGGTGTATGAAATACTGAAATACAAACTGGTATCCGCCCAAATTGAACAGATGCACATTAAGTAATAGTATTGCAATAAACCTTTTCACTTTTCCAGATTAACTATTAGGGTAATAATTACCGGTAAATATATTGTTACAATATTATTAAAACAAATAAATTTAAAAATTGTAAGCGGCAAGGTTTTAAACACACATTGATAAATAGATAGCGTAGTTTGTAATAATTACATATTACCACAAATCGCCCTCGTGAGTTGTAAATCCGTGAGATTTTAAATTCAGGATTGACAGGAAAATCTTCTCAATTATTACCTTACTACACCTCATAAGGATTAAATTTATGAAATGATAAACAAAAAACACTTTTCGGCATCGAATATCATATTTGTAGTGCTCATGATATTAGTTGTAATTACCTGGTTAAACCCCAGCGCCAAAGTTGAACTCATACGTGGGCTGATGGCGGTTGGAGCTTTTAAGCCAGACCCTGATGATTATGCCCGTAACCATAAAGAAACTGTAAGCCTTCCGAACTATAGCTACCGGGATGCATCCGGAAATATCATATCCATATCAGGATTGAAAGACAAGGTAGTATTTGTTAATTACTGGGCAACCTGGTGCCCACCCTGCCTTGCTGAAATACCATCAATAAATAAACTTTTCTCGAAGTTTAAAAATAACGCCAATATTGTTTTTTTAATGGTTGATACCGATAACGACTTGTTGAAGTCGGCTGCTTACCTCAAGAACAATCATTACAACCTGCCGTTGTATACATCGGTTAATACGTTTCCGGATGCTTTACTGGATGGTACCATACCAACAACACTAATATTTGGTAAAGACGGCAAGCTAAAATACAAACACACCGGCGCAGCCGATTACGACAGCGATAAATTTAACGAGTTTTTGGAGAAGGAAGCGAAATAGATTTGAGATGTTAGATATGAGATTTGAGACAGGACATGTTAAAAAATATGCTCGGTACTTTACCATGCAAAATGAAAATGTCCTACTAATGAAGCTAAATACCTATTTTAAAGTTTCATCTCATATCTAACATCTCAAATCTTTTTATTGTTAAAAAAACACTTATTAATTATTTTTTCTTTTCTTTACGACATAAACCTGTTATTCCATGAAAAGAAATTTGCTCTCATCACTTGGCGCTGCCGCCTTGTGTTTAATTTCGGTATCCGGCTACAGCCAAACCGGAACGCTCAGTATCAGTACCGATTCAAAAACAACCATCAGCAAGCACATTTACGGCCAATTTGCCGAGCATTTGGGCCACGGCATTTACGGTGGTTTTTGGGTTGATAAAACCCTGCCTGTTAAAAAACAGGACAGAATAAGGCTGGATGTGGTAGAGGCCCTAAAAAAGATAAAAATACCTAACCTGCGCTGGCCTGGCGGATGTTTTGCCGATGAATATCACTGGCGCGATGGCATTGGCCCTACAGCATTGCGCCCCCGCATGGTAAACACCAACTGGGGCGGTACAACCGAAGATAACAGCTTTGGTACGCACGAGTTTTTGGAACTATGCTCGCTGCTTAAATGCGAGCCTTATGTAGCTGGCAACGTTGGTAGCGGCACGGTTGAAGAAATGTCGAAATGGATTGAGTACCTTAACTCAAACAGTACCAGCACCGTGGTTAAAGAACGTATTAAAAACGGGCACCCTGCCCCATATAACGTTACTATTTGGGGTGTAGGCAACGAAAGCTGGGGTTGCGGCGGTAATATGACACCTGAGTATTATGCCGATTTGTTTAAACGCTACGCCGCATTTGCTAAAGACTACCCTGGCGCTAAACTTAAAAAAATTGCCAGCGGACCAAATTCTGACGATTATAATTGGACGGAAGTTTGTATGAAAAACATCCCCAACTGGTTAATGTCGGGTTTGTCATTGCACTATTATACAATACCTACCGGCAACTGGGGTAAAAAAGGATCGGCCACCGAATTTAGCGAGAAAGAATACTTTAACACCATGGTTAACTGCCTTAAAATGGAAGAGCTGGTTACCAAACACTCGGCCATTATGGATAAATATGACCCGGGAAAAAAAGTAGCATTAGTGGTTGACGAGTGGGGTGTTTGGACAGATGTAGAACCAGGTACCAACCCTGGCTTTTTATTCCAGCAAAACAGTCTGCGCGATGCATTAATTGCGGGAACAACACTTAATATTTTCAATAACCACAGTGATCGTGTACGCATGGCAGCTTTGGCGCAAACCGTTAACGTATTGCAATCACTTATTTTAACAGATAAGGAAAAAATAGTGCTTACCCCTACCTATCATATTTTTGATATGTACAAAGTGCACCAGGATGCCAAATACCTCCCTATTAAACTGGATGCACCAAACTACGAGGTTGACGGCAAAAAAATACAGGCTGTAAATGCATCAGCATCGCAAGACAGCACAGGAAAAGTGCATATATCATTGGTTAACCTTGATATGCATAACGCCATAACAATTACTACCGAATTAAAAGACGTAAAATGGAGCACCGTTAAAGGCCAGGTATTAACATCGGCCAATATTACCGACATTAACACTTTTGCAAACCCAAACAAGCTGCACCTGGTAAGCTTTACAGGCGCTAAAAAGGATGGCGATAAACTGGTGGTTACGCTACCCGCAAAATCGGTAGTGACGCTGGAGTTACAGCCCCTCTAAATCTCCCCTGAAGGGGAGACTTTAAAAAAACCTTTTGTTAATAGCAGTAAACCCTTCTTAAGCCCTCCCCTTCAGGGGAGGGTTTGGGTGGGGCTTATCCCCCAGATATCTTTCAACGCCCTCTTAGCCGCGTGATACCCGCACATCCCGTGTACCCCGCCACCCGGAGGCGTAGATGATGAGCAGATGTACAGCCCTTTGGCCGAGGTTTTATAAGGCGAGGCCCTTAACACCGGCCGCGTAAATAACTGGCCGATGTCTATCACACCACCGTTAATGTCGCCACCAATGTAGTTGGGATTATATTCCTCCAGCTGGGCTGTGTTAAAAGTATGCTTAGCCAAAATAGTATCCCTAAAACCAGGCGCAAAACGCTCAACCTGTCGTTCTATAATATCGGTCATATCTTCATTTGAACCATTCGGTACATGGCAATAAGCCCATGCAGTGTGTTTACCAGCCGGTGCCCGCGATGCATCGAAGATACTTTGCTGGGCCAAAAGCACGTAGGGCTTATCCGAATGCCGGCCTTTCCAAATCAGTTCTTCGCCCAGTGCAATTTCGGCAAAGGTGTTACCGATATGAACAGTTCCCGCCCGTTTAACAGCCTCGGTCTTAAACGGTATTGGCGTATCCAAAGCCCAATCTACCTTAAATACCCCGGCGCCGTATCGATAACGCTCCAATTGCCATTTGTATAGGGGAGAAAATTTATGCCCGGCAATTTTTAATAGCTGTTTTGGCGTAATGTCGAATAGAACAGCATGTGATGATGGCAATTGATTTAATGACTCTACATAAAACCCTGTTTTAATTTTACCACCAATGGATGCAAAATACGATGCCAATGCCTTCGCTATTTGCTCCGAGCCGCCTTTTGGCACCGGCCATCCCTTTAAATGCCCCTGCGCCATTAGTACCAGCGCAATAGCAGATGTGGCTACATTGCTTAATGGCTGAATGGAATGCGCTGCCATCCCTGCTAATAAGCCTTTTGCCTCTTTAGTTTTAAATTTTTTAGCTAACCAGGTAGAAGGCGTTATGGCGGGCAGGCCGAATTGTGCCATCAGCAAGGGATGTTTCGGATAATGAAGCGGGCCTAAAACATCGGCGGCAATTAGCGGCCAGTTTTTTACTACAGGCTGCATTAAATCAAGATATGCCTGCTCATCCTTGCCAAGTAACCTGGCGGTTTCCGTTACTGATTTGAACAAAACAGCAGCCGTTCCATCATCAAAAGGATGGGCGGCTGCTGTTTCCGGGAATAGGTATTCGAGGCCATGTTGGCTAAGTGGTAATGTTTCAAAAAAGGGCGATGCAACGGCCAGTGGATGAATGGCCGAACAGATATCGTGCTTAAAACCGGGGAGAGTTAGTTCGGCAGTGCGCAACCCTCCTCCTATTTCTTTTTTACCTTCGAGCAATAAAACAGAAAGTCCGTTTTGCTGTAATAAAATTGCAGCCGCCAATCCGTTTGGCCCCGATCCTACTATTATGGCATCGTAATCGCGCTTTTCAAGCTTCATGTATGGTGCAAAGAGGTGTTGATACCCCTAAGATACCCAAATTAACTATTTTAAGCCGACATTGTTTAGTTTAAAACCTCGCCTGCGTGTGTGGCCTGTGGCACCTCAATCAATTTACCCGATCGTACATCATATATGTAACCATAAATAGGAATGTTCCCTGCTACTAACGGATGATGCCTTATCCGTTCCACATCTTCAATAACGCTTGCTTCAAGATTTTTGAATGTGAGAAATGCGATATGGTTAGCTTCGTCAGATCCGCCATTTTCATCAGTATTGCGCCAGCCATTTTCGTCGATAGTAGCGGTATTCAAACTTTTGGAGAGCAAACCACGAATTATATCGTCGGTAAACAGGCCCATACCGCAATCGGTATGGTGTATCACAAACCATTCTTTTGTGCCCAATAGTTTATGCGATATCACCAATGAACGGATAGCATCGTCGCTTGCCCGGCCACCTGCGTTACGGATTACATGTGCATCGCCTTCGGCAAGGCCTGCGTATTTAGCAGGATCAAGGCGGGCATCCATACAGGTTAAAATGGCAAACTGGCGTGCCGGCGGTATAGTAAGGTTGCCCTTATCGCCAAAATGTTTTACATATTCATCGTTAGCTTTTAGTACCTGCCTGTGTACTTTGCTTTTTACTTGCTGAAGCTCATCAATTACGTTTGACATAGTTTAATATTTTTGTGAATAAACTTCGTTTTTAATTATTAGGCTGATTTCCTGCTGTTAGCTATCAACGATGATTCGTAAACCGATGTAATGATAGCTTCACCATTGAAAGTTCCTAAAAAGTCAAGATCAATATGATTGTAAATCACTTGTTTATTGGCATCAACAATATAGGTGGCCAGTAAAGGCACATTAACATCAATACCAGAAAAGCGATTCCAAACCGGGTCGTTATCAGAGTAAACCCTGAATGTTTGGGCTATATTTTTCTCCTCGTCATGATAAAAATTAAGGGTAAAACTATTTTCCCAGGCTTGTTTCGCCAACTCGTCGGTCCGTTCATCGCTGATAATTAATAAACTTCCTCCATTTGCCCTTATTTCCTGTTGGATGTTGTTTAACTGTTTTAGCAATTCAAAGCCCTGCTCTTTCCAGTGATGGGAGTAAAATGCAATCACTAAGGGCTTTTTTAACAGCTGCCTTAAAGCAATTGGCCCATGGGTTTGCGCACCATTAAAAAACGATTGCCAACGGGTATAATCATTGGAAAACTTTAAATCGGGAATATAATTACCTGCTTTTACGGGTTGCAAAGCGCAGTATGGTTTAAAAGCAATATCATGATCAGGAACAATTTCTGAAAGATCGAAAAACGGGTATTTATTAGTGGCAGTTGACATTTTTGTAGTGTTATTGATGGTATTTAAATTAGTTCATTTGAGCAGATGGATTAAATTTCACCTTCAACAACGGCATAAGCCGTAAATGATTTGCCTGTAATGCAACGCACTATTAAAAAATAGTCTCTTTAAATAATTTGTCGGGTAAGCGTTCATAAAATATATTAAATAACAAGGTCAGTAAACTTTTGGGGTGATGCGCGGTTTTAAGAGAGAGAAACTCAACAGCAGCAACACATACACATAATCCCTCTTAAATCGTGGAGATTTAAAAAGTTATTTGATTTGTATTTTGTGGTGTTGCTTAACATGCCTTTGAATTAACGAAACAAATATACTATAAAGTCTATGTAATTAGTATACATTTTTATAAATATTTTTATTCTTCTTTTAGTTATTTAACTTACCAATAAAAACATACATGTTAAAAGGCGTTTGCAAATACATTTCCGTAGCACTTATCCCACTCATATACATACCATTAGGCTGCAATCACGGGGGTAGAAACCGCCAACAGACTACTGCTGACTCACTGAAGAAAAAGGCCGTTAAGGAATGGAACAAAACAATCCCCGGCAGTTTCAGCGATCAAACCGAAGCTACCTTTGATAGCACGCTGCTTGTCACTTTCCTAAAAACTCATCCTGCGTTTGCGCCTTATACTAAGGATATTAACCAGTTTTACAACAAGCGCAAATTTGCTTATGCCTGGTATAATAACGGAAAGCTGATTGAACAGGCCGGAAATTTAGCCGACAGGCTTGGTAATTTGCAAAATGAGGGTATTTACAAAGCCGTCCCCTACCCCAAGGCGTTGGATTCGTTAATATTTTCGCCTACCGATAAAACATCGAAATCCAACATTGCAACAGAGTTAATGCTTACTGCACAATATTTTGTATTCTCAAAGCTGGCCTTCCAGGGCATGAGCGATTCTACCAGCAAAGCTGTTAACTGGTTTTTGCCCCGTAAAAAAATATCCTACAACGATTATCTGGATACTTTATTAAAACAAACCGGCAAAGCCGGCAGCACCTTGTCGGAACCTGTTTACAGGCAGTATGATTTGCTGAAAGCCTATCTTGCCACGTACCGGGCTTTAGATGCCAAAGAAAAATGGGGCACTATTCCGTCGGCCAAAGGTATAAAACCGGGAGACTCGTCGGCGATTATTCCGCAGATAAGAACGCGGCTTTATAAGTTGGGAGATTTTAAAGGCGACACGCTGAGCAATGTTTTTGATGATGCTTTGCAACAAGCCATAAACCGGTTTCAATTAAGGCACGGCTTAACTGCCGATGGTTTGCCGGGGCCGGGGACTCTCGCCGAGATGAATGTGCCGTTAAAAAAACGCATCAGGCAAATTATTGTGAACATGGAACGATGCCGCTGGCTCCCGGTGAGTTTAAACAGCGACTACCTGGCAGTAAATATCCCCGAGTTTAAGCTGCACGTTTATCACGCCGACAGCTTGCTATGGACCTGTAATGTGGTTGTAGGCCAAAAGGTGCATCAAACAGTTATATTTTATGGCCAAATGCAATACGTGGTATTTAGCCCGTACTGGAACGTGCCTGAAAGCATTGTGCGAAACGAGGTTTTACCCGAAATGCGAAAAAACGTCAATTATATCGGCAAGCACAATATGATAATTACCGGCCGCGAGAATGGTTTGCCTGTAATTAAACAAAAGCCAGGCCCCGAGAACTCCTTAGGACTTGTAAAATTTTTGTTCCCGAATAGTTATAATATTTATTTGCATGATACGCCATCCCGATCATTATTTGGCGAATCTTCAAGGGCGTTTAGTCACGGCTGCATCCGGGTTGGTGAACCAGCCAGGCTTGCCGCTTTTCTGTTGAAGTATGATACCACCTGGACCGCCGCTAAGATTAACAAGGCAATGCATTTGGGCAAAGAACAAACTATAACGCTAAAGCAGAAAGTGCCCGTGTTTATCGCCTACTTCACCGCTTTTACCGACAGGGATAACAAGCTGAATTTTCGCCAGGATATTTATGACAGGGATGAACAACTGGCGTCGATGATATTATCGGGAAATGGAAAGTATTAGAGAGAATTTTAATTTACAAAACAAAAAAACG
The DNA here is from genome assembly GCF_007971525.1 of Mucilaginibacter ginsenosidivorax. Classification (NCBI taxonomy): domain Bacteria; kingdom Pseudomonadati; phylum Bacteroidota; class Sphingobacteriia; order Sphingobacteriales; family Sphingobacteriaceae; genus Mucilaginibacter; species Mucilaginibacter ginsenosidivorax. The sequence continues at coordinate 116,442 of NZ_CP042437.1, forward strand.
TCATTAGTATCCATCAGGTAAAAACCGAAAAAATCGTTACGACCTGTAAAGAAAGACAGTGAAATCAATGTACTAAACTCCCGTCATTGCTTCGTACCTCATAATGACATAAATGTAAGTTATTGATTATCAATAATGTTTTTTTTTAAATTTTCAACGTAGAGACGCATAATTGCGTCTCCCGCGTGCAAATCACACATGCAAATTGATCTTGCAAATCGGCCTTGCAAATCCTGAATATCCTGCGGGAGACGCAATTATGCGTCTCTACAACAGCCCCATTTGCAGCAATGTCGTTACTGTTTTTTCCAGGATTATCCTGGTAGTTATTCGCAATGACGGATATTTAATGCTGACAGTCAGTAATTTACAAGCACGTCATTATAAGACACGAAGCAATGACGCGATTATATGATAATAACTACTTCTACTTCAACACCGATACCGCTTTATTGGCATCCCCAACTCCCCAAACTGTACCGGGCTTATCGCCCATGGTTATTTCCAGTTCGCCGCCAGCCATCAGGGTTTTGTGCGAAAAATAGGTTTTGGTATAGTTTACACCGTTCAGTTTCATGGCGTTGATATACATGTTTTTAGGCCCGTTATTTTTTACCACAACGTGAAATGTTTTATTTCCCTGTAGTTTCAGCGTTGCCTCGGTGATTACCGGGCTGCCAAAAACGTACAGGCCATTTGCCGGGTTAACGGGGTAAAAGCCAAGGGCCGATAATACGTACCAGGCCGACATCTGGCCAACATCTTCATTACCGATAATACCGTCGGTTTTAGTGGTGTAAAAGTCATCAAGGATATAACGCACTTTAGCGGCAGTTTTCCATGGCTGGCCCGAGTAATCATAGTAGTAGGCCATTGGGTGCCCTGGCTCGTTGCCATGCGCATACTGCCCAATTAACCCCGAAACATCAGGCGATTTAAATTTACCCATATCTCCCTCGGCAATAAATAACGAATCGAGCTTGATATTAAATTTGTCTTTGCCGCCCAGCAAATTAATTAATCCTTCCACATCCTGAGGTACCAGGAAAGTATATTCCCAGCCATTGCCTTCGGTAAAGTCGCCGGTTTCATGAATCGAGATGAATGGGCTGTATGGCGTGCGCCATGAATTATCGGCTAAACGGCCACGCATAAACCCGGCTTTAGGGTCGTAGTAGTTTTTGTAGTATTTACCGCGCTTGCTAAAGTATTCATAATCGGCAGTTTTACCCAGTTTTTTGGCAACCTGTGCAAGACACCAATCGTCAATGGCATATTCCAAACCCATCGAAACAGATTCGGCCGTACTATCTGCAGGAATAAAACCCAGTTTTTTAACAAATTTAACGCCGCGCGCGTCCTGCATGGCGGTGGTTTTCATAGCCTCATAAGCCAGGTTAGCATCAAAACCTTTGTAGCCTTTCAGCAATGCATCGGCAACAACAGGTACCGCGCTGTAACCAACCATACAATTAGTCTCGTTGGCCATTAAATGCCAGGTTGGCAAAGTGCCCTGCTGCTGGTAAATAGCCAGCATCGAGTTTATCATATCATTGGTATGCTCCGGGTGGATGATGGTTGACAGTGGGTTATTAGACCTGTAAGTATCCCATAAGGAAAATGTAGTTACATTATTAAATCCAACATTTTTATGCACCTTTTTATCGGTACCCCAATATTCGCCGTTTACATCATTAAATATAGATGGCGCTACCATAGAGTGGTAGAAAGCGGTGTAAAACTTTTTCAATATCGACAATGAATCAGCTTTAATATTGATTTTGCCTAATTGCGCATTCCAGGCCTGGTCTGCCTGGCTAACAACTTTTGCAAAATCCCAGCCAGGTATTTCGGCTTTAATGTTCAGCATGGCATTGGCCGAGCTTACCGGCGAAATACCAACTTTAGCGTATACAACCTCGCCCTTTGAGGTAGCAAAACTGATAACACCCTTAATTTTTGCTCCTTTTAACTTGGTACCGATGGCTTTTGCTGTACTATCGTAAACCGCGAATTTTTCTATCGGTTTTGAGAAAACGGCGGTAAAGTAAATACGCTGATCAGCCGCCCATCCTTTCGAAAAACGATACCCGCTGATGGTATACTTATCTTCCTGCTTAATGTAGGTTTCGTACGATCTGTCCCAACCGATGCCTTCCTGTAAGTCAATCACAATATGCGCATCTTTTGATGTTGGGAACGTGTATTTGTGCATCCCCACCCTGGTAGTGGCTGTAAGCTCGACGCCGATATCGTAGCGTTTTAACTTAACCTTATAGTAGCCGGGCTTCACAACTTCGTCCTTGTGGCTAAAAAGTGAAACATATCCATCTTGCATATCTTTCAAACTGCCTTTGTAGGTTTTGATAGCCCCGGTGGTTGGCATAAAAGAAATATCGCCCAAATCGCCGATACCGGTACCGCTTAAGTGGGTATGCTGAAAACCAATAATAGTTGAATCGGAAATATGGTAGCCCGAGCACCAATCCCACCCTTCAGACAGGTTAGTTGGCCCTAATTGCACTGCGCCAAAAGGAACGTTTGCCCCAACAAACACATGCCCGTGAAAACCGGTACCGATATAAGGATCGACGTATTTGGTAAAAGACACAGGTGCAATACCTGTCGTTTTTTTAGCTTTTGGTGCCTGGCCAAATGCGGTCACTGTTAAAACTGCCAGCATCCCGGCTAAGAAGGTCGTTTTTTTCATTTGTAATGTGTAGAATGTATTCCGGTTTGCTCAAACATACGCCCGGCCATATAATAGATAATTAATAAACGCTTAATTCTGCAACGGTAATGCCATTGCCTGTTATAACATGTTCAGCCTCAAATTTAAAATACCTGGCGCTTACGGGGTTGCTTAAAACAACCGGCTGCTCAATCGGGTTCGATTTAATATTAGAGAATTCCCCCGAAGCCACTTTCACCCATTCTTTGCCATCCAGGCTTGTATAAAATGCATACCGGTCAACAATACCATCGGCCTGCTTATCCTGCCTTGGTAAATATCCAAATGCTTTAATTTGGTGCGACACCCCCATATCAATAGTTATTTGCTGCGGAAATTTTGTATCACTCTTGCTTAATGTGCTGTATAACGTACCGGTATGCTCATCAACTGCATTTTCGCCCCGGTTGCCACCATCATTTGCTGCAGTCGCATCAATGATTTTCCAATCTGCTTTGGCATAGCCAAATGAGGCAAAAGCAACATCGCTTTTCTGCCCCTTGCCTTCAAAGCTACGTGCTTTAACAATCCCTCCGTTGGCCAATAAAACCGGTTCCTTGTAAACCGGCGAAGTAAACGTTGGTTCCTGTCCGTTCAAAGTATACCTTATGGCACTCACCGGCGCTTCGGTTGTTATGCTTACCTCGCCTTTTTTGTTCCGGGTAATTTTAGGAGCAGTTAAATGCACGGGCTCTTTAAACAGTCCAAAATCGCTAAGCGCAATGGCAACCGGCGATTTGGTTATTCTTAACCTTAATTTACTTGCCGTAATATTTTGAGTTAAGCGGATTAGCCTGTTACCGCCTATACTGGTAGCGGCGCCAATTTGTTGCCATTTGCCGTTCTCAAAAGCATCCACCTCAAAAGCTTCTATCCGCTGGCCTAACTTAATATTTTCGCGTACGCGGATAACGTTGAATGTTTTTGGCGTGTGCAGATCGATAGTTAAACTGGGCATGGTTACTTTATCATCGGTAGCCCAATAACTATACCTATCATTATCTAACAAAAGCTGCGGACCAAAGCTTAATTTATTGCCACCACGGATATTACTCGCGGTAACGGTAGCGCCTTTTGCCAGGTTAACTGCAAAGGTTTGTTTTAACAGGTTGCCAAATTGGGTAAGCGATTTAACATCTATCTCATTTACAATTCCGCGTGGGTCGGGCGATAAGCCCAGGTCAAGCGCGGCGCCGCGACCTACACTTTTGTAATACAGATCAAGCAAAGTATAGGGCGATTTTACCCCATCATCCTGTGTTTTGTGGTAAAACCAACCTGGCCGTAAAGATACATCGCATTCTGCGGGCATCCAGAAATCGCCATTGCGGGTGCCTTCTGTTCCTTCATAATCTTTTACGAAGCCATTGCCTGGTTTTTTGCCCTCTACAGGGGCATGTGGTGTATAAGTGGCCCAGCAGGTTTCGCCGGCATGGCCTTCTTCGTTACCCACCCAGCGTACATCCGGCCCAACATCACCGAAAATAACGGCGTTCGGTTGCAATTTACGGGTAATTGCCCAGGTGGTATCCCAACCATAATAGGTAGACCTGTCGATATGCCTTACCTCTCTCTTGCCGCCATAGTAGCCATCGCCACCGTTGGCACCATCGTGCCATGATATAAACAGCGGGCCGTAGTTGGTATATAACTCGCGCAATTGCTCGCGGTATATTTTGATATATTCATCCGTTCCATAATTAGGGTTATTCCTGTCCCAGGGCGAGCAATATACCCCTAACTGCATTCCTAATTTATCGCAGGCCTCGCGGTACTCTTTCAAAATATCGCCTTTGCCATTTTTATACGGGCTTTTGGATATGTTATGCTCGGTGGTTTTAGTTGGCCAAAGGCAAAAGCCATCGTGGTGCTTGGCAACCACTACAACGCCTTTAAAGCCGCCGGCTTTGGCAGCCCCTACAATTTGCATGGCACTAAACTGCGATGGATTAATGAGCTTTGGGTCTTCATCCCCATAACCCCACTCCTTATCGGTATAAACATCAACACCATAATGGATAATGCAATACATACCCATTTCCTGCCAGTTTAGCTGACCTTTTGTTGGTAGCGGACCGTACGGCTTCGGTGCCGCCTGGCTAAATGCTTTTAGGCCGATGGCCAACAACAGTAATATGATACCTGTAACCTTTTTCATGAATACATTTTAATTTTTAAACCAACCAGCCGGCACATCCTGCGGTACCGAGCCATTAACACTATACTTTAGGCCCAGCTTAAAGCCGCCGCCGCCCTCAATAAAATCAAGCTGAAAAGGGTGTGCCCCCATTTTTAAGGCCACCTGCCCGCTGCGTTCCTGGGCCGAATGGTTTCCATCGTTATTGACAACCATATTGGGGCCTATTTTTAACACTCCGCCATCATCGCAGGTTAAATAAAAGCTGTAAATGCCATCGGCGGGTACATCAATATAACCTTTATAGGTAATACCAAATGATGGCGCTTTTACAGTTGCAGGTACTTCAATTTTATCCGTAGTAAAAGTACTATCAACTTTAGCATCCTTCATAAAAGTTGTTGCTTTAAAGTAAGCTTTGTAATAAGTACAAGCCAGGCCGGGTTTTGGCGGCGCTATTTTTACCGGGCCAAGCATTTGTTGCTGGGTATAATTCAGGTTGTAAACATCGCCACGGGTGCCATTTGGAGTAAATGCGGCAACCCTTATTAGTTGAGATTTTTTGATAACCAATGGCGTCGGCAATACTGCTGACCCTACACCGGGCAAGGATCCATCGGTAGTGTAACGGATGGTTAAAGTTGACAAAGGCGATGCAATACTTAATTTGCCCTCATCGGTAAATACATATTCGTTTAGCAGGCCCGGCAAATCCGGCAGGCGATAATTTATCCCCATGGCATCCATCCTGCTATATTGACGGACCAGGCGTTGCAGGTACGATTGGTATTTATCGGGCTGATTTGTCCAAAGCATTTCGGCAAGGGCAGTCATCCGGGGCATGGCCATATAATCGGCCCGGCGCTCGGATGGAATCTGCTCTGTCCAAATGTTGGCCTGGGCACCAATAATTGATTTGGCCTCCTGTGCGTTTAGCACTTTGGGGATTGGATTAAAATGATATACCCGATCAACAGCATACTGGTCGGGCTGATTGTCAAAATATAACGGCTCGCCTGGTGTCATAATCACGGTATTGCCGTTTTTAACGGCCTCAACCGGGGCTTTGGGTACCCATCCGCGCCAATACATCACTATGGCTGTTGGGCTAATGCCGCCTTCAATAATTTCGTCCCATCCTATGAGTTTCCGGCCTTTGGAGTTAAAGAATTTCTCCATCCGGTTAATAAAATAGCTTTGCAGGGCTGCCAGGTCTTTTATTCCTTCTTTCTCCATCAAAGCCTTGCAGGCGTCAGATTTACCCCAATCGGTACGGTCAACTTCATCGCCGCCTATGTGGATATATTTGGATGGGAAAATATCCATAATCTCGGTAAATACATTTTGCGCAAACTCAAAAGTAGTTTCGTTACAAGGACAAATAGGCTTGGTAAACAGGGCTCCCCATTTATTCTCGCCATTGCAGGTTAAAAATGGATAAGAGTTTATGGCAGCCATCATGTGGCCGGGCATATCAATCTCTGGTATAATATCAATATGCCTTGCCGCCGCGTAGGCTACTATACCTTTCATTTCCTGCTGGGTGTAAAAACCGCCATAAAGTGTTTTACCATCGCGCTGGATGATATGTTCTTTATCAATCACAAAATCGGGATTATCCTTTGAACGTTTCATGCACATCGAATCCTGGTTGTTGAATGTACGCCAAGCACCCTCTTCAGTCAATTTGGGATATTTTTTTATTTCAATCCGCCAGCCCTGGTCGTCGGTCAGGTGCAGGTGCAGCTTGTTCATTTTGTAAAGTGCCATCCTGTCGATAAACTTTTTCAGGTAGCTTATAGAAAAGAAATGTCGCGAAACATCCAGGTGCATACCGCGCCACTCATAAGCTGGCTCATCTTCGATGGTTAGCACCGGCAAAACTAACTTTTTGCTTGCGATGCCTTTTTCTATCGACGCCGGCAATAGTTGCCTGATAGTTTCGATTGCGTGAAAGACACCGGCACCGGAGTTAGCTAAAATTTCGACATGATTTGGCTTGATGGTAAGCCGGTAGCTTTCTGATGCTGTTATATCGGCGCTTTTTATAATGCTTATAGCCGCCGCGGATTGACTTTTAGCTGGTGTTAACTTTTGTCCAAGTCCTTTTGCTAAAAGAGCAGCGAGTTCTTTAGCCTCGCTCTTAAATGCCTCCCCGCTCACAGTGGTTCGCGGTGTTATCGCAAATAATCCTTTACCCGGTATTAATTTTGTGGGATAAGGTATCAGGGGAAATTTGGCTGCGTCCTGAGCGTTTGCGCTAAACCATGAAAACAAAAGTGGGATCGCCAGCCTGATGCCGGCATTTTTTCTTAAAAAAGCTATCATTGATAGTTTAAATTTTGAGTAATATTTTTCTGAAATTATTAGTCCCCAATTATCCGTTACAATGCTATCAGTTAAAGAATCGACAGGGGAGCAGAACATTTGTAGCACTTTAATTTAACATTTTTGCGTGCCGTGGTACGCTACATAGGTTCCGTACCTGCGGCACGGAGCGTTATTTTTCTTTTTTTCTACAAATGTTATACCCCTACGGGGTTGCAAGTGATTAACTTAACAGCATTGTTTCGCCCACCTAAACAAAGTTATGATAAACATTGCTTTTAATATCTCTTAGCGACCGATTTCAATAATTTTATAAACATATTAAACTTTTTAATTTTGTTAAAGAAGTTGAAAAAAACATAAACACGAATTGCAGTAATTAAAGCGAATTAGCACAAACATTGGTTTTCAAGTCGACGAATTAATTGTCCCAAATAACGAGTTTAAAATTTAGCGGACTATGCAAATTCGTGACATTCGATTCAATTCGTACAATTAGTGTGTACTCAAAACATTTATCCAACCTGCCTGTTTGCTTACTTATGATAACCAGCGGCGTAACATTCGGTATTAATAAAGCAGACGGGAGCCATATTATTATTGCTATCGACCCGGCAAATACCAATAAGATTAACGAAAACAACAGTGGAACCTATAAACTATACAAAGACATAGATAGTTCCAAAACTTTTGACAAGGGATATCTGGGCGCTATTTTTTTGGATGATACTGAGCCAGGGTATCATTACTCCGGTGGTACCGAGCTTACCGATTTTGAGTTGAAACAACTGGCCGGATTGATAAGGAATTATCATGCCACAGGCCGGGAGTTTGACGATCATAAACGCGATATCAGCACCAAATAGCTTTAAGGAATAACAACCGCATTAAAAGCCTTCAGGTATTTCGCAATATAATCCTGCTTTGTTTTTGATTTGTATTGCATAATAAAACGGGGATGCTCCAACGCCACAACCTGTTTAAAAAACCGGTGCTCGTCATTAAGCTTGCGTAAAAAGGCTTCATTTTTACCTGTACCAAAGCAAAAACAAACATCGGTTTCAAAACCTATAGCAATTTGTTTTTTAATATTTTCTACGATGAAAGGGTACACTGCTTTTGTTAACTCCGGGGTATCGTAGTAATTATAGTTTATCTCTTTACCTTTTGGGCCGGTTATGGTAAAGCCCAGCGGACAAACGGAATGAATATAAAATTGCTGATAAAACCGTTCAATCCCGCCAAATGCTTCAATCATATCATAAACATATTCTGATGATGGTTCATGAGTTATAGGGCCGATATAGGGTATCTGGCATTTACTAATCATTCGTTTAGGGTCAGTAAAGGATACCCCCGTCATACCCGAGCCAAAACGCCCCGGATTTATCCCTAATACCAAATGGCGGGGATGATTATCGCTGTAATACTTACCGTAAAACCGGGTAGATACATCCAATGCAAAATCGTTGTCTCTAAAGGGGTTCATGATGCTTACCCCGGGCGGCAGTTTTCCGGTATATTCCAGTTGTTGGTTAAAGGTGATGATCCTGTCGGCGAAAGTGTCCATTTGGTAAAATTAACAAAAGCACAAAGCTTACCGCAAAGCAATTTTGTTATAATGTTATTAGTTTTGTACCTATGGGCATTATAAATTTCAGTACATTCCTGGTCACATCTTTCCTTTTCATCATCTCACCGGGTATCGATACCATTTTCGTGCTTAACAAATCAATCGCCCAGGGCAAAAAGGCCGGCGTTTATGCAACGCTGGGTATCACTACGGGAGTGCTTGTACATACTACGCTGGCTGCTTTTGGTTTGTCGTTAATATTATCACAGTCGGCAATGGCTTTCAGCTTTGTAAAATACATCGGCGCTGCCTACCTGGTTTACCTTGGCATCAGTAAGTTTTTTTCAAAAGAGGAAATTTTAAAACGGGATGTGGCTATAGTGTTAGAGCCTATGCGTAAAACTTATTTATCTGCTGTGTTAACAAACACCCTTAACCCAAAAGTTGCCCTATTTTTCCTGGCATTTTTTCCGCAATTCATCCATCCGGCGCAAATTCACAATGCCTTGCCCTTTGTTTTACTTGGTATAACTTATGCGCTAATGGGTTTAGCATGGTTTGCTGTACTCACATTTTTTGCCGGCTCATTATCAGGCAGGCTAAAAAAGCAGCCTTTATTTAGTATTTGGCTTAATAAATTTTCGGCAGTTGTTTTTGTGCTGATGGGAATTAAAATAGCATTTACCAAAAGGTAAAACAAAAAAAGTCCCGGCTACTTTACAGCAGCCAGGACAATTCAAATCACCTTAAAAATCTTACTTCATATATTCATTATCCAGAAACAAATACCTTGCCCTGTCGTTTTCTGTTTTTTGTTCGCTTTTTACGTCGATGACCATAAACTTAACGGGGCTTTTACCCGCTGTGTTGGCATCCCATTTTGGTAAGCCGGCGCCGTTTGGATTGTAATTTTTAATAAAATTAGCAAAATAGCTCTCCATAGTTTCCGATACTTTAAAGTCATCAGGTGTCCAGGCGTAAACTTTATTTCCGGCCAGGTTACCCATGGCATACTCAATTTCGGATGCATGCGATGCACCAACTGCCGCAGGCATTTTAGGCATAGCCATGCCACCGTTATTTTTCACCACACCACCGGCAAGCCCTGGGGCGGCGTTGCCCATTTGTGCCGTCATCGCCGGGCGGATACGCGAAAAGCAGTAACGATAAACAGATTTGCCACCTGTTTTTATTTGCAGATCGGCCCATTTCCAGGTGCTGTACACGATAAAACGATCGCTTGACAAGGCTGTTGCCGATTTTATAACTTCTTCGTCTGTAGTTGCGGGGTAAAGTTTCATTACTTCGCCGGCTTTATCGCCATATAAAGTATTTAATGCTTTTTTGTAATTATCCAGCGTTGGCGCATCAGCACGCATTACAAACTGGTAAGGCACTTCGGCCGAGTTCCATCCTACCAGCATTGGGATTTTTGCCTGTTCGCCCGCTTCAAAAATTTCGGGCAGCGATTTCGGCAGCAAATATCCATCAATGGTTGGCGTATTGGGGGTTGCATTTGCGCTGTAGGCTGCACTTAACAAATCGGCCGCTGATAGCGCCCTTAAAGCAGCTATCGATCCGGCTTTCATGTTTTCGGCAAATTTTGCCCCGTTCTTTTCGGCATCAGCCAATGGGATAGAATTTAAAGTGGGCTTAATGCCGGCACCGCTCTCTCCTATCGCAGCGTTAATTAAGTTTTTTGATAGCGGGGACGCCATTTGTATTGACACGGATATTGACCCGGCCGATTCGCCTGCAATCGTAACATGGTCGGGGTCGCCGCCAAATTTGGCTATATTCTTTTTCACCCATTCCAACGCGGCATGCTGATCGAGGTAACCATAATTACCTGATGAATGGTTTGGCGATTCGGCAGTTAGCTCGGGATGTGAAAAGAACCCGAATATGCCCAAACGGTAATTCACTGTTAATGCCACAATCCCCCGTTTGGCCATGCTTTCGCCGTCATAGCGCGATTCGGACCCATCACCTGCAACCAAGCCGCCTCCATAAAAATAAACTAATACCGGCAGCTTTTCTTTCATGGTTTTAGCAGGTGTCCAAACGTTAAGATAAAGACAATCCTCGCTCATCCCCGATGACCGGAAATTCATATCGCCAAAAACCGGCCGCTGCATGGGGTTGCTCCCAAAATGATCAGCTTTTAAAACGCCCGTCCAGTTTTTTGCGGGTTGCGGCTCTTTCCAGCGCAAATCGCCCACGGGTGGCTGCGCAAATGGGATGCCCTTAAAAATAGTAACGGGCGAACCGGCCTCTTTTACCCCTTCAAGCGTACCGTTCTCGATAGTCACCTGGTTTGTTTGTGCAATTACCTTCATGGTAGCTAACTGCACCAGCAGCAATACTGCTAAAAATGGTTTCCTCATGTGGTTTATAATTGGTTATTGGGAATTAATACAACTTATAGATTATTATTGTATCATTATGTTACAATAATAATTAATTTTACGCAGCTAACAAATTTTTTTGTTAATTGCTAATATTTATATGCCGGCAAACAACAACCAGTTTAAAAACCAGGAAGCAGATGCAAAAGGCGAAGGTTATTTACCCGGCCTGGCAATTGATGCGGTGATTTTTGGTTTTCATGATAAACAGCTTAAAGTTTTACTGCTTGCATACAAAAACACCGGCCTATATGCCTTGCCCGGTGGTTTTATTCATAATTATGAAGATGTTAATGAAGCAGCCCGCAGGGTGTTATTTGATCGTACCGGTTTAAAAAACATTTACCTTGATCAATTTTATGTTTTTGGCGACAGAAGCAGGCACGACCCTGAGCCGCTGAAAAAAATCATGTCGGTAAGAGGGACCACGCCACCGGCCGACCATTGGCTGTTGAAGCGATTTGTATCTATAGGCTATTACGCGCTGGTCGATTTTACAAAAGCCATCCCTACGCCCGACAGCATTTCAGATAGTTGCTGCTGGTACGGCCTTGATGATTTACCTGTGCTAATGCAGGATCACCAGTTGATCATTAAAAAAGCTTTGGAAACTCTGCGCGTAAACCTTGATCAGAAACTAATCGGCTTTAACCTGCTGACCGAAGACTTTACCATGGGCGATTTGCAAAGCCTGTACGAAACGGTACTGAACAAGAAACTTATCCGTGCGGCATTTCAGCGTAAAATGCTAAGCCTGGGAATATTGGAGCGGATAGCCAAAAAATTTACAGGCGGCGCACACAAAGCCCCTTATGTGTACCGGTTTATATCCGACAAGTAAGCTATTGTCTTAATTATACCCTTTAAATGTCGGATTTTGCCCTTTTGGTTTAGGTTAAATCAGCGTAGATTTACATATAAACCATTAAGAAAATTTATCAATTTAAAACCTCGACTAAAATGGCAACAATTAATCCTTATTTGAATTTACCCGGTACAACCGAAGAAGCTTTTAATTTTTACAAATCGGTATTTGGCGGCGAGTTTTTGGCCGTGATACGTTTTAAAGATTCGCCAGGAGGCTCTGAGAACGTAGCCGAAGCTGACAAAGACAAACTCATGCACATTGCCTTGCCTATAGGTAAAAACATCCTGATGGCTACCGACAGCATTGGTGAAATGGGCATGGGCTATAAACAAGGTAACAACTATCACGTCTCTATCAATACTGATAGTAAGGAAGAAGCCGAAACCATATTTGCCGCATTATCTGCAGGCGGCCAGGTTATGGTGCCGCTTGCCATGGCTGAGTGGGGCGACCTGTTTGGATGGTTTACCGATAAATTTGGCATATCATGGATGGTAAGCTACTCACCTAACCGCCCACAATAATTTTTATTGTTATGAGCGCTAAAACAATTAAAATCACCTATTGGATATTAACAGCGTTACTGGCCATGGCTATGGCCGGGGATGGCTTTGGCGGGGTTACCAGGCAACAAGCAGGCATTGATGTATTGAAACACCTGGGCTATCCTATTTATTTTATGGTGATAATGGGTACGGCCAAATTACTTGGAGTAATAGCTATATTACAAAACAAATACAAGGCAGTTAAAGAATGGGCTTTTGCCGGCTTTTCGTTCACTTTTTTTGGTGCTATTGCATCAAGAGCCTTTGTGGGCGATTCGACCGGTGAACTTATTCCACCCATCGTTATGCTTGCGTTCTTGTTTACCACCTACTATTTTTGGAAAAAATACAATCAATTAAAATCAACTGAATAAAACCAAATCACCACAAAACCAACTTTTTATGAAAATTGCAGTAATTATTGTACGTACCCTTGTAGCCCTGATGTTTTTGTTTGCAGCTGTAATGTATTTTGCCATGGTTTACTTCCACGCATTCCCGATGCCAGCCGTAACAGGCAATATGAAAGTTTTTAATGATGGCTTAGCGGCCTCGGGTTATTTAATGCTGCTTATAAAAATAACCGAGCTGGTTTGCGCGCTGCTTTTATTATTTGGCAGGTATGTAGCGCTGGCCTTGGTAGTTTTATTCCCTGTAATGGTAAATATTGTTTTAGTGAACGCGTTTTTGTCGCCATCGGGTCTTACTATGGTTATACCATTGCTGGCTGGTGTATTGTTCCTGGCTTATACACAACGCGAAAAGTACGCGCCTTTGTTTACAGCAAAATAAACAGTACGCGCGGATTAAAAAATCAAGCTGTTATGACGGTAGAAGTTTTTAAAACCAATGTAAACAAACGCAAATATGCCAAAGCGCTGTTAGCCGAAATCCATAAAACGTTTGCAGGCTACAGCGCGAATTTCGACCTGGAAGATTGCGATAACATATTGCGGGTACAATGCAACACCGGAACGGTATGCCCTAACACCATGATATTGTTTTTAAAACGCTTTGGCTACTACGCGGAGTTATTGGCAGATTAGTTTAAGTTGAAACAAAATCCGTTATTGTTAATTGTTATAATAAAAGGAGGACATTATGTTAAAGGAAAGCAAAGCATTCAGTGGTTTTTCGGTGAACGACATTGCCAAAGCAAAGGAGTTTTATGGTAAAACATTGGGCCTTGAAGTAAAGGAAGACACCTCTATGCCAGGCATTTTACACCTGGAAATTTTGGGCGGCAACCCAATTGTGATATACCCAAAGCCCAATCATCAGCCAGCCACCTTTACAATACTTAATTTCCCGGTACCAGACGTTGAAAAAGCTGTAGATGAATTAACAGCACATGGTGTTAAATTTATTGTTTACAACGAGGAAAACTTTAAAACCAATCAAAAAGGCATATTTACCGCCGGTGGCCCTATTATAGCCTGGTTTAATGATCCGGCGGGTAACATCCTATCGGTTATTGAAGCGGCTAAAAGCTAAATAAACAAAGCCCTTAAGTGATTTGCTTAAGGGCTTTGTTTATTTAAATACCATGTATGCACTAACTATACAACGCTTGTTAGTTAGTTGCTAATATATTATCAGTAGGCCGTTTTTTTAATACCAGCGCAGTAATAAGCGCTATAATTAACCCTACGGGTAAAATCTCCACATAAGTAAACAGCACCACAAAAACTGGGTTCTTATACATTTGTTTATAGGTATTCATTTTAGCCGCCTGTTCGCTTAGTTCCTTTGCGCTTGCACCGCTGGCCTTAGCTTCGGTGAGCGTATGGGTTGCGTACTTTTCCATAAAATCGGGCATAAATTTATAGTAGATGATTAGCCAGGTAACCACGTATAAGGTAGATGCGATGAGCGAAATATAAAGTCCTATCATAAAACCCTTCCCAAAAGTAATTTCGCCACCGTTATATTTATCCCGGTAGTTTTTAACGGCTACAAATATCATCGAGAATGCGATGAGCATAGTAGCGTATCCTAAGTACATATTGCCGTGGGTTTTCCCATCGGCGTAACACATGGCTACGGTTACCCCCATCAGGGCGGAAACTATGGCGCCTGCAATTAGCCCAAAAGTGATTACATTTTTTTTCATCGTTTTTAATTTTTGGTACAAATTTGAAAAGTTGGGCTCGTATGGCAGTCATACTTTAGGGTGATTTTAGGCGAATCACCCTAAAGTACCAGCTTTTCAGGCAATAATTCCCAGCTTTTTAGCTTTGTCAACAGCCTGGGTTCGGCGTTCAACCTCAAGTTTCCAGAATAAATTTGACGAGTGGGTTTTAACGGTATTTAACGATACAAACAACCTTGCAGCAATTTCCTGGTTACTTAAACCGCTGGCCATTAATTGCAATACCTCCACTTCACGTTTGCTTAAGTTAAGTTCGGCTAATGCTGTTTCGTTTAAAACAAAATTATCGTCCGGATACACATAAACCTCCTTTTCAACTTGTATGGTTTTTACCTTTGGCGAACTTAGCTTTAAGGCCAGCCAGATACCGAGCGACGTAAAAATAATGGCTATAGCTCCAATATAAATCTCAAGAGCATGATCTATTATTATAAAACGATATTCAAGCCAGCGCATTAAAAACAGCAGCACGGCAAGCGAGCCCCCATAGATAATAATATGTTTATTTTTTGCAAACCGGTTCAAATGCTTTTCAATGTTATTCACTATCAAAAATATAAAATATGCAGTTCAATATCGATGCAATATCAAATAGCAAGCAGGTAAAAAAATATTAACATGTTATGTATTTTTTTACCCTCTTTTAAAAGCCGCTACCCAAAATGGGAATATATTCCTCAACTGTAGATCGAATTCAGCTATAATAACCTAAACGAAAGCTTTATTAACACCTTAATTAATAGCTAAAAGCCTTGTTAGCAAATAAAAGCATTATTGGTATGTGAGGTAAAATTTTTATATGTATTTTCGGTACAGTAATTGACTTAATGCCGACAAATTGATTACCTGCGTAAAGATTTTTAGGAAATTATACTAAAAACAAAACTCTTGTCATCATTTTAACGTACACCAGATTACTTTGAAAACCATTAAAAATATAGGAATTTTAATACAATTAAAGCCCGGCCGTTGCCCTAAATCATTATTAGTTTATATGTTTTAACCGCTTTACCAGATTCCCGAAATTAACCATATGAAGAAAACGTTACTGATTGTCGATGACGATTTAAGCATACTAAAATTACTCAGTTTCATCCTTTCTAAAGATTATGATTGCGTTGTTAAAAACAACGGGATCGATGCATTTGGATGGCTTGAAGAAGGACATTTTCCCGACCTGATTCTTTCAGATCTTCAGATGCCCTATTTTGACGGGCAATCATTTGCCAAAAACGTTAAGATAAGTGGTTTTTACCGCGATATCCCGGTATTGTTATTGTCGGCAGCACATGACCTGGATGAGCAGGTAAGCAATATGCCTTTCAAAATTGATGGCTATATGCATAAACCTTTCAAACCAACCGAACTAAAATCAGCAATTAACCAACTTCTACAAGTTTATGAATCATCAAACGTCTGATTGGAACGAAAATTCCGGTTCGCACATCAGGATTGCCTATGCGGGGTTGGAATTAAAAGACCTTATATTAAAGGGCCTTAGCAATTTTAACATCATTTGTAATGATACCATCACTCAGCTTGATGTTTACCTTGGCGAGCAATCTATTTTAACGGTTCCGGATATCATCCTGATAGAGATTGATAAAGAAGGCAAATGTTTTGCGCTGGTTGAATCAATAAAAAGAAGCTTTTTGCTTAACGGTTCTATCATCGTTTTGCTATCAACCCAAAATGATAAAAGCCTTAAACAAAAAGCCCTTCAATTAAGGGTACATGATTATTACAGCGTTCCTTTTTCTATTGATGATTTGCGCGAGAGGCTAAACTTCCTGGTAACATTTAAGCTGATAAAGCCAAAGTTGCTTGAGTTATCAAAAGAAGTTGATACAACTTACAAGATGCCTTTCGGAAAACGCATTATTGACCTGGTTATATCATGCTCAATGCTTTTTTTCCTGTCGCCAATTTACCTGCTTGTAGCCATTGCCATTAAATTAGATTCAAAAGGACCAATATTTTATAAAAGTAAAAGGGTTGGCACGGGATATAAGGTGTTTGATTTTTACAAGTTCAGATCGATGCGCACCGATGCCGACCAGCTATTGGCCAAACTATCTACCGAGAACAACCAATACGCTACGGAAGGCGGCGCCAGCAAAGCAGCATTTGTAAAAATCAAAAACGATCCGCGTATAACCAGGCTTGGCAATTTTTTACGCAACTCCAGTCTTGACGAGCTTCCGCAGCTTTTCAACATCCTCAGGGGCGATATGTCTGTAGTAGGTAACCGTCCTTTGCCTGTTTACGAGGCCGAGATGCTGACATCTAACGAATGGTCGATGAGGTTCCTGGGCCCTGCTGGGCTTACCGGATTATGGCAGATAAGCAAACGTGGCAAAGAAGATATGTCTGAAAGAGAAAGAAAGAAATTGGATAACTTTTATGCTCAAAAGTATTCTATTTGGTTAGATTTACGGATTATTGTAGGTACCGTACCGGCTCTCTTTCAAAAAGAAAAAGTATAAATTAATGAACAGAAATATAGTAGTTGCTTGCTTTTTGTTAACCATCACGCTGTTTTCCAGGCAGGTATGCGCCCAGGAAACTTTTATAAACACCGTAAATACGGCATACCTGGATAAGCTTATAGCTACAGCTAAAAAGAATTATCCGGAGGTTAAAATAAGGCAAAGCCAGGTTAGGGCAGCCCACAGCAACTACAATGCAACCAAATTTGCGTGGCTCGACGGGCTTACGGCATCGTACATTTATAGTCCGCAAAATTTGGTTAACCAGGCACAACCTACTATTTTTAAAGGCTACCAGCTGGCTATTACTTTAAGCATCGGGCAATTACTTAAAAACCCATCGGTAACCAGCGCTGCTAACGAAACCTATAAAATAGCACAATACCAACAGGCAGAATATATGCTTACCCTGGAAGCCCAGGTCAGAAAGTTTTATTATGCTTATTTACAGGCAATGGCCGAGCTAAGGCTTCGTTCCGGCGCAGTAAGCGATGCAGGTGCAGCTGTTAAACAGCTTAAATATGCATTTCAAAAAGGAGAAACCACTTTTCAGATTTATAACGAACAATTGAACAGTTATTACAACCAAAATTCGTTTATGCTACAGGCCGAGCTGGCAACCTGGACAGCTAAAACAAACCTGGAAGAACTATTAGGAATTAAACTGGAAGATATAAAGTAAAAGATGGAGTTAGGATTTTTTTTTAAGTTATTAAAAAAATACAAATTAGTACTCATTTTTATACCCATTATAACAGGTGTAGCTACTTTTTTTGCGGTTAAAAGACTGCCGGATACCTATGTTTCGCATGCTCAAATTGCTACCGGTATAGTTGATGCATCGCGTCACCTGCTGGATAAAGACGCTAACAATAGCCAGCAGGCACAGCAGGCATTCAGCGAGTTTAGCAACCTCATGGCTATCATGAAGCTAAAAAAGATAGTTAGCCAGGTTTCCTATTCGCTAATTATACATGACCTCCAATACCCCGCCTATCCGTATAGCAAACCAAGTAAAATGCTGGCTGATATGGCCGAATACCAACGGGATGCCGCATTAAAGCTTTTTCAATATAAGTTTAATCATCTTGAGCCGCTTTTGCTTTATAACAAGCAGGAGAAAACTTTGAACGATCTGCTGCATTCCATGCGATATGATGATGCATCGTTGCGTAAAGACCTTGTAATTTACCGGGACGACGAAAGCGATTTTATATCGGTTAGCTATGATTCGGCCAACCCACAATTATCTGCAGATGTGGTTAATATATTGTGTACGCAATTTATTAACTACTATAGTCAAACCGTAAAGAAAAACGAATCAAACGCGGTTACATTTTTATCCGACCTGTTGGTTCAAAAAAGAAACGCGTTGCGCGATAAAACAGCACAGCTGCAGAAATACAAGATAGATAACGGCATTTTAAACCTTGAGGAGCAGTCGCGGGCTATTTTTGGCCAGATACTAAGTTACAGCGACAAAAAGCAGGAGGCCGAAAAAGAAATAGCCGCATACGATGGAACATTAAAAACGCTTGACAGTAAATTTGCGCCGGCCGACAGGCAATATTTTGAGTCGGTATCGAGCAAAATTAACCAAACTATTACGGCAACGCAGGATGAGCTTCACCTCATCCAAAATAAGTATATCCGCAGCAATTACGATCCTAAGTATAAACCAGCCCTTGATTCAATTCAAAAATCATTATCGTCACAAATCAACTTATCATCAGATCAATATATTACCAACCCGCTTACGCACAAAGACGACCTGGTTAAGCAAAAACTAACACTTGAAGTGACACGCGACCTGGCTAAATACAGCGTACAATCCATAAACGCAGCATTATCAGACCTTAACGCCAAATTTGCGCGCCTGGTGCCGTTTGATGCCAAAGTAAAAACCTTTGATTTTGATATAAATATAGCCAGCCAGGAATACCTTGATGTTTTAAATAAATACAACTCAACCAACCTTAAATCAAACTTTAGCATCGAGCTTATCCAGGTGGAAAAAGCCGAACCTGAAGCGCCGGAACCATCCAAAAAAATGCTGCTGATAGTAATTAGCGTTGTGGTAATGTTTTTTGTTTGCGTGTTTGTGCTATTCGTTTTGTTTTACCTTGATAATACGATAAAAGAACCTGCCGAGCTTGTTAACAAAACCCAGCTGCCTTTATTGGGCTACCTGAACCGGATTCCGGGTACCGATCTTGATATCAGAAAACTTTGGGATATTGAAAACCGGGATAAAATGCAGCAATATAAAGACCTGCTACGATCTGTCAGGTTTGAAATTGACCAGGAATTGCGTGGAGAAAAAATAATTGCGGTTACAAGCATCAGCCCGCATGAAGGCAAAACACTTTTTGCCACAAGCCTGGCCTACTCCTATGCCATGATCAATAAAAAAGTTTTACTGATTGATGGTAACTTCGAACGGCCTGATTTAACAAATGCTGTACGCCCTAACTTGTTTTTAGAGGATTATTTTAAAAATACCCCGCTGTACAACGTAGATGTAAATAGTAGTACCGCCACTACGTTGGGAAACCATGGCAATGACATAACCTTATTGGAAATTGCGGATGAGGCGTTCATAAAAAACCGTTTCGACGATTTAAAATCAAAATACGATATTGTTATTATTGATACCGCCCCTTTAACAGCCTTGAATAAATCAAAAGAGTGGTTGCTTTTCGCCGATAAAACTGTAGCCGTTTTTGAGGCCAATAAAGAATTAACAAATGCCCAAAAGCAATTTGTTGTATTTTTAAAAACGCTCGGAAGCAAATTTGGAGGTTGGGTATTAAATAAAACAACTGTTAGCAAAAAGCGAAAATAGGCCGCACCGGCACTTAACATGTCTATTTATTTTAACCAGGGTATTTAGCATTAGTATTATGAGGATAGACCCTATTGAAGCAAAACCAGATCCATTTAAAGATTTAACCCCACTGCAAAACAGATCTCGTAAGGCTGCCATTACAATAGCTTTCATCGGTGTTTTTGTATGGGTAATTAAAATTTTGTTTTTGTAACCCCTTTAGCTATCGCCAATGCAGCGTGAGATAACCGACTACACTAAAGTGAACGAAACTTTTGGAAAAAAAATACTTCTCCAAAAGCTTTCAAACCCTTTAGTGCTCGTTTTTTTAGCGCTTGTGGCTTTATTTATCAGTGTTGTAGTTTATAAACTTGGTATAATTGGCGCAGGTGGTATTATAGTAATTATAATAGGCTTACCTGCTTTAGCCGGTATTGTAGCCTACCCCAAATTTGGCATAA
Source organism: Mucilaginibacter ginsenosidivorax (assembly GCF_007971525.1). Taxonomy (NCBI): domain Bacteria; kingdom Pseudomonadati; phylum Bacteroidota; class Sphingobacteriia; order Sphingobacteriales; family Sphingobacteriaceae; genus Mucilaginibacter; species Mucilaginibacter ginsenosidivorax. The sequence goes on from NZ_CP042437.1 coordinate 136,961, forward strand.
CCGTACTGATAGTAGTTTCGTTTTTTATCAATTATGTCTCGGAATTTTTACCAGAACAGGTACCAATAGGCACACTGCTTGATGCCATAACCTATTTGTTGATTTTAGGCTTTTTTATTAAGCAAAAAAGCGAAAACAACTGGAGTTATTTTAAAAATCCCATCAGTGTATTAATTATCATTTGGCTGGCCTATAACATGGTGGAGGTAGCTAATCCCGCTGCATCGTCGGTACTGGCCTGGGTTTATACGGTACGTACAGTTGGCTTTATTATGCTGATGTACTTTGTATTTGTTTATCACATCCGTACGGTTGGCTTTATAAAATACTTATTGAAACTTTGGCTGCTGCTTGATGTCATTGCCGCAATTTCGGCTTTTCAACAGGAAAATTTCGGTTTTTTGCCTTTCGAAAAAAAGTGGCTGTACTCTGATCCTCTCCGGGTGGGTTTATTATTTATCAATGGGCACATGCGCAAATTTGGTATTTTTTCAGATCCCGTTACCTTTTCATACAATATGGTTATTGGTTCTTTGCTTTGCATAGCGCTCATGATGACAAACATTACTATTCGCAAAAAGATAATTTTGGGATGCATAGCCATGTTTTTTCTTACTGTTATGCTTTATTCAGGAACCAGGGCGGCTTATGTATTGCTGCCCGCCTCGTTGGTTATCTTAGCTGTACTTAATTTTAACCGAAAGGTGCTTATCGGAACCCTAATTGCAGGTTTCATGCTGGCTGTTTTAATAGTAATGCCCACATCAAATCCCTCAATCAAAAGGTTTCAAACAGCGTTCAGCCCTTCAGACGATCCCTCTTATAACGTACGGGCCGAAAATCAAAAAAAAATAAAACCGTTTATATTATCGCACCCCATAGGCGGAGGCCTTGGTTCGGTAGGCGTTTGGGGCAGGCGTTTTGCTCCCAACTCTATGCTGGCTAAATTTCCGCCCGATAGTGGCTACGTGCGCGTAGCGGTAGAAATGGGCTGGATAGGGCTAATATTGTTTTGTACCCTATTTTTTGTAGTTCTGAAAAACGGCATTAATTTCTTTTTTCTTATCAAAAACCCGCGGCTCAAAAACTACTGTATGGCCATGATATTGGTAATATTTGCTTTCAATATTGGCAACTTTCCGCAACAGGCCATTGTGCAATACCCATCTAACATTATTTTTTATTTATCCATAGCCATTATTGTAGCCTGCCGCAGATTGGATCTTGAAGAACAACAAACATTGATGGACGGCGATAAAACAACATTAACAGAAATGAATTAGGCCATGTCAATAGCAGCAAACATAAAATCAAACCCGGCATTAAAAAAGTTAGTTCACTGGATGCTGATACCTCCCGGCGAATCGAGGCCCAGGCGCTGGGTGCGTTGGTTTATTACCCCGTTTTATTATCCGCGGGGTAAAGGTGCAGTTGTACGGTATTATGCGCGGCTGGATATTTACCCGTTTAACAAATTCACATTAGGCAGTAAAAGTATTATTGAAGATTTTGCCACTATCAATAACGGTGTTGGCGATGTTATTATAGGCAATAATTGTGGCATAGGTATTGGCAATGTGTTAATTGGGCCGGTAACCCTGGGTAATTATGTAATGCTGGCACAAAATATAGTTATATCGGGACTCAATCACGGATATGAGGACGTAACCCTGCCCCCCAGGGTACAAAAAGTAGTAACTAAACAAATCATCATTAATGACAATGTATGGATTGGCGCCAACTGCGTAGTTACGGCAGGTGTAACAATTGGCAAGCATGCTGTTATTGGCGCAGGCAGCGTTGTAACAAAAAACATCCCCGATTATTCAGTTGCCGTTGGCAACCCGGCCAGGGTAATTAAAAAGTACAATTTCACAACAAATAGCTGGGAAAAGGCGTAACAAAGCAAACCATGCCATTTATACAAAAGCTCATTAATAAGCACACTATTTCATTAGCAAGTAACGCTATTATGCCGGTATTAGGCATGGCCATATTAGCATTAATGGCGCGCTACCTGGTTACGCCGGGCGATTTTGGCGATTATATTTTTTTCCTGGTTTTGTTTACCCTGGCCGATACTTTCAGGACCGGTTTCCTGCAAACGGCACTTATAAAATACTATGCCGGAACTTCGCCCGAAAGATCGGCAAACGTAGCCGGCTCTGCATGGTGCGTTGGCTTAATGATTATATTGGGTTTTGCAATCGGCAATTTGATTGTGTACTTGTTTTGCTTCGGCGCCAGCCAAAATATGATGATGATATTAAAATGGTTTAGTATCATTTTTCTGTCGACCCTTCCAACCGCTATTGCAGGTTGGATACTACAAGCCGAAGAGCGTTTTGATAAATTATTCCTGGTGCAGCTTATTAACCAGGGAGGCTTTTTTGTATTTATCCTGTTACTTATTATTTTACACCGGGCAACCTTTCAAAACGTTATTTATTGTTACTTTTTAAATAACCTCATCAGCAGTATTGTTACTACTTCGTTGGGATGGTCGAGAATAAAAACCATTGGCAGCAAAAGCTGGTCATCAATAAAGGAACTGGCACATTTTGGCAAATTTAGCGTGGGCACCTCTATCAGTTCGTACCTTTTGCGCAGTTCAGATACTTTTATCATCAAAATGATGTTTCCATCTTCACTGCTGGGGGTTTATTACATCCCCCAAAGGCTCATGGAAATTTTCGAAATTCCCCTAAGGGCGTTTATTGCTACAGCGCTCCCCACAATGTCGGCGGCTGTTCATCGTGACGATAAAAAGTACGTATCATACATCATGAAAAAATATGCCGGTATGCTTACCATAGCCCTCATTCCGGTAGCTATTGGCGCTTTTTTACTGGCCGACCTGGTGATAGGCTTATTATTCGGCAAAACCTATCAGCATTCAGATGCAGGTAATATTTTCCGGATATTTATGTGCTTTGTAATGTTATTGCCTATTGATCGTTTTTTTGGCATAACCCTGGACATCATTGGTAAACCGCAGCTAAACATGGTTAAAGTATTTATTATGCTTACGGTAAATGTTATTGGTGATTTTGCAGGTATATTTATTTTTCATAACTTATATGGCGTTGCCATCGCCTCTATATTTACGTTTTTTTCGGGGGCCATATTTGGCTATTGGTCTTTAAAAAAACACCTCAATTTCTCGGTAAAAGACATTTTTTACCTGGGTTATATTGAGTTAACGGAGCTTATTACAATGCTTTATAATAAAGTAAGAAAAAAAGAAACCGGGCAGTTTTAATATATGCAACTAAAGAACCGTAATATCATTATATTTTCGCAAATGCAGTTTGATGGCCGTTTGGAGTCGACAAACTACACCATGGCCAGGCACCTGGCAAAGAATAATAATGTGTACTATGTTGACAGGCCCTTCACCTGGAAAGACTATTTTAAGTTTAAAAACACGCCGGCTTTCAAAATCAGAAAAAATCATTTCTTTTCATCTGCCAACAGCATCATCCAAACAGACTTAACTAACCTTAAAATTGTAATTTCGCCTCCGGTGCCATCTATCAATATGTTGCCCGAAGGAAAAATTTACCGGTTAGCAGTACGGCTGAATGAGCTGATTGTGGCGTCGCGGTTAAGGAAGGTAATAAAACAGTATAACATCCACGATTACATTTATATCAACTCATACAACTACACCTACCCCAACTTTCATAATTTAATAAAGCCTGCATTAACGGTGTACCACTGTGTAGACCCATTGGTTGAGGCTTACCAAACCAGGCACGGTTTAATATCTGAGGATATTGTTGTTAAAAGTGTTGATCTTGTTATATGCACCAGTAAAGAGTTGAGGAATAAAAAACTCAAACTAAATGGCAATTCGCATTTTATTCCCAACGCTGCAAATATCAATCATAGCCAAAAAGCGCTTGATGCTAAACTGCCTGTGGCTTCAGTTTTATCGGGCATCAATAAACCCATAATAGGTTACTTCGGAAACATTGAACGCCGTATTGATTATGCATTGATTAAAGAGTTATTTGAACAAAACCCCGATAAAAACTTTGTTTTTGTGGGGCCGGTAGATGAAGATTATAAAGATATGCCCGCCCTTTATCTGCCCAATGTTTTTTTAACGGGTGCTGTACCTTATGAACAGTTGCCGGCGGTGTTAAAGGGCTTTGATGTAGCTATTATCCCCTTTAAGAAAGATGATGTAAGCAGTTCCATATTTCCGTTAAAACTTTTTGAGTATCTCGGTTCAGGTAAGCCAACTATATCATCTAACTTTAATAGCGATTTAGAAGAATTTACCAAGGGCACAGTAGCCTTCTGTAAAACAGCCAGAGAGTTTACTATTGCTATAGATGAGGCCTTAAATGACACTCCGGAACTACAGCAAAAAAGGCTTGCCGTGGCTGCCGAAAATACATGGGAACACAGGGTTATTGAAATAGAGAATCTTTTGGCATTAAATTTAGATAAGAAGCACAGTGGACTAAATGAGCTATAGTGCAACTTTAGTTATAAAAATACAGTAAAAGTTATCAAAAACCTATAAACAATGGAGATCATCAAGTTTGTTGCTTCGGTAATCATGTGGGCAGCTTTCGTATACCTCGGGATATACTGCCTGTACCTCTTTACATTCTCTGTTTTGGGGAAATTAATTCCCATTAAATACCCCCTGGTTGCTGGTTCGCTCAGCAAATTTGTTATCTACATCTGCGCTTATAAAGAAGACGAAATTTTATTAAATTCTGCGGCAAATGCCTTGACGCTTGATTATCCGGCCGACAAATTCCATGTATGTGTTATAGCCGATTCTCTTAAACCCGAAACCTTGGTAAAGCTAAGGCAAATGCCATTGCAGGTTGTTGAAGTTTTTTTTGAAAACAGCACCAAGTCAAAAGCGCTAAATAAAGCCATTGAAAACACGGTACCCGGCTTTGATGCTGCTATTGTTTATGATATTGATAACGTTGCGGCTCCTGATTTTTTGTACCAGATTAACAACTACCTGCAGGCGGGCGAAAAGGTGGTACAAGGCCACAGGATAGCCAAAAACAGCAATACCAATGTGGCAGTACTTGATGGTATAAGCGAAGAGATTAACAACCATATTTTCAGGAAATCGCAACGGGTTTTTAACCTTTCGGCTGCCATTATCGGTTCGGGGATGGCTTTGGAGTATAACCTGTTTAAGGTAACCATGGGGCAGATTGACGCTGTTGGCGGTTTTGATAAGGAAATGGGCCTGATACTAACCCGCCAGAAAATTGGCGTTGCTTATGCCGAAAAAGCTTATGTATATGATGAGAAGGTAAGCAATCCCGAAGTATTTAAAAAACAACGCAAAAGATGGTTGTCGGCCCAGTTTAACCTATTGCGCAAATATGGTATGAGCGGTTTCGGCGAGTTATTTTTAAGGGGAAACTTTGATTATTTTAATGAAATATATCAAATGTCAATACTGCCAAGGGTACTGATGCTTGGGTTGATGCCTTTTATGCTGATCATCTCATTATTCCTTTCATTTTTAGCGCCGGGTATAGGGCCGTCATGGCAATTATGGTTATGTGCAACATTATGCTGTTATATTGGCATTGCTGTTGCTATACCAGGGCAATATTTTAATGGCCAATTGCTGAAAGCAGCGCTTAAACTACCGTTGATATTTTTCACTATGCTGTTGTTGTTATTCAAGTTGAAGGGCGCCAATAAGAAATTTATACATACCACACATGACCATACAGCTGTATAAACCACAAGTGGAAGTGTGCAGTTTTAATAGTTAAATGGGTAAATACCCGTATTATTTTTGAATAAGAATTAGAAGATACCCCGATATGGAAGCTCACGAGAAAACAGATATTTTAAATTTGTTAAACAATACCGCGGCAGAATATCCTAAAAGTAAAGCGCTGCATCACCTTATTGCCGGGCAGGCAGCCACCACTCCCGATAAAACGGCGATTGTGTTTGAGGATCGCTCGTTAAGTTTTAAAAATGTGAACGAAGCTGCCAATAAATTGGCGAGGCATCTGCTCACCTATAATATCAAAACAGGCGACATCATAGGCCTGGCGCTTGATCGCTCGCCCGAAATGGTGATATCGTTGCTGGCTATTCTTAAAACGGGCGCTGCTTATGTTCCGCTTGATCCCGAGTATCCAAAAGATAGGGTTGAGTTTATGATGGAAGATTCGGCCGCCAAGGTTTTATTAACATCCGAAAAATTCAAAGGGCATTTTATATCGGTAGCGCAGGAAGTTTTGATTGAGGATGCCTTAAATAAATTTGACGATTATTCGGCCGATGATCCGGAAACAGTAGTTGGCGGTAACGATTTAGCCTATGTTTTATTTACTTCGGGCTCCACAGGGAAACCAAAAGGCGTACAGATAAAACACCATAACCTAGTTAACTTTTTACTAAGCATGGCAAAACAGCCCGGCCTTACCCCTGCCGATAACCTGCTTGCTGTAACTACCATTTCTTTTGATATTGCCGGCCTTGAACTGTTTTTACCTTTACTGGTTGGCGCAAAATTAATTGTTACCGATGCCATAACCGCAAAAGACGGCAGGGCGCTACTTGATCTTTGTGTAGCACAGCAAATTAGCGTAATGCAGGCTACGCCCTATACCTGGCGTGTAATGCTCGAGGCCGGATGGGAACAAAAACTACCGCTTAAAATACTTTGTGGAGGCGAGGCTTTACCAAAAGATTTAATTAACAAACTGAATGCCCGCAGCCTGGAACTGTGGAATATGTACGGGCCTACCGAAACCACCGTATGGTCGACAGTTAAGCTGATCCTGAACGATACGGATATTACCATCGGTAAACCTATCGATAATACACAGGTTTATATTCTTGACGAAAAGCTAAACAATTATACTGATGGCACTATAGGCGAGATTTACATAGGCGGAGATGGCGTAGCCAAAGGCTATTTAAACCGGCCCGAGCTTACAGCCGAGCGTTTTGTTGACGATATATTTTCGAACGTTGAAGGCAGCAAAATGTACCGCACCGGCGATCTTGGTAAAATACGTGAGGATGGCGAAATTATTTGCCTCGGCCGGATAGATCACCAGGTTAAGGTGCGTGGTTACCGCATTGAACTGGAAGAAATTGAACAAAACCTGCTCAAACAAAACAATGTTAAACAGGCGGTAGTTATTGCCCGCGAAGACATCCCAGGCAACCCACGGCTTGTTGCGTATATTATTGTTAATGAGCCTATAGCCGAACCGGATTTAAAGGCGCAGTTTGAAGCTTGGCAGCAAGGCCTGCTTGCTGTGTTACCAGAATATATGGTGCCCGATGATTTTGTTTTGATGGATGTAATCCCGATTACGCCCAATGGCAAAATTGATCGTAAAGCGCTGCCCAAACCCGACTATAGCAACATACAACGTACTGGCGAGTTTATAGCCCCACGCACTGCAAATGAAAAACTGGTTGCCGAAATATGGCAGGAAATGATGGAAATAAAAAGCATCAGCATTGCCGATAACTTTTTTGAGCTGGGAGGCCGTTCGTTGGTTGCAGTGAAGATTATGGCGCGGATTGAAAAGGAAACCAGCAAACGCCTGCCGCTTGCTACCCTGTTTGAACATGCAACCATCGAAAAACTTGCAGCGCGGCTGGATATCGATCCCGCATCAATAACCTGGGAATCGTTGGTGCACATTAAACCGGGCGGCAGCAAAATGCCTTTATATATTGTACATGGTGCAGGGCTAAATGTGTTGTTATTTAACGCACTGGCCATGAATATGGATGCCGATCAGCCGGTTTATGGCCTGCAGGCCAAAGGTTTGAACGGCATTGATGAGCCACTGGATGTAATGGAAGAAATTGCAGCCAATTACATAGCCGAAATTGTTGCGCAAAATCCCGACGGCCCGTATGCCCTTGCGGGATACTCGCTTGGTGGTATTATAGCTTATGAAATGGCCAACCAGATGATAGCTGCCGGCAGAGACGTTAAAATGCTGGCTATGTTTGATACCTACGCAGATATTTCAACGGTTAACGATCCTAAATTGAAAAAGATAGTTAACAAGGCATTGCTCACATTAAAACAGATTGGGCATACCTTCGTATTGCTTGCCGAAGATCCAAAACGTACTATTGAATATAAAAGCCTTATCCTAAAACGAAAACTCATTAAGTTCAGCTGGAAACTTTTCCCAGGCAAAGACGAAAAGAAAGAGGGCTTTTTTGCGTATGACAATGAAATAGACGAAGCAAGTGAAAAAGCTTTACGCAATTACGTTTTAAAACCTGTAAATATTGCCATCGAGCTATTCCGCGCCAAAAAACGCACTTTTTACATGGCCGATTTTAAATTCCTGGGATGGACGCCCTTTGCAATGAAAGGCGTAAACGTACATGAGATACCGGGCGAACATAACTCAATTTTTGCACCACCAAACGATAAAGAATTCGCAGTAGTATTGCAGGAATGTCTTGATAAGGCATCAAAAAATTAAATTGTAGTTGCGCCTGCGATTTAACTGTAGCTTATTAAAAGTTAAATTGCGATAAAGATGTATAAATGTCAGATACGCCATCATCAGAAGTTCCTGTAAAAAACAAAACAAGGGTTTTCTTTCCAAATTTAAACGGAGTGAGAGCCCTGGCTGCGTTGATGGTTGTTGTATCACATATCGAGCTGCATAAGATCCTTTTTCATGTAAGGCGGATCCCGGGTGTCGATCTTTTAAACTTCGGGAAAGCAGGTGTAAGTATTTTTTTTGCATTAAGCGGCTTTTTGATTACCTACCTCCTGCTGGAAGAACGGCGGAATTTTACGACCATCAATTTTAAAGGCTTTTACATACGCCGGCTTTTAAGAATCTGGCCCTTGTACTTCCTGGTTGTAGCAATAGGCTTTTCCTTTTTTGGCGGTTCAACTAATGCACTGTTGCTATCGGTTTTGTTTTTGCCAAACCTGGCCTTTTGTTTACAAATGCTGCCAGCTATTTACGATCCTATTTGGTCTATCGGTACAGAGGAGCAGTTTTATATTTTCCATCCTCACTTTTTCAGGATAAAAAAAACGGAGCACATCCTTTATGCTTTATGCATCTTCATCATTTGCATTTGGGCCTTACAATTAGTGGTTGACCATTTGGTTACCAACCATCCTGTATATTTGCCATTGCACCAGCTGATGTATTATTCCCGGTTTGATAATATGATGATTGGCGCTGTGATAGCCGTTTTGTACCACAACAAAAAACATCCCCAGTTCGATTTGAAAATCCAGAAACTGTTCAATAAAATTTTCAGGAAAAGGTACCAAATGGTTATCATGAATATTTTTTTGATATACCTGGTCATATACCTCCTTTATGACGTTGCTCATGGCGATGTTTTAATCGCTTTGTTTGCATCGTTACTTATCGTTAACCTGTGCGAAACCGAAAACGCTATTTTTTCATTCGATTATAAAATACTCCACTACGTAGGTAATATATCCTATGGAATGTACCTTTTACACAAATTTGTGCTGTTTTTGGTTTTATACCTGGTACAAAGGTACCTGACGCAGGGAAACCTGGTAACCGAAAATATAATTATTTACGGCTCAACAATAGCCTTAACCGTTGCCGTTGCCTCGGCCTCGTATTATGGTTATGAAAAGCCATTTTTAAGTATTAAGAAAAGGTTTCAAAAAATCACCCAATAATTATATGGTACAATTATTTATTGCCTGCGACACTCAACTTTCATTAAAATTAATCCGTACAACCACCGTAATCCCAGTATTAGCATAAATGAAAAAAGTTTCGGTTGTAACCATCAATTTTAACCAGGCGGCAGTTACTGAGGAACTGTTCGCTTCTATCGAAAAAACAAACACTTATGCCAGCCTGGAGATAATTGTGGTGGATAACGCAAGCAAAATAAACCCTGTTCCCGGCTGGCTGGTAAAATATCCCAATATCAAATCCATCCGGTCTGAAGCTAACCTGGGCTTTGCCGGGGGGAATAACCTGGGCATCAAACATGCCACGGGCGATTACATTTTCCTGGTAAACAACGATACCGAATTTACGCCCAACTTGTTAAACGAACTGGTTACCGTTTTGGACACCCATGACGACGTCGGCATCATCTCGCCCATGATAAAATATTATAGCGACAAAAGTTTAATTCAATATGCCGGTTATACGCAAATGGATTATTACACCTGCCGTAATAGTTGCATTGGTTTAAAGCAAAAAGACCAGGGGCAGTTTAACCACATCACAGGGCCAACAGCCTATTGCCACGGCGCAGCCATGATGATTAAAAAAGACGCCATTGACAAGGCCGGGCTTATGGCCGAAAACTTTTTCCTGTATTACGAAGAGGTAGACTGGTGCGAGATGATTAAAAGAGCCGGCTACGAAGCCTGGGTAAATACGGATGCATTGATATATCACAAAGAATCGATATCGGTTGGTAAAAAAAGTAAGCTTAAGGAGTATTTTATGAACCGTAACCGTATCCTGTTTACACGTCGTAACGCGCCCGGCTACAAAAAAACAGTCTTTTTTATTTATTTTCTGTTATTGGTGGTACCGCGCAACCTTATAGCCTATATTAATAATAAAAACTACGATTTTATACCCATGCTTTTTAAAGCAATCTGGTGGAACTTCACCCACTCAAAAAACAGTACTAACTTAGGTTACCCGATAAATACAATAGCATGAAAATAATTTTACTGTTAAGCCTTTTTATTGTTTTTTATACGTTTGCGGGCTACGGCATCCTGCTGTACTTTATCATAAAACTTAAAAGAATGGTTAGGGGGCCTAAAAAACCGATAGCCGAAGATTTAAGCATCCTCCCAACCTGTACACTGGTTGTGGCCGCCTATAACGAGGAGTTTTTTATAAAAGAAAAAATAGCCAATAGCCTATTGCTCAATTACCCGGCAGGAAAATTAAAAATTGTTTTTATAACCGATGGATCGTCTGACAGCACTCCGGAGATAATTGCCGGATATCCCCAGATCCAGCTTTTGCATCAGCCGCAGCGCGCCGGTAAAATAGCAGCCGTTCATCGTGCTATGGAGTTTGTGGATACCGATGCCGTTGTTTTTACCGATGCGAATACCTTTTTAAACAAAGACGCCCTGATAAAGATTTGCAGGCATTACGCCGACCCTACTGTTGGTGCGGTGGCTGGCGAAAAACGCGTGCATTTTGACGAGAATGCCGATGCAAGCGCTGCCGGCGAGGGTTTTTACTGGAAGTATGAATCTGCACTTAAAAAGTGGGATTCTGAATTATATTCGGTTGTCGGCGCAGCAGGCGAACTGTTCAGTGTACGGCGTTCACTTTACTTACCCGTACAGCCTGATACGGTATTGGACGATTTTATGATATCTATGCTGATTGCCGAAAAAGGCTACCGCATTGTTTACGAGCCCGAAGCGTACGCTACCGAAACCGCATCTGAAAATGTATCAGAAGAGTTAAAACGAAAAATCAGGATCGCTGCTGGCGGCATTCAATCAATATTGCGGCTAAAAAGTTTGTTTAATCCTTTCCCCTACCCAATCCTGTCGTTCCAGTACATCAGCCACCGGGTGTTACGATGGACAATTACGCCCTTCCTGCTCATTCTATCGTTTGTGCTGAATATTGCCCTGGCTTCAGAACCTGGCGCGGCAGGGTGGCAGTTGCTGTTGTTTGCACAGGTATTATTTTACCTGCTGGCATTTTTGGGCTACATCATGGAGAAGAAACAACTACGGGTAAAAATATTGTTTATCCCCTATTATTTTTGCGTAATGAACTATGCTGTTTTAGCCGGTATCATCAGGTATTTTACCACCACACAAAGTGCCGTTTGGGAAAAAGCACAACGCAAGCAATAGCAAAGAATATAGGATTTTAACTAATAATTTAAAAATTTCTTTAACTTAGCTAACACGGTTTACGTATAAAGTAAGCGGTATTTGTAATCAATTTTATTGGTACAAAACCAGCTTTTGCATTATTTGAAATACAAAAAATCACTATATTCAAAGCTTTTAAAGTAACCTGCACCATTATTTTAAACACCCCGATTATGATAACGATCAGGCAAGTTAACCAAGCTAACCTCATCAATTTTAATGAACATAAACCCCGGAAAAGAAGTTGAAGAAAGTTTAGGCAGTACTGTGTTTGTACACTATTTATTTGAGCAACAGCTTCAACAAAAGCCTGATGCACTGGCTGTTACTTTTGGTAACAGGCAACTTACTTACAGCCAGCTAAACCAGCAAGCCAATAACCTGGCCGCTGCTTTGTTATCACAATCGCGCAATTCGGCAGTTGTTGGGGTTAGTACAGTGCGGTGTGTTGAAACTATTATAAGTGTATTGGCCATACTTAAAGCCGGCAAAGCTTACCTACCGCTCGACCCGGATTACCCTAAAGACCGGCTGCAGCAAATAATTCTCGATTCTGGTGTTGATACTTGTTTAGTAACCGAAAAACAGCTGTCATTATTTGAATCGCTGCCCATAAATCTTCTTTTATCAGATAAAACCTATCCGGCAGCTCCATCAGTAAACCAACCTGGCGGCGATGCCTACGTATTATACACCTCGGGCTCAACAGGTACGCCAAAAGGCGTTTTAATGGGCCATGCGGCATTAGTCAACCTGCTTTTATGGCAGCGGGAGCATTCCATTGCAACAATAGGGACCAACACGCTACAATTTGCCCCGCTTACGTTTGATGTATCCTTCCAGGAAATATTTGCTACACTTACAACGGGTGGCACACTGGTGCTTATTGATGATGAATTACGTATCGACCCGGTAAAGCTTTTGCGTTGTATTGAAGATAACAGCATCAACCGGATTTTCCTGCCCTTTGTGGTGCTGCAATACTTAACCGAAGCTGCCATTGCCAACAACCATATCCCCGCCTGCATACGGGAGGTAATGACAGCGGGCGAGCAATTAAAAATTACGCCACAAATTACGGCTTTTTTTAAGGGATTGCCCGGCGCAGTTTTATACAACCAGTACGGCCCTACCGAAACCCATGTGGTTACGGAGTTAAAATTACATGGCGACCCTGCCCTATGGCCGGCATTACCAAGTATTGGCGTGCCGATAAGCCAAACCCAGATCCTGATTTTAGATGAAGCCCTTACACCTTTAGCAAAAGGCGAAACCGGCGAGCTTTGCGTTGCAGGCCTGAGCCTTGCAAATGGATACCTGAACAAACCAGGGCTAACGGCCGAAAAATTTACCGAAATAACGGTCGAAAATAAAATTACCCGCATTTACCGCACCGGCGATTTGGCCCGCTACTTACCCGATGGCAATATTGAATACTTTGGCCGTAAAGATACCCAGGTAAAAATCCGTGGCAACCGGGTAGAGTTGGGCGAGATTGAGGTGTTGCTCAATCAGCTCGGCAATATCCAACAATCGGTTGTTATTGCCCGCGAAGATGCAGCCGGTCAAAAGCGCCTTATAGCTTACCTGGTTTCGCAAACAGGCAAGCAGGATACAGCAGCCATAAGAGAAGCACTTGAGCAACAGCTGCCCGATTTTATGCTGCCATCGGCCTATGTATGGATAGATGAGCTTCCTAAAACCACCAGCGGCAAGATTGACAGAAAAGCGCTGCCCAACCCCGGTTTGGAACGGCCCGAACTTGCTGTATTGTATAAGGCCCCATCAACCCAGGCAGAAAAAAATATTACCGGTATATGGATAAGTTTATTGCAGTTAAACAAAATAGGGATCGACGATGATTTTTTCCTGTTGGGAGGCAACTCCCTGCTGGCCCTTAAAACTGTAGCTGCTTTAAAGCAGGAGTTAAACTTAGATGTGCCAATAACCAGGCTTTACCAGTACCCAACAATTAGCGGCCTCGTTAGCTTTTTAAGCGGCGGCAATAAGTCGGCCCCACTCCCATCTTTAATTAAAAAAAATACCGGGACTGCCAATCATGATGTAGCCATCATCGGCATGGCCGGCAGGTTTCCGGGCGCAAATACTATTGACGAATTTTGGCAGCTGCTTTCCGGCGGTAAAGAAGCCATCACCTTTTTCTCAGCCGATGAAATAGATAAATCAATCCCGGTAAGTGTTAAAAACGACGCTGCCTATGTAAAAGCACGGGGCATTATTGATAAGGCAGATGAATTTGATGCCGGTTTCTTCGGATTCAACCCGCGAAATGCGGAACTGATGGATCCGCAGCACCGCATATTTTTAGAAATAGCCTGGGAAGTGTTGGAAAAAACCGGCTACCTGCCGCAAAAATATGCAGGCGCTGTAGGTGTTTTTGCCGGCTGCGGCTACAATACCTATTACAATAACAACGTGTTAACCAACCCAGAAATAGTTGCACGTACAGGCCATTTCCAGGTTAGGTTACTTAACGAGAAAGACTATATAGCAACCCGCACCGCATTCCAGCTGAATTTAGAAGGGCCTGCTGTCGCGGTTTATGCTGCCTGCTCCACCTCCTTATTGGCCATTGCGCAGGCTGTAACCAGCATTCGCAACGGGCAATGCAACGTGGTTATCGCGGGTGCAGCTTCTGTTACCTCGCCTATCAACAGCGGGCATTTTTATGAGGAAGGTTCTATCATGAGTAAAGATGGACATACCCGTACTTTTGATGCCCAGGCTACCGGTACGGTATTTAGCGATGGCGCCGGGGTAGTGTTATTAAAATCATTAACCGATGCCAAAAGCGATGGCGATACCATTTACGCTGTAATTAAAGGCATAGGTATTAACAACGACGGTGCGGCTAAAAGCAGTTTTAGCGGCCCAAGCGCCCATGGACAGGCCGGGGCGATAGCTATGGCGATTGATGATGCCGGGATTGAAGCATCGGGCATTAGCTATGTAGAAGCCCATGGCACAGCTACACCGCTGGGCGATCCGATTGAGATAGAAGGTCTTAACCTGGCTTTTGGTACGCAGGATAAAAAACAATTTTGCGCAATAGGCTCTATAAAAAGTAATATGGGGCACCTTACAGCTGCCTCGGGCGTAGCGGGCTTAATAAAAACAGTTTTGGCTATGCGCCACAAACAAATCCCGCCATCGTTATTCTATAGCAACATCAACCCCAATATCAATATTGCCGATAGCCCCTTTTATATCAACAACAAGTTGAAGGATTGGGAAACTGATACCGTCCGCCGGGCAGGTGTAAGCTCATTTGGTGTAGGCGGTACTAACGTACATGTTATTGTTGAAGAATTTGAGGATACCCCCATTCAACCAGATGCAGGCAAGCCATTTAAACTTGTTACCTGGTCGGCCAAAACCGAAAGCAGCCTTAACGGTTATGCGGCAAAATTAGGCAGCTTTGTAAATGAAAACAAGGCGTTGAGCCTTGACGATATTGCTTACACCTTGCAAACTACCCGCGCCGGGTTTAACCAACGCAGGTTTATAGTTGCCGCCAGTAACGATGAGTTGGCAGCCAGGTTAAAAGCCTCGGAAACAGATCTGTCGGCATCAAAAAATTTAAAAACCGGTGTTACCGAGCTTGTATTTATGTTCCCCGGCCAGGGATCGCAGTATGCAAATATGGGGTTCAATTTGTACCAAACCGAACCTGTTTTTGCAACAGCCGTTGATGAATGCATGGCCCTGTTGAAAGGTACCATACATGAAAACCTGTTTGACATACTTTACCCTAAGGTTGCTGATAACCAGCTTGCCGAAAAAATAAAGCAAACACTTTATGCGCAGCCGGCCATATTTATTTTAGAATATGCAACAGCCAAACTCTGGATGAGCTTTGGCATACAACCCGGTGTGCTAATAGGCCATAGTGTAGGCGAATTTGTGGCCGCGCACCTGGCTGGAGTTTTTAGCCTTGCCGATGCCGTAAAATTGATTTCGGAAAGGGCGCGCCTGGTAAACAGCGTTCAGCCCGGCAGCATGCTCTCAGTACGTATGGAAGCCGAAAAACTGGCAGGTATATTGCCATCTAAATTATCAATAGCAGCCATAAACACCCGTAAACTTTGCGTTGTGGCAGGCCCCGCCAACACCATCAATTCCTTTGCCGGGCAATTGGCAGAACAGGGTATCCCGGCCAGGTTATTACTTACCAGCCATGCTTTTCATTCGGCCATGATGGATGATATCGTGGCGCCATTTGAAGAGGTTGTAAAATCAATAAAATTAAACCAGCCCATAAAACCCATCGTATCTACCGTAACCGGCAAGTGGATGAGCGCCGCCGAAGCTACCGACCCTGCTTACTGGTCGCAGCATCTCCGGAAAACAGTACGCTTTGCCCAGGCATTGGATACTTTACAGGAAGATGAAGTACGCCTTTACTTAGAAACAGGCCCGGGCACCATTTTAGCTACACTTGCCCGGCAGCACATTGTTAATAAGGCAGTGCCCGTTGTAGCCGGGTTTGAACAAAACGAAACCAATACCGAGTATAAATCCGTATTAAAGGCAGTAGGGCAACTATGGCTTAACGGTATTGAACCGTATTGGGAAAATATTTATAACCATCAGCAGCGCAACAAAACAGACCTGCCAACTTATGCTTTTGATCATAAACGTTACTGGCTTGAACCAGCCGTTACGCTAAACAAAGTTGAAACCATAGCCGAAGCTGCTGCACACCAGCCAGAACCTATTACACCCCAGATTATGCAAACGAGGAAAGATATATTGATTGATAAACTAAGGGCGATATTTGAAGACGCATCGGGCATCGAAATTGACGAAGCAGGCACCGGCTTAAGCTTCATCGAGATAGGCTTTGATTCGTTATCGCTTACGCAGATAGCTACCAACCTAAAAAAACAATTTAATGTACCTGTTACATTCCGTAAATTGTTTGAGGAGTATAACAGCCTGGTACTATTGGCATCGTATCTTGATGCAAACCTTGCTGCCGATTTGTTACAACCACAACCCGTTGCCCCCACCCATGCGGCGGCCACACAGCAGCCTGTATTTGCAATGCCTGCATTTTCAGGCAATGGTGCGCCAGCTAATAACAACGACCTGATAATCAATTTAATATCACAACAACTCCAGTTATTAAGTAACCAGTTAGCGCTAATACAGGGCGGCAGCGCACTGGTAGCGCCACCTGCACCTGCTTATAATTCGGCAACGCCGGCTATAACTCCTGCTAAGCCAGATCACCGGGAACCGGAACTTACCGCTGAGGAACAGATTGAGATAAAAAAGCCGTTTGGCGCAACGGCCCGGATAGAAAAACAAACCCTGGAGCTTACCGAAAAGCAATCGGCATTTTTAGATGATCTGACTATAAAATACAACGCCAAAACAAAAAGCAGCAAGGCGCAAACCCAAAAAGATCGCCCCTATATGGCCGATCCGAGGGTGGTAAGTGGTTTCAGGCCATTAACCAAGGAGGTTGTTTATCCTTTGGTGGTTAACAGATCAAAAGGGAGCCATGTATGGGATATTGACGGTAACGACTATGTTGATGCGCTTAACGGTTTTGGATCGAACCTTTTGGGTTACCAGGCCGATGTACTTAAAAAAGCGGTATTAGACCAGGTTGAAAAAGGCTACGAAATTGGCCCCCAGCATGAACTGGCGGGCGATGTTTGCAAACTGATTTGCGAGTTTACCAACTTTGACCGCGCTGCGCTTTGTAATACGGGCTCCGAAGCAGTTTTAGGTGCTATGCGTATTGCGCGTACGGTAACCGGCCGGTCAATCATAGTAGCCTTTAGCGGATCGTACCATGGCATTAATGACGAGGTGATTGTGCGCGGCACAAAGAAGTTAAAAACCGTACCTGCGGCGCCCGGTATTATGCCCGAGGTGGTACAGAATATGTTGATACTGGATTATGGCACCGAAGAATCGCTTAAAATTATAGCCGAAAGGGCGCACGAATTTGCCGCCGTACTGGTTGAACCGGTACAAAGCCGGCGGCCAGAATTTCAGCCCGTTGAATTCCTGCAAAAAGTTAGAGAGATTACCAGCCGTTCTGAAACCGTTTTGATATTCGACGAAGTAATTTCGGGCTTTAGGATGCATCCGGGCGGCGCACAGGCTATGTTTGGCATCAGGGCCGATTTGGGCACCTATGGTAAAGTAATTGGCGGTGGCATGCCTATTGGCGCCATTGCAGGCATCAGCAAATACATGGATGCACTGGATGGCGGTACCTGGCAGTACGGTGATGATTCGCAGCCCGAAGCCGGCGTAACTTATTTTGCCGGCACTTTTGTGCGGCATCCTTTGGCTTTGGCTGCCGGTAAGGCTACACTGCTTTATATGAAGGAAAAGGGCCCCGCCCTGCAGCAGGAATTGAATGACCGCACCAAACGCCTCTCTGATGCTTTAAACGCCATTTGCGAGGCCGAAGGTATACCTTTGTATTCGCCTTCTTTTGGATCCCTTTGGAAAATTAAATTTAAGTATGAATTGGCGTATGGCGAATTGCTGTTTACATTGATGCGCTTTAAAGGCATCCATATATGGGATTTGTTTCCGTGTTTTGTTACCGCGGCCCATACCGACGAAGAAATAGACCAGATTATTACCGCTTTTAAAGAAAGTGTTGCCGAGATGATTGAATCGGGTTTTATGCCATCAGAAAAACCGAAAACGGCAGTTAATACGCCGGTAAATTTGCCATCGGTGCCCCCTGTTCCCGGCGCAAAGCTTGGGCGCGATAAAGACGGCAACCCTGGCTGGTTTATCAGTGATAGCAACAATCCCGGAAAATTTTTACAAGTTAAGTTAAGCAGCAATTAAATTGGATACATCTTTTTCATACGATACAATCCCCGTAGAATTTGATCCCTTTGCAGGGCCGGAATTAGAGTCGGTTGCTCCTGTTACAGAATCGCAGCTGGAGATCTGGACGTCGTGCCTCATGGGCGGCGATGCTGCTAATTGCGCCTACAACGAATCGTTTTCGCTTACCTTGACCGGCTCATTAAATCACAACGCCATGCTTGGCGCGTTACAGGATGTTGCTAACCGGCACCAGGCCTTGCGGTCATCTTTTAGCGCCGATGGAAAACATATCTGTATTTACCAAAGCACTACGTTAAATGTTGATTACCAGGACTTATGCGGCCAGTCATCTGCCGAACAGCAGCGTTTTATCAGCAATTTAAACAAACAGTTTGCTGTAACACCCTTTAATTTGGTTACCGGCCCGCTTTTTAAAGCAAGCCTGATCAAATTAGCCCCAAATGAGCATTTGTTAACACTCCTTGCCCACCATATTATTTGTGATGGCTGGTCGGTAGGTATTTTGATGCAGGATTTAAGTAAATTTTATTCGGCCTATGCCAGGGGCGAACAAATTCAACTGCCTCCTGCCCCGCTTTTTTCTGATTATGCTGCCGAACAACGGGCATTTGAACAAACCCGGGAATTTCACGAAACCGAGCAATACTGGCTTAACCAGTTTAAAGGAAGTAGTCATTACTTAAACCTGCCCACCGATTTGCCGCGCCCGGCTATACGTACGTATAAAAGCCATAGGGATGATTTTAATTTAGATATGTTGCTGGCATTGCAACTAAAAAAACTGGGCAAAGCAAACGGCACCAGTTTTGTAACTACCCTGCTGGCCGCCTTCGAGGTGTTTTTACAACAAATAACCGGTCATGACGAGGTTATCCTGGGTTTACCTGCTGCGGGGCAATCCGCAACGGGCAATTTCAGGCTGGTAGGGCATTGTGTAAACCTGCTTGCGTTACGAAGCCATCCCGATGGCGGGCAATCATTTAAAAGTTATTTAAAAGCCAGGAACACAGTCATACTGGATGCTTACGACCACCAGTTGTATACCTTTGGCAGCCTGCTCAAAAAGTTAAATATTCAGCGTGATGCCTCCCGCATACCATTGGTGCCTGTAATGTTTAACATTGACATGGGTATGGATGATGATGTGGCGTTTCACGGACTAACACACTACCTGCACAGCAATCCACGTGAGTATGAAAGTTTCGAAATATTTGTAAATATCTCGGGCCGCGACGAATCGCTGGTACTGGAGTGGTCATACAACAGCCAATTGTTTCAATCATCAACCATCCGCAATATGATGGATGAGTTTGAATTTCTGCTCAGGCAACTGGTAGCAAATCCTGATGTGTTGATTGGTAACATCACCTTAAAAAATAACGCTGCACTTATTGGCCAGCTAAACACCTGGAACCAAACCTACGCGCCTTATGATAAAAACAGACCCTTACACCAGGTAATTGCCGCGCAGGCAGCCACATTTAATAACAGCGTAGCCGTAAAATTTGGCCAAACCGAAGTAAGCTACCAGGACTTAAACCAAAAGGCAAATTGTTTTGCTGCCTTGCTGCTTGCACAGGGCGTTAAAAAAGGAGATAAAGTTGCCTTTGCTGTTGATCGCTCGGCCCAAATGGTGGCGGTAATGTTGGGCATTATGAAAACCGGGGCAACCTATATCCCGCTTGACCCGCAATTCCCTTTAGGGCGTATTAATTACATGCTGGCCGATTCGGAAGCGGTTGTGCTGATAGTGTCTGAACAATATAAGGGTTATTATCAATCCAACGCCAGGGAGTTGATTTTGGAAACTGAATGGAAAAGCCTTAGCCAATACCCGGCAACCGACTCTGGTATTGAAGTGAATGGTGATGATATTGCCTATATCCTGTATACATCCGGCTCCACCGGAAACCCCAAGGGTGTACAAATAGCGCACAGCAGCCTGGTAAACTTTTTATACAGCATGCAAAAAGAGCCGGGAATAACAGCTGCCGATAAATTACTTGCTGTAACCACCGTTAGCTTTGATATATCGGGACTGGAATTGTTTTTGCCACTTATTGCCGGCGCCCAGGTAATTATTGCCGATAGCAATTCGGCTAAAGACGGGCGGGTATTGCTTGACATCATCAGGAGCGAGGGTATAACCATAATGCAGGCCACACCTTACACCTGGCGCATTATGCTGGAGGCCGGGTGGGATAACACTACTCCCATAAAGGTACTGTGCGGCGGGGAAGCGCTGCCCAAAGAATTAGCCGACAGGATATTAAATGCCGCCGCGGGCCTATGGAATGTTTACGGACCTACAGAAACCACCATATGGTCGACCATTAAGCAAATAAAAGCAGGTGATGAATTGATTACCGTAGGCCGGCCGATTGATAACACATCCATCTACATTTTAGATAAATTCCTGAACCCCTTGCCGCCGGGCACCGCCGGCGAGATTTACATCGGCGGCGATGGCGTAGCCAAAGGTTACCTGAATCAACCCGAACTTACTGTCGAAAAGTTTGTAAGCGATCCTTTTGCTGCCAACCCTGGTAGCAAAATGTACCGCACAGGCGACATGGGCCGGTTTATGGCCGACGGAGAAATTGAATGCCTTGGCCGGATCGACTCGCAAATCAAGATCCGCGGGTACCGCATCGAGGCCGGCGAGATAGAACACCAGCTGATTACTCAATACAATGTTAAAGAAGCCATAGTTATAGCCCGGCCGGATAAAAACGGTATTGACAAGCTTGCTGCTTATATCGTGTTAAAAGACGGCTACCAGGGCGAGGGCGACAGTACACAAATAAAAGGATGGCGCAATGAGCTCAAAGGCCAGCTTCCTGAATATATGGTTCCTGATGATTTTATCATTGTGCAGGCTATGCCGTTAACGCCGAATGGCAAGATAGATAAAAAAGCGCTGGCCAATGAGCATACCAAACCGGCCGAAAGCATAAACCTGTTTATTTCGCCACGTACCGATGTAGAAAAATTAGTTGCCGATATCTGGTCGGAATTTTTAGAAATCAGGAACATTGGCATTTACGATAATTTTTTTGAGCTTGGCGGCCATTCGCTTATAGCCGTACAGGTAATGACCCGGATTGAAAAACTGACCGGTAAACGCCTGCCGCTTGCTGCCCTGCTTGAAAACTCGACAATCGAAAAACTGGCTTTAATGCTGGAAATGGATGGCAAATCTATTGTTTGGGATTCGTTGGTGCCTATAAAACCAACAGGTACCAAAATGCCAATTTACATTGTACACGGCGCCGGCTTAAATGTGCTGTTGTTTAACGCTCTTGCCCTGAATATGGATGCCGACCAGCCGGTTTACGGCCTGCAGGCAAAAGGCCTTAATGGTATAGACGAACCGCTGGACAATATTGTTGACATAGCTGCACATTATAACGCCTCTATCATGGCTCAAAACCCAACCGGGCCGTATGCGCTGGCAGGTTATTCTTTTGGTGGCATCATCGCCTTTGAAATGGCCAGGCAGTTTGAAGCAATGGGCAAACAGGTAAAAATGCTGGCTATGTTTG
Source organism: Mucilaginibacter ginsenosidivorax (assembly GCF_007971525.1). Lineage (NCBI taxonomy): Bacteria > Pseudomonadati > Bacteroidota > Sphingobacteriia > Sphingobacteriales > Sphingobacteriaceae > Mucilaginibacter > Mucilaginibacter ginsenosidivorax. The sequence goes on from NZ_CP042437.1 coordinate 159,251, forward strand.
ATACTTTTGCATACAGATCGCCCTTCTACGATCCACTCCCAACCCAGTACATCAAACGGGGGAAATTTTTTATGCGGAAGCTGGCCTATAATTTATCATTTAAAGATGGCGTGGCCCAAACCCTGGCGCACCATACTACCGGGCTGAAACGCCGCCTTACCAAAACAGTATGGAAAATCACTAAAGATGAAGAGCAGGAAGGCTTTTTTGGTTACTCCAACAAAATAGATGAAATGAACCTTCTTGCCGAAAGGAGATATCAGCTTAAACCTTATGATATCAAGATAGAACTTTTCCGTGCCGAAAAACATACGTTTTACATGGATGATTTTGAATATCTTGGATGGCAACAATATGCGTTAAAAGGGGTAAGTGTACATAAAATACCTGGTGAGCATAATACTATTTTTAAAGCGCCTAACGACAAGGTATTTGCCAATAGCCTGCAAAAATGCCTTGATGAGGCCGCAAAAAAATAAATGACAATGGCACAGGTAGAGGTGAACATTCAATTAGCCGAAACTATTTATTGGCAACCGGAAACTGAATGTAATTTTGAACCCGAAAACACGGTTGATGTTTGGCGCATTTATATTCCTTTGTATAAAGATCAAACTGCACACTTTTTAAATCTCCTGCAGCCCGATGAAATTGTACGGGCAAACCGTTACGTTCAGGAAAAAGACCGGATTCGGTTTATTATCAGCAGGGCGGCTTTGAGGGAGATTGTAAGCCGGTACATCAACCAACCGGCAAAGGGTATCATCTTCGGCAGCGGCCCAAATAAAAAGCCATTTATCGTGGGAGCAGCTTTGCGGTATAATGTATCCCACTCGGCAAATTGGGTATTGATAGCAATATCAAAAACTGATGTTGGTGTGGATACCGAAACCATAGATGCCTCGTTTAAATTCGAATCGATACTGGAAGACTATTTCAGCCCCGCCGAAATCAGTTTTATAAATGGCAACCCGAAAAATTTCTTTTTGTTGTGGACGAGAAAAGAAGCCCTTACCAAAGCCACCGCCCAGGGACTGGATGAAAACCTCAAACACATCCCAAGCCTCGACGGCATGCATATCACCAACACCAACATTTTAAAAACCGACAAAAACTGGCTGGTAAAAAGCTTCAAAACCGATGCTGAAAACCAGGGAAGCATCGTGTGCGAAAAAATTATTAAAAAGTTATGCTTTTTTGAAATAAAATTGTCAAAAAATGTATGATTTGTGTGGTTTTTTGTAGTTTTTGTTTGAACTATTTACCCTTAAATAACCCGTATTTTAATATGCAGTATATAGCCCTCACGCCATCCTTCCACCCTATTTTCTTCCCTTCCTCATAAGTGCGACCATAGTAAGAAATCCCCACTTCATAAATCCTGATCCTGGGTATTCTGGATATTTTGATGGTAACTTCAGGTTCAAATCCAAAGCGTTTTTCGGTAAGAGAAATGGCTTGTATCAATTTGGTATCAAACAGTTTATAGCAGGTTTCCATATCCGTCAGGTTAAGGTTACTAAACATATTTGATGCAAAGGTTAACCACCTATTGCCTATAGTATGCCAAAAAAACAATATACGGTGTGGATTGCTACCCATAAACCTGGAGCCATACACCACATCGGCAAAACCGTTTACTACCGGTTTTAACAAATCGTTATATTCAGCCGGATCATACTCTAAATCAGCATCTTGTATTATAAGATATTCGCCCGTTGCTTTTGAGATGCCGGTATGCAGGGCCGCCCCTTTACCTTTATTTACCTCGTGCTTAAAGTACTGAATATCAACATCCGGGTTGGATTGCTGGTATGAATTAATGGCAACTTCGGTATCGTCCTTTGAACAATCATTTACAATAATAATCTCTTTTTTAATTTCATTGGTTAGGTTAACCGCTTTAATTTTATCCAAAATTAAATGTATGGTATTGCCTTCGTTATAAGCCGGGATAATAATTGAAAGTTTTTGAATGCCCATTATATTGTTTATCAAAAAATCCGCTTCCGGATATAGTAGCGATATAAAGCTTAGTTATATCTTTATTGAAAATATTACTTAATGCAAGCTGTATTAAAACGAATAAAAACTTACTTAAAAAGACCAAAAGTAATATTTCTGCTTGTATTCCTGTTCGTTTTAACCGTGTTGTTTTGGTTTTGTTTGCCAAAGCCACTATTTAAGAACCCTACATCATACGTAATTGACGATAATCAGGGCCAATTGTTGGGCGCATCCATTGCCAAAGATGGCCAATGGCGCTTTCCCTACAATGACAGCGTGCCCCAAAAATTCAAACAATGCATCATAGCTTTCGAAGACAAACGCTTTGACCGTCATCCTGGATTTGATGCCCTTGCTTTTGGACGTGCCATTAAACAAAACATAAGCTCAAAAAAAGTAACAAGTGGCGGCAGCACGCTAACAATGCAGGTAATTAGGCTGGCAACCAAACACAAACGCAACATTTGGAGCAAGTTACTGGAAATTTTTATGGCGCTTAGGCTCGAGCTTACTTATAGTAAAAAAGAAATACTGGCCCTTTACACCAGCAACGCGCCATTTGGCACCAACGTTATTGGCCTGGATGCCGCCTCCTGGCGCTATTTTGGCCGCAGTCCTGATAAACTTTCCTGGGGCGAAATGGCCGCTATGGCGGTATTGCCCAATGCGCCGTCTTTGGTACATCCTGGCAAAAACAGGCAAACATTGCTCAATAAACGGAACAGGCTGCTTACCAGGCTATACAAGCAAGGGGTTATAGACAGTATAACAGCCGAACTGGCAAAACTGGAACCTGTTCCGGAAAAGCCGATGCCATTACCTTCTCTTGCTCCGCATTTACTACAGCGCTTTAAAAATGATTACGATGCCAAGCCAATGGGCGATACCCGTATTCGTACAAGTATTCGTTCGGGCTTACAGCAACAGGTTAACGATATATTGGAGCAACATCACCAGGTTTTAAAGGCCAACGATATTAACAATATCGCTGCTATTGTGCTGGATGTTGAAACCGGCGAAACACTGGCTTATGCCGGTAATATTACCCACCATGAAGACCCGCAAATGGAAAGTGATGTAGATGTGATTGATGCTCCCCGTAGTCCCGGAAGTACGCTAAAACCACTGTTATATGCTTCAGCAATGCATAACGGGCTGATATTGCCTAACAGCTTACTGCCGGATATACCAACCTTGATAGCAGGTTATCACCCGGAGAACTTCGATATGGGGTATGATGGCGCTGTGCCTGCGTCAAAGGCGCTGGCAAGGTCGCTTAACGTGCCCGCTGTAAAACTACTGCAACAGTATAAATTCGAGAAATTTTATGATTTCTTGCATAAAATTGGTATCACCACCCTAACCAAGCCGGCAAACCATTATGGATTATCGTTGATACTGGGCGGTGGCGAAAACACGCTTTGGGAACTTACAGGCGCGTATGCGGATATGGCAAGGGTGCTTAACCATTACGATAAATACAACGGGAGTTACGACCCCGAGGATTTTCATAACCCTGTTTATGGCAAACAGGATATTAAGAAACCGGATCTGGAAAAATCAGGACTGCTTGATGCCGCTTCTATCTATAGCACTTTCCAGGCCATGGAAGAAGTAATGAGACCGGGCGAAGAAATGTTGTGGCAACAATTCAGTTCGAGCCAGCGCGTGGCCTGGAAAACAGGAACGAGCTTTGGCTTCAGGGATGGCTGGGCCATCGGTGTTACACCAAGGTATGTTGTTGGTGTTTGGGTTGGTAATACTGATGGCGAAGGCCGGCCCGGTTTAACCGGTATTAACGCCGCTGCCCCTGCCCTCTTCGAGATTTTTAGATTGCTGCCCGCATCAAAAGACTGGTTTGCAATGCCAACCGGCGAAATGGTAAAAATTGACGTGTGCAGGCAAAGCGGCTACCGTGCTGGTCAATATTGCCAGGATATTGACCAGGTAATGGTTCCTAAAACCGGCTTAAGGGCACCTGTTTGCCCTTATCATCAGCTTATTCATTTATCTGCCGATGGTCAATACCAGGTAAATGGCAATTGCCAGCCACCAGACCAAATGCTTAACAAAAAATGGTTTGTGCTGCCGCCATCCATGGAATATTATTATAAATCACGCAATTATCAATACCATGTACTTCCGCCATTTAGGGCAGATTGCGCCCAGGCTGAGAACGGGAATACCATGGAGGTGATTTACCCCAAAGACGGCGCAAAAATATACATCCCCCTTGAGGCCGATGGCACGCGCGGACGAATGATTTGTAATGCGGCGCACCGCTTACCTGGCATGAAAATATTCTGGCACCTGGATGATCAGTATATGGGTACTACCAAAGATTTCCACCAGATGGCTTTAAACCCGCCCCCGGGCAAGCATATCCTTACCCTGGTTGATGGCAATGGCAATACCATTAATATTGGTTTTGAGATTTTGAGTAAGTGAGTGGTGAGTGGTGAGTGGTGAGTGGTGAGTGGTGAGTGGTGAGTGGTGAGTGGTGAGTGGTGAGTGGTGAAAATTATTTCTGCGAAATAATTTTTAAAGTATTATCCCCGCTATCCGGCGGTTTGTTACGCATTAATAAAATTACAAACGTATAACCTAAAACGTACCACGTAAAACCTATCAAACTAAAACATTCATTATATTGCTCCATAAAATTAACACATCATGCTTGAGCAGTATGACCTGCACAATTTATTGGTAATTGATATTGAAACGGTTCCACAATATGGCACACATGACGAAGTGCCCGAGCATTTTAAAAAGCTTTGGGAGGTAAAAACGCAATATCAGCGTAAAGATGAAACACCCGAAGAATATTACCAGCGCGCAGGTATCTGGGCCGAATTTGGTAAGATAATATGCATATCGGCAGGCGTTTTTACAAGGGGAAAAGAAAATACCGGCTTAAGGATAAAATCATTTGCAGGGCATAATGAAACAGAAATCCTTCTTAATTTTTCGGCAATGTTATTTGGCCAGCCGGCTAACCTGGTGCTGGTAGCGCATAACGGTAAAGAGTTTGATTACCCTTATATATGCCGGCGTTTATTAGTAAACGGACTTCCTTTTCCACCCCAGCTGCAACTGGCAGGTAAAAAGCCATGGGAAATTATCCATTTGGATACTATGGAATTATGGAAATTTGGCGACTATAAAAACTACACGTCATTAAACCTGCTCACGGCCATTTTTGATATCCCTACTCCAAAAGATGATATTGACGGCAGCATGGTAAGCCATGTTTACTGGAACGAAAACCAGCTTGAGCGGATTTGCACTTATTGCCAAAAAGATGTAGTTGCCACCGCGCAGCTGATAAGGCGCTATCGTGGCGAGGACTTAATAAAAGATGAGATGATAACAATAGTTGGCCAATAATGCTCAAAGTAAAAAACCTGGAGGTAAGTTTTAAAACCGGAGACGGCCTGTTTAAAGCAGTAAAAAACATCTCGTTCGATCTACAAAAAGGCCAAACTATCGGAATAGTGGGCGAATCGGGTTCGGGTAAATCAGTTACATCGCTTGCCCTGATGCGACTTTTAGATACAGACAAAACCGTTATCAATGGCGAAGTGCTGTTAAACGACGTAAGTTTGTGCAAATTATCAGAAGGCGATATGCGTCACATCAGGGGCAACCGTATGGCCATGATTTTTCAGGAGCCTATGACTTCGCTCAATCCTGTGCTTACCTGTGGTTTCCAGTTAACTGAGGCTATCCGGTTGCATTCGGGTTTAAACAAGGCTGCGGCCAAAAAGAAAACTATCGAGCTTTTTAACGAAGTGCAACTGCCCCGTCCTGAAGCAATTTTTGATAGTTACCCGCATCAAATTTCGGGAGGGCAAAAACAAAGGGTAATGATAGCTATGGCCCTATCCTGTAATCCGGAGATATTAATAGCCGATGAACCAACCACCGCGCTTGATGTAACGGTACAGAAAACTATTATTGAACTGCTGTTGTGCCTTAAAAAAGCGCGCCAAATGAGCCTCATTTTCATTTCGCATGATCTGGGGGTTATTAAAGAAATTGCCGACAGGGTAATGGTGATGTATAAAGGCCAAATTGTTGAGGAGGCTAATACTACTGACCTATTCGATCATCCCAGCCATCCATACACTAAAGGCTTATTAGCATGCAGGCCATCGCCAAATCAGCATTTGAAAAAGCTGCCTATAGTTGCCGATTTTTTTGATGCGGATAATATCCAAAATAAATCGGCGGTAACTATAGAAAACATCAGGACATTGTACCATTATCCTGAAAGTGAAATAGAAACAAGAAAGGCAGAGCTTTATAAGCAAGAGCCTTTATTAACAATAGATCAGCTCTCAACCTGGTTCCCGGTTAATACCGGCTTGTTGGGTATGTCAAAAAAAGTGGTTAAAGCGGTAAACAATGTAAGTTTTAAAGTTTACCCAGGCGAAACGCTTGGCCTGGTTGGTGAATCGGGTTGCGGAAAAACAACTTTAGGCCGTACCATTTTAAGACTGATTGAGCCGACAGCCGGTAATATCAGTTTTGAAAATACCGATCTGCGAAGCTTAAAAAAAAATGAACTTCGCGAGATTCGCCGCAATATCCAAATCATTTTCCAGGACCCTTACTCGTCTTTAAACCCTAAATTAACCGTCGGCCAATCCATCATGGAGCCTTTGCAGGTGCACCAGTTTTATGCCAATAATACCAAACGCAAAAAACACGTATTGGAATTACTGGAACGTGTAAATCTGTTACCCGAACATTTTAACCGTTACCCCCACGAGTTTTCAGGAGGCCAGCGGCAGCGCATAGTGATAGCGCGGGCGCTCGCCCTGCAGCCTAAGTTTATTATCTGCGACGAATCGGTGTCGGCGCTCGACGTATCTGTGCAGGCACAGGTGCTTAACCTGATCCGGGAATTACAGCAGGAATTTAAGCTCACTTATATCTTCATCTCGCATGATCTTGCCGTTATTAAACATATATCCGACAGGATGATGGTGATGAACAAAGGCGAGATCATCGAAACTGGATACCCCGATGATATTTATTACCGGCCAAAGGATGAGTACACCAGGAATTTGATTGCATCAATACCGCAGGGGTGATAACACAGGGTAAAAGCATCTAAGTTGGGTTAACATAACTTAACACATTTCAGGTATATAAACCATAAATATCTGACAATAAGATTGTTATAATTTTACATGGTTAACATTAAATTGACGCTTTACGCAATTTAATCCATCAATATCTTGTGCTTTTGTTAGGGCAAACAGATGTCAAATGAACTTAGATCTTCCAACCAGGATCAGGCAATAGATAAAGAATATTGTTTGATGCTTGTATCTTCTTGACAGCATAAGTTTATTTTGTTAACCATTATTAATGGCAGATCGTCGCCTATAAATATTTAGGTGCATTTATCCTGCCATGTAGATTAAATGTTTGGACAATTGTTTAAATTTGTTACGAGTTGTTTTTTTAATACAATTCGTAAATAGTTTATTAAGTTAATTACATGATACGTACAATATTAACTCCGGAAAACCAAGACTTATCAATCCATATACCTGAAAGTTATATTGGCCGCAAGATAGAAGTATTGTTGTATGCTGTTGATGAGTTAAATATTGATGAAACCCGCAAAAAGAAAAAATCGTCTGACTTCAGAGGAAAATTAAACCTGACTGATGAACAGTATACAGACCTTCAAAATCATCTTAAAGATGTCCGTAACGAATGGAACAACGATATTTAGCGGACACTAACACTATAATTGATTATCTTGGGAATAAGTTACCAAAAGAGTCTCTTCGCCTGATAGATGGCATCGATATATTTTTATCGGTTATATCCAGAATAGAATTGTTAGTTTGGAAAAATGCAACCGAGGATTACCTGAATTTTTTAAACGATTTTATAGATACCTCCACTGTGTTTGGTCTTACAGAGCCTATCATACTTAAATCGATAGAGATCAGAAAAACATATCGATTAAAATTACCAGATGCCATAATTGCTGCAACTGCTGTCACAAATAACCTTACGTTGCTCACAAGAAACCTGAGTGATTTTAAAAAAATTGCGCAGTTAAATTGCATTGATCCTTATCAAGTGTAGGGTGTCGCTGATTTAAAACTTTGGTTTCTTCGGAACTATAGCGATATGTCAAAATATCACAAGTAAAATCTCGCCTACATCAAAGTCATTCTAAAACCCTGTCTTTTCAACTTCTCCCCTAAACATCAAAATTCCGTATCTTAGCGCAAATACTTTTGTATGTCTAAAAAAAAGAAAAATAATTCTTCTATCGTTCAGGTACTTACCCAAATGGTGCTTGATGTATTTGAACAAAACGGCAATACGCCACTTAATTATAAACAGGTTTCTGCAAAATTGAATGTCCGCGACCCCGAATCGCGCGAAATTATATTTGATATTTTAAAAGACGAGGCTTTTAAATCTGTACTAAAAGAGGTTTCGCCCGGAAAATTCCAACTCCTTGAGTTAAAAACATTTATAGAAGGCCGTGTCGATCTGACAAACGACGGATCGGCATTTATAGTTACCGATGATGAGTTGGAAAGCGACATTTTTGTTGCCCCACGCAAACTTCGCAATGCTTTACATGGCGACCGTGTTAAAGTTTACGTATATGCTATCAGTAAAGGCAAACGTAAAGAAGGCGAGATCATTGAAATACTGCAGCGCGCCAAAATGGAGTTTACAGGAATTGTAAAACTATCTGAGCGTTTTGCATTTTTCATCCCCGATGACCGTAAAATGATGCATGATATTTTTATCCCGATGAGTGAGCTCAACGGCGCTAAAAACGGCATAAAAGCGGTCGCCGAAATTACCGACTGGCCAACGGAGGCTAAAAACCCCATCGGTCGTATAAAACACATTTTAGGTGCGCAGGGCGAGAATGACACCGAGATGAACGCCATCCTTGCCGAATATGGTTTTCCGTTATCCTTTCCGGCCGAGGTTGAACATGAGTCGGAGGAAATATCGGATGTGATCACTAAGGAGGAAATTGCCCGCCGAAGAGATTTCAGGGATATTACCACATTTACTATCGACCCATTTGATGCCAAGGATTTTGACGACGCTTTATCATTTAAAATACTCGAGAATGGCAATTACGAAGTTGGCGTGCATATTGCCGACGTATCGCATTATATTGTCCCGGATTCTGCCCTCGATAAAGAAGCATTTGATCGTGCTACCTCTGTTTACCTGGTTGATAGGGTTATCCCGATGCTGCCCGAGCGCCTTTCAAATGGCTTGTGCTCGTTGCGCCCTAAAGAAGAAAAGCTATGTTTTTCGGCAGTTTTTGAACTGGACGAGAATGCATTTATCCAAACCGAATGGTACGGCAAAACCATTATCTACTCTGACAGGCGCTTTACTTATGAAGAAGTTCAGGAAGTAATAGAAAGCCAGGAGGGTGATTTTAAAGACGAGATTCTTAAACTGAACGCACTGGCCTATAAGCTACGCGACCGGAAGTTTAAAAATGGTGCCATCAGCTTTGAAACAACTGAAGTTAAATTTAAGCTTGATGAAACCGGCAAACCCACCGGCGTTTATGTAAAAGAGCGCAAGGACGCCCATAAACTGATTGAAGATTTTATGTTGTTGGCCAACCGTAAGGTGGCCGAACATGTAAGCAAAATGGGTAAAGGCAAGCACAAATACACATTTGTTTACCGTGCGCATGATTCCCCTAAACCCGATGCCCTGGCCAATTTTGCACAGTTTGCGGCCCGGTTTGGGTATAAAATAAATACTAAATCGGATAAGGAAACGGCTAAATCGTTAAACTTCCTGATGGAAGATGTGGAAGGTAAAAAAGAACAAAATGTACTTACCCAGCTGGCCATCAGATCGATGGCTAAGGCGATATATACTACAAAAACCAGCAGCCACTACGGCCTGGCATTTGATCATTACACGCACTTCACCTCTCCTATCCGCCGGTACCCGGATGTAATGGTGCACCGCCTGCTGTTTCATTATTTAAACGGAGGACAATCGGTAAATGCAGAACATTACGAAAAGTTATGTACTCATAGTTCGCAAATGGAAAAGAAAGCAGCCGACGCCGAACGCTCGTCTGTTAAATACAAACAGGCAGAATACCTGCGCGACCAGGTTGGTAACACTTTTACAGGCATTATATCGGGAGTTACAGAATGGGGTATGTACGTGGAAATCATCGAAAATAAATGTGAGGGCATGATTCGCCTGCGCGATATATCCGATGATTTTTATACTTTGGACGAGAAAAACTATTGCATCATCGGTCAGCGCAAAAAGAAGATTTACCAACTGGGTGATGAGGTGAAAATCAGGGTTAAAAATGTTGATTTGACCAAAAAGCAAATTGATTTTTCGTTAGTGCAGGATTGATATTGAGTTGATTGGTTGATTGAGTTGGATTAAGTTGATTGGGGTTTGGTAACTCAATCAACTTAATCCAACTCAATCAACTTAATCAACTGTTAACTACAAACATGAAACAACTTACAGAACTACATGCCATGGTAAGCAAGGCTGTAGACGAACTTACTTTTCCGGCATATCCTACCGATCTTTACGAACCTATAAGCTATATACTTTCGCTTGGCGGTAAACGCCTGCGCCCTGCCCTGTTACTAATGGCCTGCGACCTGTTTGGCGGCGATGTGGAAAAAGCGATAGAGCCCGCCCTGGCCATTGAAGTATTCCATAACTTTACGCTGATGCACGATGACATTATGGATAAAGCTCCCTTGCGCCGTGGTAAAATTACAGTACACGAAAAATGGAACGCCAACGTGGCCATACTATCCGGCGATGCCATGATGGTAGAGGCCAACAAATTCATGATGAAGGTTGACGATGCAATTTTGCGCCGGGTAATGGATGTTTTTAACGAAACTGCCACAGGCGTATGCGAAGGCCAACAAATAGACATGAGTTTTGAGCAGCGCAACAATGTACTCATCGACGAGTATCTTGACATGATACGGCTTAAAACCGCCGTACTGTTAGGGGGAACGCTAAAAATAGGCGCAATTATTGGAGGCGCTACGTCAACAGATGCACAATTATTGTATAGCTTCGGCGTAAACCTGGGTATCGCTTTCCAGTTACAGGATGATATACTGGATGTTTACGGCGACCCGGAAAAATTTGGCAAACAGGTTGGCGGTGATATACTATCCAATAAAAAAACCTACTTACTTATAAAAGCGCTTGAGCTGGCTAACGGTGACGACGCCAATATGCTTGACCACTGGCTAAGCGTGGAACAATTTAACGCCACAGAAAAAGTTGCAGCGGTGACAGGTGTTTACGACAGACTTGACATCAGGAATTATGCCGAAGATGCCATGCAAACCTACGCCGATGCGGCCTTTAACGCCTTAGATCAGATCGACCTTTCAGAAGATCGCAGGCAATATTTAAGGCAGTTTGCAGATAATTTGCTGGTGAGGGAGTATTGATTATATTTAGGGTATGAAAAAGGTTTTATTTTTGGTAGCTATTATTCTGATGGGATTTTCTGCAAATGCTCAAAAAACAAATCAGGACACTTCTCAAGTATACAACGAGGTTGATAAACTTCCGGAATTCCCTGGTGGTACTGATGCCTTTAAAGCTTATGTCAACTCAAGTCTAAAAAAATCAAACAGAAAAGATACCTCCACAGGAATGGTAGTTGTAACTTTTGTAATTGAAAAAGATGGTAGTCCAACCAATCCAATTATTACCTTGAGTTTTAATCCTGAGGCAGATTCCATTGCAATCAAAATAGTGGGCAACAGCCCAAAATGGAAACCTGGTATTAATAATGGGAATAAAGTAAGAACCAAATTCTCCGTTCCTGTTAAATTTGGGGCGCCTACTGGCGGCCCTCCCGATGTTAAAGAGCTAAAAAATTAATGAGATAAATAAATTCTGTCGTAATGAAATTGCGTTATACAATCTATCTCCTATTCTCTATCGCGTACTTCGCTAATGCCCAAACCCTAACCTCGGGCGGCAAGCTCAAACCCGAGCAAGCCATTATGGATGTGCGCCATTACACCATCGCCTTAAATGTCGATCCGGTTCAAAAAACGATAGATGGTTATACCACCATTGATGTGATTATGGCGCAACCCACTAAGGTGTTGTTTTTTGATCTGTTGGATTCCTTAAAGATCAGCAACATATTGGTAAATGGTAAAAAGGAAACCTTCTCTTACCAAAACAACCTCATCACCATCAATACTGCCAAGGAATTACCTGCCGGCAAAGCCAGCATTAAAGTGATATATGGTGGCAAGCCCCATGTTGCCCGTCGACCGCCCTGGGATGATGGATTTACGTGGACAAAAGACTCTACCGGGCATGCCTGGGTTGCCGTTACAGCCGAGGGCACCGGGGGTAAACTTTATTTTCCGTGCAAGGATCATCCTTCGGATGAGCCAAATGACGGTGTTGATATGCTGATAACCGTACCTAAAGACCTGGTAGTTGCCGGCCCGGGCTTGCTGCAAAAAGTGACTAAAAGCGGCGATAAGGCTACTTATCATTGGAAAACCAACTATAGCATCAACAATTACAGCATTCTATTTAATGTTGGCGATTATACCGTTGTAAGCAGGCCATATAAAACGGTTAATGGAACTACCGTACCCATCCAGTTTTATGTATTAAAGGAGGATGCCACCAAGGCCAACCGTCACCTGGATATTTTCGAGCAAACCATTCGGATACAGGAAAAGTACTTTGGCGAATATCCGTGGGCTAAAGAGAAAATAGGCATAGCCGAAACACCGCACCTGGGTATGGAGCATCAAACCATGAATGCTTATGGCAACAAGTTCAGGTACAGTAAACTCGGCGGCAAAGATTTTGACTGGCTGATGCATCATGAATTTGGCCACGAATGGTGGGGCAACAAAGTAACCGCAAAAGATTGGGCCGATTACTGGATCCACGAAGGTATTTGCACCTTTGGCGATGCTATGCCCATACGGGATTTGGAAGGCGAACAAGCTTATATTAAACACTTCCAGCAAGCTGCACTTTCATTTGGCAACAAAATCCCTTTGGTGATAGGAAAAGATATCGACGAAGAGGCGGCTTATAACGGCGACATTTATGGCAAAGGTGCTTTTTTCATGCATACTTTACGATATATTATGGGCGATACCATCTTCTTCCCCACTATTAAAAGCTTTGTTACAAATCCCAAATACACCTACAGCAACATGGTTGCCACTGCGGATGTGCAGGAATATTTTAGCAAAGCAGCTGGTATTGATTTGAAACCTTTGTTCGATCTCTATATTTATTCTGTTAATAAGCTCGAAGTTCATGTAACTGCAAAACGCGGCGATAAGTACCTCATCCAGCTTCAAAATATTGACATGCCTTTGCCTATCGACATTAGTGCCGATGGACTGACCAGGCGATACACCCTGGACAAAAAGGGACTAACAATAGCCAGCAAAACTATTCCGGTTATTGATCCGGATACTTATTATTTGAAAAAGCTGATCATCGAGTAAAATGAAGATTTAAGACATTAAGGTTTACACCCCCAGTTTCAAAACCTTAACAGTAACCAATAATTGGCCTAAATGGCGCATAGTATGCTCCGCAGCGTGCACATACAGGCCGGTAACAGTTGATGGAACTTGCGCACGCCCTACTCCTCGTACATCGGCGAGAGTGGATTGATTGGTATTGGCCAATTGCTTTACAGCCTTATCAACCTGCAAATTAAATTGCTCAACTAATGTGACTGCACTAATGGTTTCGGCGGGCTTACCCTCGGCGGCTAAATAGGCCAATTGATCGTCGGATAGTCCAACACCCCTTGCATAGGTAAAAAGCCTGTCGAGCACGCCTGTTAAATGCTGTAAATGAAAACCCGGCGATGCCATGCCCGCAACTTTATTCCACAACAATAGGTCCGGGAAATAGGCCATCAGTTCATTCAGCTCTTCCCTGGCCTGCAATAAAGCATGAGCTACGGGCTGAAGCAACACGGGGACATCATTTAAAGGGCCGCGTAACCAAACTTCTGGTAGTTTAACTTTGTCCATTATTATTTTTGCAACATGGTTTTTACTTCATCGTGGTTAAGGGTTTGTGGCAGGTTGTAAATTTCCTTTACCCTATCGTGGGTATTATCCGTCCACAGCCAGCTTGTCCACACCATAAACCACGCCCATTGGGGCTGGGCTGCCAATACTTCCGCTTTGGGCAGTTCGCCGGTTTCACCAAGTACTATAATTTTTCCGTTGGCCAGGCTTAGCAACTCATTGTAATCCTTTTGTTCGTAATCAAAGTGATAAACGTCCGATCCCAGGATATCAACATAATCGGCACCGGGGTAATATAATTTATAATCGTATGCTTCATCTTTAGGGATATCGCGCAAACCGTTTGCCCCCCATACCCATATCAGGTTATTCAATTTATGATAATTGGTATACCTGTCGTACATCATTTTCCAAAGCTTTTGGATACCGTTTTTACCCTTTTTGTCGCCCCACCAAAACCATACGCCGTTCATCTCGTGGTAGGGTCGCCACAAAACCGGTACATGTGAGTCTCGTAGCTGTTTTAGGTAAACCGCCTTTTTATCTATATCTGCCAGCCATCTTTTATTTAAAGGCGTATTTGGTGTAGTCAATTCTGTCCATTCGGCATCGGTAAGCTTACCCTGGATACTTGTTTTCCAATCATACGGCGCATCATCAGTTGGCCGGCCCTGGTGCCACATAATAGTAACCAGGTAACCATCGTGCCATTTTTTTTGCGCCTCGTATACAAGCTTCTGCCCAAGGTCCTTATCGCCCCACATCATAAAATCCGATCCCCACAGTGCAGGATATTTTCCGGTAATGGCGTAAGCACTATCAGAAAACATATTCAAATCGCTATTATAATTTTGCTGACCGGACAGGATATGTTTTCCTTTTATTTGATATAAAAAGGATAGTAACTTAACGGCCTCGGGCGAGGCATTTTTGTTTACCGGCTTAAAATCCTGTGCGTTTGCCATTAATGGCAGTAAATATGTCGCTATAATTAATAACTGTCTTTTCATTAGTGGCCGTTGGAGCTATTAGTCAAATATTGCTGATAAATTGTCTGATTTCAAATTTAATTAAAAACTTGCAGCGGTTGTGGTATGGCAATTGCTATTAATGAGCTATATTTAACAGAATTTATCCGTATGCCTCCCGTCACGACAAACAAACAAACACTTTCCATTATACTTATTTCCTTTTTTGCTTTATTGTTAACCATACAAAGCTGTAAAGAAAAGCATAATAAAATAGCCACTAATCTTTTTAAAGCAACACAAAACAAGGTTTTTAAAGATCTTGACGACGACGCATATATCGCTGTATTCAAAAAAGAATTGGGGGATGAAAAATTAAAGTTATCCAACGAGCCTGCCATTGAGGCTTATTATAAGGCCAATAATTACCTGCCCGTATTTGTAATGAACCACCTGGCCAACGGCGACCTGGATGCGATACCTGATTTTTACAGTAAAGCTGATGAACACGGCATTGATCCTGAATTATTTCATCCCGGAGAACTAAAGGCTATGATTGCCAAATTTCATGACAAAACCAGTATTAGTAATACCGACGAAGCTTATCATGAGCTTGCTAAACTGGAACTGCTGACAACCAGCACCCTTACAAAATACGCCAATGCCGTACAATTTGGCGTGGTTAACCCCAAAAAAATCTATTCAAGATATTTTACTGCTACCAAACACCCCGACAGCGTATCAATGAAAGCCACATTGATGGCTGCAGATACTAAGGCGTACCTGGATAGCATACAACCTAAAGACCCTCAGTACCTTGCGCTTCAAAAAGCGTACCTGCACGGCGATACGTTTGACGGTTTATCAAAGGAAGAAACCCAACGGTATCTGTTGGTTAATATGGAACGTTTACGTTGGCGAAATAAACCATATGAGCCCAAATATGTATATGTAAACATCCCTGATTACAGGCTTGATGTTTTTGAAAATGGAAAATCGATACTAAATATGAAGGTTTGTGTTGGGCAAGGCCGAAACATGGACGGACAAAACAGTTTGGGTAAATATGATGATACCTGTGCAATTGATAAACCATTCCCGCGCGAAACGCCTCAGTTAAACAGCCTCATTCACAGCGTAGACGTAAACCCGGTATGGAATATACCACGCAGCATAGCTACAAAGGAAATTATTATAGAAGCTGCCAAAGACAGGTATTACCTATCTAACAAGAACATTGATGTATATAAAGATGGAAAACTGATTGATGATCCCGAAGATATTGATTGGACTTCTGTTACTAAAGATAACCTTGACTATGATTTTAAACAACGCCCTGGTGAGGACAATTCTTTAGGCAAAATCAAATTCCTGTTTAAAAACAAAAGCAGCGTTTACCTGCATGATACTCCTGCAAAATTCGCATTCGGAAAAGCCATGCGGGCCGTAAGCCATGGTTGTGTACGCCTTGGAGACCCACAGGCACTTGCCAAAAATCTTTTTGGCGAAGGCGAAGATTTTGATACCATTGTAGCAGACATGGCTGCTGATAATCCCGACCCCACCAGCATAGCCTTGCCCAAAAAAACACCCATATATATTACTTATGTTACCTGTTGGGCTGATGAAGGCGGCACATTGCAATACCGGCAGGATGTATACGGCCTGGATATCGTGTTATATGATCACCTGAAAAAATTCCTGAGCAAATAAAAAATGCCCGGCTGGTTGGGCCGGGCAATCAGATTTATAATTGGATAGGCTATATTTATAGCTTTGCTATATCAAAAGATGTAGAATCGGCTGCTACCTGGTTTAAAGGTGCCGTTTCATCCAGGTATTTTGATGTGTAAGTTTCGTCGTTACCGTTTATAAACAGCACCGATTTACCCTGGATAGTATTGATTACAAAATCAACAACATTTGGTGCTACCGCCGGGCAGCCAAAACTGCGGCCTAAACGCCCTTGCTGGTCAATAGCACTTTGCCCAACGTACTTTGCCGCATGAACTACAATATCGCGAAAACGGGCGCTGGCATTGAAACCAGAATCTAAACCATCCAAATGCAACGAGCGGCCATGTTTGCCCATATAAACATTATCGGTAAGATAAAAGCCCAGGCTGCTTTGGTGCGAGTCGTTACGATCAGAAAAATGCTCGGCCATTTCCATCCCACTTCCTGATCCATGAGCTACCCAGGTGTTTAACAACAATTGCTTACTGAATAAATTAACAATCCACATGCGTTTCTCGCGACTCGATTTACTAAAATCGACTATAGTTAGCACCGCGCTATTTTCGGGAATTTTATGCGATAATTTCAGATTGGTATAACCTGTAAAGGCTTTTTCGAATACATCAAAAGCTAACCCCGATCCTTGTAACCCCGCTGCCACATACAGGCTGTTTACGTACTGGTTGAATAATTCCTTTGCAGCAAGACCAGAATTTACTCCTCCGTTTGATTTGTTAGCACCCGGCGATCTCCAGCTAATAACTGTTGCAGAAAATAAAAGAACCGCCAATATTAAGCCCCAAAAACATTTCCTCATACTTGTGTTGAGTTTAATTTTGAATCAATAAGTTAAATTAACAAAGGCTTAGAATTAATAAGTTGACCGGCATTAGGAACCAGACAATTACAAATGTATAAATTTCTATCTAATTAAAAAATCATTTTCAACATTTATTTAGTTATAATGAAATTTTATTTCAATAAAAGAAACAACAATACCATGTTATACGTGGCGGATAATAGAAAGGTTGGGGAATTTATTTAACCCATTTAACTTTATTTTCGAGTGGAATGGTTCTTTTTCCTTCAGGGTTTTGATCAGCGTAACCCAAATACAGTACGCCCATTACCTGATCCTCATCCCGCAACTGCAAAAAGTCTTTAAAAGCCGGTTTTAATATGGCGCCTCCCGTGCTCCAAAATGATGCCATACTTAAGGCTGTAGCGCCGAGCAGGATATTTTGAATAGCGCTGGAAACGGCGGCCACCTCCTCAAAAGCGGGAATTTTTAGCAGGCTACCCCTCTCCATAACAGCGATAATAACGTGGGACGCTTTATCGCCCTGGTGTTGCAAATTGGTGTACACCGTTTCATTAAATTCTTCGGCGCTTACCCCTTGCTTGTAAACGTCAGCATGTATCTGGCAAAACATAGTTGGGTCTTCATATACAATGAAGCGCCACGGTTCGGTAAAGCCGTGTGTTGGCGCCCAATCAGCAAGTTCAAGCAGTGCGGCAACATGCCCATTTGGAGCTTTGTTCCCGTTCATCACAACCGGTTTAACCGAGCGGCGCGTTTTTATAATACTGGCAATAGTGGCAAAAGAATTAGAATCCATGGTGGTGGAGAATCAAGAGTTAAGAATCAGGAATTAAGACAAAAAATTTAAAACATTTAAGCAAGAGAAAATCAAAAAGAGTCAAAAACAGATAAATCACCTTTGCATTCTCTTGGTTCCTGACTCTTAATTCTTGACTCTGCTTAATATATCGGCGGAAATTTAGCCGGGTTTGCCTCACTTACAATGGCGTAAACAGCTTCAACAATATCATCAAGGGATGGTTTGCTAAAGTAGTCGCCGTCTGAACCATATGGCGGCCGGTGCTCTTTCGCAGTCAATGTGCGCGGCTGGCTATCTAACGAGTAATAACCCTTCTGGGCTTCAATTATCCGCTGAACAATATAAGCTGATGCGGCGCCAGGTACGTCCTCATCAACAACCAGTAGTTTATTTGTTTTTTTTAATGATGTACCGCAAAGGTTCTCCTTGTCAAACGGATATAAAGTTTGTGGGTCGATAACCTCAATATTGATACCCATTTTTTCCAGCTCCTGGGCGGCTTCTAAAACAATGCGCAAGGTTGAGCCATACGATACTACGGTAACATCGGTACCTTCCCTCATAATTTCGGCTTTGCCAAGCGGCACGGTAAACTCGCCAACATTTTCAGGAAGTTTTTCTTTCAGGCGATAGCCGTTTAGGCTTTCGATAACCAATGCAGGTTCATCGCCGCGCAACAGCGTGTTGTACATCCCTGCCGCCTGTGTCATATTCCGGGGCACGCAAATATGAAACCCGCGCATCGATCCCAATATCATCCCCAGGGGCGAGCCCGAATGCCAGATACCTTCCAGGCGGTGTCCGCGGGTGCGTATAATCAGCGGCGCTTTTTGCCCGCCGAAAGTACGATAACTAAGGCTGCCAATATCGTCGCAGATAACAGTGATCGCGTATATCAGGTAATCAAGGTATTGAATCTCGGCAATTGGTTTTAATCCGCGCATGGCCAAGCCCATACCCTGGCCAATGATAGAGGTTTCACGGATACCGGTATCGGTTATTCGTAAATCGCCGTACTTACTTTGCAGGCCTGCAAATCCCTGGTTTACATCTCCTATGGCGCCTACGTCTTCGCCAAATGCCACAATGGTTTTATCCCTGGCAAAATTGGCATCAAAGCAGGCATTCAAAACTTCGCGTCCATCTATAGAGCGCGCGTTATCGCTATAGACAGCAGGCACAACAGGCACATAAAGAGGCGATTGTGGCGTATCAGAAAACAGCTTTGTGTTATACCGCCCATTGGCTTTTACTTTTTCGGCATTTAACCAATTTACCAGCAATTGCCTTTCCGCCGAGGCTTCTTTTGCCGTAGCCCTCAAAGTTTTTCTCACGGCCGAAACAATTTCCTTACGGCCTGCATCATAGCTTTTGCGCAATTCGGCCACTATCTCTGTCAATTGTTCTTTTACCGAAACACCTTCGGCGTATTGCTCAATCATTTTGGCAGCATCTTCCAATTCGGCATTAATCAAGGTTACTAACTCTCCTGCTGCTTCGCGTTGGCAGTCGCGTACATATTTTTTCGCCTCTGCTTCTAATTCATCCAGTTCTTGTTCGGTTGAAATGGCCGAAGCAATCATCCATTGGCGCATTTTCAGCAAGCAATCGTGCTCATCTTCCCAAGCCAGGCGGTCTTTTGATTTATATCGTTCATGTGAACCCGAGGTTGAGTGGCCTTGTGGCTGGGTCATCTCGGTAACGTGGATAAGCACCGGAACATGCTCCTCACGGCATAAAGTAATGGCACGGGCATAGGTTTCACAAAGGGCTATATAATCCCAGCCTTTTACCTTAAAAATCTCGAAGCCGTTTGAACCATTCTCGCGCTGAAAACCTTTTAATATTTCAGAAATATCTTCTTTAGTAGTCTGTAGTTTAGCTGGAACCGATATTGCATAAGCATCATCCCAAATAGAAATTGCCATGGGTACCTGCAACACGCCGGCGGCGTTAAAGCATTCAAAAAAAACACCTTCGGATGTGGCGCCATTGCCTATAGTGCCAAAGGCAACCTCGTTACCATTAACCGAAAATTGTTTGAGATATTCCAGTTCCTTATTTTGGCGGTATAGTTTTGAAGCATAAGCCAGCCCCAGCAATCGCGGCATATGGCCACCGGTGGTTGATATATCCGATGAGCAATTCATCGTTTCGGCCTGGTTTATCCAACTGCCATCGGCATTAACAAAACGGGTAGCGTAGTGGCAGTTCATTTGACGGCCAGCCGAGGCCGGATCTTTTTCTACATCAGGGTGGGCATAAAGCTGGGCAAAAAATTCCCTGAGGTTGCTCATGCCCGTGGCAAACATAAAAGTTTGGTCGCGGTAATAGCCTGCACGCCAATCGCCGGCGCGGAATGCTTTGGCCATGGCCAGCTGTGCAACTTCTTTGCCATCGCCAAAAATACCAAACTTGGCCTTGCCCGTTAATACCTCTTTACGGCCTATAATACTGGCTTGTCTGCTCTCATAACCAATACGATAATCTTCAATAACGATCTTTTTAAAATCATCAAAACTAAGCTCTGCGGTATCAAATTTACTGGTGGCACGAATTGCAGTTCCAGGCATATAAAATTTCGTTTAGACGGTAAAATTATAAAATTCTATTCTGTATTTGGTATAGTAACACTTAAAACATGAAGTATTGCTAATAGTTTTGTTATTACGTTAAACCTTTTATATTTGTAATAATCAAATATAGCATATGAAAAAGATATTAATGATCTGCGCAGTTGTTTTAGGTTTTGCCTTCACTGCATCGGCACAAGATAACCAAAAAGCCGAGTTTAAATTCAACGAAGAAAAGCACGACTTTGGTAAAGTACCCCAGGGAACACCTGTTACTACTGTTTTTGAATTTACAAACATTGGTAAAGAGCCACTTATACTTACGGAAGTAAGGCCAACCTGCGGCTGTACCATTGCCGATTATACCAAAACGCCTGTAAAAAGCGGTGATAAAGGTTTAATTAAAATCACTTACAATGCTGCAGTAGCTGCCCCGTTTAACAAAACCATTGTAGTTAAATCAAATGCGGTTACGCCCGAAAAGTACTTGAATATTATAGGCGAGGTTATTGCCAAACCAGCTTCAAGCAAATAAACAGCCCCCCAAAGCCTCCCCGAAAGGGAGGACTTAAAAAAATATTGAACACCGCTATGCGGTGTTTTTTTTTGCATTTTGAAATTCAACTGACAATAATTAAAACGAATCCGGCCTTTATCTGCTTTCGGGGGCGGATTTTTTTTTAGTAATTTTGCACATGCCAAAAATATCTCAGAAAGGGCAGCGAATGCCCGCATCTCCTATTCGTAAATTAACACCTTATGCTGATCAGGCTAAGCTGGAAGGCAAAAAAGTGTACCATTTAAATATTGGGCAGCCAGATATTGAAACGCCTGAAGGCATGTTAAATGCCATTAAAAACATTGATTTTAAAGTTTGGGCTTATACCCCATCCGAGGGTACTTTAAGCTATCGCAAAAAGCTTACAGAATACTACAATAAACTGGGTTACAATATTACCCCGGATAATATCATTGTAACCACCGGCGGTTCGGAAGCCATTACCATTGCCATGATGGCCTGTTTAGATTCGGGCGACGAGGTAATCATCCCGGAGCCTTTTTATGCCAATTACAATGGATTTGCAAGCCAGAGCGATATTGTGGTAAAACCTATCCTATCTTACATTGATAACGGATTTGCCCTGCCCCCTATCAGCGAATTTGAAAAGCTCATTACTGATAAAACCAAAGCTATTATCATTTGCAATCCTAACAATCCAACGGGATACCTATACTCGCAGGAAGAACTGGAGGCATTAAAGGAATTGTGCTTAAAGTATGACCTTTACCTGTTTTCGGACGAGGCCTACCGCGAGTTTTGCTACGATGGCCGTAAATTTATTTCGCCTATGCATTTAGATGGGTTGGATGATAACGTGGTGGTTATGGATACCGTAAGCAAGCGTTACAGCGCATGCGGCGCCCGTTTAGGCTGCCTGATTACTAAAAATGCAGCATTACGTACGGCAGCATTAAAATTTGCCCAGGCCCGTTTGAGTGCAGGCATGGTTGAACAAATTGCCGGCGAGGCCGCCGTTGATACGCCCGATGAATATTTTGAGGCCGTAAATAAAGAGTATACCAGCAGGAGAAATACCCTGGTAACCGCCTTAAATAATATTGATGGCGTTTACTGTCCTAATCCTGGCGGCGCATTTTATGTAGTGGCCCAGCTGCCTATTGACAATGCCGATAAGTTTTGCCAATGGATGCTGGAAACCTTCAGTTACAACAATCAAACTGTAATGATGGCACCCGCAACAGGTTTCTACAGTACACCGGGTGCCGGCACAAATGAAGTACGCATGGCCTATGTACTCAATAATGACGACTTAAAAAGCGCCATGATTTGTTTGGAGGAGGCATTGAAGGTTTATCCCGGAAAGGTAGAAGCTACGGAGCAGCTTGCCGCTAAAAATTAGCGATTTTCAGTTCGCATTTATTTTATAATACTTTACAACAAAACCTGGCTTACCGCCGGGTTTTGTTGCTTAACAAGATTGTTTTTTAACGCTCCCCGAATAATTTATTCAAATTGCCATATGGTGTTGCATGGTCGGCATAGCTAAAAGTACCGTGTTGAAGTATCTCTTCTGCCGCCCGGAAAACCGCCCCATAAGCTGCCCTAATGAGCGATGACCCGATGCTCACCCGTTTCACTCCAATATCTTCGAGCATATTTAACGAAAAGCTACTGCCCGACAGGCCCATAACTACATTAACCGGAAGTGGTGCTACCGCCTTAACTACAGCCTCAATTTCCTGGCGCGTTTTAAGGCCGGGCGCAAATAACACATCGGCGCCGGCATCGGCAAAAGCCACAAGCCGTGCGATAGTATCCTTTAAGTCGGGCCGGCCGTATATCAAATTTTCGGCCCTTGCGGTTAGCGTGAATGGATGCGACTGATTTCTGGCAGCCTTTACGGCGGCCTTCACCCGTTCAACAGCCAATGCAAACGGGTAAATGGGATCGGCCGGATTGCCGGTGGCATCTTCAATAGAACCTCCTGCTAAACCGATATTTGCAGCAAGGTTAATCGTTTCAGCACAAACCATCGGGTCGTCGCCGTAACCATTTTCCAGGTCGGCAGATACGGGTAAACTGGTAGCGGAAATAATGCCTTTTGCATTCTGCAGGGTTTCTTCCCGGGTAACTGAAGCATGCCCGTCTGGCTTAGCCAATGAAAAGGCAACTCCGGCACTTGTTGTAGCAAGCGCCTTAAATCCCAATGTTTCCAAAATCATTGCCGATCCCACGTCCCAGGGATTAGGGGCTACAAAAATACCTGCCCTTTGATGCAGCATTTTAAACTCATTGGCCCTGGCTTCAAATAAATTTGCTGTAGATTTCATACGATTATTGGTTATTGGATAACAGCAAATCTATTGGATATTTATGATTTGGGGCATTACTATTTAAACATGGCAGTTTAAGCTTGGATGAGCAAGAGCTGCAATTTATTCCTTTTTAAAAAAATTGACAGCATTTTAAATATTTAACTTATTTTCAACCAATGAGTAAACTAAACAAGGCTTTTGAGCTATTTGACGCTTATAACAAGCAAGATCCCCGTGGCTTTACCTGGGAGGGTGTAACTGAGCCGCAGGAATACTTTTTTGCCATTAAATTATATGAATGGGTTTCAAAATTAGATCCTGATGCTGGTGAAGAGTTGCTATTGGCATCCCGAAGTCAGCACATTGGCAGGTGGGAAATTCCGCGTGAAGATTATCCTGAAGGACGTGAGCCATACCTGAAATGGCGCAAAGACCTGGCCCTGCACCATGCCACCATTGCAAGCCGTTTAATGAAAGATGCTGGTTATGGTAATGAGACATCAGATCGGGTTGAACAAATAATCCTAAAAAAACGAATTAAGGTTGACGCTGATGTACAAACCATGGAGAATGCACTTTGCCTGGTATTCCTGCAATTACAATACGAAGAATTCAGAAAAAAATACATGGATGATCCTGAGAAAATCATAAATATTCTTCGGAAATCATTATTAAAAATGGACAGTCACGGGCATCAGTTCGCACTAAAATTGCCGTATTCAGAAAACGGATTAGCGTTGATTAATGAGGCCTTAAGCAGGTTGTAATTAATTTTATGGACCGGCAGGTTTATAAACACTCCCAATGATGACGCCTTATAAAATAAAGGTGACTATTTTGTTTTGTATCTGTTTTTTGAATTACCGATATTGGAAATAAAAACAAGGCTGCTTTTTCTCCAACTTAACAACGTAAAACGATGTCAAAGCTTTACTTCATTTCGCCTTTTTTTATTGTTTCCGATGTAACTGATTCGGTTGATTTCTATGTAACTAAACTGGGCTTTGAAGTGCGATACATGGGGCCAGAGGGTGATCCGTTTTTTGCTATGGTTGGCCGCGGACCCGTTTCCTTAATGCTAAAGGCCATTACACCCGACATAAAACCCATGCCTAACCCTACCCGGCACGAATGGGCCGCCTGGGACGCATATATTTCTACCGAAGATCCTGATGCCTTATTTGAAGAATTCAGCCGGGCCGATATAACGTTCCGAAAACCCATACACAACAATGGCGACGGGTTGCGCGGGTTTGAAGTGACAGACGCCGATGGCTATGTTTTATTTTTTGGAAGGCCTATCGTAGCCTAAAAGTAGCCCTTTATAAATTTGAAGCTGCCTTTTTAGCGCTGCCTGTTGTGTGCGGGTTACAGTTACAACATCATAGTATTTATCGCCATCGTATCTAACCTTTGCTTTTTTTGAAATAGCTATTCTTACCAGCATGGAAAGGTTCGGCTCCGGGACTTCTTCATCGCTCCATTCCCATATCGCTCCATCGCCGCTATCTCTTTTAAAATCAGGTGCGTAATCAAAATTTTCGCCACCAGCATTAAAGGTCATATTTTTTATGAATAACCAATCCTTTGAGGTGTATTGAGTGGTAAACCTGAGTGTGTAACTGCTATCCTCCTTACTAATATAGGCGAATATGCCATTGATATTCACATAACGTGGAGAGCTTTGATCATAGATAAATGTATTGCCCGAAAACTGATCATGCTTTTTGCGCGCATTGCGATAAAGTTTTCTGAACGTTGCGGCATCCACTACAATTGGAGACAATTCCGTGGGTGCAAATTTCGCCGAAGCACCTTGTTTTCCTTCATTACTAACTGCTCCCGCGCTGTCTTTCTTCAACTTATTGACCAAGGCAGCGCTGTCAATGGCAGCCGAATCGGCTGTATTATTAGTGTTATTTTGAACCGCGTAATTATGGATTGTGGCTATCAGCCCTATTAACACAAGGACGCATATGATAATGACCGCTCCAGAATTAACGTTTTTTTCCTGTTGAACTGCTTGATTCACACGTGAAGTTTCAACAGGTTGGAAGGATTCTTCATCCTCATTTAATGGCGTGGCAGCTGGCGGGGCCTCATTTGTCGCGGTTTCAAATACGCTGCCACAGTAAGCACATTTTATAGCACTGCCCGTTTCATTTTCCAATTCCGCGCCACAGTTTTTACATTTATCCATTTAGCATATAATTACTATTTGCCAACTTGTGCTTTTCTTAATATCTTTTCGTCTACTATATACAGTATAGTATAAAAAGCAACAATTATCCCGAAGCGTATAAGCCAGTTGCGGTCAAATATTGGGCTAAAATATTTTTTATTATTACCCGCTACATCAATGGAAAATATGCGGCATACCGTGGCGCCAACAACATCCCATAAAAACCATACTATAGGTAAAAAGAAAAAAATTGGAGAAAGTGATGTTCTTATACGTCCATACCTTCTACCTTTTTCAACCCGTGCTGCATACATTTCACTTGTTTCACCTTCTTCACGGAGAATTATAGATGGATTTTTTTTATTCAATTCATCTAATTGCTTATCGGTTTCTGTTAGCAGGTCCTCGGCCTCTTTAATAGTTATTTTAAACTTTTCTGCTTTCTCACTGTAATAAGGGGTTCCGCAATACCCACACTGGTCACCATATTCATCCAATTCGGCGCCGCATCCTTTACATGTACCTAACTGCATATTCTTTTTATTTTATGTTAAATTCTGAATAGTTATTTATAGCTCTTTTGCGAGTTCGACAAAAGCTATCTTTTGGCCGATTTCGGATTCAATATTCAATGGCGTAATTATGGATTGTGGCTATCAGCCCTATCAAAACAAGCACACATATGATGATTGCCCCAGAATTAATGTTTTTTTCCTGTCTGACTGCTCGATATACCCGTGAAGTTTCAATAGGCCGTAAGGCTTCTTCATCCTCGCTTAATGGCGCGGAAGCATGCGATTCCTCATTCATTGCGGTTTCAGCACATTTTATAGAAGTAGAAGTCCCGGCTTCCAGTTCGGCACCACAATTACTATATTTACTTAGTTTCCGGGAATCCATGAACTTTAACGTATTTGGCGAAATTGGATGGATTTCCTCCCCGATGCTAAAAGGTCGAGATTACTGCTCCGTACACGTGCAAGCGCGGCATAATAGTCTGCAACAGTCTTTTTATACAGTACTTTTGTCATCAATAACGGAAACAAGCCCAGAAAAAACGCGCCGCGTAACAACCAATAAAGCCCTACAGGCTCACTAAAAATGATGTTATTTAATGAATGATTCTTAAAGTCAAAATAATCTCCGGCGAATGCTGTCAATGCAGCGCGCAAAACCAGAACACCAAACCAAAGCCCTAAGCCGATTAGCAGGTATTTTTTATAAACCTTCGACCGTTGAGGAGGTTCGAAGTTGGCGTCATCCGGCCTCTTGCCGTTTAGTTCCCCTGTCACATCGTCCATGTAAATAGCGTAATCATTTCCCCGATAATAATATACTGCCCGCCAGCCGGGGTAATAAAACTTACTGGCCGATTTAGCCTCATATTTTAAATAGTGCTGATGTTTATGGGTTGGGTCCGCATGATTAAGTTCACTATAAACCTGGCTGGCCGCTTTTAACTCGCCCAAATTGCCCCAGGCTTTTTGTTCCGGTTGGCTATCAGATAATTTAATACCCTCTGTTAGGGTAGCACTAACCGGAATGATTAGCTTTTTGTCGGCACGGCTGGCAAAACCCGCCAGGTGTTCTCCCTCAGCCTTACTTTCACCGCCGTAAACCGAAACTGAAAAATCGCCGTTAAGCGGAGTATTCTGAGTAAGTATTTTTCCGTTATTATCAATTGTGTTGTAATAACCGGTATAGGTACCACTAAACTGATAAAATGGAACATATATCTGCTCAACGGGGAGGAATTCCGCTTCGAATAACAGGTTGACGGGCGTTTTATCACCGGTGCTGAGAAACTTAATTACCGCATCCCTGAATTTTGAAAGGTCATTCCTGAAACGAATGCAGCCTGCATCAGGTGCCGGCCCGGTTGTTGAATGCTCAGTTGATTTATTCGTCTTAAAAGCGCTTCCACAATAGGGGCATTTATTGGTATTTGTTGTAAAATCGTATTCGAGGTTTGCTCCGCAATTGCTGCAAGCATTGCCGCCGCTGACGGGTTGTGTGGTAGCCGGTTCCATTTATTTAAGCTGTTCAAATGTTTGTATGGCTATCAGTCCCAGTTTTTTGTAGCTGATAGTTTCGTTCATTGCAGAGAAGACATATGCATCATCAAAATCACTGAGTATGGCCAATTCCGCTTTTGCTTCCTCAACTTTATTCAACCCCAGATAACAGTTGATGATAGAATAATGAGCTTTAGCGGCCGTACGGCCGAATTCCCTGGTATTATCATCCTGATAAATTGTGGCATCAGGATAGTCCTGAATGAGCTCGCGAAAGATAAGAATGGCGGACTTAAAGGAATTCATATGAAAATGGCAAAGCCCGGCATTATACAAGGCATCATCCGCCAGTTCATGATCTGGATAAAGCCTGGTAATAGCCATGAACTGCCTCATGGCGTCAAATAGTAATTGTTGCTGAACCAGTTGGCTGGCTGCAGCAAACAATTCATAAGGCTGACTATTCGTCATAAGTGGATAAGGTTATATAAGACTTAACAATTGTGCTTTCTTCTGATCAAACTCAGCCTGGGTGATAATTCCCAAATCCAGAAGACTTTTAATATCCTTAAGTTTTTCGATAGGTGATTTCTGTTCAGGCATCGAAGTATTTGGCTGTATAGCAGGCGCCATAGCCTGCTGAACCATCTGCGGCATCATAAAACCCATGCCCAACCCTACCCCACCGCCTACGGTTTGTCCTGCAATTCCGTTGACGTTATTTGCAGCATCCTGGATTGACATGGCCATTTTGTATTTCATAAATTCGTCCATATTACCCAGGGCCGACATGCCCGCTCGTTGATCAATCATCTCCTGAACTTCTTCAGGCACAGAAATTGAACCCACGTAAAAATTGTGCAGTGATAAACCGAGATCCTGAAAGTCGGGCTGTAACGCTGCTTTTACATTTTCGTTAATGGTATCATAAGCCGAGGGCAAATCCATCACCGATTGCGCTTGTTTTCCAAGTATTGCGGTTAGTTTAGATACAATAATATTTTTTAAGTAATCGGCAATATCAGCATCCTGGTACATGCCCATTGTACCTACTATTTGGTTTACAAACACCCGGGAGTCTGATATTTGGATGGTGTAATTACCAAACGCACGTAAGCGTACCATTTTCAGGTCGCGGTCAGCAAACAATATTGGCTCCTGCGTGCCCCACTTCAGATTGGTAAATAGTTTTTTATTGGTAAAATAAACCTCGGCGCGGAACGGTGAATTAGGGCCATAAGCAAAACTTGTAACCCATTTTGTGATTACCGGAAAATTACGCGTTTCCAGCATGTAACGTCCCGCCGCAAAAACGTCTACTACCTGGCCATCTCTGAAAAATATTGCTTCCTGTGTTTCGCGTACCGTTAGTTGCGCGCCCCATTTGATTTCTGTCGGTCCGTTATCCGGAATCCGTTTTACCATTACACTTCCTGAATTATCTAAAAACTCAAGAACTTCAACTAATTCAGGCATAAAAAATTGTGACAATGTTTAATGTTCAAGGCTAATATAAATTATTTATTTAAAAAGTAAGCATAATAAATGCACATACGTCAAAGACCAGATAGTTTGTAAACGCGGCAATTAATTAACGCTCAATATCACACATCAAAGTGCCTGATGTCATTTTTTATCCAAACATTGGTTCCTAATCTTGGTGTATGAAAAATATCAGCATAAAACATTTGAATTTTGCACATAACGCCTGGTTAAGAGGACTTGGCTTTTATGAGCTTGAGCTTGGCTTTTTACAGGAACGATTGGAGGAAATTGCTGGCGACAACACAGGAAAAGAGGTTTCGGAAAAAGTAGAATATTTTCAAAACCAATTAATTATCCACCGCGATTACCTGGATAATTTAAAGCATCGGATCCATAGTAATATGACTTCGCTGGAGCGCGAGCTAAAGACAACCTCAACATACGTTGATGAAGCAACCGTTATGGCATATAACCAGCTTGCGGAGGATTATTTTACTGAAGACAAGATGTTCATGGACCTTAGGAATGAATTCAACCGTTTCGCAACCGAGTGGATGTAACCCCGATAAATAAGCCGGCAAATTGATAAGCTATTATTTGGACTGCCGTTTCGTAAAATATGTTCAAATCCGATGCGCAAGGTTTTGCCGGGATTTATCATTTATAAAAGGGAATATGATATGAAAGATCAGCTAAAAAAAGCGAATAACCAGGGAGCGCCCATTTATGGAATGGGATTTATTGGTGCCCTGGTTTATTTCATAAATCATGCGGTTACATTTTGGGGCGGAATGTTGGGCGTAGTAAAGGCATTGGTATGGCCTGCCATTTTGATTTACAAATTGCTGGAAATGCTTAAAATGTAGTTGAATAACACACCCAAAAAGATCATGGAAGATATATCAAATAAAGTCATGCAAACCAGTACCGCGTCAGATGTTAAAAAATCGCCGGTCTACCTGCAATCCCTTGGTGCGGCAGGAACTGTAACGGGTTCAAAGCACCTCCTGATTACCCCGGACTTAAATATTCTTGTAGATTGTGGCCTATTCCAGGGCGTTAAAGCCTTACGGGAAAAAAATTGGGAACAGCCCCCGGTTAACCCCGCCGACATAGGTGCATTGATACTTACCCATGCACACCTGGATCATTGTGGTTATATTCCTTTGCTTGTAAAAAATGGCTACCGTAAAAAAATATACATGAGCCAACCAACCAGGGACCTGACAGAGCTGATATTGCGCGACTGCGCCAAATTACAGGAAGAAGATGCCGAAAAAGCAAACAAACATGGCTATTCTAAACATCAGCCGGCACAGCCGCTATATACCGTGGCTGATGTTGAAGCTGCGCTGCCCTATTTTAAAGTTTGTGCAATTCATGTAGCAATACGATTAAATGAACATATAAGCTTTAAATTTTATCCGAGCGGTCATATCCCGGGTGCCTGTTCTGTTAAAATAAGCTGCTATCAGAAAACCATAATTTTCTCGGGAGATATCGGCCGCAATGAGTCGGAACTATTGCCGGCGCCAGAACCTTTAAACGATGCCGATTTTGTGGTCATGGAATCAACCTACGGCGACCGGCTGCATGCAAAAACAGACGTTGCACTTGAAATGGCCATGATTATAAATGATACCATATTTAACAAAGGCAACATATTGATACCTTGTTTTGCCGTGGGCCGGGCCCAGGAAGTAATGCACCTCATATATCGCTTAAAAAAGCAAAAACAGATCCCGTCGGCAATTCCGGAATACCTGGACAGCCCCATGGCAGCTTCGGCAGGTAAAGTTTTGCAACATTACCCCGAATGGTTTAACATTGACGACAAGGAATGTGCTGCGATGTTCAGTGGCGTTACCATTAACCAGGATTATAAAAACACTGAGAAAATTATCCGCCGGAGAGGAAGTAAAATTGTAATGGCTGCCAGCGGCATGCTTACAGGCGGCAGGGTGTTGGAATATCTTAAGCATTATTTAGGGGATGCGCGCAATACCATCCTGCTTATCGGATTTCAGGCCGAGGGAACCCGTGGCAGGGCACTGCTTAATAAGGCCTACGAATTAAAGATACATGGAAAGTACTACCCCGTTAATGCACAGGTTAAAGAAATAGAAGGATTATCTGCACATGCCGATCAATTGGAACTGATAGCATGGCTAAAGCAATTTAAAAAATCACAACCACTGGTTTACCTTGTACATGGCGAGCCCTGCGCCCAGGAGGTACTTAGGGTAAAAATTAAAGATGAGTTGCAACTACAGGTAAAAATCATGAAGCAATACGAAAAAGAACTTTTATTTACGGTATAATACACATCATCATGGTGTGTATTATACCCCATGACTTAAAAAGACAACCTTAGCTACTTTGAGCTCATGATTATTAACCCCAATTAATTGATATGGGTCGCTGTCCTATTTGCCTTCATATATCACACCGGAAGTCGGCGTTTCTTTTAATTCTATACGTTTTAAAATTTGAAGCTGAGGGTAAATCTTTTGCCAAAGCCAAATGGCCAAATTTTCGGTGGTAGGATTTTCCAGGCCTTCGATATCATTCAGCAAACTATGGTCAAGTTGGGCTACTAACGGTTTCACAATAGCTTTCAGTTCAGTAAAATCCATCACCCAGCCATCTGATTCCAGAACTGCAGCTTCTAAAAAAATAGTCACTTGATAAGTATGGCCATGGAGTTTTTTACACTTATGGCCTTCAGGAACATTGGGTGAAAAATGTGCTGCATCAAAGGTAAATTGCTTATAAATAATCATCTTCAAAAATGGTATTTTGTATAGACAGGAAAAATGCCTGACATCATTCTCCTGCCTGACTCCCATCATTATTATTTTGCTGTAGCATTCAAAACAACTCAATAGCCCATCATTGTATTATGCCTTTAAGGATTAGCCAATAGCAGCAATACTAAGCTATGGTAACAAGGTTTTACTGATAACAAACAACCGGTTTTGTGACTCGTATCATATTTTCTACGCTTGTCATTTACAAACTTTGCCTTTAAAAATTGCAAACTGAATTTATGAAAATAACGCCGGTTAACAACAATGCTTCATCAACCAAAGCCAATAATTCTAAATTACCACCTGCTGTAGCATCCAGTTTACCAGCCGACATTTCAGTTGCTAACGTTTACTTTAATTAAACATTTAAAAGTGAAAAAAACAGCTGGTAGCAATATTGAATTTTGGCAGTGGGATAGCGCGTTTGCATTAAGCAAATTAAACAGCAGCTTGGTTGGCTTAACCGGCATACAGGTGGCAACCAAGCGTAAACAATATGGCCCTAATACCATAAAGAATAATGCGACTGCTTCAACATTGCTTTTATTTATTTCACAGTTCAAGAGTCCGATTACTATACTGCTTATAGCCGCGGCTTTGTTATCAGCCGGGCTGGGCGACGCTGCAGATACCTTAATCATCCTGGCAATCGTTTTAATCAGCAGCTTACTGGGTTTCTGGCAGGAAAAAGGCGCAGCCAACGCCGTTAGTCAGTTATTAAAACTGGTACAACTCAAGTGCGATGTGTTAAGAGACGGAAAAACCTGCGAAATTTCGCTTGAAGACGTTGTGCCCGGCGAAATAATATTACTATCGGCAGGTGATATTATTCCTGGCGACAGCCTGGTGCTCTCGTCGAAAGAACTGTTTGTTGACGAGGCTGCCTTTACAGGCGAAACTTTCCCTGTTGAAAAAAAATGTGGCGTTTTGCCCAACCAAACACCGCTTGCCAAAAGATATAATACACTATTTATGGGTGCACACGTTATCAGCGGGAAGGCAACGGCCCTGGTGATTAAAACCGGCAGGCAAACTGAATTCGGAAAGCTGGCAGCCGGGCTGCAAACCAAAGCTGCTGAAACCGATTTTGAGCGGGGAATCCGCAAGTTCGGCTACCTGCTGATGGAGTTTACATTGCTACTCGTTATTGTTATTTTTGGATTGAATGTATGGCTGCATAAGCCTGTACTTGATTCATTTATGTTTTCATTGGCCCTGGCTGTTGGCTTAACGCCACAACTGTTGCCGGCTATTATCAGTGTTAACCTGGCCGCGGGTGCAAGAAAAATGGCAAAAAAAAATGTGATTGTTAAAAGGCTTTCAGCGATCGAGGATTTTGGAAGCATGAACATACTCTGCTCTGATAAAACAGGCACCATTACTGCCGGTAAAGTAACCTTAAAAGACACCCTTGATTGCGCAGGCAAACACAGTAAAAAGGTTTTGCAATACGCCTGGCTAAATGCCTCGTTACAACAAGGTTTTCATAACCCCATCGATGAAGCAATCTGCAAGGCATACCAGCAGCCCGATAATGCACCAACGCTGCAAGCCGAAATCCCATACGATTTCATTCGCAAAAGATTAACGATACAGGTAATGCAGGATGCGCAAAGTACAGCTATTACCAAAGGAGCATTAAATGTCGTTCTGGCCATATGCTCGCAAATGGAAAGTAATGATGGATTGGTAAATATTTCGGCAGAAAACAAGGCATCCATTCTTCAACAATATCAACAATTTAGCGAAGCAGGCTACCGCACATTAGGTTTGGCATATAAACCTATGTCAAACAACGATTTAGTAACCAGGGATGACGAGAAGGATATGATCTTCCTGGGTTTCATTACCTTGTTCGATCCGCTTAAACCCGGCATAACCGACACCATCGCCCAACTATTTCAATTAGGGGTAAAGCTTAAGGTTATTACCGGCGATAATGCACTGATTGCCAAAAGTCTTGCGTTGCAAATTGGCCTTATCAATCCTAAAATATTAACAGGTTCTGAAATTCAAAAAATGAGCAATACTGCGCTGTTTCATGTGGCTCCACTCACGGATATTTTTGCAGAAGTAGAGCCTAATCAAAAAGAACGGATTATAAACCTGCTAAAAAAGGCAGGCAACGTAGTTGGGTTTATGGGCGATGGGATTAATGATGCACCGGCTCTGCACGCGGCCGATGTAGGAATTTCTGTTAACACTGCTGTTGACGTGGCGAAAGAAGCAGCCGCTATTGTATTACTCGACAGGACCCTGCAGGTGCTTATTGATGGCATTGTAGAAGGGCGCAAGACGTTTGCCAATACAATGAAATATATTTTCATGGCAACCAGCGCCAATTTTGGCAATATGTTCAGTATGGCAGGTGCTTCATTATTTTTGCCTTTTTTGCCTTTACTACCTAAGCAGGTATTGTTAACAAACCTGTTAACAGATTTCCCGGAGATGGCCATCGCGACGGATAAGGTAGATGATTCGCAGGTGCAAACCCCGCAACGCTGGGATATGCGTTTTATACGGCGTTTCATGGTTGCCTTTGGCCTGTTAAGTTCTGTTTTTGATTACCTTACTTTTGGTGTTTTACTTTTTGTTTTTCATGCCAATCAACAGGTATTTCAAACGGGCTGGTTTACGGAATCGGTTATTTCGGCTATTTTGATCGTATTGGTTGTACGTACCCGCCTGTCATTTTTCAGGAGCTTGCCAGGCAAATATTTACTAACTGCAACAATAGTAGTTCTATTGGTTGTGCTAATGATACCAGTTACACCTTTAATGACCTGGTTCAATTTCACCCGGTTACCAATAAGTTTTTATGGCTGGATGTTACTGATCGTTTTAAGTTATATTATCTCTGCCGAAGTAATCAAGCAATGGTTTTACCGAAGATGGCTCCGGGTACTGGCAAAAAAGAACAGTTTTTGATCTGTTATTTTATCGAGTCGTTGTGTATTGGCTCAAACGGAGCTCCCCGATTACCTGGGCACACCAGTGAGTTAATAAGAGATTACCTTTCAACATTCATACTAAATCGATGTTATTTAACTTGTTATAAAACACTACAAAAAATGAAGGGCAAAATGAACGCTATGATACTGGAGGCTGCCGGCCAGCCTTTAGTTTATAAACAGGTAAATGTCCCAATACCTACTGATGTTCAGTTACAAATTAAGGTAATTGCCTGTGGAATTTGCCGCACCGACCTGCATATCATTGATGGCGAGTTGAATGAGCCTAAATTACCGCTCATTCCGGGCCACCAAGTAATTGGCAGGGTAAAAATGTCAGGAAAAAAAGTAACAGGTTTTAAAACAGATGACATTGTTGGCATACCCTGGTTAGGCTACACCTGCGGGGAGTGCAAATTTTGTCTGTCGGGCCGCGAGAATGTATGTGACCGGGCTTTGTTTACAGGCTATACTATAAACGGTGGCTATGCAGAATATATGGTAGCCGACGCCCGCTTTTGTTTCCTGATGCCAAAAGAGTACCAGGAGGCGGGTGCCTCTCCCCTGCTTTGTGCCGGGTTAATTGGCTTTCGCTCTTACCGTATGATTGGGGCAAATGCACATAACATCGGGATTTACGGCTTTGGAGCTGCGGCCCATATCATAACCCAGGTTGCGAAAGTCCAGGGAAAACAAATATTCGCTTTCACGCGCGCGGGTGATGCCGAAAGCCAGTCATTTGCTTTAAAAATGGGAGCATCCTGGGCAGGTAATAATGATGCAACCCCGCCCGAAAAACTGGACGCAGCCATTATTTTCGCACCTGCAGGCGAATTGGTTCCCAAAGCACTGAAAGATACCGACAAAACAGGCCAGGTAATTTGCGGTGGTATACACATGAGCAATATTCCTTCATTTTCTTATAATCTGCTTTGGGGAGAGCGTTCCTTACAGTCGGTGGCCAACCTTACCCGTGAAGATGGGCTAGCCTTTTTAAAGCAACTGCAAAAATCTCCGGTCGAAACTCAAACAACACACTTTAAGCTCCACCAGGCCAACGAAGCCCTTAACCTGCTGCGATCGGGCAAAATAACCGGGGCTGCGGTACTTGTTATGGAGTAAAACGAGGCAAAAAAAAGCCGCCCTATTAAATTCCAGGGCGGCCATCTTATTTATACTTTAAAAAGTTAAACTTCCTCTGCTTCGAAAACCGGCACATGTTTTTCTTCTTTTTTACCAAAAAGCCTCGCTTTAAGGTTGTACCGGATAAGGTACATACATGGTACCAGGATCAGGGTGATGATGGTTGCAAAACCTAAACCGAAGATCATTGTCCATGCTAAAGGCCCCCAGAAGGCTACGTTATCGCCACCAAAGTGAATATGTGGTTTAAAATGGGTGAACATCTCCACAAAGTCGATATTGAAACCTACAGCCAATGGTATCAAACCTAATATGGCGGCTGTTGCTGTTAACAATACAGGCGTCATACGGGTATGGCCCGCTTCAACTACGGCATCGTGAACGCTTGCGCCCTGTTCAATCAACATATCGGTAAACTCTACGAGCAGGATACCGTTTCGGACAACCACACCGGCAAGGGCTATAATACCCACACCAGTCATAACGATGGCCATAGTCATCCCAAAGATACTTACGCCCAACAATACCCCAATGATACTGAAGAAGATTTCGCTGATGATGATCAACGTTTTACCTATTGAGTTAAACTGGATCATTAGGATAATCAGGATCAAACCAAATGATGTAGCTAAAGCCCCACCAAGGAATGTAACGGCCTCCAACTGATCTTCCTGGCCACCACCCTGGCGTATGATAATATCATCGCTATGCTTAAAGTTCCCAATTGCCCTTAGTATACTTGCATTTACTTCGTTAGCATTATAAGGTTTGATAACGTTTGACCCTAATGTCAACACGCGCCTTTGCTGTTTACGCTTAATATTACTATAAGTATTGGTATATCTTACATCGGTAAACGCAGATATAGGCACTTGTCTTATTGAACCACCGGTGGCCAGATCCCGATAGGTAATCTTTAAGTTTTTCAACTCATCAATATTACTGCGCTGGCTTTCAAGTGCTCTTACTTTAATCTGGTAATCATCTTCTTTCGTGTTTCTGAAATCTCCAGCCTTAGCACCGAAAATTGCCGTTCCAAGGTTATCGTTAACGTCTTTTGTAGTTATACCTTCTCTATTAGCTCTTTCCCTGTCAATATCAAACACAATCTCAGGTTTGTCGCTTTGCACATCCGCAACCAGGTTATCAATTCCGGCAATGTTTTGTTTAGCGATGTAATTTTTTAACCGGTTACCGGTTTTCACCAACGAATCAAGGTTATCGCCGATAAGCTCGATACTAATATCTTTTTGTACGGGTGGGCCACTATTTTCCTGGGTTACAGAAATTCTTGCTCCCGGAACGCCCTGAACTGCATCACGTATCCGTTTTAAAACAGCTTTTGTATCCTTACCATTTCTTTTACCAAATTCAACAAATGCAACGGTAATTTTACTTTTGTTTTCGTAGTCTAACTGATCTTCATCTGTAGGATCAGTTACACCTTTAGTAACATTTGATATTACCGACGATACGATATCTTTGTCCGGTTCAACTATCTGTGCAACACGCTGCTCCAGCTTTTTGGTAACCTCGTTTGTAGTAGCCTGGTCGGTACCAATCGGCATAGCAATGTATACGTAAGCAAAATTCGGGTCGCCGGAAGGGAAAAATTCAGGTGTTTTACCTCTCACGACCATCAAAAATATGGCAAACACGAATAGCCCAAAAGTTCCTAACAATACTATAACAGGTCTTTTAACTGCCCGCTCCAACCATTTGGCATACCATTTCTGAAATCTTGGCCATACATTGTTTTGGAACTTATCAATCACCCTTAGTAGTACAAAGTGGTTGAGCAAATATAAAATAATGCATAATGTTATTAAGTTACCCATGCCCATAGTCCAATTGCCGGCAAAAAACATCGCATAGCTTAAAATTGCCAGCACGCCCATCACAAGTACTGCACGCCTTGTTTTTTTATCAAATTTAGGGTTATCATGCTCACCTTCAACATGAGGTTTCATGAAATCAACCGCAAAAACAGGGTTCATGATATAAGCTACCACCAATGAAGCTAATAAGGTTATAATAAGCGTTATTGGTAAAAAGAACATAAAATGGCCTATTAAACTATTCCAGAATGCTAATGGAATAAAGGGAGCCAGTGTGGTCATAGTTCCTGAAAACACAGGTAAAAACACTTCACCTGCAGCCATTTTAGCGGCTTGTTTAATAGGCACCTTGCCGTTGTTAAAAATGCGGTGTGTATTTTCAATTACCACGATAGCATCATCAACCACAATTCCCAGCGCCAGCAGGAACGAAAACAAAACGATCATGTTCAAGGTAAACCCTATTGCCGGCATTATTAAAAATGCGATGAAACATGATAGCGGTACCGATAACGCCACAAATATGGCATTGGTTGTACCCATAAAAAACATCAGGATAATTGTAACAAGCATAAAGCCAATTACAATGGTATTAATCAGATCATTAAGAGTAGTACGCGTTTTATCCGATTGATCTCCAGTTACCGTAATTGCCAGGCCTTTAGGGAAAACAGTTTTCTGCTTTAACTTTATCAGGTCATTAATTTTATCAGATGCCTGTATCAGGTTTTCACCTGCTCTTTTACTTACATTTAAAGTAATTACATTTTTAAATTTCGGGTTGTCGGGCGTTTTTAAGCGCGCATAAGTTTCTTGCTCTAAAAATGAGTCTTTTATTTCTGCTATATCCCTCAGGTAAACAGCCTGCCCCTTAGGGTTCCTGATAGCCATAGCAGCTACCTGGTCGGCATTTTTAAAATCTTGCTTTATATCTATACTACGACGAATACCGTCCGTTTTGATAGTACCGACAGAAGACAGAATATTTTCTTTCCCTATAGCTTGCGTTATATCGCCAAAACTAACCTGTGCAGCCGCCATTTTATTCATATCAACGTTAACCTGAATTTCGGGCGTTAAGGCACCAATTTCATCAACCTTCGATATTTCCTTATAGCTTTCTATCTCATCCTTTAAAACATCAGCATATTCCTTCAATTTTTTCAAATCATAATCACCAGAGATATTAATATATAAAATAGGAAGATCGGCAACGTTTATATCAGATATTACCGATTCTTTCAAATTCACATCGCCTTGTGGCAAGTCCTGCTTGGCTTTATCAACGGCATCCTTCACATCGATCTTGGCGTCTTTGATTAAAACATTTGCCTGAAATTCGGCAGTTATAATAGATACGTTTTGAACCGAGTTGGAAGTAACCTTTTTTAACCCTTTTAATGATTTTAATTGCTTCTCAATCTGCCTGGTTACCAGGTTCTCTATATTTTGAGGCGACTGGCCGGCAAAAGTTGTGGTAACAAACACTTTTGACTGCGCGATATCCGGAAAGTTTTCCTTTGGCAAATTATTGTAACTGATAAGCCCCAATACCGTGATCAAAAATATCAGCACATATATGGCGGTCTTATTATCGATAGCCCAACTGGAGGGGCCAAATTCTTTAGTTGAATCTTTCATAATTGACAGATCAAATTTTTAATAAATTAATTAGCAGCATTTAAAACTTTGATCTTATCGCCGTCTTCAATATCCGTTGCACCATCGGTAATCAACTGATCACCTGCTTTTAAACCTGATAATATTTCTGTTTGGCCGCCATAAGTACCGCCCGATTTTACGTTAACCCTCTTAGCAATGCCATTGGCATTTAACAACACATAATCGCCTTCTTCCGATTTTTGTATGGCTTTTACAGGTATAGCAATGGTGTTTGCTTTAGTGTAATTGGCAATTTGTATGATGGCGGTCATGTTAGGACGTAAGGTTTTGCGAACAGGTAGTTTAATTTCGACACCAAAACTGCGCGATGTTGGGTCGATTACCTTGGCTGCAAAAGTTACCTTAGTTACCAATGAATCGTTAGCATCAGGTACAAGAATTTTCACATCATTTCCCGTGTTCACACTTCCGGAATAAGACTCAGGCACATCAGCTTTAACCTTTAAAACATCGGCATTAACGATGCGGATTCCCGTGCCTGGTTGCCCGGGCTGGATAACCTGACCCAGCTTTAAGTCCATTTGGTCAACGGTTCCATTTATAGGCGAGGTTATACGGTACATTGCTGCCTGCTCACGCAAAGCAGATAAAGCTTTTTTACTTGCTTGTAAACTTGTTTGCGCTTGTAAGAATTGTACTTCGGTACCAATTTTTTGATCCCAAAGGTTTTTCTGACGATCATACAATGTTTGATTAAGACTAACCTGGGCTTCCGATTGCGCTATCGTTTGTCTGAGCGCACTGTTATCAAGTTGAGCTAATACCTGACCTTTGGACACATGCTGGCCCACCTTAACAAAAATTGCAGTAATATTTCCCGGAGACTGAGAATAAGCCGTTACGTTATCCTGTGCATCTATTTTACCTTGTATTTGTACATAATTGGTAAAAGTGCTTGTTTTTATGGCAACAGTGCTCACATCTGTAGTTTTGCCAGAATCGGCCGAACCTACTTCAGACTGGAGTTTAGTTACTTTGCCGTTAATTTCCGACTGTTGTTTTAGCAAGTCAGCAAGTTCTGCTTTCTTATCTTTTGGTTTGCTCGTGCAGGCAGCTACCAAAAGAACCAAAGCTGCCGGTATGTATAATATTTTTTTCATGTCGATTTTATATAGTGAGTTTAGTTTGTTTTTTATTGAATACGTCCGTAAGCCTGGTCAAGGTCAACTTTGCTAACCAATGCATCATATAATCCTTGTATGTATTTGTTGTCGGCATCTTCAAGCGCGGTTTGTGCTTGTGTAACCTCGATGCTGGAACCTACCCCTTGCTGATATTTTATTTTTGATACCCTTAAAACTTCCTGCGCCAAAGCCTGATTAGCTTTTTGATTGTTTAATGATTGTAAACCATTGATGTAGGCAACTGAGGCCACCCTGGCATTCAGGTTCAGCGAATTTTTCAAATCAACCAGGTTGTTTTGCGATTGCATTAACGAAATTTTGGCTTCTTTTACCTGGTTACTGCGTTGGCCACTGCTAAAAATAGGTACGTTTAATGAGAGGCCTATATAACTTGATGGAAATGAATTTTTATATAAATTCCCAAAGCTATTATCCTGGTATGATGCAGCATAATTGCCGTTGAAATTCAATGTAGGTAAATATGCTGCCTTTTTGTTTTGGAGCAATAACTCATTTACTTTTTTATCAGTTTCCTGTAAAGCATATTCAATGCGCTTATGATAAAAGGCGGTATCGGTACCCAATTCTGCTACATTATTATCTAACTTAACATCAACCAATTTATCTTTCAGTGTTAAGTTAAACTCTATTGGCATGCCCATCTGGAATTTCAGCATTTGATAATTTAACGCAAGTGAGCGCACTACATTTTCGCGGTTTGTTACCAGGTTGTTGTATTGAACGGTTATACGGTCAACATCAATGAGTTCAACAACCCCTTGTTTGTTTTGGGCAACAGTTTGGTCAACCTGCTGCTTTAACTGGGCAATATTGGCGTCGTATAATTTTATTTGCTCGTCGCTCACCAAAACCTGGTAATAGGCTTTTGTTACAGCTATGTTGGCAGCAATTTTGGTGCGTGTATAACTACGCTCAGACAACTCTTTGTAGGTTTTTGAAGCCTTCAAGCCAACAAAATAACTCCCGTCGAATATTTTTTGGGTTAAACTCAAGCCTAAGTTTGAATTGTACTTTACACCAAATTTTACCGGTATAAAGGTACCCGGGGCTCCAAAAAACTCACCGGGCAATAAACTTGTTGGCACCTTAAGGTAATCAGTAAACGATGCGCTGCCACTTATCTGCGGCAAGCCGGTGCCAGTTGTTTCTTTAATTTTATATTCGGCGCTTTTAACATCAAGACCTGCATTAACTACGGCGTTCTGATGTTCATAAGCGTAATTAATGCACTCCTGAACGCTAAAATTAAATGTCTGGTTATTAGGTGGCGTTTCCTGGGCATAGCTTTTAAAGGCTATGGCACCCAAAAATGTGGCCGTAAAAAGTAAATATTTCATTGTATATATAGTTGTTTGGTGATTTTTCATCTATTATGCCTCAAATATCCGGGCCGATTATGACAGCCTTATGTCAGCAGTGTTAAATTAATCTTCTTTAATATTCCTGTACTGGTTTAAAAGCTTGTAACCCTTAAGCGTACAAATGCCATAGTTAAAATGGTCTAAAAACTGCACCTGTACTTTCCAGGTATTAAATTCGGCTACCGGGAATATGGTGGTGTTAAAGCCAAGCTCTACCGTATTTACCCGCATACGGGCCACTATTTTGGGGTCAATCTCGGGCCTTATATAACCCTGTTTAATTCCTTTGGTCAGCAACTCCTCTAATGTGCTAATCAAAACTTCCGATTTAAATTGCTGAAAAACCTTCCACGCATCAGGATGATATTTTTGCATATCATGAATTACTATCGGGTTGATCCGTGAAAACATATCTTCAGAACATTTGGTCATGTTGATCATCTCCTCAATCACATTAGCAGATTTATTGATGAACTCAATCATTTGCTCTTCATCTTCCTTCAGCTTTTTGGTTACCAATGCTGTTACCAGCTCGTTTTTATCCTTAAAAAATTGGTATATCGTTTTTTTAGACATGCCCAGGTGCCTGGCTATGTCGTCCATGGTGACGCTCTTGATACCTGCTTTTAAAAACAGTTCTTCGCCACCTTCAATTATTCTTTCTATTTGACTCATTGACTTTCCGGGTCAAAACTAAGGAAACATTTTTTGATTTCAAAGTTTCCAAACGAAATGACTTTTTTAAGACAAACATTGCAGATGTGCAGATTTCAAATTCCAGATGTGCAGATGATTGCCATATATAATATGACTATCGAGAATTTTAAAATAGGACACCGTTTCAAAAATTTACAGATCTGAAATCTGCACATCTGCACATCTAACATCATCTGCACATCTAACATCATCTGCGCGTCTAAATGCTTATCTTTGCAAAAAATTATATTTCAATGAACTTTTCTCCGCTTTCTGCAATTTCGCCAATTGATGGCCGTTACCGAAACACCACCGCCGAACTTGCTGATTACTTTTCTGAATACGCCCTGATCAAATACCGTGTATTTGTTGAGATTGAATATTTTATCGCATTGGTTGAATATCCTTTGCCTCAATTACAAGGTTTTGATGTTAATCTGGTAGAAAAGTTACG
This sequence comes from Mucilaginibacter ginsenosidivorax, assembly GCF_007971525.1. Classification (NCBI taxonomy): domain Bacteria; kingdom Pseudomonadati; phylum Bacteroidota; class Sphingobacteriia; order Sphingobacteriales; family Sphingobacteriaceae; genus Mucilaginibacter; species Mucilaginibacter ginsenosidivorax. Next base: position 202,845 of record NZ_CP042437.1, read on the forward strand.
CGATATTTATAAAAACTTTACTGAAGCGGATGCTCAAAGCATCAAAGAGATTGAGAAAATTACCAACCATGATGTAAAAGCAGTTGAGTATTTCATCAAAAATGAGTTTGATAAGATAGGTGGTTTAGATGCTTTTAAGGAGTTTATTCACTTTGGGCTGACGTCGCAGGACATCAACAATACCGCCATTCCCTATACCTTTAAACTTGCTATAAACAATACCTATTATCCCGCTATCAGCCAGTTAATTGATACGTTAAAAAGTTATGCTGCCGACTGGAAAGATATCCCATTATTGGCGCATACACACGGGCAACCAGCCTCGCCTACAAGACTTGGCAAAGAGATTGAGGTTTTTGTAGAGCGGCTTGAAGGCCAACTGGAGATTTTGAAATCGGTAAAATACTCAGCCAAATTTGGTGGTGCCACGGGCAACTTCAACGCGCACCATATTGCTTACCCGGCTAAGGATTGGAAAGCTTTCGGAAATCATTTTGTGAATAGTATTTTAGGGCTGAGCCGCTCGCAGTTTACTACCCAGATTGAGCATTACGATAACTTTGCAGCCCAATGCGATGCACTAAAACGCATCAATAATATCCTGATTGACCTTGACCGCGATATGTGGACCTACATATCCATGAATTACTTTAAGCAAAAAATAAAAGCAGGCGAAGTAGGATCATCGGCCATGCCACATAAAGTTAATCCCATTGATTTTGAGAACTCGGAGGGTAACCTGGGTATAGCAAATGCTTTATTTGAGCACCTTGCCGCTAAATTACCGATATCGAGATTACAACGAGATTTAACCGACTCGACCGTATTACGCAATATAGGCGTTCCGGTTGCTCATACTTTAATTGCCATTAAGTCAACTATCAAAGGCTTAAACAAACTATTACTTAACCAGGATGCAATCACCGCCGACCTGGAAGCAAACTGGCCGGTAGTGGCCGAGGCTATCCAAACCATATTAAGGCGCGAAAGCTACCCTAACCCATATGAAGCCTTAAAAGATCTTACCCGCACCAATCAGCAGATAAACGCTCAAACTATTGCAGAGTTTGTTGATAGATTAAATGTAAGTGAAGAAGTTAAGTCTGAGTTAAAGAAGATTACACCATTGAATTACACGGGAGTTTAATTTGAAGATTTGAGAATTTGAAGATTTGAAAATGAAGAGACTATAATGCAGGATAAACTAATTTTCAAATTCTCAAATCTTCAAATTCTCAAATAACTATTCAATCATATAGAAGTCATAACAATTTTAGTATTGTATTTAAATCAAAAAGGTGATTAAATTTGTTTAATTAATCTAAATAGAATTTCGATGAATATCAACGTATATACCGAATCAACGCCAAACCCGGCAACAATGAAGTTCATTGTGAACAAGTTGCTGATTAATGGCAGTGCCGATTTCGCTACTAAAGAAAGCGCCGATAAATCACCTTTCGCTAAGGAGTTATATAAATTTTCGTTTGTAAATGGTGTTTTCTTCGCCAGCAACTTCGTTACCATCACCAAAACCGATGAAAGCGATTGGGCTGATGTTGAACCCATCATGAAAGAGTTTGTAAAAGGCGCGGTTGAATCGGAACTGAAGATCCAGTTAGAAGAGCAGTCTGAGGAAACAAACTTTGAAGGATCTGAAACGGAGGTTAAAATTCAGCAGATACTGCATGACTATGTTCGCCCGGCTGTTGAGCAGGATGGCGGCGCTATATCCTACCGTTCATTTAATGAAGGAGTGGTAACTGTCGAGCTTCGCGGATCATGCAGCGGTTGCCCATCATCGACTATAACACTTAAAGCCGGCATCGAAAACCTGCTTAAACGCATGGTTCCTGAAGTTACCGAAGTGGTATCTGAAGCGCTATAATTTACACACGAATCTCACTGATTTATTCGAATTACGCGAATTGAATTAGAGACACGAATGGCACCAATTTATTCGAATTACACAAATCAGTGTTCGAATAAATTGGTGCCATTGCATTTGTGGCAATTTGATCTGATTTGTAAAATCTGTGCTTCTTAAAATTCGTGAAATTCGGCAATTCGTGTGTATGAAATTCAATTCGTGATATTCGTGTGTATTACTTAAAATACTTCTGTATCGCCGTCAGCATCTCCCCTGTTATCTTACTGTTTGTAGCAAGTAATTCTCTTGTTTCCAGCACTTCGCTGCCACCTTTAAAGTTTACGATATCGCCACCTGCCTGTTTTACAATTACAATTCCGGCGGCTACATCCCAGGCGTTCAGGTTGTATTCGTAAAAGGCATCAAAACGGCCGCAGGCGGTGTAAACTAGGTCGACAGCTGCCGAGCCAATGCGGCGCAGGCCGTGGCTGCTTTTCATCAGTTCGGTAAATAGTTGGATATATTGGGCCTGTTTGGTAAAATCATAATAAGGGAAACCTGTAGCAATAAGACTTGTACCTACCGTGGTATTTTTGCTTACATGGATTTCGCTACCATTCAGATAAGCCGGAGCACCTTTCCATGCATAGAAACATTCGTCCTGATTTATCTCATACACAACGCCCACTACCAGTTCATCATATTCTTTTAGTGCAATACTTACCGAATAAGCAGGCACGCCATGAATAAAATTAGTGGTGCCATCCAGCGGGTCTATAATCCAGTTATATCGGTCGCCCACTATGGTAGTAGTTTTTTCTTCGGTGATGAAACCAGATTCGGGCAGCACTTTTTTTAAGCCTTCAACAATAATCCGTTCAGCGGTTTGGTCAACGTATGACACCATATCATTAAGGCCTTTGTATTCAATTTTATCGGGGTCGAATGCTTTGCGTTCCTGCCTGATAAATTCGCCTGCCTGCCTGGCTATTTCAATTACTTGTTGCGTTATGTTTTGGAGTGGCATGTTTACGTAATGATAAGCTGAATGAAAATACCTTGTGAATAAAAAAGCTTGCAAAAAACAAGCTCAAAGCCGCACCTATACGTGCTACCGGAGGATAGATGCCAAAAACCTGGATCAATATTTTTATTAGCCCAAGGTTGGCGAAAAAACCAACACAGGCAACAGCTATAAACCGAAAAAACTGTTTATAGGCCGATGATTTTGACTCGGTAAAAACAAGCGCGCGGGTAATAGCAAAATTGACAATTACACCAAGCAAAAACGAGATGGCTAATGATAAAGTGGAATTACGGAAAGTGTACGAACCGATAAGGTAAGTATGCCTTGCTAACAGGTTATGATAAAAAAGGTAAAAAGCAGAGATATCGACAACAAAACCGGCACCAGCCGAAAGCACAAACCTGAATACCTGGTTATTTAACAGCTTATGAGCCTGTTTTTTATTAGCCATGCTGTAACGTAGCTGTTTTTTTATTTTTTAAACCATTTACAATTAACACAGCACCACCGATAACCATAATCAGCGAGATCATTTCGGCTTGGGTAAAGCTAACACCAGCCACGTGGTATTTGGTGTTTACACGTATCAGTTCGATAAAAAACCGTTCAACACCGGCTAATATCATATAAATACCAAACAGCACACCTGAATTTTTTATCCGTTTGCGGATACTCCACAGGAACGCAAATAGTAGCAGGCAAATGATGCATTCATATAACGACGTTGGGTATACTGGGTATTGCAGTTCATGACAAAATTTCCCTATGCAGTTTACCAGGGGAACGCCCTCGTCATTAACATTGTGAGGGAATTTAAAAGACCATACCCAGTCAGGCGCCCAGCTCAACCATCCAGGTTTCGGCACCAGGTTTACTACCCCCCAATCGCCATCGCCCGACATTTGGCAGCCAACACGGCCTAATGCATAAGCCAGCATCATACCCGGCCCACCAATATCCAGCATATCTAAAGGCTTAACGCCATTTTTATTGGCAATATATAACACGGCCGCTCCACCGCAAATAAGGCCACCATAAAAAGTAAGGCCGCTAAAACCTATTAGCATACCAACCGGGTCTTTCATAAAATCGCCCCAGTTTTCAAGGGCATTAAATAACTTGGCGCCTGCAAAGCCAAATATGGCAGCCCACAACAAAATGCTGCCCATCATTTCGTACGGGTGTACGGTTACTTCCCTGTTTTCGGGTTTGGCTAATTTTTGCTTTTCGCTTTCGTAATAAGCCCAGTAAGCAAAAGCTGCCGCACCTATAATGCCACCTATCCAATTACCTCTTAAGGACAACAGGAAACCCTGTGTATCATCTAAAAGTGCATGGTAATTTAATGCCGAATCGATTAATTTATAACCTAAAATAAAACCAAATACAGCATTACCGGCCAATTCGGCTGCCGAAGCAGGTTGCCCAACCAGTACCGTTCTTTTTGATGAATGAAGAATCCCCAGTTTCTCTTTACGCTTAAATTCCTGAACAAAGGCCCAGTATGCTGCCATAAAAGCTATAGCCACAAAAAAACCAAATGTTTGTATAGGCAACGGGAAATTAAAACCGAAAAGATATTGCAGAAGCGATGTTATGGTTGGAAACATAGGTTTTATTTTGAAGCGAAGATAGCGTTTTAATGAACTAATATTTCTTCGCCTTCTGTTATTTCGACATCACCATCCGGTGAAATATTTGTTAAGCAAACCTTTTTCAATTCGTTTACCAATATAGGATCGTATTTGGCTTTTACCTTTACATAGTTGCGGGTAAAGCCGTGCATAAAGCCGTCTTTAATATCACCTTCAAATAAAACCTCATCGGTTTTGCCTAACTGGGTTTCGTAAAAAGCCCGGCGTTTTTTGTCGGACAATATATGCAGCATTTTACTTCTATCCGCCCGGGTTGAACCAGGTACTGCGCCTTTCATTTCGGCAGCCAGGGTATTTTCCCTTTCGGAGTAAGTAAATACGTGCAGGTATGAAACGTTCAGATCGTTTAAAAAATTATAGGTATCAATAAAATCTTCACGTGTTTCGCCGGGGAAACCTACAATAACATCAACGCCAATGCAGCAATCGGGCATCAGTTCTTTTATTTTGGCAACGCGGTTTACATACAAATCGCGTTTATAGCGACGGCGCATCAGGCCGAGTATTTTGGCGGAACCAGACTGAAGCGGAATGTGAAAATGGGGAACAAACCGTTTTGAAGTAGCCACAAAAGCAATGATTTCGTCGGTAAGCAGGTTTGGTTCGATAGAGGAAATGCGAATCCGGTCTATCCCTTCCACCTCATCGAGGGCTTTAACCAGGTCAAAAAACTTATCCTCCCGTTGCCCGTTGCGGATTCCGAAATCGCCCAGATTAACACCAGTGAGTACTATTTCTTTTACACCCGAAGCACTTATCTGCCTGGCCTGTTCAATTACGTTGGCAATGGTGTCGCTCCGGCTGGCGCCCCGTGCCAGTGGGATAGTGCAAAAGGTACAGGAATAATCGCAGCCATCCTGAACTTTTAGAAACGTACGGGTACGGTCGCCAAAAGAATATGCCGGTACAAACTGGTTGGCCTCGCTCACAGGTTGATTGTAAACAACTGCTTTGGGCTTTTTGGTCAGGTCGGTAATATGATCAATGATCTGGAATTTTTCGGCAGCGCCAAGTACCATGTCAACGCCGGGAATTTCGGCAATTTCCTGTGGTTTTAGTTGGGCATAGCAGCCTACAATGGTTACGTAAGCATTTGGGGAAATCTTGAGTGCTTCTTTAACTATCTTTTTACACTTCTTGTCTGCATTTTCGGTTACCGAGCAGGTATTGATCACAAAAACGTCGGGCGTGTTTGAAAACTCAACCGTATCGTAACCGGCCTGGGTAAACATCCGGCCTATTGATGAGGTTTCAGAGTAATTAAGCTTACAGCCAAGCGTATAAAAAGCTACTTTCTTATTCATTGCAAGGCAGCAAAGATAAGCAATTAGTGAATTACTGAGTTACTGAATTCGTGATTTTACTTTGGGGTTAATTATCTATGTCTAATTCTTCCGATAAAATGCGCTAATAAAAATGCGATTAAAGGCGACTTATGACAATACTTTGCTCTTTTGCCTGGCGTATTCTTCTTCGCTTAGTATGCCTTTTTCTTTAAGCATATGAAGTTCGTGTAATTGTTCGGATAGGCTGCGTTGCGTTGCAGCACTACGATAGTCGGGCGTATTTACAACATTCTTTGCACCCCGGCTCTGTTTAACCAATGCGTTAAAGGCATCAACCTGGTTCCCCAGGGTAAACAGATCGATAATCCACCCGATGCCGACAAGGCCAAGGGTAAAAAAATAAAGTATGCCGATGCCCGCTTTATTGAGATAAAATTTATGCACACCAAATACACCTAAAAAAAAACATAAAATGTATGCAGTCGACTTAGATTTCATTGTTCGGATGAACCGGTGTTTAATTTTGGCTTAACCAAGGTAAACATTTTCCTAATCTATGCAAAACATCCAACATAATTCAGGTTTAACATGCACTCGCCATGGGTATCAACATCAATATTTAATTATTAACATTGATGTTGTTAAACAACAACCTATAAACCTTAAGCAATAATTATATCCCCGTCCACTCGTAACTTTCGTTCTGTAATCCCATCAGGTCAATAACCCGGTTAACTACCGTCATGGCCAGTTCCTCAATAGTTTGCGGTTTGCTATAGTATGATGGAATGGCCGGGCAAATAATGCCCCCCGCCTCGGTAACGGTAGCCATATTACGGATGTGGATAAGGTTTAAGGGCGTATCGCGGGCAACAAGGATGAGTTTGCGGCGTTCTTTCAATACCACATCGGCGGCGCGGCTTATTAAATCGTCTGATATCCCGCCAGCTATCCGGCCCAGCGTGCCCATAGAACACGGCACAATTACCATGGTATCAAACTTTGCCGACCCGGAGGCAAATGGCGCCATGAAATCGTTTTTAGCGTAAAATTTAAAGCTTTGTTTACTGTAATCGTCGTTCCCTAACTCAAAACGCCATACATCTTTTGCATTGTCCGACATCACAACGGCAACTTCGGCAATTTGATCTTTTAGCTGGTTTAGCTTTTTCAACAACAGGTGGGCATAAATAGCGCCGCTGGCGCCTGTGATGGCAACTACAATCTTCTTCTTCATTACTTCTCTCCAACATTCCAAAAATACGGGCACAAAAAAGGGTCGAATACAAGTACCCGACCCTACATCTACCTATGAAAAACATGCCCTTGAGAGGGCACAACAAATGTACTAACAGTTTTTATATTATAAAGCAAATTTGTAAAAATATTTTTACGTTATTTTTTTGTTAAGACAAATTTATATCTATCAACGTCTGGATAATACCATCAACCATACCCACGCGGGGCACATATATTTGTTTTATACCTGCATTTTTCATAACCGTCAAATAAATTTCACAGGCCGGGATTATAACATCTGCCCTATCCTGGTTTAAGCCAAGCACGTTAATGCGATCTTTAAGCGAGAAAGAATTAAGGTAAGTATATAATGATTTTAACTTGGTAAAAGCCATAGGCGCCTCGTCGCCTTCTTCGGCCAAACGGTGCAACTTGTTTATATTGCCCCCCGTACCTATACCCAACAACTGTTTATAGCCCCGAGTGTGTTCGCGGATAAACTCCTTCATTTCATCCCAGGTTTCTTCGGTATCCTGGTTATCCAGAATGCGGATAGTACCAATATTGAACGACTTGGAGGCCATTAACTCCCCTGCCGAAAACAACGAAAGTTCGGTACTGCCGCCGCCAACATCAATGTATAAATAACTTTTACTTTTATCAATGGTTTGCTCGGCGTGGCTGGCGTAAATCACCTTTGCTTCTTTTGAGCCATGAATAATTTCAAGGTCGATATTGGCTTGTTCCTTAATCAGTTTAACAACATCTTCGCCGTTTGTAGCTTCGCGCATGGCCGATGTGGCATAAGCCAGGTAATGGGTTACCTTATAAACATCCATCAGGTTGCGGAAAGCGCTCATTGATTTTACCAGATCGGCAGCTTTTTTATCTGAGATGCTATGTTGAATGAAAGCATCATCGCCCAGGCGCAGCGGCACCCGGATCAATGTGTTTTTTTTGAACGAAAAGGAACCGTGATTTTCAATAATATCGGCAATCAGCAGTCTTACTGCGTTTGAACCAATATCTATAGCTGCGTATCTCAACTTTGTTTGTTTTTAGTTTTCAGATAATTGTATATTTCTATTTGCGCCCTGTGCGATTCGGCCGCGTTGGTTTTGTGGTATTTATTGCTGTTGGCACTGTTAATTTCGCGCGCCTTGGTATTATCGTGTAGTTGTATATTAATGATGTCTTTAACTTCCTTTTTTAAACGCTCGTCTAAAATCGGAAAACCAACTTCAACCCGGGTATCAATATTACGGCTCATAAAATCGGCCGAAGTAAGATAAATCAACTCATCCCCTCCATTACAGTAAATGTGCACGCGGGCATGTTCCAGGTACTTATCCACAATACTTATCACTTCAATATTTTCGCTAAAACCTTTCACTCCCGGTACAAGGCAACACATACCCCTAATGATCATTTTAATTTTAACTCCGGCGTTACTTGCCTGGTAAAGTTTACCGATAAGCCCCTCATCGGCAAGACTGTTCATTTTCAGGATCATGTAGGCCTTTTTACCTGCCTTCGCGTTTTTTATTTCGTTATCTATCAGCTTATAAATAGCCGGCCTGGAATCAATTGGCGATACAATCAATGTTTTTAGTCCCTTGGGCAGGGTATTCCTTTTGAGCGCTTTAAACACTATATCCAAATCGTCGGTTATTTTTTTGTTTGCGGTAAACAAAGAATGATCGGCATATATCCTGGCGGTTTTTTCGTTAAAGTTGCCGGTTGATAAACAGGCATAGTGCACAATCTTTTGTTTTTCCAGGCGGCTAACCAGGCATATCTTCGAGTGTACTTTGTAGCCGGCTATACCGTACAACACATTCACGCCCTCTTCCTCCAGCCTGTTGCTCCAAAATATATTGTTCTGTTCATCAAACCTTGCCCGCAATTCAACCAAACAGTTCACCTTTTTACCATTTTTGGCTGCATTTACCAGGGCATGAACAATTCTTGAATTTTCGGCAAGGCGGTAAACCGCGATACTGATCTCTTTAACCTTTGGATCGATAGCAGCTTCACGCAAAAAGTGGATGATGTAATCATATGATTGATATGGTGTGCTTACCATATAGTCTTTTTTTGCAATTAGGCCCAGCAGGCTTTTTCCAAACGAAAGATCTTCTACCGGTAAAGCCGGGTACTTAACAAACTCAAGATCGGGACTACCCACGTTAGGGAATGAAATAAAATTCTTGAAGTTATGATACCTGTTGCCGGGGATCAGGCTTTCGCCGTGCAGCCCCATTTTGGTTACCAGGTATTTTAACATATCCATGGGCATCTCGGTATCATAAAGCAGGCGCATTGGGGTACCCTTTTTGCGCTTTTGAAGGCTTTTTGATAGTGCATCTATAAATTTGCCGCTCACTTCTTTATCCAGGTCGAGTTCGGCATCGCGGGTGAGCTGCAGGGAAAATGCTTCGATGCTATCATGCTCAAAAATGAAAAATATATCTTCCAGGCTGTACCTGATAATGTCATCCAGCAGTATAATAAATTTCAGGTTGTTGGTTTCGGGTAGCACAACAAATCTTGATAAGGTATCCGGAAACTCAATCAGCGCGAAGCGTGTTTTTTTATTTTTGGTAAGCTTTACAAAAAAGTAAATAGCCCGGTCGCGTAATTCGGGTAGCGGCAGGCTGTCATCAAGCATAATGGGCACCAGTGTGGCCAGCAGCTTTTCCCTGAAATAATTTTTAACGAACGCGCCCCTGCTTACGTTAAGCTGTTTATCATTCAGAATAAAGATCTTTTCTTCAGCAAGCTGCTTTACAATAATATTTTCATACAGGTTGTTAAACTTACGTTCCTGCTTTACAACAATATTCTTGATTTGATTAAGGAGCTTTTTAGGATTATAACCTAATATTTCTTTCGATTTTTCGTTTAAAGCGGCAAGCCGTGTCATGGTAGCCACCCTCACCCTGTAAAACTCATCAAGGTTTGATGAAAATATAGCCAAAAAGCGCACGCGCTCAATTAAAGGCACAGTTGGATCGGCAGCTTCCTGCAAAACTCTGTCGTTAAAATATAACCAGCTTATTTCCCTGTTAATTAATGGTGGTTGTTTATCCATAAAATTTGTGCCCCTTAGGCCACGTGTACAAAACTGCTTATTTATTTGTTAATTTAATATTAACTCATCTACATAAAACCTGTTTTTAATGATTATTATTTAGTGTGCTATGTAAACAAATTGATAACGGCGCTGTGTAAATGTTTACAATACATTAGTTTTGTAAACATTATAAACTCATTTACTTATGCCAACATTTGATATAGTAAGCAAAATAGATGGTCAAACGCTTGATAACGCCATTAATACAGCTAAAAAAGAAATACTTAACCGTTACGATTTTAACGATTCAAAAAGCACTATCGACCTTGATAAAAAAACAAATGAAATAACCATCGTAACCGAAAACGAGATGCGCCTTAAAGCTATCCAGGATTCCATCATCGGCCGCATGGTGAAACAACACCTGGATTCGAGCGCGCTTGATTTTGGTAAAGAGCAATACGCATCGGGCAACATGATCCGCAAGGAGATAAAGGTTAAAGAAGGTATCGACAAAGAAACATCCAAAAAGCTGGTTAAAAAGATAAAAGACAGCGGCCTTAAGGTGCAAGCCTCTATTATGGACGACCAGGTACGTGTACAAGGCAAAAAAATTGACGACCTGCAAGCGGTGATAAGCCTTTGCCGCAGTGAAAATTTTGGCCAGCCGTTACAGTTTATTAATATGAGGGATTAATTCACCTGATTACCAAAACTTGTCATTTCGACGAGGTACGAGGAGAAATCTTTTACGTCCTGCATCCCGACAAGCCTGTTGAGATACAGGACGTAAAAGATTTTTCGCTACCCTCAAGAGAGCGTTTCTCTTTCGCCAGTTCGCTCTTGCTTTCCCCTGCTCTATCGGCAATTGATGGCGGTAAACAAAAAAAGACGCATGTGATGCGTCTCTACAAAAAATGAATTAAAACAACCAGGCAGCTACCCTGCTGTTTCCATTTCTTTAACTTCATTTGGGCGGCCGTTTTTGAAGGCTTTGCGTGGTGTAAGGCCAAGCAGTTCAAACATAGCCATATCTGTATCAAATGACGGGTTTGGTGTGGTCAAAAGCTTTTCGCCTGCAAAAATAGAGCTGGCACCTGCCATAAAACAAAAGGCTTGCTCAACAGTACTCATTTCGGTACGGCCGGCAGATAGACGGACAATTGAACGTGGCATAATAATACGGGCAGTAGCAATCATCCTTACCATATCCCAGATAGGTACGCGGGGCTGATCGGCCAGTGGTGTACCGGCTATGGGCACCAAAGCATTGATAGGTACCGATTCCGGGTGTTTGGGAAGGTTTGACAATGTTTTCAGCATCGAGATCCTGTCTTCAACAGTTTCGCCCAAACCAACTATACCGCCACTGCAAACTGTAATTTTTGCTTTGCGTACGTTTTTAAGGGTATTTAACCTGTCGTCATAAGTGCGGGTGGTGATAATACGTTTATAATCTTCTTCAGAAGTATCCAAATTATGGTTATAAGCATACAGGCCTGCATCTGCCAATCGTTGCGCCTGACTCTCGGTAAGCATGCCCAGTGTGCAGCATACCTCCATATCAAGGCTATTAACAGCCTTTACCATATCAATCACTTTATCAAAATCGCGGTTATCGCGTACTTCGCGCCAGGCAGCACCCATACATAAACGTGATGCGCCACCGGCTTTTGCTTTTTCGGCAGCAGCTATAACCTCATCTTTAGGCATCATGGCATGTACATCTACACCAGTATTATAACGGGCAGCCTGCGGGCAGTAAGCGCAATCCTCAGAGCAGCCACCGGTTTTAATTGAAATCAGCGAACTGATCTGTACTTCGGCGTAATCTTTATTTTCGCGGTGCACGGTTGCCGCGCGGTAAACCAGGTCGAGTAATGGGGTATGGTATATTTCAGCTATTTCTTCTTTTGTCCAGTCGTATCTTACTTCAGTCATATCTCAAATTTTGATGGTTCAAATTTATAATAATATCGCGTAAAACACCAGCTACACTCAATGCTTCAACAAAAGCTTGGTAGCCAGGTATAAGGGCAATAAAAATCCGGCGCAATCGGTAAAAGTTGTAATAATGATAGATGACGCTACCGCCGGATCAATCCCCACCCTTTTTAATACCAGTGGTATAGATGCACCGGTAATACCGGCAATAATGAGGTTACCTGTCATGGCCAAAAACAAAACCAGGCCAAGCATAGGGTTGGCATCATAAAACAGCGCAATGCAAAAAACAACCAATCCGTTGGCTGCACCGTTAAGCATACCTACTAAAAATTCTTTTAAAACCGTATTATAGGCCTGGCTATCGGTAAGGTTACTTAACGATATACGCCTTACGGTTACCGCAAGGGCCTGCGTGGCCGCATTACCGCCCATACCAGCTATAATGGTCATATAAGCGGCAATGCCTTTCACCTGGGAAACGGTATCGTCAAAATGCCTGATCACTGACGCAGCCAGGTAAGCAGTGGCCAGGTTAATAACCAGCCATGGCAAACGACTTTTTACGGCATCTTTCCAGTTACCGCTCAACTCTTCGTCTTCAGATACACCCGAAATCTTTAATATATCTTCGGTATTTTCCTGCTCCATTACGTCGATGATATCATCAACAGTAACCCGGCCAAGCAATTTCATATGGTCATCCACAACCGGGATGGTTGTTAAATTGTATTGCGATATCAGGCGGGCAACCTCTTCCTGGTCAAGCTCGGCCCTTACATATACCGGGTCGCGTTTTACCAGGTCGCTCACTTTGGCATCCGCATGGGCTTTTATAACATCTTTTATAGATAGGATGCCCTGTAAAGTATCGGCATCGTCAACCACGTAAATGGTATAAAACTCCTCCATCTCTTCCGATTGGCGAATGATCTCGTCCAGTGCCTCTTTTTTATCCAGCCGGATATTTACTTTGATGAGTTCGGAGTTCATCAAACCGCCGGCAGTATCTTCGGCATAGTTCAAAAGCGCACGGATGCTGCTGGCATCATCGGCGTCAATATCTTCTAATATCTCCTGCTGCTCATCTTCATCAAGCTGGGATATGATGTCGGTTGCATCGTCATAATCCAGTTCTTCAACTATCTCGGTTCTTTTTTCAGGATGAAGGTTAAGGAGCAGCTCACCGGGGCTGTGCTCCTCATCCATTTCGGATAAAACTTCCGATGCAACGTCAGTCGGCAGGATATTGATGATCCTTTCCTTATCCTCCTGCTCAAGCTGTTCAAACAATAAAGCAATCTCCGAGGCGTGATATTCCTTCAGAACTTTCTCTAATTCAGCATCATCGGCCTCAAGAGCCGTTTTAATGCGGAGCAGATCGGTTTTATCTAAGTCAAAAGATTGCATATGCGACGAAAATAAGCATTTACGCCGCAATTACGACATTAAAATGAGGTTAAATCGGCATTAAACCTAACCAACAGGTTGACCGCCGGTGGATGACCTACAAACTATAATCATACTTCACCTTTAGCCCGGCTACCTTTCCTAATTTACCCAAAACCTGCTCTACCTGCATTTTGCGGATAGACAACTGGATGCTGCAATCGTTATCAAACTGCTGTTCAAGCACCAGCAGATTTTCGTCTTTGATAATACGCATCACATCATTCATCTGCAGGTAATCAAACTTAATGGTGTAAATATCATTCACTGTTTTTTGGATGATGACGGCCAGCTTCAGGGCTTCTTCTGTAGCTACCTTGTAGGCGTTAATTAACCCCGGTACCCCAAGCAGTGTACCGCCAAAATAACGCACTACAACCACCAGTATATTGGTAACATCTTTTGACAGTAGGATATTTAATATTGGCCGGCCGGCGGTGCCCGATGGTTCTCCGTCGTCGTTCACCCGGTAAACAGACCTATCGGTACCCAGGCGCATGGCCCAGCAATGGTGATTAGCTTTAGGGTGTTCCGCTTTTAATTTGGCTACGATATCTTTAATATCATTATCGGAGCTGATAGGATAAGCAAACCCCAGGAACTTGCTGCCCCTATCACGGAATATACTTTCGGTTGGTTTTTCGATGGTTTGATAGGTATCGTCAAAAAGCATTTGAAAAATTTTGTAAAGGCGCAAAGGTACCGTTTTTACCTACCATGTTTATTGTTCAGCCTCAAGTTTGCATAGAGGCATTAACTAACCAAAGCTTACTTTATTTTAAACCAGCTAATATTGTCCTAAAAATATCCATGTCTGTCACATTTGATTATTTTTATCATATGAAAACCTTATATATTTTTCTCTTTTCAATTTTCTTTTTCGGCAAAGCTTTCGCGCAGGCCACGCCGGCAGCCAAAGACACCATATTAAAAGGCAGTATTGAAAAAAACTGTCCCGGCGGATTTGCAGTGTTTGATGATTATATAAAGAGCATTACACGTCCTCCTGCAGTTATGGTCGAGCATAAAAAAGAAGGTTGTGTGAGGGTTGCATTTATTATTGAGCCCGACAGTACGGTGACCAACATCCACGCGACGACAAAGCTTGGCTATCAAATGGAAGATGAAGCCATAAGATCGATAAAAATGTCGAGTGGGTGGATACCATCCACTATTGACGGAAAAAATGTTCGTACCTCAATGGAAGTGGGCGTTCAGTACAACAGGCTGGCGAAAAATATGATAAGCATTGAAGGTAAAATTGTGGAATAAACCCTCCGGTAACTTACAAGTGTAAAAAGCCTAACGTTTGCGGAAAGTAGATAACAACAATAGCCAGCACCGCAACCAGCAGCCCTATTTTGTTGAGGGTGCTTAATTTCTCTTTAAATATAATCATCCCGATAAGTGCGCCTACAACAATAACGCCGATATTCATTGATGAAAATACCGATGATGGATTATTTGCCAACGCTTTGTGCGCTTTCAGATAAAAAAGGATATTACCAAAATTAAACAAACCCAATACCCAACCAATGAGGATATGCGGCCAGGAGAAGCGCATTTTTTTTGTGGCTACCTGGTAAATAAGCCCGATAAACGATAACGCAAACGCCAGTATAAAAATGACAAAAATGGCAGTTGTAAAAGGCACATTATTAACCTTGGTAATTTGCTTTAACAATACATCGATAACGCCAAAACCCAGGAAAACGATAAGCAGGTAAACCCATGAACCTTTTTCTGCTTCTTTGCTGCTATTAACCCTCCCGCGTGATTTTTGCCATGGGATAGAACATAAAATGGCTATAAACGCCAGTATGATTCCAATTATTTTTACAGGGGTTGATGCTTCGCCAAAAAGCAAAAATGCGGCTATAATGGGGATAAACAGGGAGAAACGTTGTGCTACATCCGTACGTACAATGCCGGCCTTACGCACCGAGGTTGCCATAACGATAAACAAGGCCGGAAATAAAACCCCAAGCGCGATATAATTATAAACCGGCGACTGGCTTAAGTTGGTAAGCGATGGCCTGTAAAAAAACCAGGTAAGCAGGATAGCCATTGAATAATTCCAGGTGACAGCCTGGTAAACATCAATATGATACCGCCTGGCCAGCTTAAGCATAACCGACACAATAACACTACAACAGATACTTAAAAAAACAAATAGCATAATTGGCGGTGCGTAGCAGAGTCAAGAATCAAGAGTCAAGAATTAAGACTTTTTTGCTTCAGGCGAAGTGATCGGTTGAAAATTACAACCTGATTTTTAGCTGTCTCATGTTTTTCCTGTCTTGATTCTTGACTCTTATTTTTAATTCTTATTGGTTGTATAACGTTTGTAAACGATCGTCTTCAATAAATGATTCGGCGGCAAGTATACCTGTTATTTGTGGTGATTTTATCCCTTTTGACAAAACAGTTTTGCCGGTAAAAATGCGGGCCTCATCCCAAAGGCCAGCATCAATAAACACCTGCAGGGTATGCGCGCCCCCTTCAATGATTACCGATTGAATATCCTGCAAATATAATTGGTACAAAATGTATTGCGGCACATAGCGGTCAAAATCCTCCAATGCAATATACTTGTTTTTTCCGTCGGCGTTAAATTCTATTTCATTAAAAATCAGTGTTTCAACAGATTGATCAAATACATTAGCCTCTTTACTAAGTTCCAGCCTCCTGTCTATCACCGCCCTTTTGGGCGATCTTCCCTCCCAATACCGTACGTTTAGTTGCGGGTTATCAATGGCAACGGTATTTTTCCCTACCAGAATAGCATCCTCCTCGCTGCGCCATTTATGTACCAATTTGCGCGCCTGGGTGCCCGTTATCCAAAGCTGGCTACCATCAGCAGGCGCAAAAAAGCCATCATTGGTTTGCGCCCATTTTAATATAATGTATGGCCGGTGCTTTTGTACTTTGGTAAAAAACCGGCGGTTAAGCCACTGGCATTCTTTTTCCAGTACGCCGGTTATCACCTCAATACCGGCTGTTTTTAGTTTTTCAATTCCCTTACCGTCAACCTGGGCAAAAGGGTCGCGGGTGCCAACAACCACCAGGGGAATTTGATGTTCAATAATCAAATCGGCACAAGGCGGTGTTTTACCGTAATGCGCGCAGGGTTCTAATGAAACATATATGGTTGATTGCTTTAACAGTTCGGCAGCGTTATCAAACGCGGCTGTTACCTGCGCAATAGCATTCACTTCGGCATGGGCCTGGCCATATTTTTGGTGATAACCCTCGCCTATTATTTTGCCTTCATGAACAACTACCGCGCCTACCATCGGGTTCGGGCTTACCTGCCCGGCGCCAAGCCGGGCAAGTTCAAGGCAGCGCTGCATAAAAATTTCATGTTGAACCATGCTGCAAAAGTAGCTTTTATGTTACTTTGTTGCATGATTACCATAAAGGATGTTTTTGAAGATTACAAACAGCTGAACAAAGTATATGAGGCTAACGAGGTAGAGTCGCTTACTTTATTAACCATCAGCCAGGTAACCAACCTGTCAAAAGCATCTATTAAAGCATTTCCGGAACGGGAGCTAAACGACGAACAAGCCCAAAAACTAACAAGTATTGTTGCGGAACTAATAACCGGCAAGCCCATTCAATATATTTTAGGTGTTACCGAGTTTTATGGGCTGCCATTTAAAGTAAATCCCAATGTGCTTATTCCCCGCCCCGAAACCGAAGAACTGGTAGAGTGGATATTATCTGTGGCCGGTGGTCTGTGGCCAGTGGCCGGTGCTGAGTTGCCGGTTAGCGGCGGGCAGTTTACAGGTATGATATTGGATATTGGTACCGGGAGCGGCTGTATTGCTATCAGTCTGAAAAAGAATTTACCCCGGGCTCAGGTGTCGGCAATTGATATATCCGAAGGAGCATTACAGATCGCCAAAGAAAATGCGGATTTAAATGATGTTAGTGTGCAATTTATCCGGGCCGATATTTTAGACGTAGCAACCGCTCACAACTCACAACTCGCAACTCACTACTCACCACTCACTACTCACCAAATCATTGTCAGTAACCCGCCTTACGTAACGCTGGACGATAAAAAACAAATGCACACCAACGTAACCGATTTTGAGCCGCATACCGCATTATTTGTACCTCAGGACGATCCGCTGTTGTTTTACAGGGCTATTGCCGATTTTGCTTCGGGTAATTTAACCGTGGGCGGCTATTTATTTTTTGAGATTAATGAAAGTTTGGGCAACGAAACTGTTGAATTATTACGCGACAAACATTTTACCGATATTGAGCTACGACAAGACATGAGCGGTCGCGACAGGATGATTGGTTGCAGATGGAATGCTACTCATCCTTAACCACCATGCCCTGGTAATTGTAGTAATTAAAATAAAAGAACAGGTAAGCCACCGCAAGGTTAAGCGGTATCAATACCCAAAGCAGGTGAAACATAATTACCCAAAACAACACAATAAACAAGGCCAGTATCCATTGAATATATTTATCCATATTTAAGCCAAACCAGTAAAGCATGCAATGAAAAAGCATGGCTATACTTAAACCGGCCAGTAATAATTCCACAGCCATTAAAGGGATAAAACGGTTAAACAGCCAAACGCTTTCGGGTATCAGCATAAAAAAATAAACACCTGCAAAATTCAGGAACAGCCTGAACCTGCTATAAGGCAGGTTGCGCGAAAAACTTAAGCGGGTTTCTTCAAACCTGTGCGCCTCAAATATTAATACCACATGCGCTGTTATAACGGCCAGGATGGCTATCCCCGCCAGCCGCAAATCATTCTTCACATCGGCAAATAAATAAAAAACACCGGTTATAATTAACCACGACAATGCTTTGGTAACAAAGTACTGCACTTTCAGCTTATCAAAAACATAATAGATGTACAGGCTAAAGTATGGCTTGCGCCATTTGCTGCTCAGCTTTAGCAGAAATGATTGGCTGCTACCGTCAACCAGCCGGTTTAATATCCGTGTATATATTAGTGCGCTGCACCAAATCATGACCACTAAAAACAAGATCATTGCGGCGGGCAGCAGGTAGTAATGATGCACCATACCTACGCAAACAGCTATTATAGCGTAAATAATAACCGGACTTAAAATGATTGCTTGTGTACAGGCCCAGCTTTTTAATTGATGGTTGCGGCTTAGCGCGTTGCTGCTGTAAAACAAAAACTGCTTTTCGGGTGCAAGTAATTGTACAGAAACGTAATGCCAGCTTTTAAAAACGTATAACAGCCAACCGCCAACAACCACCAGGAGCATAACAGGGCTGCTGCACATGGCTAACATTAGCGATTCATGATAGCTGATGAGCATATTGCCGGGCACACAACCAACCAAAATAAAAAATGCAAAAAACAATATGGGCGCGTGCACCTGGTAAAAACCAAAAGCAAATATCTTTACCAACACATTGCTTAACGGCTGCTTCATTATGCTATTGACTTTAAGGTTTGCTCTTCAACCAGCAACTCGCCCGCTTTGGGCAACTCATCAAGTTCAAGCGTTTGGTGCGATGAAAGCAGAAAGCTGGTACCTTGTTGAAGATGCCGCTCGGCAATCCAGCTGTTTAAAATTTTTAAGGATGCGGTATCAATGGTAATAAGCGGCTCATCTAATAAAATCAGTTTAGGATTGCCCAGAAACGCCAACACCAGCGACAATTTTTTGAGCATCCCGCTGGAGTAAGTCCCCACGGGCTGGCCAACGTAGCTTTGCATTTGCATGGTATCTATATAATGCTGCTCCTGCCCTGCCGGGGCATTTTTTGCCTGGGCAAAAAGGGCAATCATTTCCTTGCCAGTCAAAAATTCGGGGAAAACAGGTTCCGCTTCCGCAAAGTTTACCAGTTTGCGGTAAGCTACCGGTTGCTTTTTTATGCTGACGGCGTTATCCAACAAAATATCACCATCAAAAGATAAAATGCCGGCGATGGATTTCAGGAGTGTGCTTTTACCGGATCCGTTAACTCCCTTTATCCAATAAACGCCGGAATTGATGGTAAATCCATCTATTTTAAGGGCGGGGAAACCGCCGTATAGTTTCTTGAATTTTATGAATTGCAGCATTGTTGGTTTGATGGTAAAAAGGTTGGCTTTGTTACATACTCAAAAAAAAAGACGCATGTGATGCGTCTTTTTTTTTGATCATCATTAATCAGCAAAATATCCCCTAATCACTTAAACTACAAATTAATGGTAGCCCGATTTTTCAATATTATAAATATTCTCCAATGTACTATTGAAATTGAATTGCCATGTGTAAGTTTCGATACCGCCAGTTCCGTTTTTTACCCTAAAAGTGTGAATAAGACTAAAACCTGAAAACTTATGTTTTTCAGCTCTAATTATTTTATTGTATTGGTCATGATCGTTAGAGATTTCAAGTAACTCATCAGCCATCTTTTTAACTCCGGGATTTATAAATAGCGAATCCAATTGAGTATAATCTACTGATTCATACGAATCAGGATCATTTAAGTTATGTTTCATGTATTTTTCAACAAGCTCATGAGCTTTCTGTTCATTGGAGACCGGGAAACTACTGCAACTGATAAAAAAATCATAGTAACTGCTAATAAGAAAAGTCTATTCATAATTGTGTAAGGCGCTATAAAATAATTGAAATAAAAGAACGCTTAGTTTTTTAATAGTTAAAGAACTGCATCTATCAGCGTTCCGTAAAATTCGCCCAGATCCATGCCTGCTGCCCTTACCTGTTGTGGGATAAGGCTGGCTGCCGACTGACCGGGTGTGGTATTTATCTCAATAAAATAAAAGTCGTTAGTTCCTTCCAGCAAAATAAAATCGACCCTTACCATGCCTTTGCAATTAAGGCGGATATAAACTTCGGTTACAATATCGGCTATCAGATCAACCTGCGCGGGCGGCAAATCTGCCGGTGTTATCTCTTTGGTTACGCCCGATGTGTATTTGGCTTCGTAATCAAAAAAGTCCTTAGTGGTCAAAATCTCTGTTGCGGGCAGCACGGTGATTTTACCATTCAACCGGGCTATGCCTATACTAAACTCACGGCCTTTAATAAATTCCTCTACCAGTATCTGCTCATCTTCATGGAAGGCCTTTTTTAAAGCATCGGGCAAGCCGGCAACATTATAAACCTTGCTCATGCCTACGCTGCTACCCCCATTATTGGGTTTGATGAACAACGGAAACTTAAGCGTGGCAGCAATTATCGCCACATCGTGCATGTCCTTTTCAAACAGGCGCATGGAATGGGCCGTATGCAGGCCATGTATGCCATTCACTATGGTTTTAGTGTAAGCCTTGTTCATGGTGATAGCCGATGTAGTAGCATCGCAGGTATTGTAGGGTATGCCCAGCATATCCAGGTAGCCTTGAATCTTACCATCTTCGCCGGGAGTGCCGTGTATGGTAATAAAAGCAAAATCAAATTTTATTTTTTCGCCATCCAGGGTAATACTGAAATCGTTTTTATCAACATCAACCACACCGTGGCCTGCTTCATGAATCCACCTGTCGCGGTTTACATAAATGGTATAAACTTTATATTTTGAGGCATCAAGGCTGGCGGCAATATTTTTGGCGCTGTTTACAGATACTTCATACTCACCGGTAAAGCCACCGGCCAAAAGGGCTATGTTTTTCATTTGATTTCGGATGTCGAATGTTCGATTTCGGATTTATTATTTTTCAACAATCAAGTGTGTTGATTTTCGATTTCCAAAGTAAGAATAATACTCTTGAATTTGCCAAACTGAAATATAAATTATCAATTTCAAATTCCTTAAATCCGAATTCCCAAATCCGAATTCCGAAATTATCACTATGTTTGATACTTATTTGACTGTAATTATCCCTACGCATACCAATGAGCAAATTTGGTCTTTATTTAAAAACAAAATCATTCCGTTATAACCTTTTAGGTGCAATTGTTACAGTAGTTGTAGTTGTTTTAATTGCTTTTTATAGCCTGGGATATTACACTAACCATGGCTCCGGGATACCTGTACCAAAGCTTAAAGGCGAGAAAATTGATCGCGCTATGGCGTTATTAAAAGAGCAGGGCTTTGGCTATAAAATAGATTCGGTTTATGTTGAGGATGTTGAGCCGGGAACCATTGTAGAACAAGACCCAGATGCCGGAACCAATGTAAAAGAAGGCCGAGTTATTTATTTAACCATGGTTACATTACAGGCACCGCCGGTGGCTTTGCCCGACCTGGAACAGGCCAGTTACCGCGAAGCAACGGCTACCCTATCCAACTATGGCTTAAAAATTGGCGATACCACTTACCGGTCGGATATTGCCCGCGATCGTATACTCGAAGTACGCTTTGGTGGCGTAGTTATTAAAACGGGCTACAAACTACCTAAAGGATCGAAAGTAGACCTGGTTTTGGGCGATGGCGCAGGAGCAAGCGAGGTAGCCATTCCCGAACTGATTAACCTTGATTTGGATGCGGCACGTTTTGCTATTAAAGGCGCAGGATTAACAATGGGCACAATAACTTACCAGGGTTCCATAACCGACTCGACCAATGTGGTTGTAACCGCACAATACCCCATGAGAACCGACTCGTTGAGTAAAACCAGCATAGGTACACGCATGAACATTACTGTTTCACAAGGTGCAAAAACAAATGCAGCCCCAACAAATTAATGCAACCGAATTACTTGCCCGGATAAACCAGGGCGAACAACTTCACTTGATAGATGTACGTGAGGCTATTGAATATCACACCTATAACATCGGCGGGGTTAATATTCCGCTGGGTGCTCTTGCAGGCAAGATAAATAACCTGGATTACAACAAAACCGATGAATTAATCGTTATCTGCAAGGTTGGCCTACGCAGCGAAACCGCTCAAACACTATTACTGCAAAACGGTTATCACAACGTTAAAAACTTAACTGGCGGATTGATTGCCATTCAAAAAATCAGACACTAATTAGAACTAATTAAAGCGAATTGCACGAATTGAATTAATGGAAAAAATACAGATCTGACGGGTTATAATCTACCTCATAAAAATCAAATAAATTATCACCTTAGTTTTCTAATTCATTTAATCAGGCAACATTAGTGAAATTAGTGTGATAAAAACTAAACAATTACCATTTATAGCTAATTTATCATGACTGAGAAAAAGTCAAAATCAGGACCATTTAAAAAATTTATTATCGCATTTGTAATTGTGATTATTATCATATTGGCAGGCGTTGGTGTAAACTATTACTATAAATATTTTGGCCCCAATGTAACCGCCAAACAGGAGTACTTATATATACATACCGGCGCAACCTATGCCGACGTAATTAAAACCGTACAGAATGAAGGTATGGTTAAAGATACCGTTACTTTTAACTGGGCGGCTGTAAACATGAACTATACACACCGGGTTAAACCGGGAAGGTACCACCTGCACGAAGGCATGAGCAACCGTAAGCTCATTAATATGCTGGCATCCGGCACACAGGAGCCTGTACAACTGGAGTTTCATGGTTTAAGGCAGAAGGAGCAATTTGCCGGTTTTGTTTCCAAAAAAATCGAGCCCGATTCGGTATCAATCATCAACTTGCTGGATTCATCAAGCTACGTGGCCAAATATGGTTTTACTACAGATAATGTGTATACCATGTTTATGCCCAACTCCTACCAAATGTACTGGAATACATCGCCCGATAAATTCTTTAAAAAGATGTATGCCAACTACCAAAAATTCTGGACACCAGAGCGTAAACGGAAGGCTGCTGCCCTTAACCTGTCGCAACAGGAAGTATCTGTTTTAGCCTCGGTAGTTGATGCCGAAGCGTTGCATGACGATGAAATGCCGGCCATTGCAGGCTTATACCTTAACCGCCTTAAAAAAGGCATGAAACTGGAAGCCGACCCTACCGTAATTTTTGCTTTAAATGATTTCACGATCAAGCGGGTATTGAACAGGTACCTGTCATACAATTCGCCTTATAACACTTACCTGCATACAGGTTTGCCTCCCGGTCCTATCATGATGCCATCCGTAAATGCAGTAAACGCTGTGCTCGATCATCAAAACAACGATTACATATACATGTGCGCCAAAGCCGATTTTTCGGGCTATCATGCGTTTGCAGACAACGTTGCCGACCATTTAGTAAATGCCCATGCTTTTCAGAAAGCGCTTAACGAACGCAACATTAAAAGGTAATGCTTGAACATACCACCAAAATACGGGTGCGGTACGGCGAAACCGACCAGATGGGCTATATGTACTACGGCAACTACGCCGAATTTTATGAAGTTGGCCGTGTAGAAATGCTGCGCAGCCTTGGCTTAACTTATAGCGGCATGGAGCAGTCGGGCATTATGATGCCTGTGCTGGAGCTTAAATGCAAGTACCTGAAACCGGCTTTGTACGATGAAGAAATAAGCGTGAAAGTAATTATGGATAAAATGCCCGGCATCCGTATCCATTTCCGGTACGACCTAAGTAATGAAAAAGGTGAGCTGATTAATACCGGCGAAACTTTACTGGTTTTCATCAACATGAAAACAAACCGCCCCTGCCTGCCACCGCAGGATTTTATAGATAAATTATTGCCTTTTTTTGAGTAAATTTGGTTAGATGAGATGGCTTCACCACTTTTTGCTGCGCTTTAGTTTTTATCAGTACATTATCGAGTGGACAAAATATATCATTATACCGGGTTTTCGCCCGCTGCCTTTATATACTGTTATTGATTTCTTCATCAAAGAGATCACCAAAACTTCATTAACTAACCGGGCATATGCGCTGGCCTATAGTTTTATGTTGGCTATATTCCCTGCAACAATCTTTTTATTTACGCTTATCCCCTATATCCACATAAAAAACTTCCAGGGTACGTTATTAACCATTTTGGCTTCAGTAATGCCCACAAATGCTTATTTAGCCTTCAGGGAGACGCTTATCGATATCATCAAGAATCAAAACGGCAAGTTGTTATCATTTGGTTTTTTATCAACCATGTATTTTGCTACCAACGGCGTAATCAACCTGATGAAAGCCTTCAACAAATCATCGTTAATTATTGACAGGCGAACCTGGCTCAAACGGCGGCTGGTTGCTACCGGCATTACCATAGCCATCAGCATGGCGCTTTTTATTTCGATAGCCATTATGATTGCCGGGCAGGCCGTTATCCATTGGATTCAATTGCATGTTAATAAAGAAAGTCATTTCTGGATCTACCCTGTTATGCTGTTCCGATGGATCATGATCATCATCATTATTTTTGTAAGCATAGCCTGGCTGTACCGCTACGGCCCCGCCCACAAAAAGCGATGGAATTTTATAACCCCTGGCTCGGTACTGGCCACTGCGCTGGCGGTGCTTACCTCTCTTGGATTTTCCTATTACATCAACAATTTTTCGTCGTATAACAAGGTTTACGGATCAATCGGGACACTGATTGTGGTGATGCTTTGGATGTATATAAACTCGCTTATTTTGCTCATCGGGTTTGAATTAAACGCGTCGGTTGAGCTTTCAAAACGCAGTTTAAGGGTGGTAAAACCTCGTTTTAACAGCTTCAGGCAGAAAAAAGCCGACCATTTTAAAAATTAATTACCTGTCTATCAAAAACTTAAAGCGATATGTTAAGAAATTGAAAAAAAATCATTTCGATACTTGTCAATCCGCCCGGGATTTGTACTTTTGTCCCCGGAGAGCTGGCAGAGTGGTCGATTGCGGCAGTCTTGAAAACTGTTGAACTGTGAAAGGTTCCTGGGGTTCGAATCCCTAGCTCTCCGCTGATTACATTAACAAAAGTCAAAAAAGCCCTTTAATTGCGAAATTAAGGGGTTTTTTCTTTTACATACCTACCAAAACTCGCAAATAAACGCAAAACTCTAATGCGTCATTCGTAGCGTCTTTTCAAAATCGCACTAAAAAACAAAAAGACGCTACGAATGGCTTATAACCATTTGAAATACAGCATGTTCGAGACACGCGCATCTTGTTAAAAAGTGGCTAAAACGTAATTTTGTTTAACTTTTATTTATGTTTTATGTTAGAAAAATCATTTGGGTTAATGTTCTTTTTAAAGCAGCCCAAAAACAAAGAAGAAGACAACCGATTTGTCTACCTGAAAATCACCGTCGACGGCAAGGCGGTCGAGCTATCTACCAAGCGTAGGTGTGAAAAATCGAAATGGAATGTTCATGCTGGCCGGGCCCTGGGAACAAAAGAATCGACAAGAGAATTAAACCAGTACCTTGATTCCTTCGAACGCCAGGTATTCCAGGTAAAACGGTGCCTGAATGACTCTGAACGAACGGTTACCGCGATGGCAATAAAAGATATATTAACCGGAAACATCGAAAAACCAAAAATGATCATGGAGGTATTCCAGCAGCACAACGATCAAATGAAGGCGTTGGAGGGCATAGATTTCGCTGCCGGTACTGTTGAACGTTATCATGTGTCCCTGGAACATACCCGCTCCTTCATCAAATGGATGTATAAAGCAGATGATAAACCGATCAAAGAGCTGGACCATGAATTTATTTCACAGTATGCATTTTGGTTAAAAACCGTTCGGAAATGCAACCACAATACGACCATGAAATACCTGGCCAACTTTAAAAAAGTGGTTTTGATCTGTGTAAAAAACAGGTGGCTGCCCGGAGATCCGTTTGCCAATTTCAAGTTGACTAAAAAACCAGTGGAAAAGGCGGCATTAACTGAATCGGAACTTATAAGAATAATAGAAAGGAAATTTATTTCGGAAAGATTGGATATTGTCAGGGATGTCTTCGTGTTTAGTTGTTACACGGGCCTGGCTTACGCAGATGTAAGGAATCTGAAGAGATCAGATATAAGAAAAGGCCTGGACAATAAGGATTGGATATTTGTCAAGCGGCAAAAGACGAATTCTCCGTCAAATCTGCCGTTACTGGCCCAGGCCAGGCAAATTATTTCCAGTTACAGCAAACACCCTAAATGCGCTGACTCGGGATTAGCATTACCGGTATTGACAAATCAAAAAATGAATGCCTATTTAAAAGAGATCGCTGATCTGTGCGGGATAAACATGGAGCTCACTTTTCATATTGCCCGACACACCTTCGCCACGACAGTTACACTTAACAATGGTGTACCAATAGAGTCTGTGTCAAAAATGTTAGGCCACGCATCCATAAAGCAAACTCAGCATTATGCAAAAACGCAGGATTATAAAATCAGTAAAGACATGCTGCAGCTGGCAAAAAGTCTAAACAAGAAAAACCGATTGGAGGTATAGGGATAAATAAACGGCAGGTCGATGGGTCTGAAAATGGCATCTAATCCCAAGGTTTCCGCACCAGCAAGTCGCAAATATTAAAAAAGACAAACCAAGGTTGGCAAATAACCAACTTTTATTTATCTTTGACTATATCATTCCGGGAAGGTCCGGGTTGCGACTGAATGTAGTAATGCAGAATTGTAAAATGTAAAAATGTAAGGAGATCGCCGATGGTAACAAAAAACTAAAAAACGATGATCATCATCTATCAAAAGAAGTTACAGGATTTTGCCAAAAAACACGCAGATGCTGCTAACAGTATTACTACCTGGAAAAAGGTAGTAGAGCACGCTAAATGGGAAAAAGGCGCTGATATTTTAGCCGATTTTCCAAAAGCAAAACTAATACCCGCAAAACGGGCCCGTTTCAAAATTACCGGTAATAAATACCGTTTAATTATCGAACTGGATTATGCAGATAAAATCGTTGAAATCCGGTTTATCGGCACCCACTCCGAATATGACAATATTGATGCGAGTACCTTTTAGGGGTTAAATTTTTAAAATATGACCAAAAAGCATTGGTTTTTACTAGAAACCGAACAACAGTATATTGATGCTGTTGCCAGGTATGAAACAATCAAGCGTGCAACAGCAGGAGAAGAAGATCACCAGGAAAAACTCCTGCTGGTGCATCTGATTGAAACGTATGAAAATAAACATTGGGATTTACCGGAGGTTGACCCGGTTGAAATGATTAAGATCCGCATGGAGGATTTTGGTTACCGGGCAGCGGATTTGGCCGCGGTTTATGGAGATAAAGGAACGGTAAGTAAAGTGTTAAACTACAAGCAGCCTTTGTCGCTCACTATGATCAGGAAATTCAGTGAGCTATTGCGATTGCCCGTTTCTGCCTTAATAAAGGAATATGATCTCAGTCATTAATGTACCTGTCGTATAATAACTAAGATTTAAAGATATCCTCTGTCAGGATCTCTATTTTACTTCCGGTGTAACAATCGTAAGTGGGCTTGTACGAAATGTATCCTAAGTCTGTAAGCTGATTCATGCACTTATGGTAGGTACTTGTACTCCTGATATGTGCTTTAGCCATTAATGACTTTCTGGTTATTTTAATCTGCTTTTGAAAACCGGATTCCAACCATAGATTGAGCAAACAATTGTATATGCTCATATGCCAAACGCTTACATCGGGGTCATCTGCAATTTTTGAATGCAGTTTTGAAAAGGTGGAAAGTTCTGACATCATTTATTTGTTTTTGCCACTGATCATATTTTCTACATCAGTTAATTTGTAAAAGTGGATACCTCCCACTTTTTGTGATTTAAGCTTGCCGCTGACCCTTAGGTTCTGTACCGTACCGGTGGAGATTTTGAGCATTCGCCGGACATCGCTGCAGCGGAGCCAGGTCTTATTATCATCGGGTTTTGCGGAAAGTAAAAGTTTGATATCGTTAAGTAAGAGCCTGCGAAATGTTTCCAGATCCTCTTTGGTGATGAGTTCGACACTCATAGAAGGGTGTAATAAAAAGAAGTTCGATGCGAACTTGTCTTATAGAGGTTCGCGTATAATAACCAACAGGACGCTCCGGGCGGAACTATCCTATTGGTTTCTATCGGCCAATCCACAATACTTTTGGCAAGAATGAATGTTCAAGCCAGTAATCTGATTCTCATGATAACAGGTGACATACAAGGGAATTATAGCACTGTTTTGAGGATTAGTGTATGCGGCAACCTTCAGGCGTTTCGAATTAGAAAAGTACTACAGCTTATTTTGGGTTAAGAATGGGACACCCTAAGAATTACTATTATTTAATGACACGGATATTGGGGACTTTAAATAGGTAAAAAAAGAAAGTCCCTAAACACGCGCTGCCGGGACTTTCAACCTAAACCTTATCACAAATTGCGGGCAGATCGCCCGCTTTTTTGAATACGCAAAAGAAAAATAAGTTTTGGAAACATTCATGCTTTTCAATAATGGCGATTAAACGAAGAATTGCGCATATAATCATTAAACCTGCGCTGGTATTCCCTTTCTTCATTTAGCCTGCGGTTGATCACCGAACATCGCCAGAAACATAATGCCCAAGCCAAAAAAGCTACCGATAAACAGGTATATGTCTCCTTTTGTCGTTCGGTGATGAATTCTTTATTTTGTTTGGTTTCCCTTACAATCGCTGCAGATGGTTTAGTTTGCTTCCCGCCCATTGCTCCAAAAAAAGCAAACGTAGAAATTAAAAAGGCGAGTAAGACGTTCCGGACTATAGCTTTCATATTGATTTCCAAGTATAAAATTACTAATTTAATTAGCAGCATACAAGCATTTTCCTAATTTAATTCGTAAATATTAGGCGGCGGGTCTCCTCTACCCTATTGCGAATCGTATCAACGATATCAGATTCCGGAATACCCTGTAGATAAATGACCTGATTGGAGTTATCCGTGCTTATCAGTGTCAGGTTCATCAACTTGAATAGCTGCAATGCGAAAGATTGGGTAATAATGAAATCTTTCACCCTGAACATCTCCGCCTGATCGATCCGTTTAAAGAAAATCCCACGAGTTATGCGGATATACTCTGCTGTAAATAAATATTGAAAACTGCGAATATACAGTATACGGTACCATGCGGCCCCGCATACTGCAAAGCTGAATAAAATAAAGTATGGCGACAGCCACCAGGCCAGTAAAAGAAAAGTGAGGGCCAGTAAAATCAGGGGCAGGACTTTAAAAAAGGTAAACACTACCGCTGGCTTTAATACAATATCATCGTTCTGCGTCATATTTCAATTGATCTAAAAATGTTAATGATTGGATTGGCTTACGGGTACGGATACGGTCACGAATTTGGAAGGCCTGTTTATAACGATTCAGGCTGACTTCCCCGTATTTAAAAACAACGAGCTTGCCTTTATGATCTATGAGCACCTGCCGGCTTTGGCCGGTATGATGAATTTGAATCGCCATATTCCGGATACCGGCAGCCACTTTAATATCAGTCAGGTGGCCTAACTCATCTTTGCCGAATAGCAATGTAAATTTTCGCTTAGGAAATGTTTGCCTGAGCCAGTCTGCCTGCCCTTGCTGTAATCGGTTGCCGATGGCGACAAACGCCAATTGTTGCAGGTTAGCATAACGTGCACGGTTGATAGCGATAAAGGCCATGGCTTCCATTGCCGAGTAGGACACAATGACCTCATTCGCTGTTTCATTTCCGGCTACCCACAGATTGGGGGTTGTCGGGATTTTGTGAAAACCTGATCCATAATGTTCCTGCTGACCGTCATAATCAAATAAGAGGTCGCCGGTGGCACAAAAAAAGGCCTGGATTTCTGGAGAAACACCAAGCTCTGTTAACAGCACATTCATCAACGTGATCTCCCGCTTCGGGTATAAGAACGGGAAACTTCGTTTGGATTGGAAGGTCGCTGGTCTTCGACGTCCTTAATGGAACTGTAATAACCCGGACTCAATTTCTCAGCCACTTTCGGGTCGTGTTTTTTGTTAAATAAAGCATTCAATCCTTTGTAAACCATATAGGATAAGCCGCCATCGATCAGGACAGATGCCACCAACGCCAGTTTATTAGAGCGGATGCCGTGATGGTCAACACCTGAATAATTAAACCTGGTACCGTCGGCAATTTCTACTTCCTTGCCTTTGCGGTAATTCTCTTTTTGAGCAGGCGTCAAAAACTCATTATTAACCATATCCGGTACGAGGATCTTTTCGGTGTCAGAAACGATATATTCTCTTGTTTCGGCATCATATTCGATCAACATCTCCTTTTTATTACCCTTTTTATCGGTTGTGATTTTGAGAATGCTTGCTACTTCCCCTTTCTGCAGTTGTTGCGCTTCGTTTTCATCCAGGAAATCGGGTGTGATCGCTCTGTGGTAAATGGGATGAATGAGCAGATCAAGTTTACCCATTTTATTAGGCATAAGGGAGATCTTAGCATTGAGGGATTTGATCTTGATATTCTCTGCTTCAAGATCGTGCAATTCCATTAAACCGGTACGGCGACCTGAAAGCAAGGCCTTTAAATCGTCTACATTTAACAGGAGCTGACCCCCTGCCGCCAGCCCGATGGTCTCCAGATCCTTGATCGGGAGATCACCATCATGATAATTAACCAGGTTCATTTATCTTTGCATTTGATAATTATGTTCTTGTTCCTGCGATTGACCTTGCCCCTCATTCTGTTCCATTTCTGGTTCTCTTGGGTTTGCTTTCGCCTCAAGAAGGGATTTATACAGGCCATAGTCTGGTTTCAGCACCTTGCGGGTGCCGTCTGCGTCTTCTACTTTGATGCTTTTATTTTTATGGGTTTCCAGTACTTTATAAGTAGTATCGAGGTAAGCGATCTCATCGCCTTTCTTGAAACCAATATCCGTACTTTGTTTTTGTTCACGCTTTTGATCAACACCCAATAAGAGGTTGGCGATCTTTTGCGCGTCGCGCGAAGCTTTCGCTATCTCAAAAGGCTCATCCTTTAATATCCTGGCAAAACTGCTCATATAGGCGTCCTTCTGGCCGAAGTTATGGCCGATCTTCAGTTCGCCACCGATCAGGATACCGGCAATTGCTGCCCGCATTTCTTCCCGAGCATAATCCTGCGAGCCGAATTTCCCTTCCATTGGGCGGTTCAGCCGGCTTTCATGACCTGACCAATGCGCGAGCTGATGAATGGCGGCCTGGTAGTATTTGGTCTCATTCTCAAATGTTTCCTTTTCGGGTAAAAAGATAGCATCACGTTTTTTATCATAATATGCTTCCTGACCACCATGAATGATGACTGCCTTGCTATCTTCGATCAGTTTTTCCGCGCGTTCAACCGGCGATAAAGTTTGACCTTCTTCCTGTTTCGCCAAAAACTCTTGTAAAGGCGTGACATCCTTCATTTGTTCCGCATTGAACAGGAAAGCTTTTCCCTGTTGCGGCTTTTCAAATTCAACCGTTTTGGTTTGGGTAACCCCCTTGTCGTCTTTTATGGTTTTACCTTCGGCGGTTCGAATGGCCTGTATATCGCTTGTTTTTGGAAACTCAATCAGCGTACCCTTTTCACCCTCTTTTACCCAGTTTCCGGCATAACGGGCGGCGTCTGCCGACATCCAGCGTGGGTCGTCACGCCGCTGCATCCCAAGGGCCAGTGCATTCATCGCGCTATAGCCTTTTCCCGTGGTCGGGTTAATGGGTTTTACGAAAGCGGGCATCCCGTTTTCTTTTACCGGTTTTTGAAATAAGGAATTACCCTCTTTAATTTCCGCTATCAGCTTGTCTGAAAGCTGAATGGGAAGTGCTTTGAAATTTTTGCTCATTTTCTTGTTTAATTAGCAGTTCATATAAAAATTTAATTGGATTGATGTATTTGTGCCTGTAGCAGATACTGAAGTGCAGATGCTCGCCGGTTACACGGCCAGTCGCACCGGTATTATGTAAAACTTCACATAACACCGGTTATGCAAAGTGTATTAATATGTATAGTATTCTTATAACAACCTGATTTATAGATACTCATTCCCTGATTCCTTTACATAATAATTCCTGAGTTTTATTGCAATTATTCACATTTAAATAGTTGTAATATGGAACACATCAGGGACTTTAATGAATTAATGTCCAATGCGACACGTTACCTGGAATCTCAATTTGACCTTAGCGAAAGGACGATTGATGAATACACAAGGTATTGGAGACGAGTCCGATCATTTATGGGCTTAAACGGAATCAGGACCTATAATCAAGAAGTAGAAAAACAATTCCTTGCTGACGATTTGAGAGGCCGAAATAAATTCGAGCTTTCAGAGAGCGAAAAACGCGTCTATAATTGCGTTAAGACGTTAACAGAATTTGCCGAAAAAGGCGGTATTAGTATTAAACTGAACGCCTTCAAACCAGGCAAACCTAAGATTATACTTAACGGTCCAATCGGCGATCTATTCGTCTCATTTCTGGAATACAAGCGAACGGAATGTAGATGGTCAGGGGATACTTTTGAAACCCATAAGAACTACCTTTCAATGTTCTTAAAGTTTTGCAACAAAGCCAATATTGCAACCATCGCAGACATTGAGTTTGCCACTATCCTTCTTTTTTTAAGTGACCCGCGAAGTATTAAAGGTCGTCGCAGGGGTGGCGCAGTTTCATCGCTAAGGGCTTTTTTTAAGTATGCCTTTGAACAAAAGCTTTTAGGAATTGACTATTCTGTTAGCATACCCAGTTATAAATCTGCCAGTCAGCCACAACTGCCGTCAACCTATTCGGAAAAGGAAATTGTACAATTACTCTCGTCGATAGAAAGGTCGAGTGCGATAGGCAAAAGAAACTATGCCATGATCCTTATGGCTGTCAGGTTGGGTTTCAGAGCTTCCGATATAGCCAATTTAAAGTTTGAACACCTGCAATGGACGAAATCGACTATCGAAATAAATCAATATAAAACTGGACAGGAATTGGTTGTCCCTTTATTACCGGATGTCGGTAACGCTATTATTGATTATTTAAAGTATGGCCGGCGTAACTCAGAGGAACCTTACGTTTTTTTGAAAGAAAAACCACCATATGGACGAAAATGCGACGGTGGTTTAGTTTCTGACACGGTTATAGCGGCATTCGTCAAATCTGGAATTGATACAAAAGGAAGGAAATCCGGATCTCATGCACTGCGTCATAGCCTTGTATCCAGAATGCTCGAAGAAAGCACTGTTCTTCCTGTAATCTCGGAAGTGCTCGGCCATGCAAGCACTGAATCTACCCGATATTATCTACGAATAGATTTCAAATCCATGAAGCAGTGTGTGCTCGATGTCCCACCTGTAGCTATCGACTTCTACGAGCAGAAAGGAGGTGCTTTTTATGACTAAGGATTATAATAGTGTATATAGCGACCATATACAACAGTTCATCACCATGAAAAGAAAACTTGGCTTTAAGTTTGTAAAAGATGCCAAATTATTATTATCAATTGATGTTCTTGCTACCGAAAGCGGTCAAATTACACAAGGCATATCAAAGGAATTTGCAGATCTCTGGATAAAAAAGACCCTCAATGAGTCTTCAAGAAACCATTATCAGAGAGCAATTTGTCTTAATCATTTTTCGACTTTTTTGTGTGGTTTTGGCATCCAATCTTATATACCCAAACTACCGCCGCCTCCAAAAACAACATTTATTCCGCACATCTATTCACCTTTTGAAGTTAACGCATTATTTGAAGCATCTGACAAATTAAGGATTGCAAATTCCTGCACGAGTTGCGCTTTGATCTGCCTGCCGCTATTAATCAGGACATTGTACAGCACCGGAATACGGATAGGCGAAGCATTGGCTTTAAAAAATGAAGACGTTAACCTTCTTGAAAATTACTTACGCGTCCGGGATAGCAAAAATGGCAAAGAAAGGATAGTTCCCATATCTGAAACATTAGCGGAAGCTTGCAGACACTATATAAGTTATCGAAACAAAATGCCGCGCAGGAGGTCTTTTGAGTATTTCTTTGTGAAACTTGATGGCAGTCAGCCTTCTCCTGCAACAGTAGGTGTTTGGTTTAGAAGGTGCCTTAGGCAGGCAGGAATACCCTATATTGGAATGTACCAGGGTCCTCGTGTTCATGACCTCAGACATACTTTTGCAGTTACCTCACTCGCTAATATGGCCGAATCCGGGATCGATTTGTATGTTTCATTGCCTATACTTTCGACATACCTGGGGCACCAGTCCCTTGAGTCAACCAATCAATATGTACGATTAACCAAGCACATTTACCCTGATCTAATCAAAGATGTGAATCTGATCTGTCAGGATGTATTTCCTAAATATAAGAACTATGAAACCGACTGACTTTTCAAAATACATTTCCGATTTCATATCGCGGTATTTGCCATGTGAAAAAGGTGCCAGCGGCAATACTATTGCTGCCTATAGAGACACATTCGTTTTATTGTTAAAGTTCACTCAAGAAAAGTTGCATATAAAAATCGAAAAACTTACACTCGATAAAATCACTAAGGAAACCATCTTGCAATTTCTGGACTGGATTCAAAAAGAAAGAAAATGCAGCGGAGCAACACGAAACTCACGTTTAGCAGCTATTCATTCCTTTTATAAGTATTTGCAGCTTGAAAGTTTAGAGCATATGCATGAAAGCCAAAAAATACTTTCTATTAAGTTCAAAAATGCCCCAAAGGAGACAATGAACTACTTAACGATTGACGGAATAAAACTCCTTTTGCAACAACCGGATATCACTACGATCAGAGGAAGACGTGACTTAACACTCCTTTCCTTGATGTATGATACTGGTTCACGTGTACAGGAGATCATCGATTTGACGCCATCGATGATCAGGTTTAACAAACCCCCAACAATCAAAGTTATTGGCAAAGGCAATAAGGCAAGGATAATACCGATGCTGGATGCGCAGACAGAACATCTCGTTCACTATATGAAAGAGCATATGTTAAATGATTACTCGGCCAATATGTATCCACTCTTTTTTAACAGTCGAAAAGATAAACTTACCCGCGCAGGCCTTAACCACATCCTTAATAAATATGCTGCAATTGCAAGGAAACAGAATCAAAGTCTGATACCGGAACAGATTAGTTGCCACTCTCTAAGGCATTCAAAGGCAATGCATTTGCTTCAGGCTGGAGTCAATCTGGTCTACATTCGTGATATTCTTGGGCACGTCTCTATCCAAACCACTGAAATCTATGCCAGGGCCGATTCCAAACAAAAACGCGAAGCCATCGAAAAAGTATATGTTAATGTCAGTCCGAATGAAAAACCCCGATGGACACAGGACGACAATCTGTTAACCTGGCTTAAAAAGTTCTAACGATGTTGTAGAAAGTGTAAGTGATGAGGGTATTAATGAAGGGGTGCTTTAGTACAGCATCCCTTCATTCCTTAATAATGTGAACACCCTTTTGGAAAGCACGATTATGCGTAACGATAATAGCAGGCACAGGAGTTCCAACAACTGCAAAATTCCTATTTTGATGAGAGAACAGGAAATTGTTATTTAAGCAATTGCTTAAATGCTTATATTTGCTGCCATGGATAGTTGCACACGAATATTTGCGGACAGCGGGCAGATCAAAAACTGCCGGGAGACCGTGAAAACACATCAGCAGGCTTTTACTGATCTTGCACAGGTCGTGGCCTTAGCAGGTAATGAAGTCCGTTTAAAGATATTATTCCTTTTGGCACAGGAGCAGGAACTGTGTCCCTGCGATTTAAGTGATATCCTTACCATGACGATTCCGGCCGTATCGCAGCACCTGCGTAAACTAAAGGATGGCGGCGTGATCTGTTCGCGCAAATCCGGGCAAACTGTTTTTTATTCGGTTAACCCTGTTCAAATTACGTTGTTGCAACCATTCTTCCAGATCATACAGGAACCATTAAGCGAAGCAAAAGCATGAAAGAAGCAACTCAAAAAGGCTGGATTGGTGGAATAATTGCCGCAATAGCCGCCTCCCTTTGCTGTATCGCACCCTTGCTGGCCATCTTTGGCGGATTAAGCGGCGCCGCTACTTATTTCAATTGGATAGCGCCTTACCGGCCTTACCTGATCGGTATCACGGTACTGGTATTTGCATTTGCCTGGTACCAGCAATTGGTAGTTACGCCGAAAAAAGAAAAAGATTGCTGTACACCTACAAGCCGTTCCATTTGGCAATCCAAAAAGTTCCTGCTGATCGTGACTGTGTTTGCAGCTGTACTGACCGCCTTTCCTTATTATTCTGCGCTATTCTACAAGGCTCCTCCAAAAACAACTGCTGTTGCTTTGCAAAGCAACTTTAAGTCGATCAGGCTGAATATAAAAGGCATGGGCTGTGCGGATTGCACCAAACATATTGACGGCTCGCTGATGAGCCTTAACGGTGTAACTTCCTCCAACACCTCATTTGAAAAGGCACAAACCATCGTTCAATACGATCCTGATAAAACCAATGCGGACAGCATCGATCATAAGATCAAAGAAATAGGCTATCAGCCAACCCTTATTAAACAAAACTAACATGGCTGCGACCATCCAACTTAATTCAGTAATTACCTGTCCTAACTGTGGCTTTCAGAAAGAGGAAGAAATGCCTACCAATGCCTGCCAGTACTTTTATGAATGTGAGGCCTGCAAAACGACCCTAAAGCCGCTGGCTGGTGATTGCTGTGTTTTTTGCAGTTACGGTACGGTGAAATGTCCGCCGATACAGCAAGGGAGTTCCTGCTGCGGATAAGCTATTTGACGATCTCGTAAAAAGTGATCAGGTTGCCATGCAGGTCAAGCGTAGGGAAATCCCGGTGCCCCCATGATTGGTCTTCGACTACCGTTTCGGCATTATAGATCACGCCTGTTGCTTTCATTTCCTTATAAAGCTCATCTATCCCGGTCACCTGTATTCGACAACTGGCGGTTCCCGCTAAGAAACTTTCCGCACCACAACTGATTGGCCGGAAAACGAGCCAGAACTTGTAGCGCCAGGATTGGTCACAAGCTGCCCAAAGGTGGATATCAACGCTATTCCGAACTAAGATGGCAAAGCCGTCCTCCTGATAACGCGCTTTAAAACCCATTTTACTTTCATAAAATGCTACTGCCTTGGCAATGTTTACGACAGGTAAAGCCGGAATGCTTTGTTTGAAGTCTATCATGGTTTATTAAGCCGTTAATGTCTTGATGTATGCGAGCGTGTCCGCATCCAAAACTGCCTTATCTGCCCCGGCATTCAAAAGCAAGTGAATACAGGCTATTTGATTATGCTGGTTACCGCTATCGCCGGAAGTTAAAGTATGCACTGCCCAGCCTATTGGTGTAGAATTGAAAGTGGTATCCTGTTGGTTGATGTTTGCGCCTTTAGCGATTAAAGCAGCGACCAACTGATCACGGCCGCAGAAAGCAGCCCAATGCAGCGCGGTAGCTCCATCTTGGTCTGCATAAACGATATCAGCTCCCTGTTCAATATAGAATATTCCCAGCTTTTCAGCGTGAAGACTGGCGGCCGCTATGAGTGGTGTGTTTTGGTCGCCGGACGATTTGTAACCATTAATATCTGCCCCAAACTCCAACAACACTTTTGCGATCTCAATTGCTTTTTCATCAGTGATTGCGCCGGCAAATACTACGTCGCATATCCGATGAAGGGGATGCCCTTTCATCTCCGGCTGAGCGTCGCTACATGGAACGCCGGTATTGGCAATACTTGGATCAGCCTCAAGTACAGCCCTTAGCTGCTGAAGATCTCCTTGGGTAACTAACTTGAATAACTGGCTTGCCAACATCGTCGCATTGTTTATCTCAAAGCTAAAAAATATTACTTATTGAATTGAGTAGCAATAAATGCGAATGGTTGAAATACTAAAAATTTATGTAAAGCGAAATCACACGAGTACGCTTTGAAAAGTGATTTAAACCCCATTTCATTACATAACGTGAGGCTTTACATAACCGGTAATGCCAATAGGTTCACCAGCCGTTACAGTGTCCTGTGGGCCTACTAAAACCTGGCTTAGGTGGCCATAAATGGATTCTACATCGCCATGCTTCAGATGGATGTTAATGCCGAGTCTATCATCGTAGCCCATTGATTTAACCAGGCCGTTAAGGATTGCATACACGGTGTCATGCCGGGCTTTAAAATCAACACCTGCGTGCAGGCCGTATTTGCCGGTAAGCGGGTGGAGCCGGTAACCGAAATCAGAATTTATTGTAAGATGATTGAGGGGCAGGCAGACCAGGCAAATGCTGATCAATATTTTCATCGGCCGCGGGATTGGGTCAGTTCCTGCTTTTGTGCCGGGTTAATGGATTCCAGCACACTGTCCCGCACACCGGGATTATCTTTCGCGATTGCGAGCGCTGAAAATGAGGCCTGGGATGTCCCCCTGTCCTGCAGTAACATGATCTTATACATAGCCTTAAAATCATCAAGGGGCATCGACGAGCCATTTTTCGTCAGATCGTCTAAAACCTGCTGTTTGTCTTTGAGTTTCAGCACCTGTCCAGCGGGGTAAATGGCTTCGTTTCCTTCCGGGAAACGTACATAGTTCTCAGATGATGACCTGGCGTAGGTCACTACCCCGATCTGTCCCAGTTTCGTCGCTGGATCATTTTCCAGATCCGGCAAGACCAGAACAAGGGTTCCGTTTAAATTTTCCTTTTCCATAGTATTTAATGTTTGAAATTCTATCTGGTGGCTTTTTCCCCGGGCGGCGAGGTTGAGTACCTCATTCAGGCGAATTGTGGCCCAACGATGGAGTTCGGGGTCGTCCTGCACCATTTCAAACGCCTGCTTTAATTTTTTATCGGATCCGGATGCTTGTAACCGGGCCAGGGTTCTTAGGTTTTCGGGGATTGGCGGCCATAACACCGATCTTTTAGTTTCTGCCAATTCAATGAGTTCCCCAGCCGGTCTCAGCACAAACAAGTTCTTAGCGCTAAACCAATCCATTTCTTTATCTTCAAATCTTACCCCAATTTTGTCCGCTATAAGGTCCCTTTTTTCAATTGTACCGATCCTGCCCATGTAATCAGATGACCAGAGTACGGGGCTAACCATGACCATTGAGCCAATGGCATTATGCTGTTTCATAATTGTTGCACTAAATTTTCGTTGAAATATTCATTCTGCTGAATGCTGCTAAAGCCTCCTTCGCTGTGCCTATCTATCCAGCCCTTTGTTTTGCTGAAGGCGGATAATTTTGTCAAGCGACATCACACTGGCGTCGCGAATACTTTCATTCTTCTCCACCAGTTCCATCGCAGTTCGCATTTGTTTGAGGGTACCCCGATCCGTTAAAAGGGCAATCGTTTTCAGATCTTTAAAATCAAAGGGGGAGATATCGGCCGAATGGTTCTGCAGGTATTCATAGATCTCGTCCGGTTCCTTCAGTACCATAAGGGCATCCGAGCTGTGAAGGCGTGGTTCGGCTCCATCACCGTATTTAACATAGAAGTCATCACGGGCTGGATCAGCTTTGACGATCTCTCCTATTACACCCTCTGTGTCAGCATGTGCTTCCCACATTTCGGGATGCAGCATGACCACTGTTCCTTTTAAATTTTGTTCATCTATCATTTTTAAGACTTATTTTAGCCGGTACCGGTAATGCAGGTGGCTTGAATGCCATTACCATTTCCTGGATTTCCCGGCTGATGTGGTTAAAATTCTGGCGAAGCTTCTCATCCATCTGGCCACCGAAATCATAAAAGGTGGGTAAAGGTTTATAACCCTTTTCTTCCCGCCTGATCTCTTCCATATCGAGGTTAACCCGGCAATTGACCGCTGACGTTTCAAATTTTCCTGTAAACTTTTCCTGCGCGTCGGCAGCGACCATCCCGACTAACTCCCCCGAATTGAGCGAGGCGATTTTTCCCGCGGGGATCAATACTTCCAGTTTTTCATTCAGGGAAGTAGAAGTTTTATTACGGTCAATGGACAGCCCCTCACCAATTTGCTTGGATTTGCCAAAGAGCCGCTCCAGCCATTCGAGTGTTTCCTTGTTCCGGACGGAGCCTGACAGCACGGTACCAACGACTGAGGTAATTGTTGCGGCTGTGTCCTTGCCGTACTGTTGATTGAATTGCGGCAATTCCTGCAATCCCATCAGTACAGCTACCTTATTTGACCGGGCAGTTGCAATTAAATTTTCCACGCGGTGAACGAATAAGGTAGGTACCTCATCTACGATTAATGCAGAGGGCAGGTTCCCCTTGGTGTTAATAAGCTTGGTGAGCCTGTTGATGATGATCGAATAGCAGGCCGAATTGATATTTTGAGTATTCGGGTCATTGGCCAATACCAGCATGCCCGGGTTTGCCCTGTCAGATATTTTCAGATCAAAGTCATTGCCCGAAAAGACCCAAAACGTTTCTTTGGTCGCCAAACGGCTGATAAAGATCTTGAGCGTACCGATCTGCCCTTCCAACTGGTTAAATGCCTTGGCGTCGAATGCTGTCATGAATGGTGATAACAATGAGCGCAATTCAGGCTCAGCCGTTAAGGCATTGAATATTTCCTCGTAAGAGCGATTGAGCAGCGCCAAAACGTGCGGGAAGCTTGAGTATATTCCGCCTTTGTATTTACTCATAAAATAAATACAGGAGGTCAAAAAGTTAATTGCGGACTGCGTAAAGAACTGGTCACTGCCTCCAGACCGGTCACCCTTTTTTAGTGCTTCCACCAATGCCTCAGCGGTTTCGGCGGCGTCAGCCAGGGATTTAATATAATCGGCCCGCCAGGGATTGATACGCCGGCTTTTCGCCATGTCGTTCAGATTGATGACATGGAAAGCATAGTCTTTCAATTTCGCGTGTTGTTTTGCTAATAGGTAATGGTAATAAGCGATATGCCCGAGATCCGGGTCGAGTAAGTCAGCGGGATTGCTCCCGCCTTCTCCTCAAAGAACCGTACGTGAGAGTTTCCTACTCATACGGCTCAAGTAATAACCACCTAAATAATAGGCAGCCTCATAATGAAGCCCTCTTTTTAAGGTAAACACTTCTGCGGCAGCTATCATGGACAAGTTGGTGAACGACCTTATGGTTGACGATACTTTTGCAAGTACCCCAAGGTAGTTCCCTGTCAATTTTGTTGCCGCATACTGGACATTTGCGCTTTTGCTTCTCCCATAGATTGAGAAGCGACTTCTTTCCTTTAAGGGTTTGCAGCATCTTGTACGTTTCGCGCTTGTCGAAGTACGGTTGCCATGTAGGGTCAAATGGATTTGCTTCCGCCTGTATCTTCACATTTCTGGATATGCCAATGTCGGATAAGAGTTGTAGCGTAAGGTAATTCTTCGCTTCAGTTCCCTTTTTCGTCCATGTAAAGCACCAGTTTCTGTTTCCGATAGATTGGAAGTATTTGTCCTTTACCCATCTCTTGCCCTTATTGGAATGACGTCTTCTGCACCATCTCCAGAGTTTCTGAAAAATCAAATGGTCGCAATTCTGAAATATATCCGAGGAAACACCGTGCTTGAAGTTGTTGCCCCAACCAGCAATGACCGGGTTTAACAATCTTATTAAGGTATCCTGCTTGGCAGATTTATTGGAACTGATTATTTCCTTGGTCTTCAGCAAGAATTTCTTAACGCTGTCTTTTGACGGCTTGGTCAGTACAGAGCCATTGCGGTACCTGCGAATGTTGTAGCCAAGAAAGTCGAAACCTTCATCAATGTGCGTGACTTTAGTTTTCTCTTCCGAAAGGATAAGTCCTCTCTCGTTCAAAAACGCCATCACAGCGGGCTTAACTTCATTTTCCAGTACATCTTGTGTCTTTCCCGTAACGATGAAGTCGTCAGCGTATCTCACCAACCTAACGGCTGAATAATAGCGCTTTCCGTTCACTGTTTTGTCAGGGAATTTGGCACGGAGCATGCGTTCCATACCGTCCAGGGTCATATTAGAAAGAGTCGGAGAAATTATTCCCCCTTGCGGAGTACCATCTTCCGTTGGGAATAATTCACCGTTGAAGACAAAACCACATTTCAGCCACAGTTTAAGCATGGTTTTATCCATTGGAATGTTTTCCAATAGCCATGCGTGGCTGATGTTGTCAAAGCATCCTTTTATATCGCCTTCAAACACCCATGTTGGTGAGAACCGACCGCGTCCAAGAAGTTGATGGCTTTGGGATATAGCGTCAATAGTGCTTCTTTCTCTCCTAAAACCATAGGAGTGTTTGTCGGCAGTTGTTTCAGCTATAGGTTCCAGCCCCATCAGATATAAAGCCTGCATTGCTCTGTCTTTCAACGTTGGAATCCCTAATGGGCGTAGTTTCCCGTTGCTCTTTTTAATGTTGACCCGTTTCAACGGCTGTGGCTTATAGCCACGTTTCTTTAAATCATAAATCGCATTTAATTTTTCTGCTGGTGTCACCCAAATAACTTGGTCTACACCAGCCGTGTTCTTACCTCGGTTAGAGGTTACTCTCTTAACTGCCAAAGCTTTGGCGTGATAAGAGTGCGTAAGTACCCACTGCAAGGATTTAACCTTACCGTGTTTACCTTCTTTCTGAGCTTTTACAATACGTGCTTGTAGCTTTCTAACTCCATTCTTGCATTTGTCCCAATCAATGTTGTTCCAATTGCTGACCTCTTTGTCAGAAGGCGCACACGCTGTGTTTTTACTAACGTTCATTTGCTTTCCTCCTTTAAAAAGTTCTAAAAGTTTCTTGTAAAAGAATTACCATATGCAGAAGTCTGCCCACTTTCGTGTGGAGTGACGTTTAAACTCCTATCCACTTCATTACAAAGCGGCCTTCGCTTTCTCTGCAATCCTCTACCCGCACCGCTGTCGGCTCACCTTACGGCTTGCTTTCCTGCGCCAGCAGGAGCGATACGGGCTTACAACGTTCCGTGTAAGTAACATCGAAGGGTTAGGTCCTATCTCTACACCGGCAGTTCTGTTGTTCGTGTAACCCCAAAATTCAGGAGGTTATCCAACTGCTTCACCTTTTGGTTCAAGCCTATCAGCATAATTTGGCTTGTTCGACTTAACGATGTTTGAACGATAGTTCACTTTCGTTGACCATACCTTCAGCCTTGCTCCCCGACAGCATAATGCTTGCCATCGTTGCTTTCACCTCACGGCTTCTGCTTCCTCACTTGCGGTGAGAGGGTTACTTTGTCAGAGCAGCTTCACACAAAACGATTACTCATAATGCATGTGCCCTTAGGCTACTATTGACGAAACAATAGGTTCAATCTTCGTTGAACCATTACTTACACAGCTTCGTTTCACACGAACTTGAAATCGTACAGGCAAACCGCAAACTCCTTGGCAATCAATTGCCTGATAAACGGGTTTACAATTGAAAAGCTCTTCCCGGAGCCAGGGGTACCGATCACCATTGTACCCCGGAAAACGTTGCAGATATTGACCCAGCCCTTCCGTACCCTGCCCTTATAGTAAAAAAGCATGGGAATGTTCACCGAATACGGGGTTTCTACCCTTTTCACCGGCTGCATAAAGCTTTCGGCTTCGGTATTCCAGATATCCTTGCCTAAACCGGAGCTGATCATCTTGGAGATGTTGTCCATCGACACGCTCACCAGGAGCGCCCCGAAAAACGAACAAATCATGTACAACAAAGCGTACCAGGTGGTATAGGCGAACGCTATCGGGGAGTCACGGCCCTGAAAGGCCAGG
This sequence comes from Mucilaginibacter ginsenosidivorax, assembly GCF_007971525.1. Lineage (NCBI taxonomy): Bacteria > Pseudomonadati > Bacteroidota > Sphingobacteriia > Sphingobacteriales > Sphingobacteriaceae > Mucilaginibacter > Mucilaginibacter ginsenosidivorax. Next base: position 246,813 of record NZ_CP042437.1, read on the forward strand.
CTGCCGAAGAACAAAAACAGCCCGAGTGTAAGGGGGTAGGCTATGTGTTTTTTTGGGTCGAGGTCTGTTTCCTTTTTTGCCAGCGTACCGATGCTGACCAGGCAGATCAGGCCAAATGTGGCCAGTTTACTATAGACCAGTTTCGAGTAAATAATCAAGTGACTGATCTTATCCAGCGGGCTAAAAAAAATGCCCCAAAAAGAGGCATCGTGATAAATAAAAATGGCGGCTTCCAGGCCTACGGATATGTAAATGGCACATTGCAAAAAACCGTGAAGTTTTTGCTGTTCACGCGTTTCCTCCATGCTGAAAACGGATTAAAAATTAAAAAGACACCGGGTTTTGCGGGTGGCTTATAGTCAAATGAATTGACTTAGCGGCTCATTCCCTGTGTGCCGTCCGGCCCTTTTTGAGGCGCGGGGTCCCGGGTATGGTGAGCACTGTTATATGTTTCTAATAAAAACGCTGTATGGCGCCCGTCAGGAACTTCTGCGAAAATGATATGCTCAGGGAGCACAGCCGGCGGGGCATAGGGATTCAATTCATGCGGAAATGGTACCTGGAGCACATTGGTATCGATATAAACACCGGTTTTCCCGTTATGCTTAAATACATCCGCAAACTTGATTTGGTTCCAATAGTTTTCTGTATCCCGAAAGGCGTTGCGCTTTTCGTCAATAAAGAAACCTTTTCCTGCAATTTGAACAACAGGTAAGTCAACAGGGTAATGCTTCCGCCAACCAGGGCGAAATTCATCCATCCAGGCATTTTTACCTAAGGGATCGAGTGCATCAATGGGGTAAAGCCAAAATAATTTCACCCTATCGGGCAGTATTCCAACCGGGAGCCCTTCAAAAGCATTTTTAGTAACGGGATCATACCAGAGCTCTACATGGTCATCCAGGCACATGAGGTCATACATCGTGATTTGGTTGTCGGGATTCGCAACTTCTACGAGCGCCATCAGATACCCGTTCACATAAAATGGAACCCCTTCCAGTTCAACCACCGGGAAGGGGCCGTTATAATCATCTGTCTTTATCATGTTGTTGAATTATCAGCGTTGTATGAACACCGGCGTCTCTACTTCAATAGATGTTTCTTCTTTAGGTAACAATTGCTCCGCCTGGGCCTGCTTTTCACTTTCCGCGATTTTTTGGCTGATCTCCAGTTCCAGCCTGTCCAGTTCGCGCTTCAATGAAGCAAGCTCATATTCCTGTTCAAATGGCCGCTGTGTGAGTTCCCGGATTTCCGGAATTTGTTTATTGATACCGGAAAGTTCTTTCTCATAGCTTTCCGCCATACCAACTACCCTATTGATCGCGTCTAAAAAATACCGGGCCGCAAGTTTGGGATTGTCGATATTCGGAGCCCCTCCATTCTGCATATATTTAATGCTGGTGGTACGGCTTTCTGCATAAAGGGAGGTAACATGGTCGATCCTGCTGCTAAATTCTGTCTCCACCGTTTGCAACTTCCGCCTGATGTACAGGTCAAAGCCATATAATTCACCCAAATGCAAATCAGGCTGGTTAAAATCCCCGGGATACCAGTTTTTGTATAGGTCTATCAGTTTCTGACCGATAATAACTGTATCAGGCTCAAACGTATCATCCAGTCGTAACAGATTAAGCTTGGCTCCATCAGCATCATATTTCAACACTTGTTTGTAAGCGATTTCATCAGTACGCACCATATCGAGTGTAACCTGGGTATCCCTGCTTTTCTTTTCGAGGTCTTCCAGCAAGTACCTGCTCCGGGCAACTTCTTTGAAGTGAGCAGCTTTATAGCCCTCGAGTTCAGCTACCTTCTTTTCGATACGGGTCTTTTCCAGTAAAGAGGTGTCTCCTGATAATATGGCGATGTATTCCGAGAAGCTCATGCCGCTTTGCTCATCCATTGCACCTTCGTCCAGGGTACGCACTGCCAGCTCGTTATTCTTCATCTGACTAATGAAGATCTGCTTGTTTTTGAGCAGGTTGAACTTATAGTTATCCAGTGATTGCTCTACGGCATATATAAAGTTCCGCACTTTATTGCCATAGAACTTTTTGGCGAGCCAGTTACCTTGTCTGGCTCCACGGCCATCACGTTGCTCCAGTTCCGAGGGTTTCCACGGTATATCCAGGTGGTGCATGGCAACGATCCGTTCCTGAACATTTAAACCGGTGCCCGCTTTCTCGGTACTGCCGATCAGGATCCGGATCTCCCCGGCATTCATTTTTTTAAACAGCTCTTTACGCTGTTTATCTGTTGCCCAGTTATGAATATAGGTGATCTGGTTTGCCGGAATGTTGAAATCAGTCACCAGCTTATCCCGTAAGGCATCATACACATTGAATTCACTGGTTTTAGGCGTACCAATGTCGCTGAAAATGATCTGCGTGCCCTTATGCGGGGTACTTTCGTGGTAGATCTCCGCTACTGTCCGGGCACAGACATTGACCTTATTACCAGGATGGTCGCCATATTTTTCGGGATTGACCAGCCGCATATCTACCGCCATTTTCTTGGCGTAGTTAGTAGCGATCAGCATCCGACCTTTATCCTCATCTTTGGTCAGCGGTCGCCTGCCGATCAGGGTGGCATCCCCTGTTTTGGCGAATTGCATGAGCCGTTTGATAAAATCCTGCTGATCCGGTGTCGGTTTAATATTGACCAGGACTTCATCGATTTCCGGCTTATCGAGATTGATATGTTTGGCCGTTTTGTAATCGGTGATCTGGTTATAAAAAAGCGCCAGTTCCGGTACTTTGATAAAATGACGGAATCGTTCTTTTGCCCGAATCTCATTGGTGACCGTAAATTCGAAATCAACCGTTTTTCGTGCATACACCGCCGCCCAGGCATCAAAGTTGGAGATACGTTGTCTTTCCAGTTCCCGTGGCCGGAGGTATTTAAAAATCAGGTACATTTCCGTCAGGCTATTGGAAATCGGTGTTCCTGAAAGAAATGTGGCACAAAGGTCTGAGTCATTCTTCTCCTGCAGGGTGCGAATCGCGAAGAGCATATTGAGCGCTTTCTGACTGCCGGCCATGTTTCCCAGACCTGCAACTTTGGTATGCCTGGTGGTGAACGTCAGGTTCTTGAACTTATGGGATTCATCAATGAACAAATGATCTACATTCAGCTCACTGAAATTAATGCCTTTGTCCTTTCTCTGTTCAATAGCATCCATGATACCTTTTAGCTTAGCTTCGAGATTTTCCTTACGGATCTCCAGCCCTTTCAGCATCTCGCGGGTGATCTCCTCACCTGCATCCCGGAAGCTCAATAAATCCTGTTCTGTGTTATCCAGTTCAATTTCAAGGATCTGCCGTTGAATTTCCGGTGACTGCGGAATTTTACCGAACTGGTCATGTGTCAGGATAATGCAGTCCCAGTTGTTGTTTTTGATCTCGTGAAAAATTCTTTTCCGTTTGGCCGGTTCAAAATCATTTTCGCCGGGTGCCAGAATTTTTGCTTTGGGATAGGCCAGCCGGAAGGTATCAGTGATCTGCTGAACATTAGCCTTTAAAGCCAAAATCATTGGCTTATGAACAATACCCAGCCGCTTCATTTCCATAGCAGCCAGGATCATGGTCAGAGATTTGCCTAAACCAACCTCATGGTCAATTAATCCGCCATTATTTTGGATGATCCGCCAGGCCGCGTTGCTTTGAGAGGAATAGGTACCCGGAATGCCCAGCGCTTTCAGATCAAGGCCTGGAAAAGTCAGGTGGCTGCCGTCAAATTCCCGCAGGGCATAACAATTGTAGGTGTCGTTATACAGCTTTTCCAAATGCTGTTTATCCTCATTCGGCAGCTCCAGCAGCCAAAGCAGGTATCGTGACCGGATATTATCGATTTTCCGGTGTGCATTCTGGATGGCTTCGGTATCAGGTACCCGGACGACTTTGTCATTATGCTCTACCGGGTAAGTAAAATACGGGTTGGTATTCAGCAGCGCATATTCCAGTAAAGTGCGGCCGGTGATCTTATTACTTTCCTTTGGTGTTACCGAAAACTCTTCATCGGTAATGGTATTGCCTTTTTTAGCATAGCTTACCTTATAGGTATCTATGGAGTTATAAAAGTCAACCCTGGTATCCAGCTTAAACAGGTCTGTGGCAAAACGCTGGTAATATTCAACCGGCACCCACCGTTCCCCAAGGTTAAAGTCCAGCAGTTCAAAGGGGATCTTTTCTGGCTGCACCCGCCGGATAGCGGCAAGGCTTCGTACAAATTGCAGGTTTTCGGGTTCAGTTTCCGCGAGTTTCTCGGCGGTCTTTAACTTTTCCACCACATTACCTGACAAATAGTTGTCGGTTGTTTCCCATTTAAGTGTTTGCGGGTTTAAGATGATTTGCTTATCCAGCTGAAGGATCACTTCCCCGTCGGTTAAGCCGGTAATCTGCGAAATAAACGATAGGTCAACCCGCCCGGTATCATTCAGGCACCGTGCCAGCGCTTCGGCAGGGTCATCCGTTTTTAGCAGCTCTTTTTGCTGAAAAAGCGGCCCGTAAAATATATCTGAACGGACAAATTTATCCTGGTCTTTAATTTCAAGGGAGGATATGATCTTAAAGCCTAAAGCAACATCGTTAAAAATGCGGTTACGGTTGACATTTTTATTGAGTTCCCCATATTTGCCTACAAAAGCCTCGTAATAAAAATTCAGGGATTTGCGCAGTTCAGGGAACTGGATGCTGTGCTCATTCTCAAGCCCGGAAAGCTCCAGGTAAATATCCCGCAGCACGAGGTAGTCCTCGTAAAATGCCAGCTCCGGTTGCGGATCAGGGGCTCAAATTTCGCCTCAAAATTGCGGGGCTCTCCGATCAGGCCAAGCTTGCCGTTAAAAATGACCAGCGTATCCTTGGTATAAAATGGCTTCAGATCGGTAAAAGCCTTGGGCTTATCTGGTAATAATTTAAAAGCGGGCTCTAATGAAGTGTCACCTTCATACCGGTAATCATAACCGTAATGTTTCAGTTTCGCTGAAAGCGCATCCAGTTCATGCCCGAGGTTTACACCGGAAAGCCACTTCCCGGGAAAGGAGATTTCCGAAAGGTTACTGTATAGTTTATAGTTATAGCGGTTATTGGTTTTGGCACGGGCAGTAAGTAATACGATGCTGTCATGCAATGGCTTTGCTGTTGTACGGACGGTACTGATCAGCCGCGCTGTGCCCGCGTCAATAAATTGCCGGTCAAGGTCGTCCAGATATGCCGGCGCTTTATTGTCACCATCAACTTTTGCAGGCGCGTCGAACAATCCTAACTGGCCGAAACTCAATTTGGGCTTATCTTCGTTTTTTCCCTGCTCGGGAACCGGCAAAAAAGTGAACTGGCTAAGCTGGCCCTGCTTTTTGTCAAAAGAGATCATTCCCATTTGGCCCGGTCAAAATGATTAAAGCCGGCGATCAGCTGTTTTTTGAGTAAGGGCAGAATATCCTGCATCTTCCCGTTCTGCCAGGCCAGCCGTGAGGCTTTGCCCCTTGCATTGGTGCCCTCAATGATCTCATCGGCATATACCAGTTCATTTTTATCGGCTAACCAGGCATTCAGGTAGTATTTACCAAAGGTATTTTCACGCTCCACGGTATCGATCAGCTGGCTTTCCGCTTTTGTAAGCGTTTCTTTGGTATCATTCTTTTGCACCAGGATCAGGTGCATGCCTACTTCCACATTGGCATTTTCCTTCATTAAATTGGCTGGTAGTACGGCAACGGTTAACAGGTCGGCAGATGTAAACAGGTATTTCCTCGCGGCGGCATTGGAAGGATTATTCAGGAAAGCATCGGTAACGATATAAGCTAGAATACCGCCGTCTTTGATCTTATCCAGCCCCTTGGCAAAGAAATAGGTATGTATTTTAGCAGAGATACCGCTTTTATTATAGGCGGGGTCGTGTACCGCGATCTTGCCAAACGGGATATTGCTGATGACGATATCTGACTGCGCCTTTTCAGCTGCTGTAGTTTCTTCCAGCTTTTTGATCTGTACATCTACCGGAACACCATAGGTAGAACAAATCGCCTTCAGCACCTTACCTGTCAGGATATCTTTCTCAACGGCTGTTATTCGCTCCATATCGTCGAAAGCTTTTATCGCTTCTCCGATAAAAACCCCGGCCCCGGCGCTCGGCTCATAGATACGTTTCGGTAAAATATTACATTCCGCCATCGCGGCATAAATGACCTCCGGGATATAATCCGGCGTATAATAGGCCGTTGAGGAACTGCTTTTTAAGGCATCAATGGCAGCCTTATATTCCTTGTCTGTTAATTTTTCCTGGAGCAGGTCATACAATTCCATGACCTCGGGATAAAGTTTCAGATCGTTTTTTGAGGCACCTAACCTGGCCCATTCGGACAATTCGCCGGGCGGAAATAATACAGCTTTGAGGCCTCCGAACCCTGCGTAACTTCTTAAAGTTTCCAGTTCTGTTTCAGAAAGCTGCTGGCCAGTGAAGTCCAGCGCGATCCGGATGGCCGCGATGTTATCTACCATCTTCCTGACCGGATTAAATGCCATACTAAACCTCCTGTAAATAATCTGCTATTGTTCCGATCACTTCATATTTCAAAAAGCGGTCGTCCTCGTCCAGCCCCCTGATCAGAGGCGCACATACTTCGAGGATATTGGTCAGTTCGTAATGGAGTATCCCCTGGTTGGAGAAGCGCAGATAGGTCGCCAGAAATTCTTCTTCCAATACAAGCTTTACATAATCGTAGGCTACAGAATCAGTCATAAGAAAGTAATAGGGTTAGTTGGGGAGCATGTCCGCATCAAGAATATCCTGGTAGGATATGCTCAGCGTCACGATACGGCCGGAAAGTTGCTTTTCGCTGAGTTCTGCACGGAGCACTTTATTTCCGGGGAAGGACATTTTCTTAAAGACGAATACATTCCGGTAGTTTTTGGAAAAGGCCGGCTGATTGAACAGCACAAACTCCGGCTTGATCTCCACGGATTGGTTATTGGCTGCCTTGGTTACCTTTTTGTCATCTACCTTAAACCGGAAATCAGCGATATCATATTTTAAATTGGTTTTATTATGATATGAAATATCCAGGAAAATATAATCGCCTACGGTGTAGACATGGTTCAATTGTCCCTTAATACCGAAGGCTTTTACCCTGTCCACGCGTTTGTCCGGGCTTTGGGCAACCAGGCTGAGCGCCAAGCTCCTTAACTGATTTTGTGAAAGCCCGATACCGGAAATATCCAGGGGCCGCATAGCTGCCGGTGTTATTTCTATTTCGGTCGGGACACCGGGATAACCGGGCAGTAAGTGGTACTGTGCAATGAATTTTTCACCGGCTATAGTGATGACCGAACCGGCAAAAGATTTAAGTGTATCCCGCAGCTTTAAACGCAACACGTTTTTGAGCGGCAGATCGCCTGTCAGGTCTTTGGTGGAAATATCCACGTATTGGATCGGTTCCGGCGAAATAAAATGAATGGTCAGGTTTTCGGGCAGGTAAATTACCGGCAGTTGATCCTGCGCATAAAGGATTGGGGCAAAAAGCAGCCATGCGATGAATAATAATAGCTTTTTCATATTGTTTTTCGTGAGGGTTATTACTTGTCACCCGTATTCAGGAGGCTTTAGCTTTTCTGCGCGTTTTGCAAGGCGTCCGGGTCGATGATATAGAGGTAAGAGTTGTATTTAAGCTTTGCTTTGTTCTTGCGGATCAGGTCGGCAATAGCCGACGACGTGGACTGGAACATTTTACTGAGCGAACTCATGACAAACTGGGTGTTTCCCGAGCCTCCATCTACCGTGACACCCTGCACCGAGTTACTACCCAGGTCTTTGGTAAAGTCACGGAATGCGGATGAGGGCACATAAAGGCCGGGTAACCCATCCATATCGTAAACGTCCAGTTTAACCGGGAGTATCTTACCATCATATAGAATTGATGTAATAGAAAGCGTAACCCGCTGCTCTGAAAATCCATTGATCAGGGCATATAGGAATGTACCTTTTTTGATCAGGTTGTTGCCCGCTTTGATATCTTCCAGTAGTTTGATCCGCAAACGTGAACCTGCATACCCAGTTATATTTTCATCAATTACGGCACTGATAAACGCAGGTTGTTTTTCCGGCATAACCGTATTAAAGTCACCGGACACCGCGTCAGCCTTTTCAACGGTCAGCTTGAGTTGGTTTTCCTTAAGCTTTGCAGCTTTATCGGCAGCCTCTTTCTTTTTCAACTCGTCTTTGTAGGCTGGGTCATTCTGCTTGTTTATACTGTCCATGATGGCCATTTGCTGCCTGAAAACATCCATGGGATCTTTTTCCTTTGGGGTGCTTTCCCTTTCATGAGCCTGGTTTGCCTGGTGGCGGCTTATTTCTTCTACGGCTTTGGCAACTTTCCGGTCGTGAGCCATATCTGTTTCAGTTGGCTGGCCGGAATTGGAATTATTAGCCGAACCGAACCTTAGCTTCATGGCTTGCTGAATGGAATCCAGTTTTTTTCTCTGACTGTCTGAATAGTCATTATTATAGGTTGGGTTACTGGAATTTTCTTTGGGGATCACGTTTACGGCGGTCAAACCATCAGCTTCCTTGTAGGTGTTCCTGTAGGCATCAAGCTTATCCGCCAGTTGTTTCTTACGCACATCAGCTGATACCGCGCCGACTGCTCCGTTCAGCCCGACGGTTTCTTTGGCCGCTGCCCTTGGTTTGGAAAAGCCGCTCTGCCAGGCATAAAAGAACAGGCACAGAAAGGGCAATAAGATGACCGGCAGCACATACTTGGGCTGTTTAAAATCGATTTTCATAACATTTTATTGGAGGGATTGGTGAATTTTGGATAGGCGGTCAAGGGCGCTGTCCAGTAAGGCGCTGTCGGCACCTGTTAATTGCTTTTTGGCAGAGATACTTTCCACCATTTTTTTGAGGCGCAGCGTTTCCCGGACATTACCGGTCGCCTGCATGATCTGGTCAAAGCCCTCCTCTACCGGGTTGACTTTTTTGAGGGCATTTATTTTTGCTTTATCCGGATGACGAAAAATAGTAAATGAGAGCACGAGCGATAGCGCCATCAGGAAGATCATGGCCCCAAACAGAAACTTTGGATAAGACGCTGCCAGGCGTTTCCCTACATTGCTAACCATGGTAAAATAAGGGCCAAATTCCTTGCATATTTCGCTGTACAGCGTATCCCTGGGATCCCTGTTAGAATGTATTTTTTTCCACATCTTGAAGGTCTTTATTTTCCAGGGTTTTCCAATTTGTAATGAGCACACCATGGGGATTATTGTCGCTTCGGGGAATATCCTTTAGGTTACCTTCGGTGATGAGCGAGCGCACAACCGTGGAGCTCCGCCGGTCAATTTTCAGTTTTCCGTAATAGCGAAAATAGCGCCGGGCCATGTCTACAGCAATGGAATCCGTTTGCAGTGTCAATACTGAACTGGAGGAAAGGATCGAGTTAAAAAAACCGTTCTCCTTCAAATTATTGTATTGCTGCATCCCGGATTCGTCCACGAGGTACATGGCTTTCTTCATCTGGTACTCCATGTAGTTATCATCAGGGGTAAGGGAAAAGAAGAGCGAATGAAACAAGTCCACATCGGCCCGGTATTCGGCAGGCCGGTTCATCTGTACATCCGTCTGCCGCGCCAGTATGGGGATATTGTTATCCAGTATATAAATACTTTTTTTCGCATTAGATACCAGTTTAAAGGCATACAAGCTATTCATGGCGACAATGATCAGGGAGGTCAGCAGGCTGCCGGCCGCGATGAAAGTCGCCAGCCTTACCTTGGCTTCGATATTTTTTATGATCATAAAAATGGTGTTAAATAAAAAAGGCCGGCCCGCATTAGCGGGTCAGCCCTGACATCAAAGGAGAACGAAAAGAAGGCATTAAAAGAAGCTGCCGGCAGCTTTCCTCGCCATGCTGGTTACTGTACCCGCACTGCGGGCAAAGGTAGAAGTGGCCGAGCTGATGCCGGAAGTAGAGATGATCCAGGTGGAGATGCTGGGCACGGTGAACATACAGATCGCGCCGATCAGGAATACGATAATTACGGTACCAAATGAAAGAATCCCGTTGCCGGCAAACCAGGCCATTTTTTGAAGGTTGGTGTTCGTTCCATCTGCGCCCACCAGTTCCGTGTATTTGCTGATCTCCGATTTCAGCGCATATTCCTGCATCAGCCCGCAGATGTACATGATCAGGTAAGCAATACCGCTATACAGGTTCACCGAAATAAAGCGGGCGATCCAGGTGCTGAAACTATCGCGAAAAGCCGGCAGGATACTGGCAGCTACAGCAAATGGGCCGAGCATGATCAGAATGGAGGAGTAAATGATCTGGATCATAAAGATGATGTACACCGCTAAACGCAAGATCCATATCCCTAATAGTTCCAATAACTGTGTAAATAAGAGCTGCATCCCCACAGTGAGCCTATTTTTTAATTCCAGTAATGGCGAAACTACACTGCTTATTCCCTCTTTAACGGTACTCGTCACGGAATCCCAGGCCTGTCCATACCACGTGTCGCTTTCCTTCTCCGCAACTTCCGTTTGTGCCTGGTAGGTATACAGGGAATTAGCTACCGCCAACATCAGGCTTGAGCGGCTAAGCCGCAGATTGTTGACAATGGTTTGCTCGCTGCTAAACATTTGTTCTGTCTGACCGGCAACAATATCTGTCGGAAAAGCGATGATCCTGGTGAACGGCCCCCACCATAAGATGACCATGGCTAAACCAAAAGGTCTTAATAAGGGCATGATCTCTAACTGCTTATCCCCTGCCATCATTTCATAGGATTTAATTGCGAAAAAGATGATCATAAAAATAGCAGAAAGCGCTTTCGCATCAGCGATGAATATGGCAAAATGAGCCCATACAGACTCTTTGAGCCCTTTTAAGAACACCATGACACCTTCCTCATAAACACCGTCACCCTGTAAAAACTGTAAAGTCTTGCCATTATCAGGCGTGCTTGCCGTTTGAGCGAATACCGCCGTCATGCAAAAGCACAGGAATAGTATTAAAATTATTTTCTTCTTCATTGCATATGTTGTAAAACCTGTTTGGCGATCTGGATATCTGTCTGTGGTGTCCATTCGCTGACCGTCACCTGGTTGGTTTTCAGCTTCTGCTGTTGTGCAGTCATATTTAAAGTGGCTTGGGCCGATGAGGTCCGGATGGCCCATACGCCTGCAAGCCTGCGGTATTCCATCAGGTAACGGTGATAGGCCAAGATGCGTGCACCTCTATCCATTGTGGTGGAATGTGCTGCCTGAATTCTTTCTTTGAGCATATCCAGCTCATTTTTATACCAGTCATATAAACCTTCGGAAACCAATTTAGCAGTTACCTGCGGCGAGAGCCCGGCTAATATGGATGCCATTGAATTATTCAGCACGGGTTTGAGCTCATTGCTATAGTACAATTGCCACAAAGGATCAGCATCTGAAATTAAACCGGACTGATTTGCTATTTCAGAAAGCGCCGTGTTACGCACGGTATCCGACTGCAATTTGTATTTGTTATCAGTACTATTCAGCGCACCAACGAGTGCAAGCCGCAGAGTTTGCGGACCGGTGGCACTCAATGGCCGGAGATCTTTTTTATGATAGTTGGGATGAAATAAGCCCCAGGTCATCCAGTAATAAGGGTTCAGGCTGAGAAAACCTGCTTTCGGCGTAAACTTGTTCTGGTCCCATTGCAGGTAAACCATCCGTTGTTCCTGGTAGCGAACGCTTTGGTCATTCACCTCCGACTGGCCGAAACAGCTGCTAATGAATGCGAGCAGCATAAATGTTATAGGAATTAAAATTTTTTTCATGATTTAAATTGTTTTTAAACGGCATTCAAGCGATCATCCGACTACGTCGGGATGCTGGTCATTGGTGTAAGTATTTAGCATTTTGAATGATCTGACTGACATAGGTTTTGTCCTGGCTAACCCAGCCTGCAAATGGGATTGCTGATGCGATAAGACCACGCTGCTTCGCCCAGTACATGGATTTCCAGGCACCATAAGCTAAGCCGTCCAATATTTGCAATTGGGTAATTACTTTACGCAGCAACTGGTCACGGGAATTATAATCAGCCAGTACATTATTTCCTTCTTTAAGAATATAACCGGAAACGTCACTAACCAACGTCAATGATCTTGTTCGCATTTCAGCGGCAATATTGCCGGCAAAGGCCAAAAGGTAAGGTTCGCCTTTCGCCATCGCCAGGGCCTGGTTGATATACCCGGTCATATCCGCAATGATAACGGCTATGTTTTTGACCGCAAGACCATCTTTTAAGGCAGAGTCGACATCGGAAAGCCCTTCGTAGATCATGGTCTGGGCAAGCACCACCGAGCCAACATTGGTATTTAGGTCATTGATATTATTATTGATCTTACTGAGGTACTGCTCATGAGTAACCTCCGCACCGCTCCTCACGGCTGCATTTTGCGAAACCGCGATCAGATGCCGGTAGTCGATGACATATTCCTGCGCCATTAAGGGAGGCGAAAGGTAAAGGGCGAAAGGTAAAAGGAACCCATAGATTCTTTTTTTCATTGTTTCAGGTATTTAGCGTTCTGAATAATATCCTGCCCGATAGATTTATCCGCGTCAATAAAATTCTGAAAAGGATTTGCTGCCCGTAATAATGAGGCCAGGCTGGAGTATTGCATCATATTAAGCATGTTGCCGGAAAGGTCCTGAATATTGCTTAGTTCAGAGATCACGTAATCAAAAAGCATCTTCCGGTCGGACGCTTTCATTTGATTGAGATCACCAAGCGATAAAGAAAGGCCTGTAACGTAAGCCACTAGGCTCCTGGCTTGTGAGGTAAACTGCAAAGCAGATTGGTACCCGATAGCAATTAAGGCCGGATTCTTTTGTACCAATTGTACGATTTGGGCCTGGTTGCTGATGATCCGGCTGACCATTGGGGTGGCGTAAATACCAATATCTGCGATATTTATAGCAGTGCCGACGGTATTATATCGTTGCTGCAAAGTCCGGTACATGGCTTTTGTTTTACCCAGCAAGGTCAGGTTCGCCTGCTCATTTGCTGTCGCCAGCGCTTGCTGGTTCTTTGCCTTGACTTGCAGCTTATTTTCCGATTCGGATTCGTCAACCAGTTGGTGAAGGGCGGGAATGTCCAGTATTTTTTGTTGCGCAAAGACTTTGGTGCCATAAGTTATCAAGATAACCATGGCCAATAGTATAACTTTCATAAGCGTTTTATTTTTTGCACTTGTGGAGGAACACATTCCAACCGGGGCGGCGTGTGGAACCAAAAACCTGGAGTTTTGATCTGTTTGGGAATATACTTTCTATTAAAGCATAAGCATCCGCCGGTTTGTATTTCCGGTTTTTAACCCTGCCTGTAAACGGTGACTTTAGGGGATCAGGAAAAGTCATTGCCGATGAAAATAAAGCGCCTTTATAATAGACCATAAGGTATTCAAGTACCTCCTTTGAAGTGCCCCTTTTCCACTTTGGCCTCTGCCATGCCAGGTACTGATGATATTGATAGCCCAGGTGCTTCATGTAATCCCTGCAATCATCCGCGAACTTTTCAGTAACCCAGATAAAAACGATGTGGTCCGGTGAGGTCAGATACTCGAGGCAATCCCCCAGGAACTGGAAGGCCACCATGGCTTTCACCATTTTGGGAGATATAGTACCAGTCAGGATCTTATGTGATCTTCTGTAAATGCGGTACTGTTTCCAGGGCGGGCAGATCATAATGACTTCGTGTTTCATTCCTTCAGGTATTTGGCATTCGTTAAAACATCGTTGGCAATCCTGACATCCTGGTTTTGCCATTCTGCCCATGGATTAAGCGAGCGAAAAACGCCGTTGATCTTCGCCCAATACATAGCCCGGCTCATACCGTAGGCGATACCCCGCAGGATGCGCATCTCATCAGCAATATGATTGAGCAGTTTTCCCCTTTCACCGGAATCCATGAGATTTTCTTTTCCGCCTTTTAATACAAAAGCGCTGACATCCGCCGCCAGTATAGTGGCCCTTGTTTCAAAGTCCCTGGCTCCCTGTTCTGCGAATAGCAACAATACGGGATCGGACTTGGCGAGCTTTACCGATGATTCCACATCACTGATAATATCTGAGCCACATGCTGCTATTTCTTTTATGGTTGACAGGTTATTGATCACTGATGCCACCTGGCTCAAACCCTGGTAGATCTTGTTTTGCAGGCTGTTGACAATAACCAGTTGCCCGCTGACCGCCAGTTGTCCCTTTTGGATAAGATTTAACTTGTCATTGGTTGTGTTCAATTGGCTGTTAATAACACCTGCATTTACGGCGATTGCCGCTGAAACGGCAGGATCTACGGTCAATGTCTGTGCGTACAAACAGTAATGAGATGCTAAAAAAACTATCGCTAATAATGACCATTTGAAAAAGTAATTCTTCATGATTGTTGATTTTGATTAACCTGTGAAATGAAAGCAGGTAAGGATTTACCGCTGTCTTTAAAATCATTGACGAAGGCATCAAGGCCATCCGGGTAAGAACCGAAGCGATTGGTGTAGCTTTCTACCGCCGACTTTTCCGGTTTTTCTGTGGTGTAAGTCAAATATTGGTGAAGCGATACTTCTACTCCATATACTTCCCCGACTGCGCCGCGACGGATATAGACCTCTTTAAACCGGCCACGATTCTCAGTATTGTCAAGCTGATTGATGGTAAAAATCTTGCGCCTTTCGGTTTCATTAATCGAAAGCAGGGAGGCGATTTGATCATAATTATCTTTAAACTTGGTCTGGTCAAGCAGAAAAATGGTATCTGAATTATTGATAATGCTGTCTTTAACTACAGCATTCCCAATGATGTCGCCCAATTCCTGCGTTACAACTATTGCCTCCCCCCAAAACTTGCGAACAGTCTTGTAGAGGTACAAAATATAACCAGCCATAAGCGGGCTTGCGATGGCTTTCCATGCCTCTTCAATTATTAAGGTCTTGCGCCTGTCGGAACGGTAACGCATCTTTTGGATGAACACATCCATGATGATGAGCGTTACAAGGGGAAAGAGGATCTTGTGCTCCTTAATACTGTCAATTTCGAAGACAATAAAGCGTTCGGTGAACAGGGATCTATCCGTTTCATTGTTTAGAATAGCTGCAAACTCCCCTCCTTTGTAGAACTTTTTTAATACATATCGGAACTCATCAAAGTCGAAAGGAATTTTTTCTTTCCCTTTTATTTCAGGTATCTTTTCCAACGCGAACTCATAAAAAGTATTGAAGTTTAATTTCCCGCCGGTGGCAAAGAATTTACCATAATAAGCGGAGATCACATTGGCAATAACGTCACGTTCTACCGGGCTGAATGTTCCTTCCGCACCTTTCCAGGCAACAGCAATCAGGGTACACAGAAAGTCCTTTTTTTCAATATTGTACTCCGCTTCAGTGATCTGAAAGGGATTCATCGTAATGGGCTTTTTATCTGTGTAGGTGATGTATTTGCCCTGATAATAATTACATAGCCCTGAATAGGAATGGCCTGTGTCCACAATCACCATATCCATATTGTAAAGCATGTAATTTTCTATCAGTGAGCAAGTCAGAAAGCTCTTACCAGAACCCGAGGGGCCTAATATGAAGCGGTTTCTTGAATTTATCCGTCCTGTCCGCATGGGGAGGTCAGAGGGGTCGATCGCGACGGGAATACCCTGCCGGTCAGTAAACCTGATCAGGAAATCGGAAGGTTCATCTTTGGGCAGTGATTCCTTAAAGAAGAAGCAAACAGCCGCATCACAGGTGGTAAGAAACCAATCGTACTCTTTTAGCTCTACGCCGTTTCCCGGCAGTACAGTGCGAAAAAGCTCCAGTTGGTTGTAAGCGTTTTTGCTGGGGATAATCCCTAGCTGGAAGAGAGAGCTCTCCACAAAATTGACCGCCTTTTGGATGGCGTAGGCTTGTGCTGCCACCAGGATATTAAAATGGCAATTGACCAGCAGTTGGTTTTCGCGGGCGACATCGTTTAGCAGGAGGTCGATATCTTCTACACATAATTGATTGGCAGGATCAGGAATACCCGCATGTCTTTTCCTTTTTTGCTCCAGCTTCCGGAGGGTTACTACCTGGTTAGGTATTTCGATGACCTGGTTGTAAACAATCACATCGACACCGGGAACTTTAAACAGGAACGACAGGAAGTCCACCGGAAACCCGCGCATGCTTTCCTTGTCATTCAGTTCGATGTGCGTGGAAACCTCGGGCGGCAGATCGATGT
Organism: Mucilaginibacter ginsenosidivorax; assembly: GCF_007971525.1. Taxonomy (NCBI): domain Bacteria; kingdom Pseudomonadati; phylum Bacteroidota; class Sphingobacteriia; order Sphingobacteriales; family Sphingobacteriaceae; genus Mucilaginibacter; species Mucilaginibacter ginsenosidivorax. The sequence goes on from NZ_CP042437.1 coordinate 263,040, forward strand.
TGTCGATATTGACCAGGCTGATACTGCGCACCGACCTTTCGCCCATCATGATCTCGGTTTCCGAGGGAGCAAGATTATCCAGCGTGATGTTAACCCCACCAAAGTCCATGCTGAGCAGTTGTAAAACCAGCTGGTTCAGCCGGCCTTCATTGAGGGCATTTGCAGATGGCAGCACGTCCAGCACTTTGCCTATAGCCTGCCTGAAGTCCCGCAGGACACGGGCATCATAAACGTAAAACGCACCTTTTTTGACCTGGCGCGTTATGGTTAAATAGGTGGCGACCTTCAGGCACTCCCGCCCGTCGAAATGGGCGTTGTACTGTTTTTGCAGGTATTCGGTAGCGTGCGGTCCTTTATAAGCTGAACGGCTGATGATATCCTGCTTTTGCAGGAGATAACCATCGCCTAATATTTTAACGACATTGATGAGCAGATGGTGAAACTCTTCATATCCCGCGGGATAAGCGGAATAGCGGATGACCGGGTTTGCCAATTGGATAACCACTGAACATTCGCCATTTAAGCCTATGAGCAAATCGTATTCACCATCTTTATCCACTCCCGCATAGGGAATGTTAAACAAGGTTTTTACGCCCATAACGATTAAGGATGTAAATGTTTGAAGCGCGGCTTTTGGAATGAAGACCGCCTTTTTGCTTGCCGGCAGTAAATAATAAACCGCCAACGATAAAGCCAATGAGAATCATGGCGCCAAGCCACATATTGACCAGGGACATGGTTAAAGCCCCAAATACAAGTCCTGCCAAAAGTGAGGCAATGCCCCAGTAAATGAACTTGCCTTTGAAACCTTTGAATATAAGGGGCCGTTGCAGCCCCTTATAAACAGGATACTTCCTGGCCATTATAAGCCGAAAAAAGCTTTGATCACCAATGCGGAAACCACGAGAAAGACACACGAGCCGCCCCATCCCATAAGCTCTTTGTTGATATCTTGGTCCCCTGAATTCCACTTCGAGTAGACACGAATGGCACCAACAATACCGACAATACCACCGATCACCAGGGTGATGTTTGTTACCGGGGCTACATAGGTTTTTAAGGTAGAGGTTGCTGTGTTCAGGCCGTTAACGCCGCTTTGCGCAAACACAGGAATAGACAGGGCCAGCAATACTGCTAAGGCCCATAACTTTTTTGTTTTTGTAAACATTAAAAGGGAGAAAAAATAAAGGCGGAGATCTTTTAAGGCCACCTGGGAGATGGTCATGTATGGTAAAAGAGCGTTCAGATCACGAACAGCGCTCCTAAAAATTCACCCAATGGGAATGGCAGTATTCAACTGCACAGTTAAACCTACAGCAGGTTTATTGAAGTTAATGTAGACGGAAATCTTTTATTGCTTCCTGGGAAAAAGCATCATTAAAACAACAGGCATTCAGATTCCGAACAATGCCCGTAAGAAAGGACCCGAAAGGATCATAAAAAAAGCAGCGAAAAACCAGGCGGCAACGGCTGAATCTATCCGATCCTTACCCATTTGCCAGTTCTGGTATATTTTAAATGCACCAATGAGGCCAAATAAAAGGGCGAGCGTTAGCGCAAAATCAAAGGCTGAAAAAAACGATAAAGAAAGGTCTTGTTTAGCTTGTGCCAAAGAACCATCCATTATACCAGGCTGCGCTACGGCTATCATCGTGAGCAGGCTGCACCAGGCGGTCAGGAAAAATTTCATATGCTAAAAACTAACGGCTTTGGTGTACTCGACCGATTCTTCACGGGCGAGGTTGAACATCTGTTTGAGGCTGACACCACCTGAAAAAACTACTGATGATTCCTTTCCGTTCGGGATAGATTCATCTGCGTATGACTTAACGGGTTCAATATCTTCCACAAAAGTGAGTTCATGTTTATCATTTCCGTTATCTCCGCCTTTGGTGCGCAGGTAATCCCAAATGATCAGGGCTGCATAATAGCTGGTATAGATACCAAGCAGCCATAGGGTAAATTTTATCCAGGTCATAAGTCTGTGTTTTGAATATAATGTTTAATAATGGTTTTCAATTCGGGATAGGTGTCAAAGAAATGTTTTACAGCAAAGGCAACGAATCTGGTCACGTCTACCCCGGTCGCCATTTTAAATTTATTCATGATATCGGCGGTTTGCTTATCGAAGCGAACATGCACCATTTTTTTATTATCACTGTTATCATAGGCGATCAAGGCTTTGAGTATGGTGGATTCGATGATTTTATCTGCCTTTTTCGTGGCCTTTTTTTGGACTTCATCTCCTATATTATGATAGCTGCCACCCGGCTTGATCATTTTTTCACGTAGCTGGTCGGCTAATGATTTCATTTTTTCCATAATCGGTCGGCGAATATTTCTTCGAATACAGGTGTGATTACGCCGTAAAGGGATAAGGGCGTTTGAAAGGTGGTTATCCTTTGGAAGTCAATACGATCGGGGATCGCTGCTGTGATCTTGCCAAATTTGGACAGTTGTTCGTTCACCTCACTCATGATCTCGAACTTGACATTCGCCTTGATCCGGTTAGGGATAAAAACTACCTGTACTTTCGGGTTGACCTTTTTAAGCACAACGGCAAATAAAACTGTCGATTCAAATGTAAATTCATCATAGGAAAATGGACAGATCACCATGTCGGCACATTTAAAAACAGGTATTAACCCATCGTCATCCAGTTTACCCGGCAAATCAATCAGTATCGCATCCTTTTTACTTTTAGTGAGCATATTGCTCAGTACCGGAAAAGTTTCCAGCGTTGCCGCCATTACATCATATGGCTCGTCATTCTCCAGCACTTTCGCTTTTTCAAATTTCTGAGAGATAGATTGCTGATAATCCATATCAATAATGGTTACGGGCCAGTTTTTAGCCAAGCTCAGGTAGTTCCCTGATAGGACGGTGAGCGTACTTTTTCCTACGCCACCCTTCTGGTTGCCAAATAAACAGATCATAAGTTTTCATGGGTTTATCCCTTAGCGGGTATTAGTTCTCGCTTTCTTTTCCCTGCGCCGTTTCATGCCCAGTACCTGCTGGTCATCCACATCGTCGGAGATCATGACAGGCCTGATATACGCCCCCTCCGGTACATATTCAGAATGATAAGTAATGGCATTTTCGCCCAGATAATCATGGAGATCGATACCAGGTTGTTGATTTACTGGTTCAAAATTGATACGATCATCCAGTAGATATTTCAGGCTTAGTATTTCACTACCCTTAAAGACCTGTTTGGTAGCATTGTCAATAACCGTATACCCATACGGCTTTTTTCCTTCTGCAGAATGAATTACCAGGTCGATTTGATATTGTGTTTTAAGCCGCTGCACAAATTCCGGTGAAGTTTTTTGAGCGATGAATAATTCTTTGAGTTTGGCCATCCTTGCCTTATCGGGTACATGGGAATTTATTTTTTGCCGCAGTTTTTTTTCGTTGATATAGTCACGGCCAAGGAAACCCTGATTCTCCAGAATCATATAAAACTGTGCCCGGGTACTGAAACGGTATTGCATAGCGAATGTATAGCCCAGCACCTTGTCTATGCTCCTGACCGCCCTTACCTGTTCATAATCACGGTCGATCTGCTTACCATCCTTACCTACCCTCGAACTGACTATGTGGACATGGTGATTATCGGTGTCCTTATGAAAAACGATCAGGTAAGGCTGATCGCCATATTTCATTTCTTTCAGCCACATCAAAGCTACTTTTGTTAATTCCTGTTTGCTATAGTTTCGTCCGCGAGCTGAAATGACCGCGTGAAACTGTGTGTTTTTTTTGATCCCCTTATTTTGAGCGGACAGCATGAGGAGATAATTAACCAGGTCCTGCGGCCGCGGGTTACTCAATGCCTGTATGGCACCAAAGTTGGCAATAAGCATCAGCTCTCCCTTGTTCCGGTCGATCTTGTTAGTATTGTATTTTACGCCGGCAAAAGTCCTGGAAGATTTTTCAAGGATGCGGGCAATCATAGATTGACAGATTGGAGGAAAGAAGTAACGCCATAACCGTATATCAATTTACCCTATCAGTATAACTTTGTAAAGGTGTATTCAAACATCGTGATAACCGCGGATCTCTGTAAAGTAGTAACGGGCTAACGAGTGATCCCTATAGTTTTGTAAAGTAATAACGGTGTACCTGTGCATCGTTTGATCAGGGTACCTGATGATCTGTATATCTTAGTAACGGATTATCCTACTATCGGTATATCAGTCCACATGGATATCCCGGTGACAGGTGGTCCTTAATCGTTGTAAAGTAATATCGGAATATCTTACTATCGTTTGAACAGGCTACCTGACGATCCGGATATCCCAATAATAGGCGATCAGGCTATCGGTATATCTTAACATCAGTACATCGGTATGATCGGATGAGCTGCAACAGATAGCTTTATTCAATCCCTGTACTCTTAAAACCGAACACAGCGTCAGTACCCCATTGTCCGGATTATTTTGCGAAGTGCGGCCTCAAGTAACTGCTGCATTTGGATATAATCTTCGAACAACCGGTTGAATTTCTCAATGATCAGGGGGCTAAGGGTTCCCTTTAACTTAAGTGTATTGGCGTGCCTGGCCAGTTGATTAATGTTGTTGCCGATCCGGCCCATTTCAGCGCCTATAGCGTCCAGATGTATAATTAGTTCTTTAGCATTGACCACAGTTTGTTTTACGTCGGACAAAATCCGCATCCTGATTAATTCAGTCTTCGAAATACCTAACTGTTGCTCTATTTCGACAATCTCCTTATATTCATCATCGGTAAATCTGACATTAATAAAGTTGCTGCGTCTACCTTTCTCTAATTTCGGTCGTCCGTTCAACTTCTTAAGATCAGCCATAGAAAAATTGAGTCGCGAAATTTTTTAAATCCTCCCTGGAAGGGCAAGAGACTTTTTGTGAAACAAAAAGACATCTTGCCGTTGCGGAAACAACGAGATTCCGGCTTATGTATTTGGCGGTTTTGAGCTAATCAATGTTCTTTTCAGCTACCTGGAGGAAAAGTTGGAGCCTATTTTGCCGGGAACTACCTTTCAAAAGGCACCCGAAGTCCGGAAAAGAAATCATTCCTTTTCCGCTTCTCTTCGGCGGCGATCTTCAGCGCCACTTTGATCTTATCATTATAGTCGTTAAATCCTTCATAAACTATTGAGCGATCAGTGGCATAAGGCAAAGCTTTTAAAAAGACTCTGGTTGCCAGGGCTCCTGCCTTATCACGATCAAAATAAATATCTAATGAAGAAAACGCTTTTGCCCTGTTAATCCCCTGTTGTAACAAGGTTAGGGAGTTTAAAATAATTGCGCTATGGTCGTCTGCGGGCTTTTCTACCCGCCAACTTAAAAAATCGAGAAAACCTTCGAATATGACGGCCTTTTTCTGGTGACCGGGAATGAAGGTTATCCCCTTATGCCCCATACATCCTTTGAAATAACGGTTGCGGACTTCCCATGATTTGTTTTCATTTTGCCATCCGGCAGCGAAATAACGTTTGCGGACATTATTTTCATCTTCTACAAAGTAATACACTTCGGACAGGTATTTTTTCGAGATCTCAAAAATCCCCCGGCTCTTTAAATATTCCGTTATAGCCGGATGGGTGCCCAAAGGCTTGATCTGTTCGACTATATGCTGAGGCCTTTTGGGTATCTTTTTCGGGAAAACCATCCTGTTTTCACCGGGCTCTAAGGCACAAACTTCCTGAATCTTTTTAACCACTTCGTTAAAGCCTAAGTGCTTCCAATACGCCAGACCGAAATCAATAATATTTCCTCCTTTGCCCGCTCCGTGATCGAACCATACGCCAAGGTCATCATTCACGCTCAAGGATGGCTCAGTATCATCATCCCGTATCATACTGTAATACATTTTTTCCCGACCTCGTTTCGGAACCGGCTGGTAACCTAACCGGCTCAGGAGATCAACCATAGAGCCCTGTTCCTTAAGCTCTTTTGCAGTTAATAAATTAGTCATACCGTCGTTGTTTTTAAGAGTTTATATAATTTAAAATAATCTGATTATGGATAGTGAGTTGCCACTGAACCGGCAGCGGGTATCGAACCCGGACAATTCATTTCTACCGGTTTATAAATTCGGGACTACTCATGTCGGTTTCTACAAACCGGCCTCTCGGCTGCCAAGGCGCGTTCGGTTTATTGATACGATCTCACCTTCGCCAAATTTCCTGTTGTTAGCAGGATAATAATTCGTCCCCCAATGTCAAAGAGCCGATCCGCCTTGGCGGATTTACCTTGCTGCCATATGCAGCCAGGTTACCCGGTTACCGGCAGCCACGATGGCTCCCGGTTGTACCCTGTAAATTTTTTGAATGGAAAGCTTCAGCAGGGCTTCGGTGTGGCAGCGGGCTGTAATGGCGCGACCGCTGGTGTGGTAAGCCTGTGATGTGGAAATGGCATCCTGCAATTGGCAGTGCGGTGGGCACGCTTTTTCAGCGCCTTCGGCGGCAGTCAATCGGTGTAGGGAAGTCATTTGGTTCAATTCCATTCGTTGCGGGTTTTCGCGTTTTAGTGATTGCCCGGAACAAAGGTTGGGAGAATCGAAAAGGGGTTTTCACAACCATTTAGGGCGGTGTGACAAATAAATGCCAGGAAATGGGAATAATTTTTGGCAGGAGGTTACCGGCTGAAAATAAGATAAGTTTGAGGGTATAAGCAAAAGGTTTTGCCGCATAGCAAGAATGGCAGGAAACGGGTACATTCCTGCCTGTTATTGTGAAATCGCTGTTTAGTGCATGCGCAGCAACGGCCTCCGGGCTATTATCAAGTAGCGGTTTAGGAACTTTGTACAGCCAGGGAGTTTTTGGGATTTAACCTGAAAAGCATTCCATAATAAAATTTCATCCAAGCATTTTTGATAATTTTAACGTTTAATTGAACAGGAATGCTTAAACCAGGTAATTTACTCGACCTCAGCGGTTTTGAATTTATTTAACAATTCGCTTTCTATTCCCCAAACGAAAAGGATCATCCAGTTGAAGGGGATATTCTACCCGGGAAAGGCATGCCCTATAGCGGCCTTTTCCAGGGTACGCTGAAAGATGAATCTTCGGATGCACAAATAAAAGCTGCCACTACCTTCAAGGATTTGAAAGCTGACACTACCTTAGCTTATGATTAGGGCAACCATTATAATTGGCCCAAAAGGCTGGTAGACCCTACTTGCGGATGATCGCAGGATTTGTGATTGCAATTTCCCCATTAATTTTAGCCATTTCAATAATTCCAATATTTACTCTAAATTCACCCGGAAAACCTTAACCCGTACAATGAAGAAAGATAAATTTCATGGCATTAAACCACTGACCGTCATTCTTCTTTGTATCTCGATATTTGGCATCTGGCACCTCTGGAAAACATGGGTCCGGAACAAAAAAGCCAAAGATAAACTGCAAACCTTATTACCGGAAATCGCAGGTGCACTCAGCGATTTCGACCTGCTGACAAATTTTGAAAACTATTTTTCAAATTTCCGGGAGCAGCAATTTTTGCAAATAAAATCAGCGCTTGCTAAATCTATTCCGAGGTTTTACAACGAAGTCGGTTTAAGCACAACGGAAACCGAACTTATTACCAGATTTCTAACTTGCTATAAGAACCTCGCTAAAGAAAGAGCCGATTATAACGATCTTTTTGTCAAATGCGAATCAAAAAAGTACGCCTATCTTTTTGACTCATTGGAAACCTACCCGCTGTCTACTGACCAGGTCGAAGCGATTGTGCGGGATGAAGATAACAATTTGGTCATAGCCGGCGCGGGCACGGGAAAAACAACGACCATCAGCGCCAAAGTGGCCTACCTGCTTGAAAAGAAACTGGCAAAGCCCCAGGACCTGTTAATCATTTCATTCACCAAAAATGCAGTGAATGAGATGTACGACAGGTGCATGAAATTTTGCAGGGATATTCCGGATGCAGATCAGCTCGACATCAGAACATTCAACAGCTTCGGCTATTTTGTAACCCGCTTTTGCTCATCCAAAGAAGTGCTGCTGGCCTTTGACGGCAAAGACGACGAAGCCAAATCATTCTTGCAAGAGCGGTTCAGTTATTTATTTAAAAACGACCCGGACTTTCAAAAAAAGGCGGTGAATTTTATCGCCTTTTTCAACCGTCCTGAACGCGACGAGTTCAGCTACGAAAGCAAAGATGAATACCTTAAGTATGAAAAGAGCCATAAAAACGTCACCTTAGACGGAAAGCAAGTGAACAGTAAAGAAGAAGTACAAATCGGCAACTTCCTGTGTCTTTTTAAAATTAAATACGAATATCAAAAGCACTACCCCTTACAGCTGGAAGACCGCAATGCAAACTTCGCCGCCTATCGTCCTGACTTTTATTTTCCGGAATACGAAATATGGCATGAGCACTATGGCATTGACCGGGACGGAAATGTCCCCTCCTGGTTCGCCGTAAAACATCCATTTAAAACTGGCAGGGAAACGTATCATTCGGGAATCCTTTGGAAGGAGGCGATCCATGAAAAATATAGGACAAAACTCATCAAAACCTACTCCTATGAAAATAAGGAAAATACATTATTAACAAACTTAAAAAAGAGATTAGAAGGACTCGGTGTAGAACTAAAAAAGCGCACAAATGAAGAACTTTATGAATTGATCCAACAGTCTCCTGATTACGGAGATTTTATAAATTTAATACACACCTTCCTCGGACTCCTGAAATCAAATGGCAAACAACCCGGGGACATCCAAATTCCAAAAGAAGATAAACGCCTTAAAACTTTCATAGATGTTTTTACCCCTTTGTTTGATGAATATGAACGGAAGCTGACCCACGAGCATTCGGTAGATTTTAATGATATGATTAACCTGGCCACCAGCCATATTGCTGCCGGGGATTATCCGAGGACCTATAAATACATACTTGTAGATGAGTTTCAGGACATGTCGCTAGGGCGGTATGAACTTCTGAAAAGTTTGCGTAAACGGCACCCCGAGGGTAAATTATATGCCGTTGGTGATGACTGGCAATCTATCTTCCGGTTTTCCGGCAGCGATATTTCCATCATTACGGAGTTCGCGGAACACTTAGGTTTTACCAGCCAGTCTGCCATCCTTACCTCCTACCGTTTCAACGATGAAATTCTAAAAACGACCAGCAACTTTATTCAAAAAAATCCGGGGCAAATTAAAAAGACACTTGCAACAACCAGCAAGGCCACAAATCCTTCTTTTCTTTTTCACGGACTTGAATTAAGCGGGCGGCAGCTGCTCGAAAAACAAACTATTAAACACCAGTGTATCAGACATATTCTGGAAGGTATTTCAGCAATCCAAAGCGAAGCCGTTGTTTTCCTGATTGGCAGGTACAGGCATAACATTCCAACAAAATTACAGCAGTTAAAAGACGAATTCCCGAAACTCAACATAGCTTTTTTCACAGCGCACAGCGTAAAGGGATTAACCGCCGATTTCTCCATCCTGCTTGATGTTGATTCTGGTGTCTTTGGCTTTCCGTCGGAGATCGCCGATGACCCGATATTGAACGCTGTATTGCATGAGAGCGATAAATTTGAAAACGCAGAAGAACGGCGTCTTTTCTATGTAGCGACAACACGGGCCAGGCACCGGAATTATTTATTATATGACATGTTAAACCCAAGCAAGTTTGTTACAGAGTTAATTCAGCTAAATTCAAATACAGGCCTGATGAGCCAAACAAGATGTCCGGAATGCAATGGCATTCTTGTAAAACGAACCGGAGCGTATGGTGAGTTTTACGGTTGCGTTCATTATCCGCAATGCACAGGTAAAATCGCTGTAAATGCAGTGATTTAATTGCCTGCGAAATAACGCAACATTAATTTGCGATAAGGTCACCGTTAACCGCCGCGTTCACCATATCCTGTGGTAACGTTTTTTTATTTTTCAGCCCTAAGTCCTTTAACTTGCTGGTTTGCAACACCAGGTTATCTTTGCCCGTACTAAGCTGTTTGAACGCGTCATCGTATTTACCCTTCGCTCTGTCCAGGTGTTCGCCGACATCACTTAGATTTTCAACGAACCCGACAAATTTATCGTAAAGTTTAGCGCCCCTCTCGACTATATCAATGGCATTGCGATTCTGATACTCCCTTTTCCACAGATCTACGATGAGCTTTAAAGAAGTGATCAGGTTCGTAGGGCTTAATAAAAGAATCCGTTTATCATAGGCAAAGTTCCACAAATCAGGGTCGCTCTGTAATGCGGCGATATAAGCAGGTTCGCTCGGAACAAACAGCATGACAAAGTCCAGCGCCTTATCGTAATCGTCGTACCCTTTGGCACTAAGGGAAACGATGTGGCCTTTAATAGCGGCGACATGAGCGGCCAGTTCCTTTTTTTGTTCTTCCACATCGATGGAAGCGATCAGGCGGGTAAATGCATTCAGCGAAACTTTCGAATCGATAATCACGCTGCGGTTATCCGGGTATTTGATTACCGCGTCAGGACGCATTTTCTTGCCCTCCGAGTCCGACCGTAAAGGTTTGCCATCTTCGTCAAGCAATTCGTGCTCCATAAAGTATTCCCGGTCTTTTACCAGGCCGGACCTTTCCAAAATGCCCTCGAGGATCATTTCGCCCCAGTTGCCTTGTGTTTTCGCCTCACCTTTTAACGCTTTTGTTAGATTCTTAGCGTCTTCACTAATCATTTGGTTCAACAAAGACAACTCTTTAACTTTTTCTCCCAGGGAGAAGCGTTCTTTCGATTCCTTATCATACACCTCCTCCACCTTAGTTTTAAAGTCTTTCAGGTGCTCACCCAGCGGATCCAAAATATCCTTGAGATTGGTTTTGTTGAGCTCGGTAAATTTCTCCGTTTTGGTTTCCAGTATCTTGTTGGCAATGTTTTCAAATTCGGTATTGAACTTTTTGCCTAGTTCTTCCATTTCGACTTTCTGGGTTTCGAGCTTATCGTTCAGGGCTTTGTTGTCCGCATTCGCTGTGGCCAGCGCCTAGTTCCTGTCGTTCAAATGATCTCGTACATTTTTTAGCTCTGTTTTTAGTTGCGTAAGCGCATCCTTTTCAGATTGCAACAACTCCAATGTGCCCTTGTAATTAGCACTCGCGGTTGCCAGGTTTTGATGCGTTTTGTTAAGTTCAATCGTATTTATATTTAACTCCGCAGTTAATTTGATATTTCGTTCCCTTTCGGCTTGCAAGCTCTCTAAAGCAGCTTTATGATTGGCATCTATAGTTGCCAAACTTTGTTGCGATGTATTTAGCTCAAGGTTTTTAGTAGCAATATCCCGGCTCAGACTTGCGGCATTTTCTTTCTCCGTAACTAAAGTTGATTCCAAAGACTGATAACCAGCCGACAGGATGCCCAGCTGTTCTTTGGTCTCAGCAAGCATGGATTGCATCGTTTCCAACGCCTGACTAAGCTCGCTGTTTTCGGTTGCCAGCCCGTTCATGCTTTTTTCAGCATTTTGCAGGTTTGCCTCGCTGGTCGCCCGGTATGCGGCAAAAGCCTTATCCAGTTCAATATATTCCTCGCTGGAACCAGCGGATAATTTGGGTTTGCTGGCTTTCGCAATAAACCAGCCAAGCAGCGTGCCGACAACAAGGCCGGCAAGTACATAGACGAGCATATCCATGATACTTATTTTAAGTTTTATCGAATCTAAATGTACAGATACGTACCGGTTTAACCTTATTTATCTTTTTTCAAGCTACAGCCCGTCTACAAAGTCCTTATCATGAAGGATTACTTGGTCCCCGAACAAATCTTTTAATATTTTCAAACAGGGAACATCAGAATCCTGATCAAGAGTAACAACGTACTCATAAGCTTTCAACGGTTTATCTTTACCCGTTAATTGCACATCATGCGCAACTTCAAAGTTGCCGATGTGAACATATCTTCTTGCAAGCCCGTTTTTTTTTGCATTCGAAAGTTCAATATTTCTCCAGATAGATTCGTTCAGCGACCAGGCGCTGTTGGCATTTCCGTTAGGAATAGTCCGGGAATCGCTATCATGGATGACACAATGCTGAATATGAAAAGCCGTAAAGATCTCCTGGAAAAACGGGATATTATTTTTCGTGCCCGAATTCAGCACATACACTTCGTATTGGTTATAAAAACGGCCGATCAGGTCTCTGAATACGATCGCCTCAGTATCGCCCTCCACGATGATCACGTTTTTTGCATAGAACGATTCGCAGATGTGGGGATTGAACCGGTTGATCATCTGGATGCGGTCTTTTTTCTCCTCATCGCCACGAAAGACATCATCGTCAACCTGGTATGCTTCGGTGGACTCGTCAGCGTGCTTTACTATACGAACCAGTGAAGTATGTGGTTTGGAAATATCGATCATTAAGGGCGAATGTGTGGCGATCAATATTTGGAACGGACTATTTTCGGCGAGATCATACAGACTTTTCCGCAATCGGAACGCCGCTTCAGGGTGAAGAAAAAGTTCAGGCTCTTCAAACAGAATGATATAACTTTTACGGGTGCCTGAGCTTGTTTTCTTCAAAAACGAAATAAAATTATATAAAGCCTGCCTGATCACGCCATGCCCATACTGGGTGAACACTTCATCACGGTCGATTCCATCTTTACGGATATTTACCGAATGGTTCTTTTTGAACGCATCTTCGAGTTTGATATATTCATCGTTTTTTGGGTCGATTTTCAAAGTCAGGTCAGCAAAAACTTTTTTGAACTGCTCGTTGATCTCGTCGTTGTACTTCGAAACAATATCTGATCCCAGTACTTTTTTCTGCAAGTCTTTAACGCCGGTCACCAGTTTACTAAAATCATCAGGGTAATCCTCCCTTAATTTTTTTAAAACGTCATCCTGGATCAACTTATTAACTTTATCTTCAAGCGAGGATTCGCTTTCCATGGCGCTGATGCTGATCGCGGTAGGTGAATATTTGGTAAAGAGCGATTGCATGCCGCCAAACCCATTCATTATCCAGGAGTCGGTTTGAGGCGAAAAAGTGTACTTTTCAAAAGCCTCATCGTGCATTTTCCATACTTTCCTTATTCGCACCAGGTTATCGGCATCAACCCATTTGTTAACCCAGTCCGGTTCTTCCGATTTGCCTTTTCCCTTCAGTTCATCATCAGTTTCATCGGCTTGTTCCTTAAGAAATACCCCTTCGATAACAATTGGCTCATTTATATCGTAATTGAAAAAGTCGGAAAGTGCGGCCTTTTGAGAAGAGTTAACAAAAAATTCATACCCCCGCAGGAACGAAGATTTGCCGGCGTTGTTCTGGCCGATCAAAAAAATAATATTGGACTTCGAAAAATCGATTATATTTTTTTCGCCTTTTAAGCCCCTGAAATTTTTAATGATGAGTTTTTGAAGTTTCATGTAATAAAGTTATGCCCGTGAATGTTTCGAGCTTTTTTATCAATTCTTTGGTTTAGGCGGTACTTGTGGTTTCAAATCCGCAGATTCAGCTGCTTTGGCTGGTTTACTCTCTCCACAGGTCATTTGATCTACTCTTAATCGCTTTTTTTTAATTTCCTGACAGAAAAAAGCCGACGGATAAGTATACGCCGGCTTCCGTGAACAACACTTTAGATTAGCATGGATCTTTCCTCCAATGATCAGGAATATCCCTGTTTTGCAGGTGGCGTTCCCGCGCAACATGTACCGGATGGTAACCCTCTTTACACGCATAGTCCTTTGCCTCGCGTTGGGTATCAAATTTACCTCCAACGGACGCACCGTTAACAATGACTACATGGTGGTCGGTAGCCGCATTCTTGTCTGAAGAAATAGGCCTGTGTTCTACATAAGCTGCTGACATAAAATTGAATTTAAAATGTGAGCTCAAATATCACAGTTCACAAACCCTGTTTTTTCCGGTTTTCCGTAAAGAGAAAATAAAAAGCACTACTTCTCAAAGCCGCAAAGCGTTCTTCCCTCCTTCTCTGCATCAGCCAGTTTCATTTTCACGACCTGGTGCGTACAATGGCTCAATCCCCGGCAATCAGACCGCAAATGATATTTCTTTCCTTTGGCGCCGCTGCAAATGTAAACGGTAGTCGAAGAGGTCTGCACAGTGGAAAGTGACCAAACCACGAATAATAATAGCGTCTTCATAAATTATGATTAAAGATTTATGTCAAAAATAAAAGGCTCATGGCAGCCGCTTTTACGGGAAACCGTAACGATGGTCAAATCATACCCAATTCCTTACAAAAGCCGATCAGTTGCTGGTTCTTACTAAAATTCATCGCCGTTCGCATCAGTTTCAAACGCTTCTCCACACTGCTTAATCCAAAAGGAGGCATCCCGTTCAGTTCCAGCCAGTCTGCGATTTGCTGTTGGGAATACCCCTCGTTAAGCAAGCGGACAATTGCTTTATCCCGGTCCGTGAAGTCATGCTGGTTCCCCTTCGCGGCAAGTGCACGGTAATCGCGGGGATAGTAGCGGCGGTTTTCGGAAAGCTGTTCCAGCGCGTTTTTCAGCTCCCCCGCATCCCCCCGCGCCTTGCGCACAAAACCGTCTACGCCCAACTCCTCATACAGGCGGCGGATCATCGCGATTTTACTTTCCGTAGAAAACACCAGCACCTTGAGTTCCGGTTGTAATAGTTTTGCTTCCCGGATGAGTTCCATACCGTCCGGCAGCTGTTTTGCCGTGCCTTCCTCCTCAAAATACAGGTCCGTAATCAGCAAGTCAAACGGATGCTTTTCCGAAACCGCTTTCTTCAAAAGCGAAATGGCGTGGCTGGTATGATAAATATGCATCGGGCGCGGCAACTCCAGGCCCTCCAGCGTTATCCTCAGCGACAAGTTGGCCATGTCCTGGTCTTCAACAATAAGAATATGGTTAAACTGCATATCAATCAGAAATCGGTAATTGAATTAGAATCCGGAGGCCATTTGCCTCCGCACCTTCAAAATTAATCGCACCGTTCAATACTTCAATACGGGAAACCGTATTCTGCATTCCTTTTCCGGTTGTCTCCTTCCCGTTCAGTCCGATTCCATCGTCGCGGTATTCTAGAATAAGCCGGTCATCTTTTGCCTTGAAACCTACATACGCTTGCGTCGCCTTACTATGCTTGCTCATATTTACCATCAGTTCCTGTAAAACCAATAGCAATTGTTCTCTTACTTCTAAATTGACCACCTGCCACAGTTCTGTTTCATTGCCTTCAACTGCAAGCCGCAGTGATGGATTTTTAAAAGCATTGAGCATCGTGCTGATCCTTTCCTTGAAATCAACTACAGATTCAGCCTCATCGTGCGCAACGTTCCGGGATATGTTATACATGTTTTCCAACTGGTCGAGCAAAACCGTACGATCGATTTCCGGGAGGTGTTCAATCCCGCTCATAATCTGGTAAATCCCGTTGGCGACCTTATCATGGACCTTTTGCGACAGGCGCAGCTTACTTTCCTGAAGCCTGCGGTCAGCCTCCATCTGCATTCGTCTTTTGCGCCGTTTATAGAGCCAAAACCCAAGAAAGGCGCCGGCCAGTGCAACAAGTGTCACCACCAGCAACTGGTAATTCCTTTCCGTATTCTTCTCTTGCAACTGCAAATTCTCGATTTTTGCCTTCTCGACATTATACCTGATCACTGCGAATTGACTTTTTTCCGCACTGCGCGCAGATTGCAGGCTATCCTCCAGGCGCTGGTACTGTTGAAAATAGATTTTTGACTGGTCAGGAATGAGTACGATGAGTTTTCGCAAGGCAGCTAATTGGTCGTCCGGGCTATTTAATTTGTTAGCCGCAGCAAACATTTTTCGCGCGTACCATAATGCCGAATCCGGCTTGCGGTCCATGTAAAACTCTGCAAGGTGCGTATAGCTTGAGTTTTCACCCCAAATATCTTTTTCGCGTAGCCGGATCGCAAGGGACCGCAAAAGCTCCGGCGCCGCATTGTAGCTCGCGTTCCGTAACCACTTCGTCGTCGCCACGTTCGTCAGTGTCCGCGCATAGTCTGTACCTTTAGGGTCAACTATCCGGAGCACCTCATCATAACTTGATAAGGCTTTGCCAAATGCTTTCTGCTTTTTGTAGGCATTACCCTGATTATTCAGGAAATATGCCCTTAACTGCGGACTATCGGCATACCGTAGCGCCAGCGCGTAATAAGTAAGCGCCTGCTTACTGTCATCCAAATTGGCGAAGGTCATCCCCATCTGGTTGTAATCCTCCGCCAGGTGCCCGCGATTTTTGGGATCGTGTTCGTCTAATGATTTTAACGCCAGGGTCAAGCTTTCCTGCGCGCCGTAATGATCACCGGCATCCGACTGGATCAACGCCATATTCTGGTAAGCCATCGCAACCTGTTCCTTGTTAGCTGAATTCGTAGCCGAACGGTTAAAATAATAAAAGGCGGAATCTTTATTCTTACTTAAAAGCCCATAGGCATTTCGGTAATCTGCCCACAGGTCGGGAGCTTTGGTGGGGGCTGACCTATGGCAAGCCGTAAAAATCAGCAGCGTCAAAATCCATATTGGTGATAAATTTTTCAAGGTTCCTGCCGCTAAAATACAACTAATTACAAAAAATAAGGCAAGCTTGCACTTGCCTTATTTTAAGTTTAGCTGCCGGGAGGCGGCGGAGGTGGCGGAGGCGGGTGCCCGTTATCGCCGCCTGTTTCGCTATTGGCGGTTACCGTAATGGTATTGTCGTTATTACAGCCGGAATGATGTTGCGCAGGGCAGGCAAAAGCCAGCCATAACGCCAAAAAAATATTTAGCATTTTCAAAAAATTTAAAGGGTTAATAAATCCTGCAGGCCCGCCCCGGGACTGTCCCGGGACATAGCTGCAAACCGCGTAAGAGGCGCCTCTTACATTTTTGGGAAGTGTGAGCATAGACGGCGGAAGCAGTTAACCGCTTCCCAAGCCGGGTGGCTGCCGCCGCCGCCTTTGCTCGCAGCAATAGTTCGAATCGATTGCCGGAACAAATATGCGGCGACATAATGAACTTACTATCAACCGGTTCCGGTATTTCCATTATTTCCGGCGCGATTCCGGAAATGCGAATGGAATTCCAAAAAATGTTTTAGATTTATCCTTGAAAAATTTAAAAATGTCTGAGTCTGAGTATAAAGAATTGGTCCTGGCGGAGTATGACAGGCAAATGAAAAACGAGCCGTCGCTTTCGGCGTTGTTGGTCCCAACACCGGCCAAAATCAAGTCGTTGGTCATAATGATTTGCGAGCAAGGCTCTAAATTAAGTACAGGTGACGAAAAGATATTAGAGTCTTTTGTCGGCAAGAAGGATAATGCTGCTGGCTACCGAAAGGCTTTCTCAACCGGCAAAGCAGATCCGTTCCGGCCATTAGTAAACCTGTTTGACGACCGGTCGATAAAGACCAATATTAGAAACATCGATTTATTGGCTTTGCTTATAGGCTTTAAACCCCGCCCCTATCATCCGAGTTTGCCAGCCACAATCACTTTTGATCCGCCCATCAAGCCTGCGCCACCCGAAATAGTGACCGACGAGCCTCCCGGAAACCCAGACCCGAGTGAGAATCCTGTAGAACCCGGCGAGGAACCGACAAAAGGCAAGAGCTATAAATTTTTGTGGATTATTGCAGCTGTCATCATTGCAGGAATGAGCTGGTACCTGATTTCTAAAAAGATGGAAAAACACTATACTGGTAAAGAGGGCTGTATGATCTGGGACGATGACCACTATGAACCCATCGAATGCAAGGACCGGTCCTCCGATGCGCCGCATTATCCAATCAACCAGGAACTGGTCGATCATTTTAAACGCATCAGCGAACCGAAAAAAACGCTTACGTATCAATCTGTAGGGAAAGTTTGGTACAGCAATTATAAAGGCAGTGTTCAATTTTACACCGACAGCGGCCCAAATCCCTTGGATACCAATTTAAGGGTGCTACCAATGACTACCCATATTTTTGAGAAATACGTGCTGCACATCAAAAATTAGCGTTTACGGTTTCCCGTAAAATTCCCCCATTAACGCGAAGTATTTTTGAGGCATAATAAAGAAGATTATGTCAGTTATAATCAATTGTATAAAAAAAGATAACGGCAATCATGAAAATCCATATGTCGCTTTCAAGAGTATGAACTGGTTAAATGAAGCCGATCAAAAAACCGGAAGCGCCAACCGAGTGGAAATGTACGATTTTGTAAAAGATGGCGGCGAAGACTATGTAAAGGATTCAGCCGGTAACAAAGCAAAACTTGTCGCAAAGACAACCGATAAGGGTACAAAGTATGTAAAGACTGTAGCAGATGATGTCAAATCTGATAACCTGCTAAATTTTAAAGAATGCAGCTAACCGGAATGCTATCCTAAACCTTATCACTTAGTATGCAAATCAATCATTACAGCAGCCCGTGGATTGCGAACCAAAAGCAGGTTGGACGCTACCGGCGCGACGACGAACCGGCCGGGGCCGATCCCGTTGCGCAGCCTATTGATCCGCCAGCGCACGGCTCCTATGGCAATTTGCTATTTGACCCTCGCTGGAAGGCTAAGCGAAATGAGATCATCAGCCGCGATAAAGGGTGTTGCGTAATTTGCAAAGGGACAGACGAGATACAGGTGCATCACCGCCAGTATCAATATGTCAAGGCAATGAAAGGATTTAAAGTCCCCTGGGATTATCCAGATTACCTGATGATCACGTTATGCAAAAGCTGTCACCAACGAGGCCACAGTAAATTCAAAGTACCGGTCTTAATAATTTGAACCTATGTTTAGTTTTTTTAAACGCGCCGATAATAATGGTGCACAGACCCCGCCCCTCAATGGGCATTTTCCGAACCCCACACCAGCCCTGCCAGAGGTAGAGGAACGCGTTTTTGTCGAAACGAGTGCTCCGAAGGAACAGGTCCAGGCACAAATGCCGGTTGATCATCATATTGGTGTGTTATATGCCTTTATGGATAAAAATCATGAAGTAAAAGGTTATGACGATGCTTTGGTAAACCCTGATGTCAGCAACCTGAACCAAAACCTGGAGGCGCTTAAAAGCGAACTGATCCGGACACTCAATAAAGTAAGAACATTCTACGAAGACTTTGTCCAGGAAACTGAATTTCATATTACAACCAGGTCCCGGAGCGGAATGGTAGATATGGTCGAGGAGTTGGAGATGAAAAAAAAGATCGCACAGGGCCATATTGACAAGGTAAAAGCTATCGAGGGTGACACGGCACGTGAGGAAGGCGATTGCAAAGGGATACTGATCAGTTATACACGGGGTTTCAAAAACGGACTGGCAGCCATTTCCCATCACCATATTTTATCAAGGAGATTTTAACGATGAAAGACCGGTGGATCAAGTTCGGGTGTTTTCTTACAGGCTATAAATATGCAGTGCTGCAAGGTTGCAGTGAAATTGCGCACCGTGCAGTTAAGCGTTACACTGCTGCGCTCATGATCATTTGTATCCTATGGGCATTTATAGGCTATTCCTTTGTCAGCAAATACCTGGCGGCAGAATGGTACTACAGTATTCTTGGAGGGGTATTATTTGTACTGATCATTTTGCAGGTAGAACGACAAATTATTCTTTCTGATTCACAAAGCAAATGGAAATATGGCGTCCGGGCATTTATCGCCCTGATAATGGCAGTCATCGGTTCGATCATCATTGACCAGATCATTTTTCGCGAGGATATCAAACACAAAGAATCGTTTGAGCTAAATGCACAAGTAGATTCGCTATTGCCAGCGAGAGAAAGAGAACTGAAAGCCCAGGCTGCTGAAACGGATCTTACCATCAATAAAAAGGAGGCGGAACGCAAAGCACTGGTAGATGAACTGACCAAAAACCCAACTATTAAAATGGTTGGTAAGGTAAATGACGTTATTGCCGTGCCTACGGTTACTACTGATACCAATAAAACGACAACAACTAAAACAAACCTTGTCAGAAAAACCGCAATAACCATCAATTCCATACCCAATCCGAAAATGTCGATGCTCGCACCAATTGACGCACAAATTAAAGAAATTCGGGCAATAAAGGTAGACCAGGAAAATCGCATATTAAAGCTAAGAGACGAGGTAACACAAGAGGCGAAAGCTAACAGCGGGTTTCTGTTTGAACTACAACTGATGTACCATATCCTGCGGGATTCCGGGCCGGCTTTATTTGTTTGGGCGTTCTGGGCCCTGCTTTTGCTGGGCATCGAGATTTTCATCATGATCAACAAAATGACTCATGGAGAAACGGATTATGACGCGACTATCCAGCATCACATGGAATTACAAAAACGCAAATTAAAATTGCTGGCGATGCAGGTGCCAGGGCCAGTAAAATGAATATGGCAGATGGATATATTGCAGCGGTTATGTTATGACTGCCGCCTGCGTAGTTTAACTACTGTTGAGCATTAATGATTTAACGTCGCACCCACCAGGCTTAATCAACTTAGTGAGTGCTAAAGACTACTCTTTTATTGAAATTTTGTTTGCTTCAGTAATTACAATCTCAGGCTTGCCTTTATAATCAATAACAGTTCCCTCAACGGATATGGTCTTACCCTCAATTTGGGAAGCCATTTGTTTAGCGTCACCTTTTAATACTACAGTCAGCAATTGATTCGGATACGCAGCACCTAAGTTAACCAATACCATACTACCAATATCCTTAACACTGAATACTTTACCTGTGGTACTAACAACATTCCCCACGGCTTTACCAATAGCGTTAAGAGGTGTCACAGACACAATATCTTTTGTGGCTTTGTTTACGAACATTGCAGTCACATCTATCTTAGGCGCAGTAACTTCATTAAACAGTTTATTTAACTCACCGGCTAACCGAACACCAGCCTGATCAATCCGTAAGTGAATCGTTTTGATGTACTTCTTGTAATAGGCTTCATCAATGGTTTGACCGGACTTAACATCTGCATAAAGTTCAGTACTTATCTGGTAACTTTCCCAAAGCCATTCCATGGGACTATCAGCCTGCCACTTCTTAATTTGAGCATCATTGGCCCAATCGTATTGTTTCACGATATCAGCCTCGCTTAAGCCCTCATGTTCGATGAGCCGGCTATCCCAAAGGGCATGCAAATTGGTTCCTTTTCCATCAAATTGAAGCTGAATGGTATTGCCGCCTTTATCTTCTTTACGGCTAACATGCATAGGCTGATGAGCATCACCGACCAGGTGAATAAGGTATTTTAAAGCTTCATTCTTTTGAACTGGCGTTGATGTGTTATCTTTTAACATAGCTTCAACTTTAAGTATCGCAGAATAAACGTTGTCATTCCCTTGCTTACTTACCGCATCCAAAAACTGGTCATGATTTAACCCTAAAGGTAAATTAAGGTAATGCCATGACGACGTAGCTTTATCCCTGTTTTCGTCGGCCCAGGTACTCACATTTGTAATAGTTTCCCCCTTTAGATAGGCTTTTACAACATTTGCAGTATTGGATGTTAAATGTTTCTCGGCGATGGTTGCAACGGCTCTATGCCCTTTGAACCCCCATGAAATTAAACCTAATGAAAGACCGATCACGGCCACAATTGCCAACTGTTTTCTCATAATGCAAAAGTATGAAACACATTGGAAGTTGAAATCTTAATTTGAGATTTTTACTAAATTAATTAGCAACTTTGCATTCCAGAGGATACGGCGATGAATGTTTATTCTGTAACAAGACTTTATGAATTATTAAAACAAGACCTGGTATCATGGATTGCTGTTAATCCCAAAGTAAAGAGTAAAATCACCAGCCATAATCTCAATCACCTGATTGAGCTTCATAAACGCAATGGCTTATCGGTTGACCTAACTCGCTTTTATAAGGAGTAATACTTGGCGACATTTTATCCACCTGAAAATAAACAGGAATTGATTACAGACTTTGTAAGGAAAGCGAATGCCGTCATGTGTGCGACCCTCAAACTCGTTGCAAGGAAGAAATCAGTATAACGACTGTCGTTCGTAACAAAGTGTCGGAAGTAAGCTATTGGCATACCTGCTATGTTGGTGAACACACTGACCCTAAGAAGATGGAATCGTTATCAAGAAAAATAAATGACTGGCAGTGAATGTTGTTGTAAATCAGTTATATTTACTCAACCCACCAAACCAGTCATGAAGAAATACATTCTCATTTTAATTGTCGCTGCGGATCATTAGTTAGCGCAAGCAGTGTAACCCTGTCAAATAAAACCTACGCAACCTGTAAAGGCGACAAGCCTTGTAATGCCTGCAAGAACTGCAAATACTGTAAGCATTGTGCTAAAGATGGTTTAACCTGTGGCGTCTGTAAGAAGTAAAAACTGTTTCTTTTATTTAATTCTTTTACCATGTTTAATAAAAGAACAATCGTCCCCGACGAACAACCTCAATCTGATTTGACAAAAGCATTGTGGAATAAGATTGACCTTCAAATCTCAACGTTTTATGGGGCATCACGATCAGAAAGGGCTCAGATGGAAGTCGGCAAACTCATTAACCTACTTAACCCAATCAAAACCCAAAAACACGAAGGTTCTAAAAGTAATCTATCCCGTATTGAATTGGTTCTCCAGCTTTTTGCTGCTGTACTTGACTCTCTTCTTTTAAAGGAGCCCAATTTCTATTTAGTCCGCGAAACACGAAGGGAACTACAAGATCTTGTCAAAGGCCGGTGGCGGCTTTCCAAATGGTTTAATGCTCGTCAACCATCATCAAAGGTTTTGTGGGGATTAGCTATAACCCTATTATTTATAGGCTACTTTCAATGGCGTTTTGTAAAAGATGTTGCATTTGCTTCAAATTTGGAACAACAACATTTGAGTATCGTCATTTGGTTTGGCAACATTGGTAGTGTTGTTAGTCCCCACCGCCGTATTATTAATCACCCCATAGTCGGTCTTCAGCCAGACCTCGTACTCCCGCACGAAGTGCAGGTCCAACGCATCCAGCCGGATATCCTCCTCGCCTGAACGCAGCTTCATAAAACGCTTGAGCGCTTTCCAGGAAGTGTTGTATTTATGGATGGTGCTGTAGGTATAATCCTTGCCCAGCAAACGGGCGACCTGGTCATAGTGGTAATGCCAGACCTCGCTCAGCGTCCGGGCCGGGAACAGTTCTTCGCCCTGCATCAGCCGCCGGATATCGGTAGCGGTGAATGGCTTACCCGTGCCGTAAAGTTCCTGACGGCACTGGAATACCGGGCTGTGCAGCACCTCCAGCCAAGCATTGATATCGCGGACCTCGCCCTTAGGCCCGCCGCAAACCCTTTTGGCCCGCACATCCCAATGCTCCCGCAGACATTTCCGCTGCGTCGACCACAATTCCTTTTGCCCGTTGCCCCGCAACTGCACGTAAATATGCGAGCGCGGATCTTTCTTGCCTTTGGGCTTTTTCAGGATGAACAGCAGCGCGAAGGTCTGCTGCTGCGCCCTCAGCCTTTTTTCGTTTTCGGGCTTTTTTTTTCCAACCCCTTCATCATCTCGTCAATATCCACCTGCCTGTAGAGATAGGTGCTGTTGACTTTATGATAGGGCAACTTCCCGCTCTCCCGCAGGCTCACGATGGTATTACTGGAAACGCCCAGCAAAGCCCGCACATCCTTGTTCTTCAGCCATTTTTGCTGGGAAGGCAACTTTCCACCTAATAAAGGCGAAAGCATATATATTAATTCTTTCTTGAAATTATCCAGGTCTTTTTTGGTCAGCAGTTCATCTGCGGTCATAGGCTATGGGTTGGGTACCCACAAATTTCTACCACCCGGTTTTTGAAACGATCATCCGGGTGTCAAAACCGCATTTTACCAGCGATCCGGGCCTCTCTGCGATGGCGAAATCCGGATTGTTAGTATCTTTAGTTCAATTTGAATCCCATGAACAGCCGCTACTCAACGATCTTTTTCCTTGTGCTGACCCTGATCAGCCTGAAGGCCGCCGCCTTTCGTCGCGATACCCTCGCTGAAAAACAATACCTAGCCGAACTGCAAACGACCGGCCGGACGTTCAGCCGCCCCTTCCGCGCGCAATACCAGCAAAATTATTCTTTACCTGAAGCCGCATTCGCCGCCAAGATCGATTCGGCCCGCGCTTTACTAACTGGTGTACTCGACCGTTACCGGAACCGGCTGGATGCACCCTTTTTGAAACAACAGGAACTCGAACTGAATTATTACCTGGATAAGTTCCTGATCGATTATCCGGACCTGAACGCCGTCTACACCGGCTCGGACTTTAAGATCTGCCCGCTCATTTTGCAGCGGCTCAAACATAACCTGCCGGACTTCAATAAACCAGGACTCACCGCCAGTTCCGATTTTACGGATTACGCCCGGGCTTTCTTCGCCTACCAGGTCAACCGTGAACTGGAAAAGCCGGTTTACCGGAATACGGACAACCAGGAACTGCAGGCGATCTTTAAGATCATTCCGCGTTTTGTGAATAACCGCCAATGCCTGGAGTTCTGGCAGCAAGATTACCTGCTGAACCATATCGATAATAAAGGCATTAAGAATATAGGCGGGATTTACCACCATTT
Source organism: Mucilaginibacter ginsenosidivorax (assembly GCF_007971525.1). NCBI lineage: Bacteria > Pseudomonadati > Bacteroidota > Sphingobacteriia > Sphingobacteriales > Sphingobacteriaceae > Mucilaginibacter > Mucilaginibacter ginsenosidivorax. Next base: position 287,480 of record NZ_CP042437.1, read on the forward strand.
TATGGTCAGTTGCCGGGATACCGCTTATTTGCGTAAGGTCAGGGTGGCATTCAATACTGATTACAGCGGCCGGCAAGGCCACCTCATCAAAACCTATAAAACGGCCGGGGCTTACCCGCTCGACCTGCACCTGTTCCTGCCCGCCGATGACGGCAAAAAACACCCGGTAATGGTTTATTTTCATGGGGGCAGCTGGTCGGAAGGCAAACCCGATTGGTTCTTCGAAGCCTGTAAAATCGATGCCAAAAATGGCTGGGTGTCCTGCGCGGTCGAATACCGCATCTATGGACGGCAGCGGACCCTGCCCTTTGAAGCCGTGAAAGATGCCCGCTCCGCGATCCGCTGGCTTAGGCAGCATGCCGATGAGTACCAGATCGATACTTCCCGTATCGTCGCGGCCGGTAATTCCGCCGGCGGGCACCTGGTACTGACCAGCGCCCTGGCGGGTACGATCAATGAGGCAACCGACGACTTGCATTACAGCCCGATACCCAATATCCTGCTGGTCACTTCCGGGGTTTACGACCTGACCGATCAGAATACGGCCTGGATCAGGCGCACGCTGAAAAATAAAGAGGAGGTCAAAGCGATCTCCCCGGCCTTCCTCGTCCGCAAAGGGATGCCGCCGGTACTGGCTTTACATGGTACCAATGACGGCAACGTACCTTTTCCTTCGGCCCTGGCCTTTGAAGCCGCCATGAAAGAAGCCGGTAACCCGCTGGAGTTCCATGCGCTGGGCGGTGCCAGCCACTTTATCTGGCTGGACCGCCGCTATTCCGGTCAAGTGGACAGTCTGCAGAATGCTTTCCTAAAAAAACTGGGTTACTGACCGGCAAAAGACAGCCCTTGCCGCCCCCCGTGGAACGCATGAACGGCATTTGGAGCGCTGCTGAACGCGAAGCGGCCATCCAAATGCTTGCCTATTCTTCTTTGGCAGTAAGGAAACCATTCGAACGCAATTAAATGATTTTATCCGTCGCACGGGCATCGATGAACTGATGGCCACTTCGCATCTCTATGAACAGCGGGCAAGATCAAGATCCTACCGCTTACTGGCGGAAGCATTAAATGAATATGGGGCTGGATATCTTTGGGAATTTCCAAAAGTTGACTTTTGACTTTACGGCTATGCACCTGGATGTAAATTGAGTGGTTCCACTTAACTTTTCAGATCTTCCAGCTTCTGGAACTGCCCGCGCTCCATCCGGATGTCCAGCCGTTCAAGCATCGCCGGTAAATTAAACCCCTGCCGCTGGTATTCGGCCTGCACAGTTCCTTTGGCGGCTTTCAGCGCGGATTCGCTTTCCCACACCGCAATGGTGATGCAATGTAATTGTCCTTGTTCATCCTCGCGTACAAAAGCCTCGTCCCGGATAAAGCCGGGCAGCTTGTTGATCATCGTACGGTTGATGGCCATACGTTCCATAAATTCTGCTTTGGCCGCTGGCGGCACAATAAAACGGTCGATAAATAATTGTTCCATGTTTTGTTAAATTAAATGGGCGCAGGCGTAGCCTTTGACACCCAGGAGTTGGATAACCTGTTGTTTGTTGATCGGGTGTTGTTTTGCTGCAATGCGCAGGATACGGTCACAGTCCTCCAAGTCAAAGTTGATCTGGTAATGCGGAAAATGCTGCAACAAGTGCTCGATGATCGCCGCAGCATCTTTTTCCCGTTCTACATTGGTATTGAATATTTCCACCTGCATTTTAATAAGCGATCTCTACCGTTCCGCGATAAGTCGTTGTATCAGTTAGTTTCGCCAGGATAAAATGCGCCACATCCGCACGGGATATCTTCAGGGCATTCTTCAGAAAGTGATTGACCGCCGTGCGGTAATTTCCAGTCAGCGGGCCGTCCGTCAGTTGGGGCGGCCGGATGATGGTCCAGTCGGCCTTACTGGCTTTGACCAGGGCTTCCATTTTAAGCAGGTCGGCATACATGTGCTTCAATAAATTTTGCAGGACATACCGGGCGATGGGCCGGACATACCAGGGTAGCACAGGGCTGATCTCAACGGCGGAAGCTGAAATAAAACAGGCCCGCTTTACCCCATGTTGTTCCATCGCGGCCAACAAATTTGCATTACACTCGAATAAAGCGTGGTGGGTTTGTCTCCGAACAGGCCGCCGCTGACGCCGAGCGCCGACATGACCGCATCCTGATTTTGAAGATAATACGCAAACGTTTCGGGCTTTTAAATATCGCCTTGCACGATCTTGAGGTTTGGGTGTACCAGGCTGAGTTTAGCTGGGTCGCGTACCAAAGCGGTTACCTTATGCCCGGCAGCAAGCGCCTGTTCAACCGCCTGGCGGCCGATGCCGCCGTTAGCGCGGCAATAAATAGGTTCATCGTCATATCAGTTGAATTTAAAAATGCTTAAAAAATAATGAGTAGGAACAGCAGCAGTTGTACCAAATGAAAGCGGTTCAGCCGGCTTTTGATCATTTCCATTTCTGCGGTAAAAAAAGTACCCGATGCGGCCAGGAGCTTGTGCAGCTTTCCGCTCTGCCGGCGGCCCTCGACGAGCGCGTTCAGGATCAGCAGGATCACCAGGCCGAATTTGATGCGGAACCAGAGCTGTTCGCCGAAAACCCCATGGGTCAGGAACATCATGCCGAAACCGGTGCAGATCAGCACCGCCGCACCGATACCCGCAATGCGAGGGAACCGGGCCATGAAGTTTAGTAAAGCCGCCGGCTGCTCGGCCTGGCCCAGTGTTCGCCAAAGCGTGGCATGAGCAAAATAATCGGCAAGCGTAATGCCTGCCATGGTGACCAATGCCGTTAAATGCAGGGTCAGGAATGCGGGAAAAAGATAAGTAAGCGCTATAATAATACGTTTTGGTTGTTTTATTTTACAATATTATACCAAATGGGAGTAATATGAAAATGTTATTTGTCATTTTTTTCTAATTTTGCTACCATATGGGAGTAAATCAAACCGTTGAGTTAGTGAAATTATGGGGCGCTTATGAGGAACAGCATCCTGGTGCGACGATTGAGGACTTTTGCCGGCACCACCTGGCCGGATCAGTAAAGAAAGAAGTTTACGGCACGCCCAAAGGCGAATTGCGCCCCGACCTGAACGGCCAGCTGGTCATCCTGCTGCGCCGGATCGGCAAATTCCATATCGCTTATTCGAATAAGGCGCTGGAAGGTACGGGGATCGATCAGATGGAGGAGTTCGGTATCCTGGTGACGGTCTATAACCAAAAGAACCCGATCAAGTCCGAGGCGATCTTCAATAATATCATGGAGTTGTCGAGCGGCAGTAATATGCTGATCCGACTAAAGAAACGCGGCCTGGTGAGCGAATATGACGACGAGCAGGACAAAAGAGTGAAAAGACTGAAGCTGACCGTTAAAGGTGAGGCGGCTTTAATGAAAGCCAAAGACGTAGTACTCCAGGTGGCCGAAATGATGGTGCACGATCTGACCGACGAGGATAAGCGGCTTTGCATCCAGTTGCTGCAGCCGGTAGATCGCCGCTTTTCGGGCTTATTTCAAAAACAGCGCAATAAGTCCTTCGAAGAAATTTATAAGGAGAACGTTATTTAAACCAACAGGTCTTTGTTAACACCTTGCGAAGGGGCCGTATCCTGCCGCCTCTAAATAAAAATTTATTATGCTATTTTTGTTTGGATAACCTCAATGAAAGCCTGGCATGCCTTTAAAAAATAGTGATGATCTGCTGAAAATATTAGCCCTATCGGGTAATGCTACCGCAATCTATGAGACGGAAGAAATCATCATCAGGTTTGCCAATGATGCCATGATAGCGTTCTGGGGTAAAGACCGCACGGTGATCGGCAGGCCCTTGGAAGAAGCAATTCCGGAATTGAGAGGCCAGCCCTTCAAAGCCTTGCTCCAGGAAGTATGGCGAACCGGCGTGACTTATCAGGGCACGGCAACACCTGCCCAGCTCGTAGTTGACGGGAAACTGCAAACCTTTTATTACGATTTTGAATACCGTGCCATTAAGGATGAGACCGGCGAAACCTACGCCATTCTGAATACGGCGACCGATGTATCGGCCCGTGTCCATGCCGAGCTAAAGGAGAAAGAATCCCGTGATACGCTCGCCCTGGCGTTGGAAGCCGCCAATTTCGGTACCTGGCATATCAACGCTGAAACGAGGGAACTCATCGTGAATGAGCGGCTGAAAGAACTGTTTGGCTTTTATCCCGGGGATGAAGTTAGTCTTGAGCTGTGCCTTGCGCAGATCACCGGGGACTATCGCGATCAGGTCAAGCTTGCCGTGGAAAAAGCGATCACGCGCGGCGGGGATTACGACCTGACCCATACGGTAAGGGGTTTTCACGACGGGCAATTACGTTGGGTACGTGCCGTGGGCAACCTCCAGGCTGACGCTTCCGGCGAGTTTTCCGCCTTCACCGGCGTGATCATGGATATCACGGAACAGGTGAAAGCGCAGGAAGCCATCGAGTCGCTGAACAAGGGCTTGCTGCAGGCTCGCGACCGCTTATATTCCTTTATCATACAGGCACCCGCCGGTATCTGCGTATTGAGTGGCCCTGATCTGGTTTATGAATTGGTCAATCCAGGTTACAGTCAGTTGCTTCCGGGCAGGGGCCTGTTGGGCCGCCCTATACTCGAAGCCTTGCCGGAACTGGTGGGCACGCCTATAGAACAACTACTCTCAGATGTTTATCACAAAGGCCAGGAGGTCAGACTAAGCGAGCTGTACGTACCCTTAGCCGAGACCGAAGGCGGGAAGCTGAAAGACCGTTATTTTACCTTTACCTACCAGCCCAGGAAAAACGAGCTGGGAGCCATAGATGGTATTCTCGCCTTTGTTTATGATGTGACGGAACATGTAAAAGCCCGTAAAGAACTGGCGATCGCCCATGATAACGTCCGCAATATTATCCTTCAGGCCCCGGTGGCCATGGCCTTGTTTCGGGAAGAAGAGATGGTGATCGAAGAGATCAATGATGCTTTTCTCGAGCTCTGGAACCGTGACCGCAGCGTGGTCGGCAAAAGGGTGCTCGAAGCATTGCCCGAACTGGAAGGACAGCCATACCCTCAAATTATGCAGCAAGTATTTCGTTCCGGCGAGACCTATTACGGCAACGAGGCGCAGGTCGTATTACAGCGCCACGGACAACTGGAAGAAGGTTACTTTGACTTCATCAACCAGGCCTTCCGCAACAGCGAGGGGGAGATCACCGGGATCGTCGTTGTGGCACACGAGGTCACCAAAGAGGTCGACGCCCGGCACGAACTGGAAAAGGTTTATGAGCAGGCACGCCTGTCCAAGGAAGCCGCCGAACTCGGCACTTTTGATATGGACCTGCTCAGAGGAACTTTGGAATGGGATGAGCGTTGCCGCACCCTGTTCGGCATCAGCCACCAGGAGAAAGTGACCTATGATCACGATTTTGTGAACGGCCTGCACCCGGATGACCGGCAGCGCGTGTTGACCGTCATCGCAAATGTCATGGATGAATTCGCTTCGGGTGGTAATTATGATGTGGAGTACCGCACCATTGGGGCGGGCGACGGTCAACTACGCTGGGTAAGAGCGAAAGGACGGGTCTATTTCGGCAGTGACCATCAACCGGTCCGGTTCATCGGCTCGGTGCTTGATATTACGGAACAAAAGATGAACGAGATCCGAAAAAGCGATTTTATCGGGATGGTTAGCCATGAACTCAAGACACCGCTCACCTCGCTGAATGCGATCCTGCAGGTGGCTGACCGTAAGCTCAAAGATAGCGCAGACACTTTTATGGCCGGCGCCATGCAAAAGGCGAACGTGCAGGTCAAACGAATGAGCAGCATGATCAACGGTTTCCTGAACATTTCCCGTTTGGAATCAGCGGAACTGGTGCTGCAAAAGTCTGATTTTGATCTGAAACAACTGATCGAAGATATTATTGCGGAGACCAGGTTGACCGTAAATTCGCATCATATCGAAATAAATACCTGCGATGCGGTAACCGTTTCAGCTGACCGTGAAAAGATCAATTCTGTCATCACCAATCTGATCCATAACGCCATCAAATATTCACCCAAAGGCAAACTCATCACGGTTCATTGCAGCATCGATGCGAATGAAGTAAAGGTCAGCATTCAGGACGAAGGCATGGGAATCAAAGCCAGCGATCTCCCTAAGATATTTGACCGGTATTATCGCGTGGAATCGGATCACACGCAGCACATATCCGGCTTCGGTATTGGGTTATATCTGAGTGCAGAGATCATCCGCCGGCATAACGGGCGGATCTGGGCGGACAGCGAAAAAGGTGTAGGATCCACCTTTTATTTTACTTTGCCATTGATACCGCAGCCCGACGCGCGTTATTAAAATACGCTTACCGCAGGTACCCGGTGATCATCGCCGGGTACTTTGCAATTGGTGTTTTATTTAACCGCCAGCAGCTCTACTTTTTCGATCACGGGTGGAACAGCCAGAAGTTCGTCGGCGTGCGCCATGAGGGCCTTAGCGATCTCGCCGTTCAGGTGGGCATCGCGGCCGGTTTCATCAGCAAAAGTGTCGAATATGCCAAAAGTCGAAGGGCCGATCTGCCAGGCGTACCAGCGCATGGTACCGGCTTCGACTTCAGCAAATGGCAAAGCGCTTTTCAAAAAGTCTGCAACTTGTTGTTCTTTTCCGGGTTTGGCCTCCAGGCGGGCCAGTAATGCTAAAGTTTCCATTTGATTCAATTTAGATTAAATGGCCACACGAATAGTGCCACGATATTGCACAAATGCTAAAGGTTGCCTCCTTCGTTCCCATCAGCATAGCCGGTGATCTCCCGGATCACTTTATCCAGGTCCATAGCGGCAGCGCTGAGCTTTTGGAGAACATCCTGATCTTCCGGGCCCATGGCTTCAAAAAGCTGTAATAAACCCAGGATATTGGCTAACGGCACCCTTACGCGGTGCGACTGTGCCCAGGCGATGTCGGTCAGGCACTGGTTCTGTTTTTCGATCTTGCGGATATGCTGCTGCTGTTCGGTGATATCCCGCAGAAAACAGTTGACGCCAATGACCGATTGCTGGTCATGGATGGGGTTGAAACTTAATTGTTCGTAAATGGTCAAACCCGTCTCTTCCTGCCGTTCCCTGATGACCTGGAAAGCTTTGCCTGTAAAAGCTTCCTGGTAGTGGGCGATATAACGTTCCAGTAATTTGGGCTCAAAGTCATCGTTGGTCACCGTTCCGGCGGATTTTCCGGTCAGTTCGGCTACCCGTTTCCAGAAGGCTTCGTTACCGGTAATGATATGGAACTGTTTATCAACCGACCAGATCAGGTCGCTGGTATTATTGATGATGGCGCGCAGGTCCTGGCCATCCAGGTAGACCTGTTCACGGATCTTCTTTTCGGCGGTAATATCCCGGAAATAGATGGCCAGGCCACTGGCGGTCGGATAGGCATTGGCGGTCACCCACATATCCCGCGCCGGGTTGTATTCCTCAAAATGCACGCTGACCTGCTCGGCCATGGCGCGATGGTATTGCGGGTAGAAGGCCAGTTCAGCAGCATAGGGAAACTCGGCCCAAATGTTCTTGCCCAGCAGATCTTGCCGGTTCCTTTTCTGTATCCGTTCGTATTCGCTGTTCACATAGGTGAACCGCCAGTCTTTATCTACGGTATAAAAAGCGTCGGTAATACTCTCCAGCACGTTCTCCAGTTCCGCCGTTTTTTCCGCTAAAGCCCGTTCCGTTTTTGATTTTTTTGTCAATGTCAATTGCGACGATCTGAACCGCCTGCCTGTTCCTAAACGAAGTAGGCTGGGCAAAGATGCGTACATGAAACACCTCGCCGGCTGCGGTCGTATGCCGCCAGCGGCCCGCATCTGAATAGCCGGGAGTCAGACCGGCGATCACTTCCAGCAGCCGATCCGTATCATCCGGTGGCCGGATATCGGTCGCCTTCATATTTAAAAATTGACTATAGCTATAGCCGTAACGTTTGATAGCGGCATCATTCACGGCCAGAAAGTCGAGCGTATGACGATCGTAAACATACATAGGTGTGGGGATATCCCGGTAAAGGCGGCGGTACTGGCTTATGGCCCGCTGTAGGTGCCGGTAAAACGCAACTGCAGCCACCATAATCAGCAGCGTATCATTCACGCTACGGAAAAGGTTAATATGATGGGGAGCCAGGTAAGCGGCCAATACAGTGATTAGTGGATCTACTACGAAAGCCCAGCCCAGCGCCAGCAGCACGATCATTCCCAACATTCTCTTCCTTAGCATCACTTAGCAATATAGCTGCTTTTTACGCAAAAAAGGAGTAAAATGTTAATTAAAAATAAAATCGCTAAACGATCACGCTATAGCTCAAAATATTATCCATGAGCTGAAATAAGCCGCGTCGACAATTCGGGGAACCTGATCACTGCGTTGATCCAGACCAATGTGGCGATGCCCGCCGGAAACCAAATGCTTTGCTCATGCTGTAAATGGGTGGCGATCTCGCCACCCAGGTAGGATGATAACAACAGCAAGCCCAATACACCCGTTCTCGGAACCGTAAATAGGATCACCGAACCGAGCTCTATGATACCCAGTATGCGATAAACACCGGGTGATATGCCGAATGAGCTGGTCATTTGTAAAGCGTGTGCGCTTCCACTAATCTTGTCGATGGCAGAAGCGGCCATCAACAGCAGGACGATGCTGCTCAATAGCCAGCCAATTATTTTTCTTGTTTTGTTCATGACTTAAACAGATTTAGTATGTCCACCATCGACACGCAGGAGCGCACCGGTGATATAATCTGCCAGGGGGCTGGTGAGAAAGGCAACCGCCGCAGCGACTTCTTCCGGTTTGCCGAAACGTCCAACGTCATTCTGCACAAATTGCTCCACCGCATTGCGTTCGATGTCGGCCCAATCGTTACCCCAGCCGAACTGCCCGGCCATGCCCAGCAGCATCTGGCGCGTATTCTCCACCAGCATAGGCCCGGGCGCCACGGTATTAGATGTGATTCCGGTACCCTTCAACTCCCTGGCCAGCGAGACCGTCAGGTTATGTCGCGCAGCAGTAGCCGCGAGGTAATCCGGTTGGAGAGCGAACGGCTCGATCCCGCCTGAAGAGCCGATCTGGATCACCCGTCCCCAGCCCAGCGTTTTCATGGCCGGCAACAAGCGGTGGATCATCCTTACGTAGGCCAGCACATTAACATTGTAGCTATCCTGCCAGTCATTCACGCTTACCTGCAGCCAGGGTCTCGGCTGGTAAGCGCCGGCATTATTGACCAGTATCGCTACCGGACCGCCAGCCAAGGCGCCGGCAGCTACCGCATCCGCACCTGCGTCGGTCGACAAGTCGCCCAATACATAGCTGGCCTTTCCGCCGCTTTGGTTGATGCTTTCTGCCACCGCAGCACCACGTTCCTGATTACGGCCATGCACGATCACCTCGGCACCTTCAGCCGCCAACAAGCGGGCCGTGGCTTCGCCCAGGCCGGCACTGGAGCCGGTCACCAACACTCTTTTACCTTTCAGTTGTAAATCCATATGATTCTTTTTATTACTTTTGTGTATTAAGTTACTTTTAGTAAGTCAAAGGTACGCGCAGGCTGGCGATCAAACAAGAAGGCACTTATCTGTCAGTCACTTACACAGAAGTAACTATTGCTGGATATCAAAATATTATGAAAAAAGAAATTTTGAGAAAATGTGAAAATGACCGCGACGACTGCCCGGTAAAGGATGTTCTGAACCGGGTGGGCGACAAATGGTCCATGTTGACCGTCATTATGCTCTCCGATCACGGCACCCTTCGATTTAATGAACTGCACGGGCTTATCGACGGCATTTCCCAAAGAATGCTGACGGTCACGCTTAAAACGCTGGAAGCTGACGGACTGCTGGAGCGGAAAATGTACCCGCAGATCCCGCCTAAAGTAGAATATACCCTGACTACGCTCGGTGAAAGCCTGGTCCCGCCGCTCATGACCTTATACGATTGGGCGAACGCACATATGCCGGCGATCAAGGCCGCGCGCGAACGCTATGGGAGGGTGACTTTAGCTGCAAGCTAAACCTTTGATTCATCCCAATATCCTGCGCAGATAATTGACCTGCCCCAGGTGATAATTGAGGTGCCCGTAAAAATTGAGCATATAGAAATGAACGGAATTTTTGCCTAAAAAATCCAGCGGATAATCGGCGCCAAATTCATCCGCCGACAATCCGGAGAGTACCCGGTGAACTATGACCGCCAGTTCATCCAAGCCCGTGATCAGCTGTTCCTGGGATACATCCCTGGCCGAAAACTCTTTTTCGCGATCCCGGACATAGCCGGTATGGCCGATCAAGGTGCCCACCAGGTAGTTCAGGCCGCCGATGATGTGCAGCGCCAGATTCCCTGCCGGATTGTTGATCCCGTCCACTTTGCGCCAGAGATAGGCTTCCGTTTTAAATTGCCCGATCTCCTCTTTCAACTTCAAAATATCGCGGCGGTATAATTCGGCAAAATCAATTCCCATAAACTAAATTTTAAAGTAATGATACGATAAATCGATCAAAAAAAGGGCCGCCCATTTTTTCGCGAAAGAGCCATGGATCTTTTTATCCGCTAAGTCCAGAAAACCATCAGACCAAACACCGAAAATATACGGATGATGAACTTGTACGGTATGGTAATAACCGACAGATCAATGAAAGTACAGCGCTCAGGATGATCCCGATGACCAGTTTTACCCGGTTCACCTTGTCTTCTGCGGCATTATTTATTTTTTAAATCATCCATGGTAATTACTGCTTTACCGATAAACTTTCCATGGGGTACTTCGGTATAGGCTTTTTTAAATGAATGGAATGGATAGATCTTACTGACCACGATCCCGATCCCTTGCTCTGCATAGCCTCTAAGTTCGGCCAGGTATCCCGGCGAGGGTTTAAGCATGAGCAGCTTATATTTCTTATGTGAAAACAAATTGATGAAGAATGAGCTGATGATCTCTTTTGGCCCGGGGGCGGTGTGTACATAAGCGGACGAATGCTTCATGATCTGTTTGGCTTTGCTAAAAGGAATTTTGCCTGACAGGTCAATAACCACATCATATGGTTTGTTCCCTTTTAAAACATCTTCCTTATTGTAGTTGATCACAAAGTCGGCACCCCAATCTTTAACCGCCTGTATGCCACTATCGCCAACTACCGCGGTAACTATGGCGCCCTTCCTTTTTGCGATCTGGGTAGCGAACATGCCAATACCACCCGAAGCACCATTGATCAAAACTTCGGTGCCTTTTTTCAGGTCTACCAACGTGTTGAATATCTGCAAGGCAGCAGAACCTACAACGGCCATGGCCGCAGCCTGCTCAAATGAAACATTTTGAGGCTTAATGACTATATCTTTTTCTTTGGCAATAACATATTCAGACAAGGCTTCCCCTTTAAATACATCCAGTATACCGAATACCTCGTCACCTTTTTTGTATTGCGTTACTGCCGTGCCGGTTTCTTCCACGATGCCGGAAAAATCAATACCTATGCCTTTTGGAAATTTACTTCCGGACATTAGTTTCATTTCGCCATTGCGTATTTTCCAGTCCAGCGGATTAATGGACACTGCTTTTACTTTGATCAGCACGCTTGTTTCCTGAATGGCCGGGATTGGGACCTCTGCAATTTGCAATACTTCCGGTCCCCCGAATTTTGAATATATGAGCTTTTTCATTTTGTTCTGTTGATGTTACCACTGTACATGCCCTGTTTAAATGCCGGTGCACTAAGATCAGTTATAAATAGTACGATATTGCAATCCCCGGCAGCGTGAAGCAGGATCTCCTCATTTTCAACCACCAGGCTTTCTCCTTTTTGGATAATGATGTTTTTGTTGACCGTAAGCGATCCGTCGAATACATACACCAGGCAGGTGGCGCTGCTGATGGGCAACACCGGCTGCGATCGCTGATTTCCCTGTTCTAATCTCATGTCATAGATCCAGGTATTGCTCCTGATCTGCAAAGGAAAACCATCGCCCTTACCGGCGACTGCCCGCCAATCATTCGGGCTTATCGCATCCGGAAACTCATGAAACTGTACCTGCGGCCTCAGGCCACCGGTTGCCGGCCGGATAAATATCTGTAAGGCATTGAGTACGCCACCCTCCGGCAAAACCAGCTCTTCATGCTGGAATTTAGCGCCGGCGTTCATCATCATCAATCTTTTATTGGTAATGATCTCTTTGTTCCCCTCCGTGTCCTTATGTTCAACAACCCCGCTTCTCAGATAGGTAAGTATCTCATCATCCTGGTGCGGGTGCATAGGTACCAGCGTGCCGGGGGTAACAGTGGCCTGGTCGATCCTGCCAATGGTACCGATACCTGAATCTTCGGGTCCAATTGCTTTACCGGGAAAAAGTATCTCGATACCAAAGCCGCCGTTTTTCTTGCTGATCTTTTGCTGGTTTGAAATGACTTGTAACATGGTTAACTGTTTAATTTCTCCTTTAAAAAGTTGCTGGCTTCCTGCATGGCCTGTTGGCCCATCGAACCCATCCCGAAAAATCCGTGAACGTTCTCGTAATTTTGATAGATCGTAGGAACGCCAGCTATTTGCAGTCTATCCGCATAGGCTTTTCCTTCGTCTCTCAGGGGGTCATAGTTAGCCGTCATGATCAGTGCCGGTGGCAAACCTGAAAGGTGTGCTGCCCTTAATGGTGATGCTTCATCGAATTTAGCGGGATCGGTCAGGTAATTGTCCCAAAACCATCTCATCATTTCAGCGGTCAGCACATAGCCTTCCTTGTTTTCTTCCCAAGAAGCATGGTGTGCGGAATAGTGATCGGTTACGGGGTAAGTGGCAAACTGGGCCTTGAGCGCAATTCCTTGGGCAGCCAGTTTTTGTGCCACCCAAATAGCCATATATCCTCCGGCGCTGTCGCCTGCAACAGCCATTCGTTCGGCAATACCGTTATAATTTTTTGCGTTTTCGATCATCCAAAGTGTAGCGGCGACCGCGCTTTCAGGCCCTTGGGGGTATGGATGCTCCGGTGCCAGTTTATAGTCTACTGACATTACCACTGCATTGGTATTAACGCACAACTGCCGGCAGATCTCGTCATGTGTATCTAAACTCAGGAGCACGAAACCCCCACCATGAAAATAGCTGATCACCGGGAAAGGGCCATCACCTTTGGGAATATATATCCTTACGGGGATCTGGTCTTTTTCAATAACCGTATTGATCACCTGGCCAACCGCTGTACGGTTAGGGTTTGCCGGAGCCTGTTTCATCAGGTCCCTGGTTTGTTGCGGCGGTAACAGGTTTAATTTATCAAAGCCGTGCGCCTTTGCATCGGCTATCGTTTGTAATACTTCTTCGGAAAGTGCCATTTTTGTATGTTTTAAATGATAGGTCAAATCTCCGCAGGGCGCCAAATTTAAAATAGCGCGCCACGCCCGAAAAATAGTCCGATCCGCCCAAGCATAAAAGCGTCCAATCTTTACTTATCCAGAAAGTCGGGCGGATAAACAACCTGCCCATGTTTTTCCGCAATGGCCTGTAGTTTTTTAACTGCATCCGGCGTCATTGGCGGCGGAGGAAGGAATTCACCGGCAGCTACAGGTTCACCAATCTCTTCAAAAAACTCTTCCAACCCGGCAGGTACCACAGTACAAAGTAAATGCGCTAATTTGTCGCTTACATTTTTAAAGTAATGCACTACACCGCCTTCGGGGATGACCACGAAGGAACCTTTCATAGCGGTGTAAGTGCCGGCTTCAGAATGAACCTCCACCTCGCCATCGACGATATAAAAAGATTCATAAAAACCAGCATGCGAATGAGGACCTGGGCCACTCTGTGGAGGTACCAGCATGTCGATTGTAGCAAAAGCCCCATTGGTTTGCTTGCCCGAGACCAATACGCGATAGTTATCGCCTACGATAGATAAGATCTCTCCGCCATTGGGATCAATGGTTATCGGCGATGGTTTTGAATTTTCCATAATTGTAGTGTTTTTGATAGTTAGCTGTGTTTATTTCAAATTTAGCTTATGCAAAAAGCTTGGCTGATAAAAAACAATAGTCGAAAAAGTTGCTATCGGGCGGGGTTTTTAAAAAATAGTCCTATCAACCGCAAATCGATACATTGGTTAAATATATTTATGTTATTTTCCATCCTATTAACGACGCATGATTTAAAAAAATGGTAAAAACCGAAGCTTTGAAGGCTGTTGAATTTGAATTTCAAGTCATCAAAAACTTTCATTTTCTGACCGCGTTCGCTGAACACTTCAGCACGACCGTCGAGGGCGATAAAGTAAAGCTGCCAGCGTGGTTGGGGGACGGTTATATTCAGCACATCAGCCTGGATGGCATGGCCCTGTTTATCCATAATTATCAATTGAACCAGGACCTTGTGCTCCGGCGGAAGGCGATCGTCAGCACCGAAAGCATTACGTTAAAATTTGACCGGTCTAAATTCCTGTCCAAATACAGTCAGCAACAACATAATCCCTTCTTTATGGAGTTAACCGCGTTTGAAGTAGAGGTCGGAACGTGTAACTTCAATACGGAACTAAGGATACCTGCAGGCCGGCCCATCAACTTGTTGGTCATCGGCACTTCGCGCAGCAATTTGAACAGGTTGCTCCGGTCCGAAAGCCGCGCTTCCGTTACGGACCTGGTCAAAACCCAGCCGTCCTTTGTTATTCATGACGTTATTCTTCCCGAAATGGATCATATCATCAGGCAAATCATCCGGATCAATGACGCTACGGAACTGCCCATGTTGCTTTACCAGACCAAAGTGCAGGAGCTGATCTATCATCTTTTCAGAAACCTGGTAAAACGCCCGGTCATCGCACCGGTCAACATTAAACGGGAAGACGCTGAGAAGATCTACCTTGTCCGTTTAGCGATACTGAAGAATTTGAGCAGTTGTCCGCTGCTATCGGAACTTGCTGATCTGTCCGGATTAGGTTTAACAAAATTACAAAAGCTCTTCATGCAGATCTTTGGACAAAGCGTTCATAACTACTATCAGACCATGAGAATGATCCAGGCCGCCAGCCTGCTGAGCAGCCTGTCCGTATCTGAAACCGCCTATAAACTGGGTTTTACCAATCTTAGCCATTTTTCCCGGTTATTTGAACGGCATCACCAGCTAAAGCCTAAACAATTTAAAAGCGCATTAAAGTCGTAACTTAAACATCGACCCATGTTAATCGAGTTCATTACCCATCCGCAGTTTAATTTTTTGACGGCCTTTGCAGCGGTTTTGAATGTACCTGTGGTTAATAATGAACTACAGATCCCTTCCTCACTCGGCGAGGGGTTTGTACGCCGGATCGATCTGAATGATGACTTCCGCTTGTTGATACACCGGTATAGACTGAAACAGGAACTTGTCTTAAAACGGATAGGTTCTACAGAACCGGCAAGCTTCATAAGTGTCATGTTCTATAACAATGACGAGCCGGTTAGCATGGTAGCGGATGATGAGGAACAACGGAGTTTCAGTCGCTATAACGATATGGCCATCCAAATTGCATCCAATAACCTGGATTCAGTAGTTACTTTTCAAGCTAATTCCGAGATCTATTACACCGTACTCGGGATCAGTATTTCCCGCCTGAAAACGTTACTGGAACTTAGGCAGCCTGGCAAATTGATCAATGCCATTGTAAACCCCAAAGAATCCTTTCTTTTTTACGAAAGCATGGGAACGGAAACACAAATGCCCCTCAAAGAACTTTCGGAGCCACAGGCAGCGAATGGACTTGCAGCCTTCTATTACCGGCTTAAGGCGGAAACGCTGCTCTACGCTGTCTTTACTAAACTACAAAACCGTCAGTCCACGGGACATAGCCCCGTTAACAAAGCGGATGCAGAAAAACTGGCCATGATCCGCAAAGCCATACTCGGCGATCTTAGTCAACCGCCCAGCCTCCCCGACCTGGCTGAATTAGGGGGTCTGAGCGAAACCAAAATGAAAGATCTGTTCCGGCAGGTATTCGGCGACAGCATTTATAATTATTATCAAACGGCCCGGATGGAAGAAGCGGCCTACCTGCTGCGGTATAAGCGCTATTCCGTAAGCGAGGCTGGTTACGCTTTGGGCTTTAGCAATTTAAGTCATTTTACCCGTTTATTCGAGCGGCACCATCAGCAAAAGCCCAAAAAATACGCATCAGGCGGATAGGACTATTTTTCAGGCGAAGGGCGCTATTTTAAATCTGGCTGCCTGGCGACCTTTGACATATCATTTTTTTAAAAAAAATAAACGATATGAAAAAGTTACTCATGCCCTACAATAGCCCATCCCTGAATTTGAAGAATCATTTGGTGATGGCCCCTATGACCCGCAGCCGCGCTATCGGCAATATACCCAACGCGCTGATGGCGGAATATTACAGCCAGCGTAAGGGCGCAGGTTTGATGATTACCGAAGGCACTGCACCTGCACCGGAAGCTTTAGGTTACGCCCGTATTCCGGGCATCTTTTCACCGGAACAAATGGAAGGCTGGAAATTAACCACAACCGCCGTACACCAAAACGATAGCAAGATATTTTTGCAGTTAATGCATACCGGCCGCATCGGCCACCAGGCAAACCTGCCTGAAGGCGCAAAGGTGGTAGGTGCTTCCGCGATAGCCGCGGCAGGGCAAATGTATACCGATACGATGGGTATGCAGGATTACCCGGTTCCGGTAGCCTTATCTACGGATGGTGTACAGCAGGTGATCAGCGGCTATGTAACAGCCGCGAAGAACGCCATGGCTGCTGGGTTTGATGGTGTGGAATTACACGCGGCAAACTGCTATCTTATTGAGCAGTTCCTGAATCCCAATGTAAACGACCGTACGGATGTGTATGGCGGCAGTATCGAAAACAGAAGCAGGTTTGCAATAGAAGTGGCGCAAAAAGTAGCGGACGCCATCGGCAAAGAAAAAGTTGGGGTACGGCTATCACCTAACTCAACGCTTGGTGACCTGCAGGCTTATGATGCCGATGCTACTGAAGAAACCTACATTCATTTAAGCAGGGAATTTAACCGAATCGGGCTCGCTTATATTCACATCAGTATTAATCCGCAGGTACTCGCACAAACCTTGGCGGCAATCCGGACCGAATTTGAAGGGACGATCATTTATTGTAACACCTTTACTGCCGAAAAAGCGGAAGCTGAATTAGATAAAGGGGATGCGGACCTTATTGCTTTCGGCAGGCCATTTTTAGCCAATCCGGATTTGGAACAACGCATCATTAACGGAGCGGAACTAAACGCGCCTGATTTCAGCACCTTATATACGCCCGGAGCTAAAGGTTATACCGATTACCCGGTTTTATTCAATTAATCCTTAAAATCATGAAAAAAATTAAAAAAGAGCATATGGTTGCTTATTTGCGGGCACTCATGCTGACTATCATACTACCGGTATTTTTAGTAGGGAATGTTCATGCGCAACAATTGTCAGTGGCTGAGCAATCGGTAAACTCCCTTGGAGCGGAAAACGCTGCATTGAAGTTATGGGAAGGAAACTTTGATGTAAAGGAAACCATATGGAGTTCTCCTGCAGCAAGACCTGTTTACAACACCAGGTTAGTTGCCCGACGGCAAATGATAGGTTCTGTTTTACAGGAATTTATGTACGCAGCACCGGGAACAGCCAACGCTCCTGTAGAAAGGATAGAATATATGAGTTTTAACAGGATCGAGGGCCGCTGGAGATCCGTTTCCATGGATATCAGGGTTCCGGTCGGGCTAATGCCTGCCGCAAGTTTCGACCGCGGTCAAGCAGGTAAGATCAGGCTCATATTTGACCCATTTCCGCTCGCCGGTAAGGGATCGTCAGTTACTGGTCAAATGCTGAGAATGGACGAAACCATCAACTTTGAAGACCCTGACCACGTGATCAAAGAACAGCATTTTATTTTGGCTGACGGCAGCGGCAAAAGCTGGCTTGCGCACCGGTACGAATACACCAGGAGAAAGTAAAGTGGCCTCCTGCGCCTCATCGCTTAAACTTGCGTCCGGTTTTGTTCAGATCCGGTCTGATCAGGTGAGATCGCCGGCTGAACCGGCGCTTCGTGCGGCTCGTTCGGCATGGTTTCGTGGTATTTTCCTTTCAATCAATGTCTTTAGTCTTTGATCACGGCATCGGTCGCCACTTTTGCTATTTTTTTCGGCACGAAAGTTTTTCGATCGATCAAGTCTGCCGCATAGGTTATCCGACTTTTTTGACCAGGCGCTTCGGTCAGCGGCGTTACCTCATATTTGCAGTTCCATTCTTTTATACTATCTAAAATAGGCAAAAATGCCAGCCCTTTTTCAGACAATTTATACTCTACCCTTGGCGGGAGTTCCTTATAGGCCATTCTTTCCAGCAGCCCGTCTTCTTCCAACTCTTTGAGTTGTTCGGCCAGCACCTTTCTGGAGATAATCGGTATAATGGAGTCCATCTGTCCAAAACGAACGGTACGGGTGCCGATCACATTGATGATGATCGGTTTCCATTTATTACCAATGGTTCCGATGGCCCGCGTAAAGGGGCAATTCGATGCGCAAAATCGCTCGTCTCTCATATTTAAAAATTTGTGGTTACCCCTCGGTAACCAGATTCAACCACAATAGTTACAAAAGTAAACTATTGATAGTAACTTTGCGAAACAAATTCAATATTAAATTAAAAATGAGCAGATTAACAAATAAAGTATCCGTGATCACGGGCGGTAACAGCGGTATCGGATTGGGCATTGCATTGGAATTCAGGAACGAAGGTGCAAAGGGAGTTATCGTCGGCCGGAACCAGGAAACACTGGATCGCGCCATGGCGCAGCTTGGCGAAAATTTCATCGCTATCAACGCTGATGTAACCCAAGTTGCCGATTTGCAAAGGGTGTTTGCCGCTACTGCTGAAAAATTCGGGAAGATCGATGTCGTTGTTGCCAATGCGGGTGCCGGGGCGGTAGGAACCGTGGCAACCTTTGACGAGGCTGCGTTTGACCAGGCCATTGACCTGAACCTGAAAAGTGTTTACTTCACGGTACAAAAAGCACTGCCCCATATGAATGATGGTGGTTCGATCATTCTGATCGGGTCAAATGCTGCACACCGGGCCTATGCGAATTTCACGCTTTATGGCGCTGCGAAAGCGGCCGTCATCTATTTAGCTAAAGGATTCTCCAGCGACCTGTTAGACCGGAAGATCAGGGCAAATGTCATCACACCAGGTACAACGGACACCCCAGCATTTGACAAGTTTGTTCCCGCAGAACAAATGGAAGCTGTCAAGAAACACTTTGCAGATCAAATGCCCATAGGCAGGATCGGGCAACCATCCGACATTGGTAAAACAGCTGTCTTCCTGGCGTCTGATGATTCTTCGTTCATGCTGGGCGCCGAAATCCTGGTGGATGGCGGTATGACCTATTTATCAAAATAAATTCTTAAAAACTTTCAAAATGAGCAATTCAGAAAATAAAGCAAAAACCTTCGCCATTATCGGCTTCGGTAAGATCGGCCAGGCCCTGGCCAAAGCGTTTGCCCGCAAGGGCATCAAAGTAGTAGTGGCCACCACGCGCGACCCGGAAAGCTTTGCACCCGATGCGGCCGCGATCGGGCCGGAGATCATTCCCATCACACTAACGGACGCAGTCAAAGCGGACATTATCTTTTTGGCTGTGCGTTTTGAATCGCACCCGGATGTCGCCAAAGCGCTGCCCACCTGGGAGGGTAAAATTATCGTCGATGTGACCAACGCCTACGGCGTGCCGCCTGAGCAAATGAACGGACTGCCTTCGGCCAAATTCGTGGCACAGGCGTTCACCAATGCAAAACTGGTAAAGGGCTTCAACCATTTGGGTGCAGCCATTCTGGAGCAGGATCCTGCCGTACTCGGTGGCCGGAGGGTCGTGTTCCTTTCGAGTGACGACGAGGGCGCCGCAGCGGAGATCGCTGCGCTGGCCGAAGACCTCGGTTTCGCACCGGTTAAATTGGGCGGCCTTTCGGAAGGCGAGCTGCTGGTACAGGCACATGGAAAGAACTGGGGTCACCTCATCTTTCAGGACCTGGTCAAATTCAAATCTTAAATAATAGAACAATGAGCAGATTAAAAAACAAAGTAGCGGTCGTTACCGGTGCTTCAAAAGGAATAGGTGCAGCTATCTCGAAACATTTCGCAGCTGCAGGCGCAAAAGTGGTGGTAAATTATGCCTCCAGTAAAGAAAGCGCCGATAAAGTGGTGAAGGAAATTACAGACAATGGCGGCACTGCCATCGCCGTACAGGCCGATGTATCGAATGAAGCCGATGTAACCAGGCTTTTTGAAGAAACAGCGAAAGCATTCGGCGGATTGGATATATTGGTTAACAACGCGGTTGCCCAGGGATACGCACCTATCGAAGGTATATCAGTAGCTGCTTTTCATCAGAGCTTCAACGTCAATGTCTTAGGGCCGATCTTGACGATCCAGGCGGCCTTGAAATTATTTGACAACAAAGGCGGCAACGTCATCAATATCAGTTCCGGCGCCAGCAAAATGCCGCTGCCGGGAGCCTCCTTATACTCTGCAACGAAAGCGGCATTAGATGCCTTCACCATCGCCTTGTCGAAAGAACTGGGTACTCAAAACGTTTGTATCAATTCCATTTTACCGGGCGCAACGGAAACCGAAGGCGCCACCGCCGCGGGGGTAACAGCCGGCAGCGATTATGAAAAAATGTTTATTGAGAAAACGCCGCTTGGCCGCCGGGGCCAGCCGGAAGATATTGCCAAAGCGGCGGTGTTCCTTGCTTCCGATGATGCCGCCTGGATAACCGGCGAGCAGATCTCCGTTTCGGGCGGTATGTATGGTTTTTAAATAGGTCGCTTTCAGCATCCCTGTTTCTCCCGGAGGCAGGGATTTTTTGTTGAAAAATGCGTGCGCCAAAAAGCCCTAAAATAAAGTATAAATAAAAAGGTCCCCCGCCAGATGATCGCCGGGGACCTTTTTATTGTGGTTCATTTAATGGCCAGCAAATCTACTTTTTCGATCACCGGTGGCACGGCCAGTAAATCATTCGCGACAGCTGCTAAGGCTTTAGGTATCTCGCCGCCTAAATGTGCGTCCCGGCCGGCTTCATCGGCAAATGTGTCGAATATGCCAAAAGTGGAGGGACCGAGTTGCAATGCATACCAGCGGATGGTGCCTGGCTCGGCTTCCGCTAAGGGCAAAGCGCTTTTAAGCAAGTCGGCAACTTGCTGTTCTTTACCGGGTTTGGCCTCCAGGCGGGCCAGTAATGCTAATTTTTCCATTTGATTATTTTAAGCAGGAGGTTATTGGCGGCCATTTACCGCCGCTATTCATGCCACACGAATAGTGCCACGATTTGGCCGCACTTTATCTACAGTGCAATAGCGTTGATACCGCGCTGCAGCGCTGCCTCAGCCTGTCCGGGATAAGCCAGTCCCTCTGCCCGGAAAACATGGAGATCGGTCATGCCCATAAAACCCAATACGCCTTTCAGATAGGTCGGTACGTAGTCGTAAACCTGATAGGGGCCACTGGAATAGACCCCGCCCGAAGCCATCGCCACATACACGGTCTTACCTTTTACCAAGCCTTCGGCGCCGGTCTCACTATAATTAAAGGTGATCCCTGCCCGGGCAATGTGATCGATCCAGGCTTTCAGTACCGACGGGATACCAAAATTCCACAAGGGTGTACCAATTACGATCACGTCCGCTGCCATCAGCTCTGCAATAGCATCATCAGAATGCTGCAGCGCTGCCCTGGTCGCCGCAGTTTGTTCGGCAGCGGGCGTGTAAAATGCGGCCAGGGTCGCTTCTTCCAGATGCGGAAAAGGGTGTTTGGTCAGGTCGTGTACCTGAACGGTGCTGCCCGGGTCGGCTGCTCTTAATTTGTCAATGATCGCGTTCCCCAGCCTGATGCTGAAAGAGTTCTCGCCCTTGGGGCTGGCAATGATATGCAATATCTTTTTCATGTGTGCTGTTTTTTTTAACACTGCAAACCTACCCGCCCGGGGTATCAAAAAGATACGAGTTTCCCGAAGGATACCGGTATCGTTTGGGATACTGCTTACCTTTGCTGCATGAAAACAGATCTGACCAATGGCCTCGGAGCGGAGCATCCCTGTGCGCAGAATGCCTGCAGCGAAGGGGTCACCGGCATCCGGGATGCTTTATATGTATTGAACGGCAAGTGGAAGCTACCGCTGATCTTTGCGCTCACGGAGGGGCCCAAGCGTTTTAAAGAAATTCAGCGCACTTTAGGCGACATTACCGCCAAGGTACTGACCAAGGAATTAAAGGAACTGGAGTTGAACGAATTCGTGGTGCGCCACGTACTGCCGACCACGCCGGTCACCGTCACGTATGAACTGATGCCTTACAGTCAAAGCCTGAAAAAGGTGCTGCATGAACTGAAGGAATGGGGTATCCAGCACCGGCAGCGTATCGTGGCCAGTCGGAAAGCTTCTATATAAAAGTAAAGCCCCTGATGAGCTGTAGCTACATAGATCACATTGGCGATCGATGATTCAGTGATTTCGTTTGATTAAACTTCCATATAATCGTTTTGCACGAAATAAGCTAATTGAACGAATGCCGGAACTCCAGCGGCGAAAAGCTGGTCTTGGTCTTAAATAATTTGCTGAAGGATTGCAGCTCAAAGCCCAGCTCATAGGCGCTCTCGCTAACCGACAGGTTCGTTGTCGAGAGCTTTTCCTTGACCAGTTAGATCAGTTTATCATGCAAATGCTGCTGGGTGCTTTGACCGTCAGCGATCTGAGTAAGCCGCTTAAATACCCCGGTGAGATATGTAATGTTTCAGCGATATAGGTAACACTGGGTAAACCCTGTTTAGCTAAAGCACCGCTGTTGAAATAGCCGGTTAATACATCCTCCAGGCGCGTCAAAAGTTCGTGACTGGCGATCCTGCGGGTGATGAACTGGCGCTGGTAAAAGCGTTCCGAATAGGTCAGCAGGAGTTCCAGTTGCGCGATGATCACGCTTCCGCTGAACCGATCGATATTGGCCTGGTATTCCTGCTCGATGTTTTGCGCGATGCTGTTCAGCATGCTTTCCTCCTTATTAGCTAAGAAAAGCGCTTCGTGAACCGAATAGGAAAAGAACTAATATTGCCTGATGGTTTTAGGCAGTGGCGTATTCCATAAAAAGTCCGGGTGGATGAGGATCATCCAGCCTTCGGGCCGGTGAACCGCGCCCTTTTCCAACTCAACACCAAAAACCTGGCCCGGGGCCATAAAGAACAAAACACCTTCATCAAAGTCGCTCGCCTGCTGGCCGTATTTGAACTTTACGCCAGGCATTCTTTTCATCGCGATCGAATAAAAGTAATAAATGATCCTGTAAGGCCCTTCGATAAGCGGCCGCTTCATGTCCTCCATATGAATGACACTGATCTGCGGGTGTGCCGGCTTGGGCAGACCCGCAGCCCGGTGGTATTCCGTGATCGTTTTAAACTTGAAAAGCTGCGGGTTGCTCATAACACTAAATTTACTTAAATTTTTTTTTATTGGGTATACACCCCACTCTCAATATCAGCCAGCAAGGTCGGATGCGTTGGTTTTCAGCGTAAACAAGCCGTTATCTTACGGTATTTTTACCCAGGCTCAACAGATGGGAACCGGCCGGTTAGTAGGAATGAGCAATTAACCATTGACTATTTTCTATCGAAATTTATTTTAATGGAAAGTTATGTAGCATCGACTGCGACTTACAATGTATTATTCTATTTCGGTCAAGTAAATTTGCCGTCTTTTAAGCGTTTGAGTAGCGCTTTATTCGCATTAAAATTTGTGGATGAAGATAAAAAGTTGGTGATTTATCACTACGAGAATAATGATGAATTAAGAAAAATCAAACCGGAAATTGAGAAATTATTTCCTAAAATAGATTTCCAGTTAAAGAAAATGACACAGTTAAGGAATTTGCCAGCCAAATTAGAACCCGACCATGACTAACGATTACAAATACCCAAGTGCCTACGAACTAAGAGAAGTATTTAGTTCAGTACTCGACCGACCATTTATCAACACTTTTGCGCAAGGCAGAGGCATATTTATAACAAATGCCAAAAGCGAAGAGATGGCGGCAGAACTAAGCAATTTTTTCTATGAAGAAGAGGACCTCGAGAATTTGAGAAATGAAGCATTCCAAAAGGATGATAATGCAACCTTATCAAGTTTTATCGTCAACTCTTCATATGAAGACTTCGATCTTAAAGTAATTTATGATAATATCGTACAAAGCGCATCCTTTGATAATAATTTGATATTGACCGCCTTAAGAAAGCCGGAAAAAGATGAAGATGTTTATGTGGGTGAAGTTGAATACAATAAGTCAAAAGTGGGTCGTATTCAATTTTTGTAAAACGAACAGGTAAATTTTGGTTTTGCCATGGAAAAAATCAAAGACGGAATGTGGAAGGTTGAAGTCGATTGTTCGCGTTCTAGTGATCTGACTCACGTACGGAGGTTATTTGAAGATTACATACGAGAGGATGACGCTGTTTTTGAAACTATTGATTATAAGGCCCTTACGAAAGATCAAAATGTGTCTTTTATTGACCAGCTTGGTCGAAAAGCACTTCCAGAGGATTGGCTTTTACAAACAGTTTCCCACGTTTTTATAAAGCATGAAAATAATCTTCAAAAGACCACGCTGGATGATGCTGACAAAGACAATGATGAAAAGGAAATTGAAGAACAAGATAAACTTTTTGATATTTCACAAGCGATATTAACTGGTAAGAATTTAAGAAACAATGAGTTCGTGGAAGATTTCGTAAAAAAAGGCTACCGTTTTACTGCCATGACTTACCAGTTTCACCAAAAAGGTACGCCTATGATTATTCATATAACGGCCGACTTCAAAGGAAGAAATCGCCAATTTGAAGTTAGTATTGATTACGTTGGCGAATGGGTGGGCTACGAAGGCATTGAACCAACGGAAGTCCCAATCACACGGGAGCACAAAGCGATGCGATCTAAGGTTTGGGCAAATGCCAAAGAAATATTAGACGGTTTTAAGAAAAAAACATAGGTATATGCAATATTTACCGGGTGCGGGCTGTATTGTAATTACATCCGTATATCCCTCGGTCGAATTTTGAAATATTACATAAAAAAGCTTTTTAATCAAAAAACTGACAAGGAAGATCCCCTTAAAAACGTATAATATAAAAGGTATATGTCGATTTATTTTTGTACTTGACAATCCAGCACTAAGTATGAAAGCAAGCCATGTTTTGGTATGACCAAAACGCTTGCCGGCCTGCTCGGGCCCCGATATACTTCACTTTGTTTACGCTATCAAAAGCAACAATACTCCAGCGTCCTTATTGGGAATGTTGATACTATTATTTGTAGGAATCATCGATTTTTTGGAGGATTGCGGATCGCATTTGATCCATAAACTTTGTAATTGACAATCGTTTTCGTCTGGTGATATCGATAAAATGCCGGTGGGGCCTGCCGATCTTTACTTCCAGGTTGAGCTCAAACCATCGTACGATTCCTGCAAGCGTGGCCGTTCCATTATTTATCTGACCGGTATAATATATTCCATAGATTAATTCAACCAGGTTAACCACATCGCCTGTCCATTTCAAACGTTCGCCTCCCTCCTGCCCGTCCTTATTAATATCCGCTACCTCACCGGGGGCTAACATTTGACGGATCAAATGTTTTTGAAGGCGTTCGAATGCCATGAACTTCGCAAAATGATATTCCATCGGAATGTGTTTTGCATAATAGCCGTTACCCTCAATAGTTGATGGCCCGATACTCCTGTTCAGAAAGAACCCGCTATCAAGTGTTGTAAATCCGTTCCTATAATATTCATATTCAAAACGGTAACGGGAGAAATAATGCTCAATCGCATCCATCTCTCTCCGGTAATAAGCGTTTACCGATTCGGGTAAATCAACCGGTTTATTTATCTCTATCATTAGCTTCTCTTCGTGAAAAATGAATACAGCATATAATGAAGGGCAAGTATTTTTATAGAATTCGATCCTTTCCCTATCAGATTCAAAGTGGTAATCATCTTTTAAAGCGTTCAACTGGACAATTGAATTGCGGGAAAGAATCATTAATTCCTCCAGGATTTGCCGTTGATTTGTAACATTTTCCGTCAGTTCCTCTACCTGATTAATAAAAGTGGCAGACAACTCTGCAACGATGTCATTAATATTTTCTTTCATGCCTGATTATTTAAATATATCCTGTTATTATAGGGAAGTGACGTATTAAATAGTTACATATCAATAATCTATTTCACATTATTTTTACTTTTAATCATATTTTATATTTAACTTTCACTTATTATCTGTTAACCCAAATCTAATTCTTATAAACTCCGGGCGGTTTGATTAGAATCAAATTCGTATGGAAAACATCAATTATTTTGAGGAAGGGGAACAACTGTTCCGGATACTGTCGTCAATATCGCCGCTTTCTGCACCTTTGCAAAAGCGTATGGGTGAATACATTACCCTAAAGACTTTCCCGAAGAAGCATTTATTGCTAAAGGAAGGTGAGATAGCGAAGCAAATCTTTTTCATTTGCAAGGGTTCTGCCCGGGCCTTCTACCATGATAAAGATGGGAAGGAACACACCACCTGGTTTATGACAGAAAATGACCTTATGATTTCGGTATATAGTTTTTATCGCCAGGCCCCGGCGCTGGAAAATATTGAATTGCTTGAAGACAGCGTGCTTTTGTGTATGCGATATGAAAAACTACAGGACATCTACCAGGAATTCCCGGAATACAACCTTCACGGACGGCTGTTTACGGAAAGATATTATATACAATCAGAAGAACGAGCAATTATACTCCGGACCAAAAAGCCCGCCGAGCGTTATCAACTTTTACTGGGTTCCTTTCCAGGAATACTGCAAAAAGCTTCACTTGGGCAAATTGCTTCCTTTTTAGGTATAGCTCTTGAAACTTTAAGCAGGATCAGGTCAGGAAGAAAGATATGAGATACTTAGTTTAACATAACTCCGATATTAACATAAAGGATCGTGAAGTAATCTCATGCCCAGATAATTTGCCTGGTTATATATTAGAGATTACTCTTTATCCGAAAATAGAAGATTTGCGAGGACCTATTATTGATAGGCATTATTTCCATTGACGATATTAGGTTTTAAGGGTAAATTTTTCGCCTTCCTCTAATTTAAAGTTAAATAAATCTATCATTTCAACGCCTAAGGCTGTCGCAATTGCCTCAATTGAACTAATAGTAGGATTTGTTTCCCCTCTTTCTATTCTACCAATTTGTCTAATATCAAAACCAGTAAGTTTCACTAAATCTTCCTGCGTAATCTTTTTATCCTTACGAATTTTAAAGATTCTCCCTCGAAGTTTATCAATCAAAACTTGATTTTTGTAATGCTTTTCCAATGAGAGCAATATGGCCCAAGATTATTTTAAAAATTAGGACATATATGGCCTATTTTTAAAAAATTATTTTTATATTTGACTTATAAGCAAAAATCGAAAAGAGATAATGTTCTTTTTATAATAAATTTGCGATACTTCAAGAAATTTGGAGCATTCGCTTAGAATCTCGTAACTGAAACCTAGGAAATTTCTACGACCACGAGATGATAGGTGCAATGCTCACGCCATTGGCGTGGGCTCACTTATTGTGGTCAGGGTTCTCCTAGGTACCCAGTTACAGTAAGTTGAGTTCCACGCCATATTTTTTTCCGTGGATCCAGCTTTTTTACCTATAATATCTATTGTAATTATGGAAGCTGTGAATAAATTAATACCGACACCTCAAATTATTAAAACCAGTGCTTTGCGCACCTATTTGAGTGCCTACTCTTTTGAAGGCATCATGGTTTTGATTCGTTTACTTCAATTCACCTTCCTTACAAATTTTAACAAAACCGCATTATCAATCCACCTGCTAACAATACGCGAACCTATATACTCCAACAAAATGCGGCTTAAAAACATTATCAAGAACCCCGAATGATTCCATAAGCGGCGGCCAACCAGTTAATAGTTAAACTTCCGGCCGCCGTTTGTTCCCTTGCAATCAATCCAATTTAATAGTACCTGCGAATTCAGCGGGGTGAATCTTTATTGCCTTTTTTATGGATGCCACCATCATTAACCTGACAGAATTTAAAGTTCAGACACCTGATCAAAAGCTAAAGACATTTTTTTCCTTATATAATGCAGAAGCTGTAAAAGAAGGACTTTTTGAGGCATTCCGGTGGTATTCACTGAACAAGGATACATCAATTAAGCACCCCGAAGCGCAGGAAAGGGAGCTGATCGCATTATTCGACCAGCTCATTTTCCTGGCGGAGGCCATTGAAGACCTGAGGATTGACGGAAAAGCGGGAGTGTGTTTTATCTGCGGCCGTACAGGGAAAGAACCTCTCAGCCGGCCCTAATTTATTATTTGAATAATGTTTACAATGAAGCGATTTTTAGGCTTCCTGGCCATGCTTTGCTTTTTTTTAGCGACTCATGCGCAGGAAAATACAGGTAAGCGAAATACCATTTTGAAGCCACTCAAAGTTGGAGACCAGGTTCCCGACCTGTTACTGGCAAGTATACTCAATAATGATGACCATGTAGTCCACATCCATGATTTTAAGGGCCAGCTCCTGATCATTGATTTTTGGGCAACTTCCTGCGGGGGATGTATCGAGGCCTTGCGCCGGATGGACTCGCTGGCCAGGCTATTTAACGGACGCCTGCAAATACTACCGGTAACCGCGGAAAAATCGGCGCGGATTAAAATCTTCCAAACGAAGAACGGCTATCTGAAGGGCTGGAAATTCCGGACCGTAACCGACGATACCGCCCTGCATGCCCTGTTCCCGCACCGGCTACTACCGCATGAAGTCTGGATTGACGGCGGCGGTAAGGTGCTTGGATTTACCGAGGCCACGGATGTTAATGCCATTACCATTAAACAGGTGCTTGCAGGCGGAGGGCTCGGTCCAAAAAGTAAAAAGGATGTGCTCGATTACAACAGGCACAAACCATTGCTGGTTGCTGGGAACGGCGGCAGCGACACGCTGTACCGTTACCGCTCGGTGATCACGGGTATGCTGCCTGGCCTACCATCGGCGATGGGCTTTAGTTATGATTCCGTCAAGCATCTCACCGTCGTGCGGGCAACAAACGTATCCATTAAACGGCTTTACGCGCTTGCCTATAAGGGGTTGACTAACCTGGCGGAGGATCAGATGGACCTTGGCAACAGGACAGGCCTGTATTGCTATGAACTTGACCTGCCCGGCACATCGCCGGGGCTTGTACGCAAGAGTATCCGTGAGGACCTGGACCGTTTTTTCGGCGTGCGGTCGGAGTTTAGCGGAAAGGCCTTCCGCCTTCTTCCCCCAAGCGATGGGAATGAGGAAGGGCCATTGACATTATAAATAACCATGAATTATTATTTAACAAGAAACAGATGACCTATCTATA
The DNA here is from genome assembly GCF_007971525.1 of Mucilaginibacter ginsenosidivorax. Taxonomy (NCBI): domain Bacteria; kingdom Pseudomonadati; phylum Bacteroidota; class Sphingobacteriia; order Sphingobacteriales; family Sphingobacteriaceae; genus Mucilaginibacter; species Mucilaginibacter ginsenosidivorax. The sequence goes on from NZ_CP042437.1 coordinate 316,909, forward strand.
CAAAATATTGTGCGGGGCATGGCTATGTTGCTTATTGCAGGTTTGTGCCCATGCCCAGGGCATTTCGGGGCAGGTACAGGACCCGGGGGGACGGCCTATAGCCGATGTGTGGGTAAGCGTAAAATCGAAGCAGTTGCAGGCAACTACCGGCGCAGACGGGCGCTTTACCATCGCTGCCCAGGCGCATGATACCCTGACATTTACCAAAGCAGGGTACCTGCCCAAAACCGTGCTGATGCATGGCGAACACGAGTTTAAGATCACGATGCGGCTGGCACTTCAGCAGATGGATGAAATCAAAATCGTATCTAATGGCTACAAGTCGATACCGCTTGAAAATGCTACCGGCTCGTACGAACAGGTCGGCAAAGAATTGCTGAACCGGTCGCCCGGCACCAATGTACTGGCGCGGCTGGACGGGGTGAGCAGCATCCTCTTTGACAGGCGTACAGGCCACGAGGGGGAGCCGGGCATTCGCGGCAGGAGCACGCTTTTTGCGAATGCATCGCCGCTGGTTATCCTGGACAATTTCCCTTATGAAGGCGATTTGAATAACCTTAACCCCAATGACGTAGATGGCATTACCATTTTGAAAGACGCATCGGCGGCAGCGATCTGGGGCGTCAGGGCGAGCAATGGCGTTATCGTGATTACGACAAAAAAAGGCTTAAAGAATAAACCTTTAGCTATCGGATTTAACGCCAGCGTAACGGTGGCCGCCAAACCGGATGCTTTTTACCTGCCACAAATGTCACCGAGTGATTTTATCGGTGTGGAAAAGCAGTTATTTGCTCAGGGCTTTTATAACGACGACGAGCAATCGGTCACCCATACCAACCTCTCCCCGGCCGTTGAGGTGCTTATCGCGCAGCGTGACGGCCAAATAACAGCCGGGCAGGCGGACCAGCAGCTGGGGGTATTTGCCGGACATGATTTACGGAATGACCTGCAAAAATATTGGTACCACCAGGCTGTTAACCAGCAATACGCGCTGAACCTCAGCGGGGGAACGGAAAGGGTCACCTATTATTTCTCGGCCGGCTATGACCATAACCTGGACGCGCTACAGGGCAATTACCGGCGGCTTAACCTACGCTCGGACAATAATTTTACCCTGGGTACCAAGCTGAAACTTGATGCCGGTGTATATTTTACCGACAGCAAAACAATGGCCGGCCGTAACGATCCGTCGACGCTGGTCAGCGCCGACGGGAAACAACTGTATCCCTACGCGCGGCTTGCCGATGATCGTGGCAACGCGCTCCCGGTGGCATTAGATTACCGGCAGAGCTTTACCGATGCATCGAAAGCCAATGGTTTCCTGGACTGGAGCTATACGCCGTTAAGCGATTATCGAAATACGGATAACCATTCCGACCAGCTCAACCTGTTATTAAACACGGCACTACATTATACCATTGGGGGCGGGCTCGAGGCTGAGGTCCGCTACCAGCTGGAAGCGGCGCAAAATAATGGGACCCTCCTTTACGGCCAAGACAGCTATTATGCCCGGAATGTGGTCAACAGGTATACCCAGACCGCGGCTGATGGCAGTTTAACGCGGCCTGTGCCGGCGGGCGGCATCATGAACAGTTCGGACAGCAGGTTTCAATCGAATAATTTGCGTGTGCAGCTCAATTACCGGAAAGCATGGGAGCAGCATCAACTGACTGCCTTAGCCGGTTATGAATACCGGAATGACCAAACAACTACCCGCAATTTCAGGGATTATGGCTATAATGCTGATATCGGGCAGGGCATGCCTGTAGATTACACAACAAGTTTTGCCCTTGCGAACCAATCCTACCAGGGCGTCAGTACCATTCCCTATGGGAACAATTTCGGGTCATTCCGCAATTATAACCTTTCGTGGTATGGTAACCTTGCTTATGCCTACGGCAACCGGTATAGTGTGTCGGCCAGCGCACGCAGGGATGAATCCAACCTGTTTGGTGTTAATGCCAACCAAAAGGGCGTACCGCTATATTCGGCAGGTTTGGCCTGGACGGCGAGCAACGAGGCGTTTTACCACCTGACCTGGCTGCCCTACCTCAAAATAAGGCTTACCTATGGCTACAGCGGAAATGTGGACAATACCCTGTCGGCGGAAGCGGCCATACGTTATATCGGAACAAGTAACATTGGTCACCTGACCTATGCATCCGTCGCCAATCCCCCCAATCCCGACCTCGGATGGGAAAAGACGGGGATACTGAACGCAGCTGTGGATTTTACGGTGGCAGGAGGAATTTTATCGGGCTCGGTTGAAGCCTACAGTAAAAAAGGTCATGACCTTATCGGGTTCAGGCAGGCTGACCAGACGACCGGGGTGTTAAACCCGGCAACAAATTTATTCCAGTATAAGGGCAATGTTGCGGCCATGAAAGGTAAGGGTATAGAATTGAACCTGCATGCCCATATCCTGCGTCGTGTTTTTGGGTGGCAAACCGACCTGTTGTTTAACTATGCGCGGAATACGGTAACCAGTTATGACCAGACCAGTAACCTGGGCTATAATTATGTGGCAACCGGTATAACGGTTTCGCCGCTCGAAGGTAAACCCCTGTATTCAATTCTGACCTATAAATGGGCGGGCCTTGATCCCCAGACTGGCAACCCGAGGGGCTATATACACGGGGTGATCAGCAGCGACGCCGCCGCGATCATTGATAAGACTACCGTCGACGAGCTGCAATACAGCGGTCCGGCAGTTCCGCCGGCTTACGGCAACCTGCGTAATACGTTCAGCTACCGTGGCTGGTCGGTATCGGCCAACCTCTCCTACCGATTCGGTTATTACTGGACGCGCTATGGTATTGCCTATGACGCGCTGGCATTCTCCCGGTCCAACCAAAGCAATGATTACGCCAGCCGCTGGCAAAAGGCCGGGGATGAGCAGCATACCAACGTGCCCTCATTTACTTACCCGACAGACAGCTCGCGTGACCAGTTTTATAACCAGTCATCGGTTAACGTTGAAAAAGGCGACCATATCCGGTTGCAGGACGTCCGCCTTGCTTACGAACCCGGAGAAAAACAGTTACGGCGCTTTGCCATTAAACACCTGCAGGTGTACCTGTATGCGGCTAACCTCGGCATTATCTGGAAGGCGACCAAAACATCGCTGGACCCGGATTACCCTTACAGTATCAAACCTGCCCGAACTATAGCGATTGGTTTAAGTGGAAATTTTTAATATGAACAGATGAAAAGAAGGATTACCGATATGAAAAAGGGAGCAGTTGCCGGGCTTCGGACCGGCCTGCGAAACGGCTCCCGCGCAGCGTTGCTATACGCCCTACCAGGGCTGTTGCTGCTGCTATTTTCCTGTAAAAAACAGTTGGATATCAAACCGTCGTTAAGTTTGCAAGTACCTGTTACCACTGCAGATTTCCAGGCGATACTGGATAACAATAACGTACTTACACAGGTATGGCCATACGCAGGTACTGACGGGGCCGATGACGGATTTATTACGGATATTACCTGGGCCTCGGTTTCGGTGACCAACCGTAATGCTTATACCTGGGAGAAAGAAGTATTTAACGACTTACCGCGGAACGACTGGTCGCTGCCCTACACCGCGGTATTTTATGCCAACCTGGCACTGGACGGTTCGGCGAAATACGGCGACAACGGCGACACCTGGCGCAATGTGCGCGGGCAGGCCGCTTTTTATCGGGGCTATTCCTATTACCAGCTGGCCCAGGAATTTTGCAAGCCTTATGACCCGGCGACAGCAGCAACTGACGCGGGGTTGGTGTTGCGGGCGTCAGCCGATTTGAATATCAAATCAGTACGGTCGACCGTTTCGGCGACTTACCAGCAGATACTCCATGACCTGACCTTTGCGGCAGCAAACCTGCCTATAGATGTAGCGGCGAAAACCCGGCCGGGGAAGCAGGCAGCTTATGCCATGCTGGCCAGGACCTACCTGGTGACCGGTGATTATGAAAAGGCCAACACCTATGCAGATTCCAGCATACGTTTAAATGGTAAGCTGATGAATTATAACCTGCTGACCGCGGGAAGTTCCGCCTCATTTAAGCGATTTAACGACGAGGTAATTTTTCATACCGTACTGGCGTCTGCCCCTGTTTTGCTTTCGCCAAGATACCTGATCGATACGACGCTTTATAGTTCTTACGAGACCGGCGACCTCAGGAAGCCGTTATTTTTCAAAAAGGCAGCCACCAGGCCGTATTACAATTTTAACGGGAGCTATGACGGGACAACCGCCTTATTCAACGGGCCTGCAACGGACGAAATATACCTGATCAGGGCGGAGACGGCGGCAAGGCTCGGAAATCCGGCAGCAGCCCTGACCGACCTGAATTTACTGCGAAAAAACAGGTATTCGGCATCCTCTTATGTTCCGCTGACTTCGAACGATGCACGGCAGGTTTTAGGATGGGTTTTACAGGAAAGGAGAAAGGAGCTTGTGTTAAGGGGGCAGCGCTGGTCGGACCTGCGGCGACTGAACAAAGAACCCGCATACCAGAAGACATTGGTGAAAATCATTAACGGGACGCGCTATGAGCTGCCTCCGGGTGACAGCCGGTATACCTGGCCTATTCCTGCGTCGGTGGTGGCGGAAACCGGGATCCCACAAAATTAAAAAACGGGAGGCCCGATGGACCTCCCGCCGAGAGGAAGATAATCTAAAATTAGTTCTTTAAATCTTCCTGGTCGATAGCCGATAAATCGGGCTGATTGGTGTGCAAGGGATTGGCCGGTGCCAGGATAGCGCAACGATTGTTGCTACCAGAGCAGCCTGCGGGTTCGCCGGCCACCTGGGTGTACTTGGTGCCATCGCTGATCTGGGCCTGGGTGCCGTTGAACTGCCACCACACATCGGTGGTTTTGGCCGGTTTGTGCGCAGCATGGTGTGCGTTGGTGGCGAATGCGCCGCCGATCCCTAAAACGAAGGCAAGGGCGATCATGCTTCCTTTAATTGATTTCATGGTACTGACCGCTGTTTTTGCTAAAAAGCGGACGAAAAACTTTAATTGAGTAATGGTGCCTACTCTGTTCTGCGGGTTTTCGGCGTTCCCCCGTTTGGCATTATCAAGGTGAGGCCGGTGGTTTGGCAGCCTGGTTGTCGGTAAGGTGCAGGGCAATGGCGGTAATAGCGGCAAGGATAAAAGCCCAGTTAAATGCGAGGTGAACATTCCAGGACATGCGATTGAGTATGCCGCCGCAGGAACAAGGGACTTCGTCCCAGAAATGCAACAGGGCCAAAGAAATATATACAGTAAACACCGCAAGCAGGCAGGCAGATGAAATAAGGGCTATCAAACGCCAGCGGGGAATACAAAGCAGCAATGCCAGTGCTAGCTCCAGGGCGGGCAACAGGTATAGCAGCAAATCCGCAAACCAATGTGGAAATGGCTGAAGGTAAAGCTGCAGGCGAAACCTACCAATGTCAAGCAGCTTACTTGCGGCAGCATAGGTGAATAAGAGGATCAGTAAAAGTGGTACGGTGAATTTGATCAGTGCCTTCATAAAGAATCAGTTTGCTGAAACAAAGTAAGCGGGACTGAAAATGGTAAAACAGTGGTATATGGGTATATACCCTGGCAACAACGCATATGGACGAGAAAATCAAATACAAGTTTACCGGGAAGGTATTTTTAAGAACACCGTTCTATAGCCCGGATCAATATTCATTGGATAACCTGCCGGCTATTTTGAGCCGGCAGGATTTCAGGAACGCGATCTGGCTGGCGAGCCCGGCATTTTACAGGGCGCTTGAAAAACAAGAATTTGACTGGGAGCGGCTGAGTAAAAAAGAGCGCTTTTCCCTGTTCAAATATTTTAACCGGATGTGCTTTCGCGCCACGCCTTTCGGGGCCTTCGCAGCGTTTACCCTCGCTAACTGGGCTGATTGCCGTCAGGTGAGACTGGTGGAGGCGGGCAAGTCGGTACTTCACTTACTCCCTTCCCGGGAATTACTGGCGCATGTACCCAATGAACTTAAAAATGTGGGGGATTTCGAAGTCAGCCTTAACCCTACACTTTTACGGACCGGAGAATCACTCAGTTTTGTTCAGTCTAAAACTGATGAAAAGGGCAAATATCGTTTTACGCTGAACAGCATCGCAGCAGAAAGGCTCAACCTGATCCTTGCAAAACCTGCGGCCGGCAAGCCGCTTTACCGGTCCGATATCGTTAACCAGATCAGCCAGGTTACCAGCTGCAACCCCGATGAAGCCACGCAATATTTTAACTTTTTGCAAAATGAGCAATTCTACCTGACCGCACTTGACGGACAGTTAATCGAGCCGCAGCGGGGTCATGGCATATTGCCTGACGAACAATGGGCATCCCTGAAAAACATACGTTTATCGGAGGCACCACCGATCGCGCAGACCGGTGCAGCGCTGCAGGAATCTGCTATAGGGACGGGTGATTTCCGGGGACAGTTATTTTATGCGGGCTTAGAAAGGGCGGTGCAGGACGGCGGCGTAGATATCGCTTTACAATCAGAATTAACAGCCGCAATTGCGTTATTGAGCAAAATCATCATACCCTTTTCCACCCCTGCGATGAAAAATTTTTCGGCAGCCTTTAAAAACAGGTTTGAGGGGCAGAAAGTCAACCTGCTCCAGGCGCTCGACCCTGATTATGGTATAGGCTACGACAACCTTCCTGCGGGCACCAAGGCCGGCGGGCTTTTAGCCGGGGTAGCGTTTCCCGGGCGAGGTGAGCCGACCAAGCGCATTGACTGGACGCCGGTACATCAATTATTTCTAAAAACCTGGCAGCGGCGGCCGCCCTCTACCCCTTTCGCTCCGCTGACCATTCATGACGACGATGTTTCCGGGTTAGGTGATCTTGCGGGAAATTCGAAATTACCGCCGTCGATCTCTATGTTATTTACAAAATCTGCTGACAAGCTTGTTCTTGAAAATAACGGCGGGGCTACAGCGACGGCATTAACCGCCCGCTTTAACGTATTCAGCGAAGAAGCAAATAAGCTTTGCCAGGAAATAGCGAAAGCCGAGGCGATGGCAAACCCCGACGTCCTATTCGCGGAAATCCACCAGCTTTCTGACATCCATGTAGATAACATTAACCGGCGTAAACCAGTTTACGACCATATTATCCACATCAATACCTTTCCTGGTAATACCGGCCAGCAACAGATCAGGCTTGACGACCTGCAGGTTTCGATCCAGGGCGATGACATCCTGCTCGAATCGGTCAGCCTTCAAAAAAGAGTGATACCCCGGTTACCAACCGCGTATAATTTCAATCACAATGAACTGGCGATTTTCCGCTTTTTATGCGACCTGCAATACCAGGGACTGCAGGCCAACCTGACATTTAACCTGGAACAAATTTTCCCCGGGCTTGATTTTTACCCAAGGGTAGAATACCGGGGTATGGTCATCAGCCTGGCTAAATGGCGGCTTCAAAATCAAGATATTGCGGGCTTAATCACCGCACCATCCATCGGTAAACTGCACATTATGCGCCAACAACGGGGAATACCTGCCCTGGTATCGATGGGGATGAGCGACCAGAAACTGGTGTTTGATCTATCCTGTGATGCGGAAGCTTTGTTTTTTATGGATTGTCTTAAAGAACAACAAAACATTTTAATCACTGAATACCTGGCGCCAGACCGTTCGGTGACTGCCGGAAAAAACAGACTGGCCGGACAATTCGTTGCAGTGCTTACCAGAGCTGACCGCATTTATAACGGAATTGCCATTGAGAACAGTCCAAAGGGGAATGCATTGGACAGGTCATTCCCTCCCGGAAGCCAGTGGGTATACTTTAAAATCTACTGTAACGAAGAAACAGCTGATACGATATTGTTAAAACTTATTGGCAAACTCAACCAGGCAGCGAAAGCTAAAATAGCGCTGTGGTTCTTTATCCGGTATTATGATCCGGAAAGCCACATCCGCCTGCGAATCCGCACCGATATTTCAAATTATGGGGAAGTGGTCAAAATAATCTCGGGAATAATTGGCCATAAGTCCATTAAAGGTTTTGTGCGGGATGTGAAGCAGGACACCTACGTTCGTGAAGTCGAAAGGTATAGTGAATCTTTAATGGAAAATGTTGAACACTGTTTTCATACCGGCAGTGAACTTGCCGTGGACTGGATATTCCAAAAGATAAAGTCCGAAGCCCCCAATGGATTTGACATGGCTGTTTTCAGATTAGTCTATCAAATGGCCGCCAGGTTCACCAAGGGAAGCGCTTCCCTTTCCGAATTTTTCAAGCAAAGGGCAGAAAGCTTTATTGCAGAATTCGGAGACACCAGGAACTTCCGCCTGGACCTGGACCGAAAATACAGGATGGTTGCGAGGGAACTGGAGGCAGCACTTGAACACCTGGCGGCAGACAAAAAAACAAAGGACATGGCAGCAGAAACAGTTTTCCTGGAATCGGTCGAAAATCTCGCGAAAGGCTCAGCAGCATGGCCAGATGGGAAAAGGCTGAATTTATTGGCGGACCTGATCCATATGCAGGTAAACAGGCTATACCCTGGTCAGCAACGCAGGCATGAATTACTGATCTGTTTTTGCTTATCTAAATATTCCTCATCCCTGGTTTTGAGGGGTGTGGGGTGTTAATTATCTGAAAGGCGCTTACTAATGAGGAATTCAGGTGCAAGGCGTTTCATAAACGCGGCCTCGTAAGCTTTTCCTATTGGAATTGTCCGGTCATTATGCAGCCTGACCTGTGATTTTTCGATTGCGCTGACCTGCTTTAAATTAACGATGTACGAGCGGTGGACCTGGCAGAAACCGACCGGAGGTAATTCTGAGAGGATCTCTGCCAGTGTAAGGTAGGTTAATACCTTACCGGCAACCAGGTGAATTTCGATATAGTTGAGTGCCGCCACGATGTAAACAATTTCATCGGTAACGACTTTGATGTATTTTTCCTTGGCATCTCCTTTTACAAAAAAGGAAGCCCGTTCTTTGACAGCATTTTGTTTATCTTGCCGTACAGTAATTACTTTTTGGATAGCCTTGTAAAAACGGGCATATGATACCGGTTTTAATAAATAATCAATTGCCTTTAGTTCAAATGCTTCGACGCCAAATTCCCGGAAGGACGTGATGAATATGATACTCGTATCGCTGTTAACCAGCTCAGCAAGTTCTAACCCGGAAATGCCGGGCATATCTACATCTACCAGCAGCAGCATCGGGGCATTACCGCCGGACAGGTTTGATAAAACACCTGCAGGATCGGTCGTCGCGCCGACCAGCGTCAATTCGGAGGTCATTTGTACGTATTGTTTCAGTATATTGACCGCATGAGGCTCGTCATCAATTATAAAAGTGGTGATCGTCATAATGTTATATTTAGGTCAGCTTCGAAGAACCCGTTGACCTCCCTGGTTAAAAGCGTATAATCCTGTCCGTATGTAAAATCAAGGCGGATGCGGATGTTTTCCAGCCCGGTACTTCGTAACCTTGCGTAGGAGGTTTTGGGTTTTGATTTGTTACGGGTCAAGAATTTCAGTTTACCGGGCTGATTTAACATCAGTTTAATCGTTGCCGGATAATCCCGAAAATTCCCATGTTTAAAAACGTTTTCAACGAGCGTAATCAATACCATAGGTATCAATCTCTGGTTAGCTACTTCCCCCGAAACCGAAAAATCGACCTTGTTATTGTGCTCAAAACGGGCCTGGCTGATCCGGATTAAATTATGGACCTGTTCAACTTCATCGGCCAATAAGATTTTGCCATCCTTATCGGTTTCTTCTATCCCATAGCGCATAATATCAGCCAGCAGAATGACATTTTGGGCAGCTTCCGGCGAATTATTGTAAACCAGGCTATGGATAAAATTCAGGGAGTTGAAGAGCAGATGCGGATTGATTTGCTGTTTCAACAAGGCGTTTTGTGAACGGGCCAGGCTGGCTTCGAGGGTGAGGTTATCGCGCGCGGCCATTAATTGTTTGATTTCGGCATCCTTAGCCTTTCGTTCGAAGACGGAGATATTTGAAGCTGCCCAAAATAGCGTGGCCAAGCCGGCAAAAAACAGGTTCCTGTTGAAGTCGAGCGCAATGAATTGCGTGATTTCCGAAAACATCAACCCATGTCCATTGCTATATAAATGATCCAGCAGCAACTTAATCGCCAGGAATACCAGCGTTTCCAGGATAATAAGCAACAAAACCTTAAAAAACCTAGCCCTGGTCAAATGCTTTGTCCGGTTTAATATGATAATGTGCGTATAGAAAAGTAATACGTTTACCAAAAAATAGGAAAAATACCTCTCCAGATACAACTCTGAAATGGCAAAATAAACAGAAGATAGTTCATAAAAAATGTAAAAAATCCACCACATCAGGTGGTAGAAAACCACCCTGTACCTATAAAATTTAATAAAATCAACTTTCATTAAGAAGTTCATTTTTGGTGTAATTTTTCAGGGGATTGATGTAATAAAAATATGCCTCTTCTTATAAAATATTAATATAGTAAAAAAAAATAATATTATGAAAACCAACAACATTAAATTACCCAAACAAACCGTAACACGTCGTTTTAACTTTGTTAACCATTCGCAAACCAACACAGTTCAAACTTCCAGCTCCAAAACCGATCCTACAAACACGTGTACTACTTTATTTACCACAACGCATTACGTGTAACCAGACACCTTAAATAGCAATTATGCTGAGCGCAAAAAGTGTTTTTTCTGATAAAGAATCGTTCCATCACCTTCATTTATTAAGTGAACTGGAAAATTTATTGACCGGCAATTACACGGACGACATTTTAAAAAAGTTAGATGAAGTCATTGTAAAAGTCCAGGCCTCCTGGGCTTTTACTGCTTTTTCCGCTTTAACGGAACCCGCTTTACAGCGATATTTTTCCCACCAGTTATTGCGTATTTCGGGCGCGCTGGAAAAATGCTGTAAGACGCCCGGGGAAGGACTGTTTAAAAACCGGGAAAGTCACTCCTACATCACTGGGAAAGTTTGTTTTTTGACAGACGATTTGTTGACCTATTATGGTAATTACCCCGACAAAACGATCCCCATTGCTATAAGTTACAGGCAACACTATACCAAAAACTTAAAAGACACCGGTATAAAAATTTGTAAAGCGCTGGATAATTCACCTGTTAACCCCAAAATCAGTGAATTTTTAAAACGGTATATTGAAGATATGACGGATGATAAAAATATTTCCTGTAGTTTGTCACAATTGGTTTATTTTAAGCAGGTAATTGAGGAGCTAAGCATGATCATTCCTGATACAAATTCCGCTAATTTCCCTCAACTCGTTTATCAAAAGCTAATAGCACTGGAGTTAAACCAGTTTGATGTACTCGTTGCACAACAGGAAGAAATCCTCAGGGAAATTGCAGGCAAGCCCAAACCAAATCAATTATCACTTCTTAAACACCATACCGAGCTTTTCAGCTACCTATCAAAAGGGGAAATTTCACGATATGATGACCGGTGGCCACCTTTATCCCTCATCCTGTCAGACTGGTTGCAGGAAGTAAAAGAAAGTTTAGAACCTGCAAACCACCTATCGCAATCACACCAGGCAGCCAATAAAAAGCGCCTGAAACTTGAGTTTTCAGTCTCCCATCTTGCCTGCCTGATCAGGCTGTTCTTTAAAGAACGCGTAGTTAACGCGGTTCCCCTGACTGAAATTTTTGATTTTTTCGCGGAAAACTTCAGCACAAAAAGGCAGGAATTCATATCCGCACACGGGCTCAGCAAGGAGTATTATAGTAAAAACCAGGTTACTGCAGCAGAAATGAAATCGATCCTTCAAAAAATGATCACCAGGATCAACCAGGATTATTTCCCGGTAGTGGCTGCAATAGGTGTAACAGTTTTCTTTCGCTGAGAAAAGCAGCAAGTTCGCCCAACCATGCGTAATTAAACCCCTTCCTGTTACGAAGCTCTTCCGGGTTTAAACTGGTGACCTCCTTTAAGGTTACGAAGCCCATGGCCATGCATTTCGATTTGAATTCTTCACTCAATTCCAGTTCAAGGATCGGAATATCCATTTGCCCCGAAATAAAATCCTGTCCCATTGTTCCTTGCGGGTAATTTTTTTATTTTCTCAAGCTAAAATATTAAATATCGCCGATATATCGGCGTATAATTCAAACTTTAATATGTCATTTTCGGGGTTGAAATGGCCAACCGAAATGTTGAGGCAAATAAGATAATAGGTATCAGGTTACGCGACGAGCGTAAATCCAAGGGAATATCACAGGAGAATTTGTGGGCTATTTCAGGGATTACCACTTCCCAAATTAGAGAAATTGAGAAAGGCAGAGGAGATCCGAGATTAAGTACCATGGTTGAGCTTGCTAAAGCACTCAATGTCTCCATAGACGTACTATTGCCACCCAGCACATACCTAAATAAAGCAGGTTAGGTTAGTCCGGAAAAATCAGGTGCTAATTTAGCAAATCAAACGGCCCTTTATTCATCTGTACAACCCTCGTTCTTTATAGGAATATGGCATAACAGATAATACTATGCCTAATCAAAAAGGGGAACTGGTTGGTTCCCCTTTTTTGATTAATTTTTTAAAGCGGTGGCAAATTCTATCAATCATTATTTTCCAGAATCTTTATAGGGTAGTTTAAACCTTTCGTTGTGGAAGATCATCTCCCCCCACTCCCAGAATCGCCAGGGCTTGATGGTGAAAGTCCGATACAGTTCATTGTCACCCTGGTCTTTCAGCGGGTGCTGGCAAAGAAAGTACCCATAAAGACGTTGGCAACCTTCAAATGACTTTCCTTTTCCACCTTCCTCACTATAAGTAAAAGTTCCGTCGGCATTGGAATACGTAAAGTCTTCCTGCAAAAAGAAAGTAAAAAAAGGAAGGTTACTAACAATGACTATACTTAGGATCAATATTAAAACTTTTCTCTTCATAATAATTAAATTGTCGGGTCACATGAGCCTTTACTGTTTGGTGTGGTCCCTCCTTTCGCGTTTACATTCGGTTTACCATCTAATTTTTCTATGTTATAACCTAATGTCGAGGGCGCCATGGTCTTATATTCATTTCCATCCGAATCGTATCCGGCTGTCGTAGATGCATTGGGCAAAACAATCCCGCCCTGTTGCACTGCGTTATTTACAAAGGTCGTGCAATTCATAGCTATTATGTCATAGGTTGCCGGTGGATTTGAAATATAGGCTGTAATTTTTTTAAACTGATCGGCAGATACACTATAACTTATGCTTGCATTATATTTTAAATCGCCCCCGTTATTGACAATTTTTGATGGCGCGTGAGATTTATCCTTTCCGCTTGCATCAGGATAAAATCCTACAACCTGCGTGATTGACTGGTTTCCATTTGATTTTGTAAGCCCGATAGCTGTATGACCGACAGAATTAGGTCCAATGTTAAAGGTTGTACCAGGCCACGGTTCCTGTACATAAACAGTTATGGTCAATTTTGCGTCGTTATCCGGAATATTATCAAAACAAATCATCAGGTTTTTAGGATTTACCTTGGGATTATTTTCACCCGGCAGATTGGACGCTGCGGGTGCCGGGCCTGCACCGGAAGAGCTGCCGCCTCCTGAACCTGCTGCTGCTGTTCCCGGGCCCGATCCACCGCCCCCCCCACCGGTTAATATGCCGGATGACCCGTCATCGATAATTTCATTTTGACAAATTTTTTCTGAATAGACTACGACATTCCCCTCGCTGTCGATATAGTTATCATCTACCCATTGGCAGGTAGTGATCACCTGGACGTAATTGGTATGTAAAGTATTACCGGAACTATTTGAAGGTAGCGGCTTGATTAAACCAATCGCGTTTCCTCCCGAATAAATATGTCCGGAAAGTAAGCGATAACTGCTATCAAACGTGAAAATTTTGCCGGTAAAATCCGCCTCTGTTACGTTTTGCTTTTGCTGCAGGTAAAAAGCATCCGGGATTATTTCGAGGATATGCTGGTTAATAGCCCCGGTAGTGTCCCTGAAAAATGCTACCCGCCTGTATCCCAATTTTAACTTGTTGTAAACAGGACGGCCGGCCAGGTCAACGAGCCAGTAAAGCGTTTTGTTACGTACTACCTGCCTGGCCGTTTTCCATTCCAACGTGTTCGTCGTATCGGAATGATACCAGGTTTTGATCTCCTCTAAAGTTAATGCAGCTGTACTCGTTGTTTTTCCGGAATTAACGGCCGGTAACTGCCGGTCTTTCTGACATGCCGAAACCAGCATGATAAAAATTACGGGAATGGTTATTTTTGTTTTCATTGGTAATGGCTTTACCACAAATTTCGAAGCAATTTTCCATTGATAATTTGATTCAAATCAAATAATTCTATTTTTTTTATACTTACAATTGGCAGGTTTTTCAATACAATCCGGTTACTACCGGAATTTTCGTTACCGTTGATGAGCACTTTTAACATGAAGTTATCATCGGCATCATCAAAATTATTGCTCAATTTGGCTTAAATAAATTTGCATCTATGTCCGATAATGATAATTCCGCCATCTTCAATTATCACCGTAGCATGATAGCCCGGCACGGCAATAAAAGTCACGGGGCGCTGGGCTGGACAGACCTGGACAGCCAGTTATTGCGTTTCAAAATACTGTCTGAAATGGCCGATTTCGGGAAATACTCCATTTTAGACGCTGGCTGCGGATATGGCGACCTGCTTGCCTACCTGTTACGACTTTACGAGGGGATTACCTATACCGGCGTAGAACAAATACCGGAATTGCTGGAAGAGGCGCAATGCCGGTATGGTAAATTCCCCCATGTTCATTTTATCCAGGCTGACTTTATCCAAGATGAATTACCGCTGTCGGATTTTGTGCTGGCCAGCGGATCGTTAAACTATTTCCAAAGCGACCCGGGTTTTATTTATCATGCGATCAAAAAATTGTACCGGAGCTCGAAAAGTGGCCTCGGTTTTAACCTACTCAGACAAATTATTCCAAACGGCCTCCTGGCATCCTATGAACCCCAACAGATCATAAACTTCTGCGGTACAATTTGTCCGAATGTACAACTGAGAACAGATTATAGCCAGGAAGATTTTACGGTTTATATGTACCGTTAGCGCGGAAGACAAGGGTCAGTCTTATTCAATATGACGCCGAATATTAAGTTCAGAAATCTATTATTTAACTCAGGAAAAAAAATGAACCCGATAATTCATTCTATGATTATTGTTTCATTTGAGCATAAAACAGGCTGGCTATGCAACTGATGCAGCGTAAATTACGGTACCAGGACAAACTCAGTTTTCAATTGTACCACTTATGTTATTATTTCTCTTTCCCATCGTTTTGGGACAATGACCGTAAACGGGTTTTGGAATTTAAAAACAATAAGGAGCGCACAATCCGGACGTTTATTTCAGAAAGCATCAATAATCTCCTTTCGCACCAGATGAGCCGGGATTTAGTAATTATCCGCGCGCTGGGCAGTAACGAATTGGCGGCTGATAATTCGGCTAAAAAGCCGCTGGACCGTTTGGGCAACAGCCTCGCTGCAACTTTTGGTTGTTATTATTTGCCGCAAATCCTGCATAAAAGAAAGGCTACCAAGCCAATTAAATCACTGAACTTGACTAACCGCCAAAAGATGCTGGCCGATGTTTATGAGGTAAAAGAAAATGTCACTAATCTCAACCGTCGTAAAGTGCTCATCCTTGATGATGTCGTTACTTCCGGTGTAACTTCCTGCGCTATAATCAGCGCTATTCTAAAAACTTTTCCAGCTGCAAAGATCAACGTATTTTCTTTCGCATGGACACCGACTGTTAACAAGCAGACCTATTTGATGGATTTACAAAGGAGATCACATTATTTTAGCGAGCCCGAACCTGTTTACGGGAGAATAAAAAAGGAAACGGATGAGGATTTTGAAAGGGGCAGAACAAATGTTTCGCTCTTTTAGGGTATTGCATTACTCTGCTACGCTAATAATCTTCGCCGCTTTGCGTTCTTGATTACCGCTACTAATCTTCCATGCGATTTATCATTTTTAACCGTGCTATTTTTACCAAAATGCCAGTATTCTACTGAAAACATAGCTGGTTTTGTACTTTCTTATGCTGTTCACGCCAGGCTTACCATTTTTTATTAAAAATAAATTACGGTCGAAATGCGCTTTGGGTCTATCAGTCATAGGATGAATATATTTTATGCCTTTTAGCACTCACCGTTTTAGGCTCTTTTAAGTGCCTAAATAAAATCATTCATCAATAATTCACGATAATTTAATATTATTAGAGCTCAAGCAGGCACTCGCCTGCATTGTGATAAGGTTTCCCCTAAAAATAGATTAAATGTCGACTTGAAGCATCATCCGTTTCCTATTCCAAAAATTCCGGACATACTAAAAACGAACATCTATTGTCCGTTTCCGTTACAGCATTCTGGCCGATATCATGTAAGCAATTGCTCATCAACCATTTACGAATTGGCATGATTTTAATTGTTTGATACCTTAAAAAGCTTTTAAATATCTTTCAATTATGAAGGGATACCTATTATTATTTGTCCTCTTATTATTCAGCTATACCTCATTTGGACAATCCGGGCCAATTGCCAGGTATCAAACGGTCGACACCTTAGTTGATGCTGGAAATTACAAGCTTCATTTCTTCATAGTTAAAGGACATGGTACACCAATTTTATTTGAAGCCGGCGGCGGCGACAATGCATCGGTTTGGACCGGATTGCTCAAGCCGATATCCGAACTAACCGGTACTACGTTGATCACCTACGATCGGCCCGGCTTTGGTAAAAGCACACTTGATACAAACAAACATGGGTTGTTAAATGGCATTTTGGGCTTAGAAACGGCACTACACAGGCTGGGATATGATAAGGACATTATTCTGGTGGCCCATTCACAGGGCGCCTTTTCCACAACGGTCTACGCTTACCGTCATCCCGACAAAGTAAAAGGAGCTGTATTGATTGACGGAAGTACCAGCTGCTGGTTCGATAGCAGGCTCAGCGCTCTTCAGCGGCAAAATGATATAGACAAGGTGTCAATGAAAACAACAAAGCCAGGACTTTACTATCAGTACGGCGACCTCAGCACAAATGTTAAGTTAGTTCGTGAAAGCCCTTTCCCGATCAACATTACGGCTATCGATTTTGTTTCCGGTCGCCCGCCGTTTGATAATCCCGTGGATGCGACCGATTGGAAACGTTGTCATGAGGAATTTGTCAGGGCCGCAGCAAACAACCGTACAGGCATCACTGCCTATAACTGCGGTCATTATATTTTTATTGACAACCCCGCACTAGTCATCAACGGTATCGCCCAAGTCTACGCTGCAACACTCGACACTAAACCAAAAGGTGCCTTAACTGTCAAAGTACTGAATTATAATATTGACGCCGCTAACGAAACGAAGATGGCGGAAGCACTAAGCCGACATTCTGAAAACGACCTGAATTCGTGGGGGTATTCGTTAATCAAAGAGGGAAAAAATAAAGAAGCGTTAGAAGTATTTAAATTAAACACGATTTTAAACCCGGATAGTTGGAATGCTTTTGACAGCTACGGCGAGGCATTGCTGAAAAACGGTGAAAAACAAGAGGCCATGAAGATGTATCAAAAATCTGTTGAACTTAATCCCAAAAGTGAGAGCGGCAAGAAAATACTGCAACAACTCAAGCAATAAAATAATGTTCAAATACTCTTTCGCGAATTAACTGGTCCTCATGGCACATGAATTAATCATTACAAAACCTATGCTCTTTTTGGAAAAGTTGGAAAAAGTATAATACAATTGGAATGATTACAACCATAATTAATGCCAAGCACTGAAGTTCAAAAATAAGTTTCCTCTGCGTTCTCATTGAACAAACCTGGGTGCTATCTACAGTTTTGGCAGCTTAGGTTTCAGACTTTTTATTCTATTACCTTTTCCATCCTTTTAGTTCGTTTAAACATCATTCGTTTGCGGCCAAGATAGCTGTACCTTATGGTATAAAGTCACTTTAGCTTGCAAATCGACAAAATGAGCAATGCCTTTTTCCTGATAAATTGTTAATGTTTCCAGTGTCTTAAAACCACTTTAAGCAATCTTCTTGCGACAGCGACGATAGCCTTTTGCGCTTTCATACGTTTACGTAACTTATCAAATAAGGCATGCCAATAAGAATCTTTCATCCGAACAGCAGCCCATGCCGCGAACAATGGCAACCCTTAGATAACTGTTGCCTTTTTTAATAGCTGTGTTTTTTCGCTTACCTGCACTTTCGTTGTTGCCCGGTGCAATACCGCACCACGCGGTGAAATGATCTGCTGTTGTGAAACGCCCCATATCTTTTCCAGCCTCGCTAATAATAATTTCCGCTGATTTGACACCTATGCCGCTGATGCTATCAACACATTCAAAAGCTTGGGCGTAATGCTCACTGATAATTCAGTAATTGATTTATCTAAAAAGTCGCCTTGCTTTTGCACATGGTCGTAATCTTCCGGTAGCATTTGTAGTTGAGTATGATGATAACCTTGCAGGGTTCCATCCAATGCTTTGATCAACTGTTCTTTTTTTTGCTATTACCTTACCTCTGGCACAATGGACTAACTGTTCCTGATCGGTAGCCCCTTAGCCAGCAATCTTATTATGTCCATAGCGGTTAATGTATGAATCGTACTGACGACGGATCGTAGTTTGATGTTATTACTTTCCAATATCTTTAGTAAACGATTCCTTATCCTGTTAAGCTGCCAGATATAGAATAACCGATTTCGGCAATAATCTCTGATTATCCGTTGCGTGTTGTCAGGCATAAAACTTGGCCGGACTAATCCATGTAGTAATAATGTACAAAGCCACTTAGCATCGTCGATCAGTTTTCCGCTTAGGCATTTGCTTGATATGAACCGGATTTGCAACAATGACTTCAATACCGGCTTCGGTGAGTATAGCGTATAAACTCATCCAATAAATGCCAGTGCTTTCCATCAGGCAATGCTGAATATTCATTCTCATGTAACCAATCTCTAATCTGTTTGAGTTCGCAGGTGTAGGTGCCAAATTCCCTAAACTCTTGGTTGCTACGATCTTTACCAGAAATAAAGCCGACGATCTTGTCTTTGTGCATATCTAAACCACAGGCTCTATCCAATTGAGGGATAATGTTGACATCTTCAATTACTTGTTTGTTTCATAAATATCCTCCGTTAATTATCTATGAATTAGATTTTTATGAGCCCGGGTGTTTTTCCAAATCATAATACTTAGGTTTAAGTCCCCCCGGCGGCGAGCGCTTAGGGGACTTTATTTTGCCTAGTCATCAATTAACTTAAAGGAAGATTGATTACCTCAACGGGCTAGATTCTCTCACCAGACATAAATAGTTGATATAGTATTAACCGAAAGGGCGTTCAAATCTTCTTTACCGCGAATTGAACTAATTAACGAACCATAGCTGCTGGATATCAGGCGGCTAACTTGATATTCACTGAAGTATAACAAGGGTGCCGGAACCCCGGCCCGATTTCTAATTTCAAAACATTGAAAAAACTTTTGTAATATTTAGCCAATTGTTAATATCAAACATTCCTCATGCTGAGCCGTTATAAGACGATGAATCAAACGATCGCCGGTGCTTTACCCCCAGACGCTATTTCGCTTTCCGAAGAAAAGCAGGCAATGCTCGCAGCTATTGTAGCAAGTTCTGACGATGCCATTATCAGTAAAACCACCAAGGGAATTATTACCACCTGGAATCCGGCGGCGGAAAGAATGTTTGGCTATATAGAAGCGGAAGCAATTGGGCGTTCAATTATGATGATTGTCCCGCCAGATAGACAGGCAGAAGAGGTATACATTATCGGGCAAATTCTGCAAGGTAGAAAAATAGAACATTTTGAAACACTACGCACCACTAAAGACGGCCGTCAAATTCCCGTTTCCGTAACGGTATCGCCCATTTTGAACAAAAACGGAGTTATTATCGGTGCGTCAAAAATCGCGCGGGACATTAGCGACCGCCACCTCGCCCGTGAAAAACAGGCGATTCTTGCGGCGATAGTTTCCTCTTCTGACGATATCATCATTAGTAAAACACTACAAGGTATAATTACCAGTTGGAATAAGGCAGCAGAAAAAATCTTTGCTTATACCGAAGCGGAGGCCGTTGGTCAGCATATTTCACTGATCATTCCGCCAGACCGACTGAGCGAGGAGGATTTTATCATCGGCCAAATTGCCAACGGTAGAAAGGTCGACCATTTCGAGACAATTCGCCGTGGAAAGAATGGTCAAGATGTACATTTGTCGGTAACAGTGTCGCCGGTAGTGGATGAACAAGGAAAAATTATCGGTGCATCCAAAGTAGCGCGGGATATTTCATCTGCCAGGCATGCAGCGGAAAATAAAGGTTTGCTGACAGCGATCTCCAATACCTCTGACGACACCATAGTCAGTAAGACCCTGGAGGGTATCATCACCAGTTGGAATCAGGCAGCGGAAAAGATGTTTGGTTACAGCGAGGAGGAGGCTTTAGGGCAACACATCTCCCTCATCATCCCGCCAGAACGGATAGAAGAAGAAACGTACATTATCAGCGAAGTGAGCAGCGGTAACAAAGTCGACCATTTTCAGACTGTGCGCAAAGCGAAAGATGGACGTATGGTGCAGATCTCTCTCTCTGTATCACCTATTCTGGATGACAACGGCAAAATCATCGGTGCCTCAAAAATAGCGCGTGATATCAGTGACCATTTGCGGCTCCAGGAAGAGAAGGCACAGCTTTACGATGAAATTAAAGCGCTCAATGATAAAAAAGACGAGTTTATCGGAATGGCCAGCCATGAACTAAAAACACCGTTAACCAGTATTCAAGCGTATTTACAGATATTAAATAACGATATGCCCGAAGAACGTCGGAAGGATTTTCTACGCCGGACCGGTCAGCAAGTTAAAAAACTGAACCAACTGGTTTCAGATTTGCTGGATATTTCCAAGATAGAAGCAGGGAAACTACAAATCAATCCTGAGCCCTTTGACATTTGCACGGTCGTACGCGACGCTATAGAACTGATCACTTACACCAGTCCTACCCACACCGTTCGTTTTCAGACTGATCTGAATGATCTACTTGTGCTTGGAGACAGTCAGCGAATTGAACAGGTAATCTTAAATTTATTGACCAATGCTATCCGTTATGCGCCTTCATCAAAAGATATCGATGTATACCTCTCGGAGGAAAGTGGATTGGTTAAAGTCGGCGTCCGTGATCGCGGCATAGGCATTCCAGAAAATAAATTAACAGAAATATTTTCCAGGTTTTACCGGATAGCCGAAAATAAAAACACTTCCGGGCTCGGTCTCGGCCTATATCTTGCACGGCAGATCATCGAGCGTCACCATGGCCGCATTTGGGCGGAAAGTAAACCCGGAGAAGGCTCGGTTTTTTATTTTACTTTACCGATTGAAATCAACTAAATCATGGATCTTTATTACCTCATCTACACCAGTGTACCAGTAAGGCCGATGAATGAGCCAGAATTGCAAGATTTATTAAGGGTCGCCAGAGAAGCCAATAGCCGCTTTGACGTCACCGGCCTGCTGATCAGCCTGCCCGAAAGCTTTATCCAACTGATTGAGGGCCCAAGAGCAAATATTGAGCAACTTTACCTGAATATTATGGCTGATAAGCGACACTATGGTGTAACGACATTACGTGAAGGGCTCATAGATAAACGTTTTTTTCCGGACTGGGCGATGGCTTTTAAAAGTCATGATACCCGGCAGTGCTACCAAAAGGCCCTAAGTCTACACGATGACAAGGTGTTGCAGCTTTTTGATATTATAGAAACGAGTTAAATCAGATCATAAGATTCCCGCAGGTAAACAAAGATTCCGGGTTTGAGCTGATCCAGCGAGCTAAGGCGGATGTGGTTCTCGAACTTTTTACCTGCGGGTACACTTTTCATTACTGGTTTCTCTTTGTGGGCTATTAAAGAGTAGAATTTGATATCCAGCCACTTTTTCATTGGACGGATCACCAGGAAACCAGTGCGACGATAAAAAACGATGCAGTTAGGCGTGGTGCTAATGAGCACTTTGGGCCAGTCTGAAACCTCCGCTAAAATCTTGTCGAAAACCAATACCAATTCGTCTGACCGCCCTTCAAAGAGTGTATCGAGACTAACCCGCTTGCAATAATGTCGGAAGTCGGCCCAGGGCAGGTCACGCTCACATTTCGGGCAGGTCCAGCTCATTGATTAACAGGCATCAAGAATGATCGTCCATTTGTTTTCGTCGTCGGGCGCATAAGTTAGCCCGTCACTCATTTCATAGACATGGCGTCCGCACTTCTCGCTGTAAAAGCCTTTCATTTCGCGGATAACCTGTCCGCGGTTTTCCTGGCGTAAATAATAAAACAGTGCATTAAGCGATGGACCGACATCACTTAATTTTTGATATTCCCCTTCTTTTACAAATGCTGAGCTCATAGGATAGATGATTTTATAACTATTTACAAATAATGTGCCTCGATGCGGCCGGCGATCTGCACGATGACTTCCTCATCTACAACGGCGGGGTTGCAACAGATGCGAATGTGTTCTTTTTCATACGGTTCAAAGACAGCATCCTACTCCATACCGGCAAAAAATTCAATTCACATTTATCCGCGCCGCTATTGACGACCTGAAAACTAAACGGTTCTGCGATTCCTGCCACACTTACTCGAATTGTTCCATTGGTATAACCTTTATCGTTCTAATTAAAACCCGTTGGTATTGAATTTGTTATATCCCTACATATAAAAAACTAAAACTATGGCAACTAGAGGAACAAAAGTGGAAAGGCATTCGGTATCCGAACAACCACATGAATTGAAATACGAAGCAAAGAAGACAGGCACAACGCCTAAAAAGGTGGAAGCCGCAAAGAAATCAGCCGGCAGTAATCAACGCTCAGCGGTAGAAAAGAAAATTAAGTAGTAATAATTGTGATTAAAGCACAGCCCCGCAAGGGGCCTTGTTGGTTAAAGAGAATGGAACGAAAATTAAAACCAAAAGCTGAAGATACCCGAACAGTTGATATAGATGATGCTTACACCCTTGATTTTTGGGCCAAGGAATTTGGCGTGTCTAAAGAAAAATTAATGGCGGCTGTATTTGCGGCAGGCACAAACGCACGGGATGTAAAACGCGAATTAAAGAAATAAGCCTATGGGCCTGAAAGAATACATCAAAAAAAGGGATTTTAAAAAAACCTCCGAACCAAAGGCCGGGGCCAGCAAGGACAACGATCACCTGATCTTCGTGGTGCAAAAGCATGACGCGTCCCGGTTGCATTATGATTTCCGGCTGGAAATGGACCACGTATTGAAAAGCTGGGCGGTACCTAGAGGCCCGATGCTTGATCCAAAGGTAAAACACCTGGCCATGATGGTTGAGGATCATCCCTTTGATTATCTAAATTTCGAGGGCATTATTCCGGAAGGGGAATACGGCGGCGGGACGGTGATCGTTTGGGACGAGGGCACCTATGAGCCAATCGAACCCATCAAGGGGAAAAAGGCGCAGGAAAAAGCAATGCTAAAACAACTTGCTTCCGGCCAACTGAAAATCAAACTGCACGGCGAAAAGCTGAACGGTGAATTTGCGCTGGTGAAAACCCACGGCATGGGGGAAAATGCCTGGCTGATGATCAAACACAAGGATGAATTCGCGACCGGCGATGATGTGACCAAACAGGATAAATCTGTGCTATCCGGCAAAACCATCGAAACCATGGCCAAAACCAGTGAGAAGGTTTGGCAGCACGGGCATGAAGAAGGCGTGGCGCCCGAACAGGAACTGGCGGACAAGATCGAAACAACGGAACCCGAAACTACAAAATCCGACATCGTCAAAATTTTAAAATCAGCGCCCAAATCAAAAGTACCCACCAATATCAAACCGATGAAAGCTACCTTGTTGGATGAGCCTTTCGACCAACCCGGCTGGCTGTTCGAGGTAAAATGGGACGGTTACCGCGCGATCTCAGTACTGGATAAAAAAGAAGGTGCAAGCCTGATCTCCCGTAACAATCTTCCCTTTGAAAAATACTATCCAATCAACGATGCGTTAAAAAAGTGGAATATGAACGCCGTGCTGGACGGCGAGTTATTGGTATTGAATGAAAAAGGCATTTCAAATTTTGGTGCCATGCAAAACTGGCGCAGTGAAGCGGACGGCAACCTGGTTTACTACATCTTTGACATTCTATGGTACGAGGGAAAGAATTTAACGGGCTTACCTTTAAAGGATCGTCAAGCGATACTCCAAAGCATTTTGCCGACAGAAAACGACCACATCCGTCAAAGCAAAGTATTTGATGCCAATGGAATCGACTTCTTCGCCGCAGCAGAACGCATGGGACTGGAAGGTATCATCGCGAAAAAGGCGGATAGTGTTTACACCTCTGATCTCCGCAGTAAAGAATGGCTAAAAGTAAAAGTACAGCGCCGCCAGGAGGTGGTGATTGCCGGCTTTACCAAAAATGAAGGAACCGGCAAATCATTCAGCGCGTTAATATTGGGTGTACACGATAAAAAGAGTGAGTTGAAATTTGTCGGCAAGGTCGGGACCGGTTTTTCCGACAAGCTTCAAAAAGAAATGATGGGCCAGTTCATACCGCTGATTACGGAGAAAAGCCCCTTTGATTTTGAAGTAGACGTCGATAAGCCTACCCGCTTCCGGCCAAAACGCTTGGGCGCTAAACCAACGTGGCTGAAACCGGAATTGGTTTGCGAAGTTGGATTCGCCGAAGTGACCAGCGACGGTGTCTTTAGGCAAGCCTCATTCAAAGGCATGCGCATCGATAAGAATGCTAAAGATGTCATACTGGAAAAGCCTGCACATACGGAAGAAACCGTAGCGGAAACGGATCAAGAAAATGAAGCGCAAACCAAAAAGTCCGCATCGAAAACTAAAAAGCCGGAATTAAAGCTTGATCCCGTAAAAAATACGGAACGAAAAACGCTGCTTAACCCGACCGAGGACACGCAAACCAAGAAGATATACGGCCACGAACTGAAGTTTAATCACGTAACCAAATTATACTGGCCCGAAGATAAGGTGACCAAAGGCGATATGCTCAATTATTACTACAAGGTGGGCGAACTCATGATGCCATACCTGAAGGACAGGCCGATGTCGCTGAACCGTTTTCCGGGCGGTATCCACGGACAGAGTTTCTACCAAAAGAATGTGACCGATAAAGCACCCGATTGGGCCGAAACGTTTGATCACGTAACAGATGAAGGGAAGGTCACCAAATACCTCGTTGGAACGGACGAGGCCAGTTTACTTTGGATGAATTCGTTGGGCTGTATCGAGATCAATCCCTGGTTCAGCCGTGCGCAGACCCCTGACAACCCGGATTATTGCGTAATCGACCTTGACCCTGATAAGCATACCTACGACCAGGTGGTTGAGGCTGCAAGGATCACCAAAGAAATACTGGATGCCATTGACGTCCCCAGCTATCCAAAAACCTCCGGGTCGACAGGAATGCACATTTATATCCCGCTGGGGGCTAAATACACCTACCAGCAATCACAATTATTTGCCAACATCGTTGTGAAACTGGTGCATAAGCAAATCCCGGACTATACAAGTCTCGAAAGAAGCATCGCTGCCAGGAACGGAAAGATGTACCTCGACTTTTTGCAGAACCGTCCCGGGGCTACGATTGCCGGACCATTCTCACTGCGTCCAAAACCGGGCGCCACTGTATCTACGCCTTTAAGTTGGGATGAGGTAAAACCCGGTTTAACCATACAACATTTCAACATCAGGAATGCGATGGACCGTTTCAAAGAAACCGGTGATCTGTTTAAAGGCGTGTTAGGCAAAGGGATTGACCTGGAAGAAACGTTGAAGAAGGTGAAAAGTAAATTTCATTAGCAGTTAGTCGATTACTATCCAGGCCGGCGCATGGTCGCTGCTATGATCCCAGCCCCGAACATCCTTATCAACGCCGCCCGATTTCAGGCGGCTCTGAAGGTTACCATTTAGAAGGAAGTGGTCAGGTCTTAAACCCGCATCCCTGTCATAGGCATTACGCAAGTAATCCCAAAAGGTATAAATCCGATCATCAGGATATAGTTTACGGATCGCATCTGTCCAACCCAACTTCAGTAATTCCAGCCACAGCTTCCTTGCCTCCGGTCGGAATAAAGCGTTATCCTTATATTTCACCGGCTTATAGGTATCCTGGTCGGTTGGCATAATATTAAAATCGCCAATTAATGCGACCGGCAAATCAAAGCCCTGCAACTTTTTAGCATGAGCGGTAAGTCGCCTGATCCATTTCAATTTATAATCGAACTTCGGGCCGGGGAATGGATTGCCATTTGGCAGGTATAAACAGCCAATGACAATTCCGTTGATAAAGCCTTCAATATACCTGCTGTGGGTATCGTCCGGATCTCCATCCAATCCACGCCGGGTTTCCTGGATCTCTCCGTAACGTGATAATAATGCAACGCCGTTCCAGCTTTTTTGTCCATGCCAAATAGCATGGTACCCGGCATCAAGCAATGCCTGTTCAGGAAACCTTTTATCCTCGCATTTTAATTCCTGCAAACAAACGACATCGGGATTTGCTTGCGCCAGCCAGCGCTTCAAATTTTCGATCCGCCCGTTAATCCCGTTGATATTATAAGTGGCAATTTTCACTCATGAACAACATCTTCCGCCATATATAGTTCCCTAAACATCAAACTAAATCTTGTCCCGATGCTTCTATAAGCCTATGACAACAATCAAAAACATTCAGCCACTCAGCGCAGAGAAGCTCTTCGACTTATTAAAGACCAGTTTCGCGGATTATATCAACAGCAAATTAGGTTCCAACCTGGCTATTGAATATGCGCATGTATTCAACGAGATCAATATATCCTTTCCCGAAGTAATCGAAGGGCCCGCGCTTAATATCGCCATAACCGACGTGGAATTGACGGTTACGCTGCTGGCTACGGAGAGTGATTACAATGCGGAATTACTGGAGGAACACCTGATTGGTTTCCTCGAACAGCAGGCATCATGAGCAATAGCGCATTGGTCGTGGGTGCCAGCGGCATCGCAGGCAGTAACCTGGCCAAACAATTGATCGCTGAAGGTTGGGAAACTTATGGACTGGCCCGTAATCCAAGCCATGACATTGCCGGTCTGCAAGCCCTAAAAGCCGATCTTTTGGATAAAGATAGCCTCCTACAAGCTTTGGCAACGATCAGGCCTAACCATGTTTACATCACTACCTGGATGCGGAACGAAACGGAAGCGGAGAATATCCGGGTGAATAGCCTGATGGTACGCAACCTGCTGGAAGTATTGACCATTCACCAATCAGTTCGGCACGTAGCTTTGGTTACCGGACTAAAACATTATTTAGGGCCGTTCGAGGCCTATGCCAAAGCGGGATTCTTGCCGGAAACTCCTTTAAGGGAGGAACATCCCAGGCTGGACATCGAAAACTTTTATTATGCCCAGGAAGACGAAGTTTACGCTGCTGCCGAACGCGATGGCTTTAGCTGGAGCATCCACCGTCCGCATACTGTCATCGGACAGGCCGTGGGTAACGCCATGAACCTCGGCACGACCCTGGCGGTCTATGCTTCGATCTGCAAGGAAGCCGGCCGCCCTTTTATTTTCCCCGGTTCAGCCGCCCAATGGAACGGCCTATCCGACGTGACCGATGCAAGGATACTTGCCGCGCAATTGATTTGGGCATCCACTACGGAAGCTGCCCGTAACCAAGCCTTCAATATCGTGAATGGCGATGTTTTTCGCTGGAGCCGCCTATGGAATAAGATCGCAGCTTACTTTAGCGTTGAGTCTTCAGGTTTTGACGGCACCATTCATCTACTGGAGCAAACGATGGTGAATGATATAGCTGTTTGGCAGGAGATCGCGCAAAAGTACGACCTGAAAGAAACAGACCTCAATCATTTGGCCAGTCCCTGGCATACCGACCTGGATCTCGGCAGGCCAATTGAAGTGATGACCGATATGTCCAAAAGCCGCAAATTCGGCTTTACTGCGTATCAGGAGACGGAAGAGAGTTTTTACGATCTCTTTGCACAATTGCGCGGCGCCAAACTTATTCCGTAAGCTTAGTGCTTCAGACAAATAACTCCTGCGCCTTCGTATAGTAAGTCGTCCGTCCGCCGATCTTATCTTTTAAAATTTCTTCGCCCTTCGCCGTCTTTTTTAACGCCGGGTTATGGATAGCCATAAAATTCCTTAATTCACCAGTAAGCTCGTCACCATTGGCTTCGGCAATATCTGCAATCGCCTTTTCTAATACCATCCTCATGCTTTTGAAGAGCTGCACCGCATATTTCTCCGGAATCGCATTGGCAATCGAAAATGGCGAGATGTGGGAATGGTAGAGAATCTCGTCGGTATAAGAATTGCCGATACCACGCATCACCTTAGGGTCCATCAATAAGGTTTTAATGACCGAACGTTTTTTAGCCAGTAAGTTGATAAAAGTGTCCTTTTCCAATTGCAGGGCATCCGGAGCCGCGGCCGGTTTGGGCTGCAAAGTTGGTGTGGCCGCTTTTTGCAGGTCAACGACTGCAAAGCCCCCGCCGCCTTTGAAATGAAAGGCCATGACCTGGAAGCGCGGTATTTTGTCACCGTCCAGACTGATGAGTTCCCCCCGGAGCATCAGGTGCAGCCCTAAGACCTGGCCGCCGTCAAAATGAAACTGCAGGGTCTTGCCCTCGCGGGACACGCCTGTCAGTTCATGCCCTTCTAATGCTGATTTTAATTGAGCAGTGGTCACATTTAGCTTTTTGGCGACCGTGACATCAACTGTTTCCAGCACTTTGCCTTTAAATCTCCGGGTAAGGATCTGCGCGAATACGGTCAGGTCGGGTAGTTCAGCCATGATGGTCTTTTTTAAGGTCAACAACGAAGCAGCTAAACTGTTGCCGGAAAACATAAAAACAATGGCGCCGGGCACCTGTTAGCAAAGGCATGGAATTTAAAGGGTTTGTAAAAGTTAAGGGGGCACGGGAGCACAATCTGAAAAATGTCAGCCTGGAGATCCCGCGGGACGCTTTGGTCGTGTTTACCGGTATCTCCGGTTCCGGTAAATCATCACTGGCCTTCGGAACGTTATATGCCGAGGCGCAGCGCCGTTACCTGGAATCGGTATCTCCCTATGCGCGCCGCCTATTTAACCAAATGGCTATCCCCGAAGTGGATGAGATCGAGGGGTTGCCACCGGCGGTGGCCTTACAGCAGCAAAGGGGTTCGGCCAGTAACCGTTCCTCGGTCGGCAGCGTCACCACTTTATCCAACCTGCTCCGCATGCTCTATTCGCGTGCAGGTGATTATCCCGAGGGACAGGGTATCATTTATGCCGAATCCTTTTCACCCAATACACCCGAAGGCGCCTGTCCGGAATGCCACGGGCTGGGCAGGGTTTACGAGATCACCGAACAAACCATGGTGCCGGATGACACCCTCACCATCCGCGAAAAGGCTATCGCCGCCTGGCCCTCGGCCTGGCAGGGACAGAACCAGCGGGACATACTGACCACGCTGGGTTACGATATCGACGTCCCTTGGAAGGACTTGCCCAAAAAAGACCGGGACTGGATACTGTTTACTGAAGAACAACCAGTCGTGCCCGTCTATTCCGGCTACAGTCATCAGGAGATCCAGCGTTTCATCAAAAACAAGCGCCAGCCGGATTACATGGGTACCTTTACCGGGGCCCGCCGGTATGTTCGCCATACTTTTGCCAATTCGCAAAGCGCGTTGATGAAAAAGCGCGTCAGCCAGTATATGCTCAGCAGCGAATGCCCGCTTTGCCATGGCAAAAGACTGCAGCAGGAATCGCTCAGTATCAAATTTGCCGGTTATGATATCGCTGAGCTATCCGGCCTGGCGCTGAACAAGCTGGCCACGATCTTCCGGCCCTATGCTAAGGGCGATGCACCGACACTGAAAAAGCTGGAGGCGAAAAATCCGGAAAAAGTGATCGTCGCTAAACGTATCGCTGAAGACTTCCTGGCGCGGCTGCAGGTCATGCTGGACCTGGGCTTGGGTTACCTCACCATCGAACGCATCACACCGACTTTGTCACCGGGTGAATTGCAGCGGTTGAGACTCGCCACGCAGGTGCGCTCCAATCTGTTCGGTGTGGTTTATGTGCTGGATGAACCCTCAGCAGGCTTACACCCCGCCGATACCGAGGCATTGCTCCGGGCGCTGGATAAACTTAAAGCCTCCGGAAATTCCCTGTTCGTGGTCGAACACGAGATCGATGTCATCCGCCATGCCGACTGGATCGTGGACGTCGGCCCCGCAGCCGGCGAAAAAGGCGGGCACATCCTCTATAGTGGCCTGCCGGAAGGATTAAAGGAAGTTGAAGCTTCGCTGACCCGGCACTATATCTATGGGGAAGCAGCCAAAGCGGCCAATGATCCCCGGGTACCCAAAGGCTGGTTAAAGCTGGAAGGCGTCACCCGGAATAACCTTAACCAATTAAATGCGGAATTTCCGCTGGGGGTGCTGACCAGCGTAACCGGTGTATCCGGCTCGGGTAAAAGCAGCCTGGTCAGCCAGGTACTGGTAGAACTGGTCGCTGAACAATTAGGTGTGCAGGTAGATATCACTGGTGAAACCGACGCGGACCCGCTCGAACAAACCAAAGTACAAACGCTGGGCGGTAAGATCACTGCCGGCATGGATCATATCAAACGCCTGGTCGTGGTCGACCAGAAACCCATCGGCCGCACACCGCGATCCAACCTGGCCACCTACACCGGCCTGTTTGACCACGTGCGAAAACTGTTCGCCGCTACTCCGAGGGCGAAAGCAAAAAAATACGATGCCGGCCGCTTTTCCTTTAACGTAGCTAAAGGCCGCTGCCCGCATTGCGAAGGCGAAGGTTTTGTCATGGTGGAACTACTATTCCTGCCCAGTGTTTACACGCCCTGCCCGACCTGCGGCGGCACGCGCTATAATCCCAAAACGCTCGAAGTGACATATAAGGATAAAAATATAGCAGAGGTGCTTGGTCTGACCGTAGACGCTGCCGCTGATTTTTTTGATGAAGAACCAACTATTAGCCGCGCACTGGAAGTCGTCCGCAAAGTTGGTCTTGGCTATCTGCGCTTAGGTCAGCCTGCGACGGAACTTTCCGGCGGCGAGGCGCAGCGCATCAAACTGGCCACCGAACTGCAGCGCGCGCAGCACGGGCAAACGCTCTACATCCTGGATGAACCAACCACCGGCTTGCATCCCTCGGACGTGGAACGGCTGATGCTGCAACTGAATCGCCTGGTCGATTCTGGGAACACCGTGATCCTGGTGGAGCATGATATGCAGGTGATCGCAGCCAGCGACTGGGTGATCGATATCGGGCCTGGAGCCGGTGAAGACGGGGGAAAGATCGTCGCCACCGGGATACCACCGGCAATTGCCCGGCATAGCGCAAGCCGCACCGCGCCCTACCTGGCCAAACATCTGAACTAACAATCCGGACGTGACATTGTATTAATAACATGGAAACTCAGACAAAGCATGGCTTAATGATCGATATGGACGGCGTGATCTACGCCGGTGAAGAACTGATCAAGGCCGCAGATGTATTTATAAAACGGCTGCTGAAAGATAAGATACCTTTCACCTTCTTGTCCAACAACAGTTCCAAAAGCCGCGCTGATGCCGTTGAAAAACTCGCGAAGCTGGGGATAAACGTTACGGAAAAGCATATCTATACCAGCGCCATGGCAACGGCTACTTTTCTGACAGAACATTACCCGGGCTGCTGCGTCCATGTGCTGGGTGAGGGAGGCTTGTTGAAAAGCCTGAAGAATGCCGGGATACCTATGGTCGATAAAAAACCCGATCTGGTTATCCTCGGCGAAGGACAGGAATTCAGTTTAGAAAGAGTGCATAACGCAGTCGATATGATCTTGGCCGGGGCACGGTTCATCGCCACGAACCGCGACCCTTCGCCACGGCGCGAGGGCTGGAACAACCTGGGCATTGCCGCTACGGCAGCTATGATCGAAGAAGCTACGGGGCGAGAACCATTCGTGATCGGTAAACCCAGCCCCGTGATGATGCGCTCGGCAGCAGCTTATATGGGCTTGCAGCCGGAACAGGTCACCATTATCGGCGATACGATGGAAACCGACATTATCGGCGGTATTTATATGGGGTTCAAAACGATACTCGTCCTTTCCGGGATCGCAGACAAGGAACAACTGATCAAATATGGGTACAGGCCACACCTTGTTGTTGACTCGGTAGATGAGATCGAATTTCCTTTAAAATGGTGGACGAAACCTTAGCATTCACCGGCCCAGTCATCATCCCTGTTTTTACCTGACAGCACCAGGATAAACCAAAGCAACGTCCCGGTGAGCAGCAATTGTTTATGGCCTGCGGGCAGGCAGTGGACAGGATCGGTTATCCATAACAGCCCATCCCAGATTAGCAAACAAACCAGTGCAGCAAACAGCAGTGACCTGAAATGTTCAACCTTGCTCATATCATATCCTCCAGATTTTTAAGCCGGAATATTTCCCGCGCGATCAACTTGCAGTTAGAGGCCAGCTCCTCCAGGTTACAGCAAATTGTTTTAATCTTTACAGGTATTTCGTCCACAGTCTCCATCAGGTCAATATGAAGCAGGCAATTATCTTTGATTTTTTCACTGCCTTTCAGTTGCCTGAACAATTCATAGGCAGCCTGCCGGTCATTGCCAAAGAAATATTGACCATAGTCGCAGAAGCCCTGCGGTGTTTTCAGGCTCAGTAAGATATAGAATTGCGTTTCCATAGCATCTAATATCAAAGAGCCCCTGCAAGCAGGAGCTCTTTGGTTAAAGACTATAAAGCACTTATTTAATCTCGATCTGACGGCGCACCGCTTTGGCTTCTTCACGTTTAGCAATATCGATGCGTAGAATGCCTTCAATATAAGAAGCTTCGATATTGGCATGGTCAGCGCTTTCAGGCAGGGTGAATGAACGCATGAACGAGCTATAGCTGTATTCACGTTTGCTATAGTTCTTCTGGTTGTCCTGGTGGTCGGCACTTTGTTCCACCGAAATGGTCAGTTGGTTGCGTTCCAGGTTCAGTTTGAAATCTTCTTTTTTCAGACCCGGCGCAGCCAGTTCCACATGGTAGTTATTCTCGCTTTCGCTGATGTTCACCGCAGGTACGCGGGCCACCATGCGGTCACTGAAGAAAGTGTCATTGAAGATTGAATCAAAAACATCATTAAAGCCTGGCATTAATGTGTTGTTAGCTTTGTTGTTGAATTTAACTAAGGTCATGGCCTCTTCTCCTTTAAGTTTTACTTTAAAAAATAGTTGAACAAAAGATTAATTAAACTTAACAGGCTTTTTACAAGGGTCATGCCAGCCGGTTAATGCTGAAAAAATTACAGTTTCCCACTGAAAAATTTTCAGCGCCAGTGTCAAATTTTCATTTGCCTCCGTGCCGAATAAAAACCCTAACTTGCACGTACTTTCGCCCTATAAACCGTTTAATCTTATTGTTATGGATGTCGCTGGTGCCGGGTTAGTTTTGATCGTTGTCATTGCTATAGTGCTTTACTTACGATCCGGTAAACAGCGGGCGAACAGCTCGGAGGATTATAAGCGGCTCTTCGATGGCATACCCACGCCAATGTATATCTATGATGACCGGACCTTTCAGTTTCTGGCCGTGAACGATGCTGCCATTGAACAATATGGTTACACCCGGGATGAGTTCCTGCAAAAACTGAAACTCACCGACATCCGGCCGCCGGAAGAGATCCCCGCCCTGCTCAAATTTCATGAAGCCTTGCCAAAAGGCCATGTGAACGCGGGCCGCATGCTGCATATCAACAAGGCGGGGCAACGCTTTTATGTCAGCGTTTATACCCACCATACCCTCTTTAAGGGAAAAGACGCCCGCCAGGTCCTGATCGTCAATATCGATGAAAAGATGCGGGCCGAACAGATCGTCAGTGAGAAATCTGCCGAGCTTGAAAATATACTCAACAGTATTACCGATGGTTTTTATGCGTTGAATCAGCATTGGGAAGTCACATTTATTAATAAGGCAGCCGAAAAGGCGTTGGCCTGTAAAAAGGAAGAAGTGATGGGCAAGAACCTCTGGGACTTTTTCCCGCGTTCCAGAGAAGGCCGGTTCTATGCCGAGTATGAACGGTCCATGAACGAAAGGGTCAGCGTGCATTTTGAAGAACTATACGCGCCGCTGGGGGTATGGGGTTCCATGAACGTCTACCCGACCAAGGACGGCATCTCCGTTTATTTCGTCGATATTACCGAACAAAAAAAGATACAGGAAAAGATCTATAACGACGGGCAGAACCTGCGGGCGATCATTAACAACACCCGCGACCTGATCTGGTCGGTGGATAAACAATCCAAGATCATTACAGGTAACCAGGCATTCTGGGACCGGGTAAAGGAACTGACCGGCAAAGAAGAGGACGAAGTAACCAATGCCGATTTTATACAGGAAAGGGTCAAGGTTTTTTTTGAAAGCTATGAGCGGGCCTTCAAGGGTGAGGCTTTCAGCTTCATCAGGCAGCGGGACATCGATGGCAAACAGGTTTACGAGGAATTAAGTTTTAACCCCATCCGCGACATGCATACCGAGGTCATCGGTGTAAACTGTTTCCTTCGTGACATCACCGAATCACAAGAGTACCTTCTTAAAATTAAAGACCAGAACAGGCGGCTGCGGGAGATCGCCTGGATACAGTCCCACCGCGTCCGCGCGCCGCTGGCCAGTATCCTGGGGCTTGTCCAGCTTTGCGACCTCCACGATTCCCCAAATGCTGAGATCATCCCGATGCTGAAAAAATCGGCCGAAGACCTGGACCAGGTGATCATCGACATCACCGGTTTAACAGACGACCTGGTCTGAACAGTTAACCGACAGTGGCGGAAAAACAGCCAACCTAGTTAAG
The DNA here is from genome assembly GCF_007971525.1 of Mucilaginibacter ginsenosidivorax. Taxonomy (NCBI): domain Bacteria; kingdom Pseudomonadati; phylum Bacteroidota; class Sphingobacteriia; order Sphingobacteriales; family Sphingobacteriaceae; genus Mucilaginibacter; species Mucilaginibacter ginsenosidivorax. Next base: position 351,854 of record NZ_CP042437.1, read on the forward strand.
TAAGCTTTTTCTAGATTTGTCTCATGACCGATCCGATCAACCTGCAAGTCCGGCGCGCCGATAATACCTGGGATATCATCGAAGCTGCGCTCTTACCGTTGGAGGAGGAAAAACAAGTCAAAGCCACCGGCACTTTCCAGCTTTATCGCGGCTTCCCCAACCTCAGCAACACCAAAATTACAGTGAGGCCCATGAGCGATATCTGGAAAGCCTGACCCTGATGGGCGAAGCCAATCCCGGTTACCTCGGCGAACTGCATTTTACCGGTGTCGCTTATTTTGAGTGGAGGTATGAAGGCGACCGTTTGACTGAAAACGAGGTCTGGCAAATCGTCGACTGCATCCAGGACCTGGCCGCCGGTAAACACCGGCCCAGCGATAATGGCATTATACTGGTCAAAGAAGAATCCGAACAACAACAATTACCTGAATTAACATTCAAATACGGCAAAAACCGCATCACGCACCAGATCAGCATCGTAAAACTCGAAGGCCGTTTTGTGGTCATGATCAACCGCGACCCCGCCGCGCAGCTCGAACTGCTGGAAGAAGACTGGGAAGTCACCGGCGGTGATATTTACGATACCGATCTGAAAGCAGAAATTATTCGCCGGATAAAAGCGAACAGCTCAGGCGCCTAATTTCGCCAGCTTTTCGGCAACCGCCCGCAGCAAATTAATGCTTACCACATTGGGAGCTTTCGGCTGCTCCGGCGTATTTATCGCCCGGTAACATCCTTCCTCATCCGGTTCAAAATTAAACGTATGCTCATCGATCAGCACTGCTATCCGGTGCGTATAGCCATAGCGCTCCAACCGCGCTTTAAACTCATGCTCGGTCCCCAAATAATCAACTGGTAGAATAAACGTCTCCGTCATAACGATGCTAAAATAATATCGCCCGGTCAGATCACCAACCGGAAAGTTAAATTTATCCGCCCCTTCATCGGATTGACCGATTTCGCGATCCGGTGCTCAAAAGCCTCCTGCAGCCCCGCCTTCATCAGGCAAAATGAACCATGCTCCAGCCGCACGGAATACTTTTCACTATGGTCGCTTTTGCGCCGGATATCAAAACTGCGCACCTGCCCGAAACTCACCGAAGCGATGACTGGCTGGCTGCCCATGATACTTTCCTTATCGCTGTGCCAGGCCACCGAATCGTTGCCATCGCGGTAATAATTTAACAGCACACTGTTAAAGCGGATGCCCGCCAGCGGCTCAACGCGCTCCCTTATCGCCTGCAATTCCGGTGTCCAGGGCCGCGTGCCCAGGATCTTATCCGTGTCCCCGTACCAGCAGGTCAACCGGGGCGTCAGGTATTCTTTGTCCCACAGTTTCTGGGTTGTCTGCTCCCAGGGCGTTTCCGAAATGAACTTCGCCAAAAATACATCACTTTCCGCAACACTGAACAAGCCTGCCCGGTATTCCAGCATATCCAATGGCAAATCCTTACTCTGGCCCGCCTCCGCGAAAAAACTCAATTGTTCCATTTTACAGATCTTTGATCAACTCATCCATCTCTTTGTGATGCCCGGTGATAAAGCCGGCCACATCTTCCTGTTCATAAACACTCAAAACCTGCCCGTCATAGATCCAGTGACCCGCCGCATCAAATAAGATCCGCCCCAGTTCCTGCTCTTCCATCGGGTCATACAGCCGGTGCCCTTCACCTGCATCCGGGAAAACCCGCACCCATCTTCTGCCTTCTGTACGCACCGTTTCCGGTCTGTCACTAAACAACTTGCTTCTCATAAAAACAAATGTGAAGAAAAAAATGTAAAAAAGATAGTAAAAATGCTAAAAATATTAGCATAACTTTATAGTCCTCAAAATTGACAATCATGGTACCTTTTAATTTACAACTCGAACTCACTAATTTACTGACGACCATCTCCGCTGAACAGCTGGATCAACTGGCTGATGAAACGGGTTTTATGCGTTACCAGGTCAGGACTTTTAACCGCCAATCGGTGGTCTTTGTCAACATCGAAGAAGAACCGCTGTCACGTGAAAAAATTACCGGTTACAGCGAGGAGGAGGTCTTTTCGCACGATGAGATCAAAGTGATCGCTCCCGCCATCCGCCGGTACAACAGCAGCCGCCAACTGAATTTTGATCAAATGGCCTTTGACTTTTAAAACATTGTACTATGCAAACCAAGGAAGAAATTATCAGCGGCCTCCGCCAGAAGATCATGAACTGGGAAGGCTTCCGACCGCCGCAGCCCGGTGCCAGCAATGATCTCGGCCTCGGTATCGTCGCCGGCGCCTTTCCCGACGGAGTATTTCCGACCGGGGCCATCCACGAGTTTATCAGCAGCAGTCCGGAGGACACCGCTGCCAGCGGCGGATTCATTGCCGGCCTGGTTCAAAAACTATTAGACAGCGGTGGTACCTGCCTGTGGATCAGTTATACCCGAAGGATCTACCCGCCAGCGCTCAAACTCTTCGGCGTAGATCCCGACCGCGTCATTTTCGTGGATGTGCCCCTGCAAAAAGATGTGCTTTGGGTCGCCGAAGAAGCGCTTAAATGCGAGGGCGTAGCTACCGTTATTTGTGAAACCAAAGATCTTAGTTTCACTGAATCCCAGCGTTTGCAGCTGGCCGTAGAAAAAAGCCATGTGACCGGTTTCGTACTGCGGAAAGATGTCAAAAAAGTCAATACTACGGCTTGTGTTACCCGCTGGCGGATACGCCCGGTACGCAGCCAGTTAAGAACCGGCATGCCCGGGGTCGGCTATCCCCGCTGGCAGGTGGAACTACTGAAAGTCAAGAACGGAAAACCCGGCAACTGGACGATAGAATGGAAGCAACAGCATTTCAAAACAATAATTCCAAAACCAAACGCTGCAACAAATACAGAAGAAACCAGAAAATATGCCTAAGCGCTTTGCATCCCTTTGGTTCCGGCATTTGCTGACAGACTGGAAGGCGATTCGCCAGCCCGGCCTCAAAGGGAAGGCCTATGTCTTCGCCGAACCTGACCATGGACGAATGCTCATTACCGCGCTGACCGATGAGGCCCGAAAGTACGGCGTTATCGAAGGCATGACCGTTGCCGATGCCCGTGTCATCGCTCCCGACCTCCAGGTATTTGACGGTAAAACCGGCCGGAATACCAAACTGCTGACCGGCCTGGCCGAATGGTGCCTGCGCTATACGCCACTCGTGCAGCTCGACCCGCCAGACGGCTTATTACTTGATGTTACCGGCTGCACCCATCTGAAAGGCGGGGAAAAAGCCTATCTGCAGGACATCACTAATAGACTGAAAATCCTCGGCTATGATGTGCGTCCTGCTATCGCCGATACCATCGGTGCCGCCTGGGGCGTCGCCCGTTGCGGCACCGACAAAATGATCATCCCTGAAGGTGAACACCGTACCGCCCTCATGCCGCTTCCGCCTGCAGCACTCCGTTTACCCTCTGACCAGCTGCTCAAACTGCGCAACCTGGGCCTGCATCAGATCAGCAGTTTCATCTATATGCCCGACAGCGTGCTGCGCCGCCGCTTCGGCAAAAACATGATCCTGCGCCTCAACCAGGCACGCGGCCTGGAAGTAGAATACCTCTTCCCGCTGAAAGAGCCCGTACCCTACACGGAAAGGCTGGAATGTTTGGAAGCCATTAAAACCCGGCCCACTATCGAGATCGCTTTGCACAACCTGCTGGAAAGGTTGTGCAAACGCCTTTACGGCGAAGGCCTTGGGCTGCGCAGCGCTACGCTGACCTGGTACCGGGTAGACGGCAAGAACGGCCATATCACGATCGGCACTAACCATGCCAGCAACCGCGTGCAGCACCTGTTCAAACTGTTCTTCATCCATCTGGATAATGTCGCCCCCGGTTTGGGTATCGAACTTTTTACCCTGGATGCCGGCCAGACCGAACCCGTCAGCGATAAGCAAAGCGAACTCTGGTCAGCCAAAGGCACCCTGGGCAGCGAAGAGGTCGCCGAACTGCTTGACCGTGTTGCCGTCCGTATCGGCACCAAACACATCAACCGTTACCTGCCCGGTGAGCATTACTGGCCCGAACGCACACCGGAGGCTAATACGAACCTCAAAAAGAAACCCGAAAGCGACTGGCGCACGGATAAACCGCGCCCAATGCAGCTACTGGACAAGCCGGAACGGATCACCGCTATGGCGCTTACGCCTGATTACCCGCCAAAACAATTCAGCTGGCAAGGCAGGCTCCATGTGATCGTCGCAGCCGACGGGCCTGAACGTATCGAACGCGAATGGTGGCTGGAACCCGGCGAACACCGCGATTACTATATCGCCGAAGACGAAGACGGCAAAAGGTACTGGCTCTTCCGCTCCGGGCACTACAACGCAGAAAATAACCAGCACTGGTACCTGCACGGGTTTTTTGCATAAACGTAATAAAAAACAACAATACGATTTAAAAATACTTTCATCAGGTTTACAACAGCACAATAACGGCCATGAGTTATGTCGAATTACAGGTGACCAGCAACTTTAGCTTCCGGCGCGGCGGCAGTCACCCTGAAGAACTCGTCGACCAGGCGGCTGACCTCGGCTATGATGCCATCGGCCTGACCGACCGCAATACTTTTGCCGGTTTGGTTCGCGCCTATGTGGTTGCCAAAGACCGTAATATTAAATTAATTCCCGGCGTTCGACTCGACCTGCTCGACGGACCGAGCCTGCTGGCTTACCCGACCAATAAAGAAGCTTACGGCAGCCTTTCCGCTTTGCTTACGCTGGGCAACCTGCGCGCGGAAAAAGAAAAATGCTATATCTCCAAAAGCGATGTTTACCACCACGCTGAAGGGTCGATATTCATCATTATACCGCCTGATAAGATCACGCCCGATTTTGAGTTTGAACTGGTCTTTACGCATCATGTCAAAGACTACAAAACCCATCTGTCAAACCTATACATGGCCGCGACCAGGTACTATACGGGTGACGATGCCAAGCGCTTGTTCCTCTTAGCTGAACTCGGCGTTCCGCTGGTCGCCACCAATGATGTGCATTACCATCATCCTAACCGGCGGGAGCTGCAGGACGTGCTCACCTGTATCCGGGAAAAGTGCAATATTTTCAATGCGGGGTATAAGCTGCACCAGAACGCCGAACGCCACCTCAAAGAAAAAAAAGAAATGGAACGGCTGTTTCGTAATTACCCCGAAGCCATCAGCAATGCCCGGAAAATAGCCGATGCCTGCACTTTTGACCTCAAATCCTTGAAATATAAATATCCCAGCGAGCTAACTACGGACGGGAGGACGCCGATGGAACAGCTCACTTACCTCACCTGGAAAGGGGCGAATGAGTTTTACAAAAATACTATTCCCACAAAGGTAAAAAAAGCCATTGAGGATGAACTGGAGATCATAGCCGAGCTGGACGTACCAGATTATTTCCTGACCGTGGAAGACTATGTCACCTGGGCGCGTAACCAAAACATCCTTTGCCAGGGGCGCGGTTCCGCCGCCAACTCAGCGGTTTGCTTTGTACTCGGCATCACCTCTGTCGCGCCTGATAAATCCAATCTGCTGTTCGCCCGCTTCCTTTCCAAAGAACGTAACGAACCACCTGACATCGATGTGGATTTTGAGTATGAAAGGCGGGAAGAAGTGATGCAATACGTGTATAACCGATTTGGCCGCGACCGCGCCGCCGTTCTGCCCACAGTATTTATGCTGCATTACAAAGGCGCGGTCAACGATGTTTCCCGCGCGATGGGGCTGTCGGTGGATACGACTAAAATGCTGTCAGATGCCTACGGCGATCTTTCTGATGAAGAGATCACTGCGGCCGAACTCAAAAAACTCGGCCTGAATTTTCAGGACCCGCATCTATTGAAAGTCATCGAACTCACCGGCCTGCTTATCGGCTTTCCGCGGCAGCTTGGCCAGCATACCGGCGGCTTTGTCATCACCGACGGCAAGCTCAGCGATCTTTGCCCGATCTTCCACGCCCGAATGAAAGACCGGACGAATATAGAATGGAACAAAGATGATATCGACGCGCTGGGTTTCATGAAAGTGGATATTTTGTCATTGGGTATGCTTACCTGTATCCGCAAGGCTTTTGACCTTGTCCTGAAACATTATGGCAGAGCGCTGACGCTGGCTAATATTCCGCAGGATGATCCCAAAGTATATGAGATGATCACAGCCGCAGATACACTTGGTGTATTTCAGATAGAAAGCCGCGCGCAAATGTCTATGCTGCCCCGCCTGCGCCCGACCTGTTTTTACGACCTGGTGATTGAAGTTGCCATTGTACGGCCCGGCCCGATCCAGGGCGATATGGTGCATCCGTACATCAGACGGCGAAATGGTGAAGAAGCCGTCGATTACCCTTCTGATGAGATCAGGTCTATACTGGAACGTACGCTCGGCGTACCGCTGTTCCAGGAACAGGCCATGGAGCTGGCCATTGTCGCCGCCGGCTTTACGCCCGGTGAAGCCGACCTGCTGAGAAGAACAATGGCCACTTTTAAGTTTAACGGTATGGTTAGTAAGTTCGAGCATAAGCTAATCAATGGTATGACTTCCCGGGGTTACTCGGAAGAGTATGCCCGCCGGATATTCAAACAGCTGGAAGGTTTCGGGAGTTATGGATTTCCAGAAAGCCATGCGGCCAGCTTCGCTTTGCTGGTTTACGTATCCTGCTGGCTCAAATTCTATTATCCGGAGGTTTTCTGTGCGGCGCTGCTGAATAGCCAGCCTATGGGTTTTTACCAACCGGCACAGATCGTTCGCAATGCCCGGGAACATGGCGTGATCATTTTGCCGATAGACGTCAACCGCTCACAATGGGACAACATACTGGAAGCCAAACAGGGCCGGTATTTCGCCATGCGCCTGGGCCTTCGGGAGATCGACGGCATCAAACAAGCGGAGATTGATAAACTAATAGCAGGCAGGGGCCAACGGCCAAACCAAACTTATACGCAGCCGCATCAGCTTTGCGACGCCGGGGTGAGTATCGCTACGATGGAAAGGCTGGCCAACGCTGATACGTTCCGTTCCATGGACCTTGACCGCAGGAATGCCCTTTGGGAAGTTGCCGCGCTTCATGACAGGCCGGTACAGCTGATGCAGGGCCAACCCTCAGAAAGCCTGCAGGAACCAGAACCCAATCTGCCGGAATTGCGCCTGTCAGAACATGTCGTACAGGACTATGCCACGACCGGCCTTTCGATAAAAGGGCATCCGCTCACCTTTATCCGGCATCAGCTGGAAATGCTGCACATCAAAACAGCAAAGGATGCCAATCAGACGGAAGATAAAAAGCTGATCAAAACGGCAGGCCTGATACTTATCCGCCAGCGGCCCGGGACAGCAAAAGGCGTATGCTTCATCACTTTGGAGGATGAGACCGGAACGACCAACCTGGTTGTTTTTCCAAAACTTTTCGATCAATACCGTAAAGAGATCTTACATGCGAAACTACTCATGGTTGAAGGGGTGGTTGAACAAACCCAGGTCACGCACATCATTGTCCGCAGGGTATTTGATATTACCAAATTACTCGCTAACCTGACTGAGATAAAAAATGATCATCAACCGGTATTAACGCTTTCCAGGGCGGATGAAAAATCATCGCCATTCATTCCGATGGAAAAGCCGTTGAAGTCGACTGATAGTGAATCAGCCAACTACTTGCACAAGGGGAGGAATTTTAAATGATCAACTAAACAGATCGCCCTGGGGCTTCATGCGCTGCGCAGAATTGGCTCGGACGGTCGTGTCAGCTAACCCAACGTTTGCAAGCTCGCCGCCGGCCAGTACCGGTTCCAGATCCTCCGGCCAGTGGTTAAACTGCAGTTCCTCGGCAACATCCAGGTAAGCCGTATCTATCGGCGCTAAATCATGGAAATCACGGGGCGTTGCTTCTCTGGCGGTGCGGTAATCCGGATCGATCGTACAGAAATCCAGCAAGCGCGAAGGTATCTGTGTACGGGCGATGGTGCTTAAACGTCCTTCGGATGGTTTTTCGAGTAACCATTCATACGCGAGGTCTTCCGTTAAAATGGTCGGCATACGCAATTTGGAATTATGGACCTGGCGCATCAGCGCATTGGCTTCTGTGATACCAATAGCGACGGTATTTACAAACTGGCTGGTTTCAGGATCCAGCCATTCGTTATACAGGCCGGGCATAAAAAAGTACTCCTGCCCTTTCACCGTCACATAATAAGGGTATTTGATCGTTTCTTTTAACTGCTGGCCTTTCTTGCCGATCTTTGGCACATGGCGGCTTTCCACGATGCCGGTAGACAGCACCAGGCAACGGCGGTTTTTGGCGGCATCCGCCCACATGGAACGTTTACCGTCCTCTTTTACAAAAAGGTTTTCTGATTTAAAATTGAGCGTGGTATATTTTGCCCGGAATAGATTAGCCTCCGCCCGCGTTTTCACGAACCCGGGGACATAGCCCCATTCCGCCTGTACGATGTCGAAATCCCTGCCGTCCGCTGAAGGAACCAGGATCGCGCAGGGCGCGTAATTGAAACCATTGTGAACGCCCACATTCAAAAAATTGTAGCGGCGGACTTCCTTTTCGAGCTTTTTCAGTCGAATAAACTCGGTGCGGGTGACTTTTTGACCGTTATAGTAACACATATCTCCTGGTAATTTCTAATGTAAGTGGCAATCAGCTTCCCGATTTCGGCCGCCAGTTGCTGCCGCCCCTCCGGCACGGATGTCCAGAATTTTTTATCGTCTGCATCACGGGCAACCGTAACCACCAAAGGTTTCAGGGCGTCATCCATAAATTTAACACGAAATACCCTGCCGCTCCGCAGGCTGTATTCCACTACGCTCGCCGCCGAATCTTTGTAAATTATTTCAAATCGCTGTTTAACTGCCATTTAAAGTTACAATTTATTTAACAATAACAAACATGCTAAATATTTTAGTAAAACAAAAAAAATGCTGAATTATAAGCAGCCAATCCATCCCGATATTTACCCCACCCTGAATTGTAAAATGATCATCCAGGCTATTTTTTATGTGATTGATAATTGCATCTCATCCCACCTGCTATACTTTAAATTCGCCCGCGTGAGTTTCAATTCTAATCGCCTCCCGGTTGTTCATTAAACTTATACAAACCGATTGATGCCCGACAAATTTATTCGCAAGGTTATTGTGCTCATAGCTGTAAAAACCCAAACCACATTCGATCCAAGGGTCGGAACGATATTTTGCCATTTGGCCAATTGCCCCGAGAAAATTTCCAGCATCCCTTTCTGAACATATTAATATAGTTAATAATAATCAATAAGTCTATTGCTTCGATTGGTCGACCTAGGAAAAAATAAGTATGAATAGCGCAATTATCTAACATCTAGTGTGGTTTTATTAGATATTTCGATAATTACCTGGTCTAACTCTACTGTACTTTTCTGTAGCATTTCACATAAATCCCGGGTAAATTCATCCCCGTTATCGTATATAAGGTCGGTTAATCCCATAATGTTGGCCAGGGGCTTGCGTACAGCATGAGATTGTATAAAGCCAATTTCACTTAATTGGTTGTTTGCAGAATCAAGTTTGGTTTTTGCGTCTACGAATTCAGTTATATTATAACCAATACAAAAAATACCATCCGGGTTTCCGTCCGTATCAAATAACGCCTGCATCTCCCACTGTGTTGTCACAAACCCGCCCTGGCCATCGTGCTTTCGTAACGTTGCCGAAAATAGCTCTCCCGGTTTTGAAAAGCAGCGCATACCGACCTGCTCACAAATTGCTACATCTTCCGGATGGAGCGTGACACTAAAATGCCGTCCCAATAAAGTGCCGTTGGTAAATTCAAAATTCCGATCATAATTTTTACTGACATAAGAATACCTGCTATCCATACCAATTGCTATGGTATAAAAAAAAGAAGAGTTCTTTAAAAACGCGTTTATTTGAGGATGATACTGCATGACTTAAAGTTGCGTTAATTAATATGCCAGTTTGCCCGGCTCCGGGTACGGAACCATTGCCAATAATTCGCGGAGTACCGTAATGCCCCACCAGGTTTGATGGTACAACTGTTTAATATTGATGCGAAAATAATACGGAAACCTGAATATCTTTCGGTGATTCCTTCGAAGCACCTAAATCTCATGTTTCGCTTAGAAAATTTCTGTTACCCAGTGTCTGATGACCTCACGACCGCTATTCCACCGCTTTAACCGGTTGATTTGCTGAATGGTAATCCTGTCTTTTATCTCCTGCGTTGCAAGGTAATAATCAGGCATAATTTTTTTCATTGCCCCGTGAATTTCCCATGCGCTACCATTCAGTAAGAGGCCGGGGCAGTTAGTAACCAGTTCCGCCAGCGCCTCGGCCATGCTGGCTACGTAATACGGACAATCCCAGTCATGGCGAAAGGGTTCGTCACCCCTATTATTTATTTTCTGCAAAGGGTGCGAAACATCTTCGATTAATTCTGCTATGGCATCACCAAACACATTGGTATATTCCTGAATAAAATGATTCCACCACCCTGGCCGGTGCGGCAATTCCTTCATCAGGGTATCGCAGACCATCACACGTTTTGGAAATTCGGGGATCGCAGGATCCATAATGACCAGTGAAGCGCCAAAATGTCCCTCCCTTGGCGAATGCCTGCTGCAGATCACGAAAAATTGAAGGTTCCTTTTTCCGTTTTGATGTAGATCTGCTGCAAGCGTTTTTATATCGTTCAACCTTTCTTCCAGAAACCCGCGCTTGAAAAGGATGTGTAGATTATCCTTTGACTTAGCCATGCAGCGCCTCCCGTTTTCTTCAAGTACATTTCCATTGGCCGGTCTGCTGGAAAAATGGTTGCCACTATTATAGCGGATCTGTTCTGACCCTGTCGGGTAAGAGTTAATATCCGCAGTATCGCCGGTTTCAGTCTGCTTGCCAGGGTGTACAGAACGAAACGGAATATGAATTTGTTCACTGTTTAACCGCCGCGCCAGGTTGTAAAAACGCTGTTCCGAGGATGCAAATAGCGGATCACCAGTCACGGGGTCAAAATAAACATGTTCCGCCGTTCGCCCCAGGTGACCAGCCACCGCGCGGTTCTTCAATAGTCGAACCACGGGTTGCCTTGTGTTTAAAAAGAAATCTCTTAAAGCATTGTTAGCCAGATATTCAGCTATCGACTGATCAAACCGAAGGGACATACAATCATCGTTTTCCCTTATCCAGCCCAGTAAAAAATTGCGAACCTGAAGATCGAATTGAAAGTTAGCGATTTCCGCTTGTTCCAGGGTAAAAATGCGTTGCTCCATATAGGCTCAGGATATACAGTATGACGATTTAAACATTAATCTTCGTTGCGGATAACGATCTCTTTCTCTATGGCCGCAAGCGCAGCTTGAACACCATCGCGCTGTTCTGCTAATAGTTTCATATGATCTGCGTGGTCCGCATAATCAGCGATGAGCACATCATATTTTTCGATTGCCGCTCTTTCCCCCGTGGTGATCGTTTTTAAAATGTCCAGGTTATCATTATTGCTCAAAACTTGTTTGATGGCAAGCCAGCTACGGTGCAAACCGCCCAGAATACCTCCAGCTTCATTTACAGCATCTTCACCATGCAGGGCAATATGCTCTTTCAATTCGGCTGCATACACGATGCGCTCACCGGATAACTTTGAAAATAAAGCTTTCAGATCCGCCGACTCCGTTGCATCCGCCGCCGATTTGTAGCCTTCCTTGCTGTCGTTCACGAGCTGTAATAATTCCTTCAGGTCTCCGATAACTTCTTGTTTGGTTTTTAATGATGATGCCTTGATGTTTTCCATGAGTTTGATTTGATACCGTGCTGATGACAAAACAACAGCCAATACACAACGCCTGGGGGTATAATTGTTTATTAGGCCTATTTGCCCATAAATACACCAAAAAAATGTCCCGGTTGAAAAAAAACGACCAACTTTAACCACGCAAGAAATTGTTATTATAAGACAATTTGTATCCTTTAAAGAACATTAATATGTCGCTAAATTTCGGAAAAGGTTCAATCGGCAATGTGCCCGACGAACCAGGTGCCGGACTATTTCGGCACTTTTTTATTATATCTTTTCCAGGTTGATTGTCTCCTTACACCTATGAACTGATTACCCTATTGGTTTGCCTGGAATATCGTCATGAATAGCGCACAGTAGCATAAACGACACCTCAGGAGGGTTCAAAGATAACAATGGCAATATTCTGGTGAACGGCGATACGGTGGTCACGGTTAAAAACCTCCGGTAAAAGAAACATCCCAAACCAGTAAGACCGGCACTAAGGTCAAAAATATCCGCTTAACAGTAAGCGATCATCATATTCACTGTAAGATCGACGGCGTCGGCGCGACGGCGCTCAAATCATAATTCGTTAAAAAAGCTAAATGTCCCGGATGTTTGCGCGCTTATTCAGTCAGAAACCTGGGTCCGGCAATTGAGGTACCTAACTTTTCGTTAAGGCGTTTGATCAAATAAGCACACGCTTCAGGCACAAATTGTTCGTTATGCTGGTGCATGAAGAACCATACTGTTTTCAGCCCCTTGGTTTTCCAGGTATTCAGCCTTTCCACCCATTCGTCCATCCTGGTGTAATCGCTTGGGGCCAGGTCGTTACCAACAAAACGAATGACGGCCTGGTTGTTAGTCAATTCCATATGAACACAATCCCTTCTGCCTGCGGTATCCGAAATCACTGTACCTATATTTAGTTCCCGGAGCAATTCAAACAGCTCATGCCGATTTGAATCAATGCCAAACCAATCTTTATGCCGTACTTCTACACTGACCTTCACGGACGGCGGTAAAGATTGCAGGTAGGATTTGAGTTGGGGAAAGCTTTTCGGCGAGAAATTTTCGCCCAGTTGCAGCAATAAGGGGCCCAGGTGATTTCCGAACGCATCCAGGCTTTCATAAAATTTAGCCGTTTGTTCTTCCGCATTGGCCAGCCGGCGTATATGGGTGATATGCTGCGGGAACTTCGGGCAAAACTTAAAACCCGGTGCATCAGCGACCTGTTGCACCCACCGGTTGAGTTGCTCTGCAGTGTAGATCGAATAAAAAGTAGGACCGAACTCGACCGTATTAAAATTCTTGCAGTAGAGCGGAAGCAAAGCGTTGCCACGGTTTTCCGGGGATAAATTTTGCCCATCCAGCCCTTCTCGCCCCATTTAGGTGCACCTACGAACACCTGCAATTCACCGTCATCTTTAGTTGCGGCCAGTGTACGCCTGGTCCCGGCCGTATCCGGAGGCAGCGAAAAGTCAATCGCTGCAATGGCGTCGTCAACATGTCCAAATTCCATTTTGTAAAATTAAATAATAAGGAAGTACCGTAGCAAAAATCTTCGTTTTAAATGTTTTATTTTGTAACGATGGAAGACTACGGATACCCGGTGATCGGCTTTGGCCTCGAATATGGCAGCCGATTGATCTATTGTGAAGCGGTGATGAAGGACGGCCATTATGACGTTCTCTTTGATGGCAAATGGATGGCGTCGATCGCGTATAACGATCACTGGGACTGGATGCTGGACTCCGGCATGATCCTGCCCGAAGAGACCATTGCGGAAATCGGTTTGAGAATAGAGAGCCATTATCAATAAAAGGAAAAACAATACTTATGCCCGAGATACCCGACCTCAATATATTCAGCGGCAACCTCGCCAAACGGCTTGTGGGTAGGACGTTAAGCAACATTCACATTGGGGTTCCGCGAAAACTTAAGGAACCCGAAGCTGCCTTTAAAGCAGCTCTTGAAGGAAGGCAACTGACGGCGGTCAGGCGGGTGGGAAAGCAACTGTACTTCGAATTTGACCGGCATGTCCTGGGTCTTCACCTGATGCTGTACGGGTCCATGCACTGGTACGAAAGTAAAAACGAGCATAAGTTTACGATCGCCGAGCTGCTTTTTTCGGATGGTACGGGACTTGCCATTACCGACTGGCAGAAATCGGTCACGCTGACCCTTGATCCGGAAATATCAACGGTGCCTGACGCGCTGGCGCTAAAGGAAGGCTACCTGGAAACAGCACTGAAGAAGATCGGCCGGCCGATCAAAACTGTACTGACCGATGGAAAGCTCGTCCAGGGTATCGGCAATGCCTACGGAGACGAGATCCTTTACGCGGCAAACCTGTCCCCTTTTTCTATAGCCGCTAAAATCCCTGAAGCGAAAATCGATACCCTGACCAAAGCGATCAAACAAGTATTAACAGAGGCGGAAGCACATATCCTTCAAAACTTCCCGGATACCATTACGGAGAAGGAACGCGATTTTCTAAAGGTCCACCTGCCCAAACACAAGCTGACGCCCAATGGCGAACCTATTTTGGTTGCAGAGATCGCCTCACGAAAAACGTACTATACCGAAGGCCAGGAGTTATTTGAGTAACGTTATTTGAGAAAGTTACTAGGCGATTTAACGTATCAGTTGTATTGTGGCCTGATCTTTATGACCGTCAAAGTACTTTTTTAACACCGCCTCTAAAACAGAACCCGCGCCCTCGACCAGCGCAAATAGCGTCATGCTGGGGCGTAGCTTCAGGTCATCGGGGTTGTCCATCACCTGAGGCGCATTATGGCTGTCCAATCCCAATAACGCGGCAGTAATTTCCTTTATACGTTTGCCAGGCACCGGGTGCGCGAGGTAATCTGTCGCCTCGGCCAGATCGGCGATGGCATATCCTTTGGCCATGTCACTACAACCCAGCCCCGCGATCTGCGGAAAAACATACCACATCCAATGGCTTCGTTTACGGCCGGATTTGATCTCCGTTAAGGCAGTAGCCTTCACCATAGTTTTAATTTGAAACAGTCCTGTGTTTCAAAAAAGCAATGGTGGCCGGAGGCGGGTATTGATTTTTTGAAAGTCAGGCGACCCAACACGCCAGACTACCTGTTGCGGATGAAAGCAGCAAGTGGCAGTCTGGCGTGCGATTTATTCGCTTTTCAGCCTCAACAGCTTTTGGTACACATCTTCCCAATAGGCCTGCAAGCCGTCATCCAGTAATTTGAACGAGGGGTCGGTATGCCTGTAATGGCGGTAATCATCCGCCTGCATGATCGCCAGTTCCAAATCTGTCACGGTCATTTCTTTTCCGCCTAAATCAATGATTTTCATCTTGCTCATTTTATATTATGCAGCTTTCTTTTTTAGTCCTTTTTGGCTTCATCGGAACGATAACGACAACCGGAACGGCAACCTTTATGGGCTGCATTCTGAATTCTTTAAGGTTGAGGAAAAAGCCCCGGTTAACTAACATCCCTTCCCGGAACAGTTGCCATAACAGGGATGACCCGGCATTGGCCAATGCTGAATTAATAAATAAATCCTGTTTGGTGAGGGCTTCCGCCAACGAACAACTTGGCGTATTATCGGTGCTTTCCGAGGCCAGAAGCAGTTCCCGAAATTCATCGGTAATCATCGACAGGGTTTCTACGGTTTGATACTTTTTCATTTCCGGCTGCTGTACTTTACCGATGGTCGATAGCAACACCTGTCCTGAAAAACGGCTGTTGCCGAAGTCCATGTAATAAACTAGTCTGTTACGGCCATGCCCGGAGTGTTTATGCAGATTTTTCAAGATGTCGGCAATTTCCAGCCTTGCCTGTACGGTATCTACGCAGGAGATGGTCAACCCAGCCTGTGCCAGTTCCGGCTGTTGTTTGAAAGTAGCCTTGTCATATCGTGCAGTTACCGCTTTCCAGTTTGTCCCGAAAAACAGGTTCACCCGGTTAATGAGGGCAACCGCTTTATATTGTTTGAGTTCAGCGGTGGCGAATAGCTGCCTGCCTAAGTTGGCACGTTCCACTTTATCATCGTCAAACAGGCGCACAAACAGGCCGGGATGGTTCAGTTCAATAAGCGCATGGTTCATTCTCGCCAAAGCGGTAAGCACCTGGCTTCCCGTCCCCCCTGCCCCGATCAGGTTAACCACAATCGGGTTATAGGGGTTAAGCCATTCCTTTTCCACGATATGAACGGCTGTCAGAGGCTGTTTTATTTTAATTTTCTTCATCGGATAAGCTGGTTAAGGGTTAAACCGTTTTTAACCAATAGCAATTCGTTAAACCTGTTTTCGGTGCTTACCTGTTGCTGCCATAATTGCACGATGTTCCCGTTTATCTGGCTTCCTCCGCTGATGGTATGGCTGAAATAGCTACCGAAAAAGTAAGCCTCCCATTGCGTCATGAAATTCTCCAAATGCGTCCCCCGGTCGATATTGATGTTCACATTGCCCATGCACACCCGTCCATCGGAATAGATATTGAAATAGGGCGCATAATGCAAAGCTGTTTTGGCGGTGGGTTTGGACTTGCCTTTGACGGCAAAAATGAAAAGGCTGTCCCTCGTGGCTTTCCATACCATTCCGGGAACATAAGCCTTACCGCAGGGGATGCCCAAATCTTTGACAAAGAACAATTCCCTTTGCTGTGGCGGTGTGTACCATACTGCATAGCCATTGGTATCGGCGTTGACATAGAGCAGGTTATTTGGAAACATTCCCTTTGATTTTAAAAAGCCGTTCTGCATTTCTGCACTGCTTTGCAATAATTCCGCTAAAGCGATGCTTTCCTGTAAGGATAAGGGATGCGCATTGATCGGATTTCCCTGCAAACCAATGTCGTAGCTTTCCACATACATGGAAACGGCTTCATCGGTATTGCTGTTATAGTCATTTTCCCGCTCGCAGTTGTAAATCAATAAGGCTTTATAGGGGATATATTTATCGTTAAACTCGTTGGTTACGTTATTCATGGTCGTATTTATTTAGTATTCCGCATAGTTTGTCTATCAAGTCAAAAAGCCGCCTTTCAAAATCAAGGTTGTTCAATATCTTCGGTTGCGGAGTATCAAATAACTGCACAGATGTCGGCTCGTCTGTTACCCCACATTCCTGAAATTCGTTATTGACCACATCGAAAAGCATATCATAAAAGCAGTCGTTGCTGCTCCAGTAAAAACTGACATATTGCTCCATCCTGATACGGTCGGTTTCTTCGGGTGCTACCAGTTCGTCATGGATATTGTCAAAAAGGGTACGGTTCGGGTATTCCCTAAACAGGGTCAGAAACTGGTCAGCCAGAGATTCCGTTTCCAAGTCCCGATCCCCGCACTGCCTGTAGGTTTGAATGTTCGATTCCCATCTCAGCAGATAGTTATGATCCCGGATTAGGGTTACGAGGCGGTCACCCGCATGGTTGTGCAAATCCATGGCTTCGGTTTGTTCATCCCGGTACTGTTGCTCTTCGTCCCCCTCGTCATCTGCTTCATCTATCCATTGCTGTAACACCGCATACTCACCGGACAAATAGCTGTCACTTTCGGTATGGTACGGCAGCTTTGCGATTTGGTACAGGTAGGCATAAACAGACAGGAGCATTTCCGTCAAAGGCTGCTGCTGTGCAGTCTGCACCAAGTTCCATAACGGCCTTACCGGGATATAATACAGGCACATACCCGTATCAAAATTTTTAAGTACCGCCAGTGTCGCGCTGTGCCGCTGTCTTTGATAATGATACAATCCGCATTTTTATCCTTAAGCTTCAGGGCTTCCTTTACCTGCATATAGGCAATGGTCACGTTCTGCGGAAAAGCGATGTCTGAAACATCCGGCTCAGGTATTTCATACACTGAACAGAGGTTGGTAAGGGAGCGGAAAAATTCCGCTTCCACCTGCCTGTAGTTCCTCGCCTGTATTGCCCAAAAGGGCAGAAAGCGGTTCTTTAGAAAACCATTGGTACGATGCCCTGCGGTGCGCTCCTTTGCGGGTTGCGCCTTACTTCTCCGGCGTCCGGCAGTTTGTCGAGTTGTTGCGTGAAATTTTTGAATCGCTGATGCAGTTGCCATTGGTCGTTTTCTTTATTAATGAGTATCTTACGTTTGATTTTGAGTTGTTTCATGGTCTTTATCCTTTCGTCCCCATCGTACTTTCAAAGCGGTACTGAATCTGGTCGTTTTTGATTTCGGGGCCAACAATTTTGGCGTTGGTAAGAATTGGATAAGTTGCCGAGTAAAAGGTCATCACCGCTTCGGGGGCAAAAGCCTCACCGGGGTCTGTCAATACGATTTCTATATTATTTTCTTTGTGTAAAAACACTCGCTGTAATGTGCTTGTCGTTAACATGGCTTTCTGCGGTTTTAAGTATTAAATAATGATAGTGCCTGTGCCATCTGATCCCGCTTGCGGGTCAGGTCAGCTGATTTGGTTTTCAGTTCGGCTTCCTTTTCGGGGTAGTCAGTGGCTGATGGCAGCAGGGTTAAAGCTTCTTCGTACTTACAGGCAGCATTCAGTTCATTGATTTTGATCATGGTCTGAACGTAAGCCTTGCGCTTTTCCTCCTTATTGGGTTGTGGTTCGCCCATTTCGATATCGCTGTCCGACGATTCGCCTGCTGCGGGTTTCGGTTTTGCGTTGTTCCTGTTCTTCTTGTCCTGCTCCATTTTGGAGGCTGAGCGAGCCTTTTCCAATTCCTTGTGGTAGGCATTCAGGTTGTGATACAGCCCTGCGGTTTCCTGTACGGGTTGGGTTATCGCCCCAAAAAAGCCCTCGTCCAATTCTGTTGCCGTCCCTTTGAACAACATGGGTGGTATAGCTTTGGTGGCGTTGTCCGCATTGTGCAGGCCGGTGAATAATGCAGATACGGTAAATTGCCCCTGTTCGTCGTTATGAATGGCAAATTTCCAGTTGCCGGGAACGTTCATTGCGTTTATGTTTTCAAAAAAGTTTGTTGTCATGTTTTTACTTTTTAGGTATGCGATTGTTCAGTTCAACTAAATGGTTTGCCGACCTGCCATCTGCGGTAAAGAGGTATTCATTGTTTAAAATGCTTTCCTTTATGGCGGTACTGGTCAGAAATTCGTATTGATTTTCAAGCGATTCGTACAGATGGCGGTTCAGGGTTTCGGCAACCGACCGTAGCCATTCTTCCAGTTTGTCCAGTTCTTCAAAGATGTTATCATGCGTTTTGCCGTCCTTGACAACTTCCGAAATACCCAAATCTGTGACTACCCCGTATTGCCTTGACCTGCTAACAATCTGTGGTTCGCTTGGCAACAGGCCACCTGCTACCAATGCCAATACCCTGCGGTCAACCTGCGGAACGGAAAATGAAAATTCCTGCATTGGGGCATAGTCTTTCCACGCTTCATTGGTGATTGCGCTTATCAGTTTGGGTATGTCAACCATAGCGGAAAAACCGCTGCCGTCCCCCTGTGAATAAAACCCCCTAAAGGTTATTTTATCTTTAATAACCGCTATTCCCATATAAGAGCACAGTTCTATAAAATCCTCAAATTCATCGTCCCACCAATCAAAATTGACATTCAAATCCCGATAGGTCGTTAGTGCCTTTCCTTTGGTTTCCCTGTCCAGTTCGTTAAAGCTGTACAGTTTGAGTGTTAGCGTTTTCATCGTTCCGTTGTTTAAGGTTGGTAAATTTTGTACTGCCGTCCGGCATTTTCCATAGTTCTGTCAGGTTGTACCCGTCTTCCTCAAATAGGTAGTTCAGGTATTCCTTTACTGTTTTTGCGGTATAGTTTTCCGAACAGAGTTTGTCTATAAATTTGCATTTGGTCTGCATGAGCCATTTGCAAACGGCAACCGCATCCCGTGCCTCGTCCGCCGTCCCGCCCCCCGACAGTTTAAAGGAAAATTCACCCATGCGCAACCAAAAGAAATTCCTGTGAAGGGCTTCTTTGGTAATCGGCCGTTCCCAATCAGGCAGTTGTTTTTTGCCTTCGGGGTCGTGATTGATGTAGTCTGCTTCCTCCTGCAGGTATTGCCATGAGTTAAACTTATTGCCTGTATTCGCGCCATAAATATTGGTTAGCTGTGCGTTCAGTGCTGTTATAAAATCATCGTTGCGGTGGGTTTCTTTGAGTACTACGGTCATGTATCGTCCCATAATTTTGCTTTCTAATGTTTTAAAATGAGGGGGATTGCCCCGCCTATTGATTATCAGTTAAGGGTTAAAATTTCTGAACCGCTTTGGGCATAACCGAGGCATAAGTCAAACGCCACCTGTGTGCGCAGTTGCACCGTACCGCCTATAATGGATTTTACTTTGGCTTCATCGTCCTTGTATTCCTTGACATTTTGAAAGTAACCTGTGATGGCATTGAACGCCCCGAACAAAGTGCCTTTGGTGGTTTCGGTCTGTTGGGTCGGGCTTGCCATTGCGTATATAAAGGCGTTATCGCAGATGTTCTTAAAAACAGTGGATAGCTCCTCCCCTGTTTTCAGGCTTTTTAGCACTTCCTTGCTCGGTGCCATAGCCTGTTGGATAAGCTTCATGACGTCCTTATCGGTAATGCGCACTTTTGTCCATTGGTTAAAGATGCCGTCCAGTTCATCGGCCATTTTGTTAGAGATACCCATGACCTTGTGGGCTTCCTTTAGCCTGTCCTCTGCGCTTGCGGTATGGCGTATCTTAATCGTATTGGAGCTGTTACGGAGTGCAGCACTTAGGGTATTTTGGCAAACAATTCTAACGGGGGTAAATGCTGCGGTGATACTGCCCGAACCATCGTGCGAGGTGGCCAGGAAAAGGTATTTTTCAATATAATCGTCCTTGCCTACTTTGATATAGCCGGGGAGTTTGGCGGTGATAAATATGCGTTCGCCATTGCCTAAAGCCCCTGCGGTCTCTTATTGCATCCCATCCCCGCCGACAATGGCATCAAAGAAGCTGAATGCGTCCCGGTTCTGTACAATGCTGTAATCCCTGCCAACTACACCTAAAACGGTATTGTTATCGGTGCGCATGGTGGCATAGTAGTTAGGGACGGCAATGTCCAGTCCTGCAATTAACTTGCCCTCATTGCCTACGGTCATTGCCCTGTTTTGAGTAAAGAGCGGTGATTTGATCACCTCATAGTCAAGCCCTGCGAATTGCAATGCCTCTTTACTGGTGGGGTAATCCTGTACAATTTGCCCTAAGCCGTGCCATGCCTTTTGCTTTACGCTGAAAAAACTGTACTGTCCTGTTTGCTCGTTGAAATTGATATTGTGTGCCATGATGTTTAATTCTTAATGTTTAGAAATTTGTCAATGATGGATTTGCTTAGAATGGCAGGTCGTCGTCGTCCTTATCTGCGCCTTCGGTTACCGGCTTTTTTTCTTTGCTGTCGGCCGGGTCGGTTGTTTTGGTAACCAATGAAAACAGCTTGATGGTGTCGCAGGTGCAAATGAGCCTTGCACGGATGCCGTCTTTTTTACTCTCATAGCCCTGCGCTTCCATCCACCCTGAAATTTCAACTACTGCGCCTTTGACGAGGTATTCGGCAATGCCGGAGTTGCGCCAGTAAGCGCAATCAACGAATGCGGTTTTCTCCTTTTTTTCGCCGTCCTTGTTTTTCCATTTTTGGTTAATGGCTACAGTAAAATTAATTACCTGTTTGTTCCCTTTTACCGCTTTTACTTCTGCGTTTGCGGTTAGTCTTCCTGTGAATAGCATACTTTTAAGATTTTAAATGAATAATTATTTTGTTTTGATTTCCTTTTCTCGCCGTGACTTTTGGGATGATTTTTTTCAAAAGAAAAAGGGAAAAAAGAAAGCAAATCTTAAAGCCCGGCGGCGGGCAAAAGGAATCGGAATAAGTGCCGAAGGCTGAGGGAACGCGGAACGCGTGACCGAATTATGCCGAAGTCTTTTGCAAACCCAACGACACATCCGGGCTTGATTTTAGCTGCGCTTTTTACCCGTTTCGACTGAAAAAAAATATGATTTAATAAAAAATTGCCATTGGAGCCGCAGGCGATAAAGAACCTTTACCGGGAAAGAAAATGAACTAAGGCGGCAAACCAATAAATACCTGGCGACTCCCAAAAAAGAAACACCATCCACTTTTCGCATCATGGGATTGGAAGCGGCATCCTGCGGAGCAGATACAGCGGAAAGCCCGGCCCGAAGGGGATGCCATTGAACTGAAATTGGAAGGGAATTGCTACTAACGCCAATAGATAAAATGCATGGTTTAGCAGTAAACGAACTGATAGCCGATGATCATTGTTATTAAACTAAAGGCATCAGTTTGCGTTTTATACGTATAGCTATTAAACAATTAAGAACATGGAGGATAAAAGTAAAACCGGGAGCCCCGATAGTAAATTCATTAATGTGAATGAGGATTACGAAGTTGAATATTGGACAAAAGAGTTGGGTGTAAGCAAGGAAGAATTAAAAGCAGCGGTTAAAGCGGGGGGCACTTCTGTTGCCGCTGTTAGGAAGCATTTGAGCAAGTAGAAAGGACGAGGAAAATATAAACTTTATTCCGGCGGAATTGCTTTAATAATGAAGATTGCGACCTACAACATCAATGGCATTAATGGCCGTTTGGAAATCCTAATGCGCTGGCTCAAAGAAACCCATCCGGATTTCGTATGCTTGCAAAACTAAACGGCTCCTTTGAAATTCATATGTCCTTCTTTGTTTTGACTATCAACGGTTTCGGCCAGGTATCCGACCTTTGCCTATGAAACAACAAAAGACCTGGTTGATATTGGGAGCCGCTGAAGGCCTGGGCCCCTCAGCGGTCAAATACCTGTCTGCCCATGGCCAGCACCTGATCGAAATGGCAAACGCGGATTTTCCATTTGGCCGGATCAAAAAAACACAGCGTCAAATATATGATCAATAACACGAATTACCGCTTGTTTCACGATAAGGCTGCATATTCTGTAGCCATTGACAATGTATTCCGGTAAATAGTTCATGAAGTTCCGTTACACTTTGACCATGCTTTCTACCTGAGTCAGGTATTTGAAATTTGATTTCATCAATACAACTCATTAGTCAAATGGGCACGGAATAGCATGTTCAAACGCGCCGGAATATCCACGTATGGTGCCAATAATGTAAAATCTACTTGTATAAAAAGTGTAAAGTCAACTTATGTTATTTATAAATATTCACAACCAATATAATTTTCATGAGGTTGTGCGACGCATTTTGCGGTAGTTTACGCGATAATTTTTCATTATACTGCATGCTCAAATCTGTCATCCTATCGTTAATTCAAGACGGGTCAAAATACGATCATAACCGCACATCAGGCGTCCGGTTTTGTTACATTATTTATGAATTTTTATCGTTACTTTTTGTTTATCAGTCAATTGACAATGTGGACTAACAATTGAGGTAATGTTTCTGTGGATAGTTATAAATTTTACATCAGCTTTTCTGACCTAGTCTTTTTGGTAACAGCTTTTATCGGCCTAACTTTTTGCTGTTTGTTGTGGTTTACAGAACGGCTTAATCGATCGGCCAACAGGTTGCTGGCAATGGCTGTTTTATCGGTAGTGGTATGGCCGTTAAATTTGGTCAGCGTACACCTCGGCTTAATAAGCGGATTTTCCCTTGTGGATCGGATGGCTTTGTCGATTTTGACGGTATTAGGACCGTTCTTATTTTTATATGTACAACGGTTTAGCTCTCCGGACCGAAAACTAGCCGCTAACCAGCTCTTTCATTTCTGCCCTTTGATAATTATGCTATGTCTCGCCGGCTTTGGGCAGAAAGATAAAGTAAGCTTTAAAGTAATGATCCCGGCATTCACTTCCATTTCGGTGATCTACTATCTATACCGTGCGCACAGGTCCATCAATAATTTTTACAAGGAAAAACAATTCCAGGGAGGGGACCGAAGCAGACAGGAACTGGGTTGGCTAAAACGTATACTGGTCTGGCTCGGGCTTACCTGGCTGCTATGGATGCCGTTTACCTTGGCAGATTTTATTATTTATAATTACGGTTTGCCCATCACTGCCTATTATCCTCTATACCTGATATGCACTGGAGCCGTTATTTGGGTGGGGGTTACCGGCTTTTTACACAGCCAACCGCCAATACCCGTTCCATCAGTACCGGATGCCTCATCAATAGTGCCTGCCGAGCTCAGGCAGCGAAGCGCGTGGTTAAAAAAGACAATGCAAACTCACCGGTATTATGAAGATCCTGAACTCAGTTTAAACACGCTTGCCGTTAAGTTGGCCATTCATCCGCACGAATTGTCCCGGATCATCAATGTGGCGCTTAAAAAAAACTTTAATGATTTTGTAAACGAATACCGCGTCCGTGATGTAATACGAAAAATGCAGGATAAAGCTTATGACCGGCTGACGCTCCTGGCGGTTGCCTACAGCTCAGGCTTTAATTCCAAGACAACATTTAACCGCACCTTTAAACAAATAACAGGTACAAGTGCGGCTGTCTATAAAGATACCATAAAAAAAGAGCGCCCATTTTATAAGTTGGGCCCTGCGTCTCCACTCGCAAAGGTAATTTCGTTAAAGAAAACGATCCCGTTTCGTTACACCTTTAACTACTCAATCGCGATGATCAGGAATTACATTAAAATGGCTCGCCGCAGCCTTAAAAAAAGCTTTGGCTTTACCACCATCAACATTTTAGGCTTATCAGCAGGTTTGGCGACCTTCCTGCTGATCGTTTTATACGTAGCCGACGAAATAAGTTACGACCAGTACAATCTAAATGCCGACAGGATCTACCGGGTAACGGATAATGTGAAGTTAAATGGCAATGAAGCCTCTTATGCAGGTTCAGAAAAACTCCTGACGGAGGTATTCGCTGATTATCCCGAGATTGAAAAATATACAAGGATCATTCCTAAAGAGACCCTTTTTAAGACTTCCCGGAAGTTTAATTTTAAAAAGGGCAATGCTAATATCGAAGAACAGCATGTCGCTTTTTCAGAATCAAGCTTATTTAGCGTCTTTACCCTGCCGATGATGGAGGGCGACCCGGCTACATCTTTAACAGCGCCGCATTCAGCTGTTATTACTGAGAGCATGGCGAAAAAGTATTTTAATGATGTGCATGCGCTTGGCAAAACATTGACCCTTAACGATACAAGCATTTATAAAGTTACCGGCGTTATCAAGGACATTCCTGCGCGTTCACATTTTAATTTTGACTTTCTGTTATCTTATAGTTCCATACCCGAATACCAGGAGGCCGGTTGGGGTTACAGCGGCGTGCATAACTACATTTTGCTTAAGGCGCAGGCTAATATCAAAAAGCTCGAAGCCGGGATGCGGACGGAGTTCCTCAAACACCTCCCGCCTTCTTTTGCCCAGGGCGGGAATTATTTTAACTATGAACTTACCCCGATTTTAAAAATACACCTTTATTCGCATAGCCGGGATGAGCTATCCACAGGTGGTAATATCCAATATGTATACACCTTCTCGCTTATAGCAATATTTATACTCCTGATTGCTTGTGTGAATTTTATGAACCTTTCTACCGCACGCTCTTCCGGGCGTGCCAAAGAGGTTGGCGTACGAAAAGTACTGGGTTCGGCAAGGAAATCGCTGATCGCTCAATTTCTGACCGAATCTATGCTCATGACCTTGATAGCGGGAGTTATCGCTATCATCATCGCCTGGCTGGCCATGCCCTTTTTTAATGATGTTGCCGCAAAACATCTTTCTTTCAGTTTCGGGTCTTTATTATGGCTGGTACCGGCTTTACTGGTAACCGTTATTATCGTTGGATCGCTGGCAGGATTCTATCCGGCGTTCGTCCTGTCGGCGTTCAGGCCTATCGAAGTGCTGAAAGGTAAATTATCAACCGGGTTCAAGGGAAGCTTTTTGCGTGGCTTCCTTGTTGTTTTCCAATTTTCCATCTCTGTATTTCTGATTATAGGCACCGTTGTCATCTACAACCAATTGAATTTTATTCACAACAAAAGCCTGGGTTTTGACCGTAATGAGGTACTCACCATCAAAAATGTACAGGTGCTCGGTAACCAGGCCCTGGTGTTTAGGAATGAACTGAAGCGATTGCAGGGCGTCGAAAATGCAACTCTGTCTTCGTACGTGCCAACAGGCGAGGACCGTAATATGACGGGCTTATTCCCCCAATTGCCGATCGATATCAAACAGGATGTACTTTCCCAGTTTTGGCCTGTCGATGAAAATTATTTAAGCACGATGCAGATCAAATTATTATCCGGCAGAAACTTCTCGCGGGAGATGTCAACCGATAGCACCGCTTTGATCGTTAATGAAGCCTTTGTTAAGCAGTTTGGTTTTAAAGATCCGTTAAACAAACCGATCTACCGTAATAGCATAGGCATAGAAAAATTCCACATCATTGGCGTGGTAAAAGATTTTAATTACAGTTCATTGAGAGAAGAGATAAAACCGCTGGCGCTCATTTACGGCGATAGCCGGGGGACGCTTAGCATAAAGGTGCGGACAGCAAACTTACCCAGCCTTATGAATACGGTTAAAGATAAGTGGAAGGCCTTTTCTCCGAACCAGGAATTTAACTATTCATTTATGGACCAGGACTTTGACGCCACCTACCGCTCAGAGCAGCGAATAGCACAGTTATTCCTTTCCTTTAGCACCCTTGCAATACTTATTGCCTGCCTGGGCCTGTTTGGACTTGCCGCCTATGCCGCCGAACAGCGAAATAAGGAGATCGGTATACGTAAAGTATTAGGGGCGACTGTGCCCGGTATTGTACGTATGCTGTCTATAGATTTTGTCCGATTGGTGTTGCTGGCTATCCTGATCGCTTCTCCGCTCGCATGGCTGGCAATGAATACCTGGTTACAGAACTTTGCCTATCGTATCGATATCCAGTGGTGGGTAGTTTTGCTGGCATCGGGGGTAGCCCTTGTTATCGCATTTATAACCGTTAGCTTCCAGTCCATAAAAGCAGCAATAGCTAATCCGGTTAAAAGCCTGAGGAGCGAGTAATAACGCTGATATATCATCCGGCAAATGAAAGGTAGTCAGCTTTAAGGTTATAATTTATTGTCATGCAAGACGTTAACTCTAAGTCATCTATTGGTTATAGTTATTCTTTTTTACTGCTAAGTTTGGAGATACGCCTATACGATGCGTTTGGATTTCATTATCGAACAACATTCCGTTCGTAAAAGGACTGATATGACCCGTCCTGCTATACACAAATAATGCGTTCCGTATCTCACCCCGGAACGCACCCTATATGGGTCAACTAAATCCCGAACCCCATCTCATGGATTCAAGTTCTTATAATAACATCATTCCGACCGAAGGCTTTTTACGGGGTTGGTCAATGCGGCTTTGATGCTGTGGTAACTGACCGTGAGCAAAGTGATTGTTAACGCACCTGCTCCGGTCATTGCAAAAATCCACCAGGACAATCCGGTGCGATATGTATAATGCTGCAGCCACTGATGCATGAAATACCAGGACAACGGAACGGCGATGAGCAAGGCGATTCCCACCAGCAGGACAAACTCTCTGGACAACGAGCCCCAGATGCTCATCACCGATGCCCCCAGTACCTTGCGGATACCGATCTCTTTAATGCGCTGTTCTGCTACAAACGAGGCCACACCAAATAATCCAAGGCAGGAGATGAAGATGGCGAGCACCGCGAAGACAGAGGCCAGCTTTCCGGTGCGTTCTTCTGCCAGGAATTTTTGCGCATATTCGCTATCCACGAACTTATAAGTAAAAGGCGCTTCCGGTGCAAATTTTTTAAAGACCGCTTCGATACTGGCTAATGCATTCGCTACAGGTAGCCCCGCCTTAAGCTTCAAATTGATCACATTGAATGACCGCTCCCGGTCATCCATCAGAAATACGACCGGGGTTACCGGGTCGAAAGGTGAGTTCATCACCATGTCTTTCACTACACCCAGTACGTTCCATTCTTTACCGTGCCATTTGATGATTTCGCCCACCGGTTCTTTCAATCCCATCTGCCTGATGGCAGCTTCGTTAAATATAAAGCCCGACGAATCACTCAGGAACTGCCTGGAAAAATCCCGGCCTTCCTTCATTTTCCATCCTACCACGCTGCCAAAGTCGGGATCGACCAGCACCGTGCCGAATACTTCCTGCCGGTTAGGATCTTTGCCCCTCCAACTCAGGTTGTCTGCCGACGACCATGTTGCGGTCGTCGGGTTTCCAGACGGCGATACGCCGGACACTGCGCCGGTGTTCAGCAGTTCCTGGCGAAGAGCGCTGTACTCCTTGATCCCGTTATAAGGGATGGATATCAGGTTGTCCCGGTCATAACCGACCGGCCTGTCTTTGGCGAATTCAATTTGTTTGAAAACAACGATGGTACCGATAATAATGGTGACGGAAACAGCAAACTGGATAACCACCAATACTTTGCGCGGCAGGGCGGCGGCGGGCCCCGCTTTGAAAGTGCCCTTTAATACTTTTACGGCGTTAAAAGATGACAGGTAAAGCGCTGGGTAACTGCCTGCGATAAGCCCTGTGAAAAGGCAAAAACAAAAGCAGGTCAGCCATACCAGCGGGTTAGTCCAGATCAGGTGCAGCTGCTTGCCCGAAATATCGTTAAATAAAGGTAGGCTTAGCCAGGCTACCAGAACAGCGATCAGAAAAGATAAAACAACGATCAAAAATGATTCGCTTAGGAACTGCGCTACCAACTGACCGCGCAAGGAGCCGATGGCTTTACGTATGCCCACCTCCTTTGCACGTTTTTCACTTCGTGCCGTGCTCAGGTTCATAAAGTTAATACAGGCCAGCAGCAGTACGAATAAGCCAATAATACCAAAAAGCCACACAAACTGTAGGCGGCCTGCCACGGCAACGCCGTCCTTAAACTCGTAGAGGTGCCATTGGCGCATCGGAAATAAAACCATCGCGGGTTTGGTCGGATCTTTCCGCCGTTCATACAGGATGTTCTGTATTTTGCGGGCTACCTGGGCCGGTTGACTGCTCTCATTCAGCAAGGCGAAAACCTGGAAAGAACTGTTATTCCAGTTACCCATGTCTTCGGTGTTATTAAACAGAAGGCGGATAGGCGCAATAAAATCCACATTGCCGAACTGTGTGTTTTGGGGCAGGTCCTGATACACACCGGCAACCTGTACCAGGTAAGCATCGCTAATCTTGATCATTTTATTGATGGGATCGGCATTTCCAAACAGAGCCCGAGCAAATGATTCATTGATCAGTATGGTTCCCGGTTGCCTGAAAGATGTTTTCGATCCCTTCAACATATGCAACGTTATGATATCGGTCATAGCAGGTTCGGCAAAACAACCTGTCCGGGAAAAGGCATGATTATTATAATTGATGTTCTGCTCGTAGATCACGGCGGCGGAAACAGCTTCAAAGTCGCTACCATATTGACCCCGCAATGCTGCAGCAAGCGGAAAAGGCTGCGAGGCCTGCGTTGCGATGCCGCCGCCGACATGCTTATTAGCCACTACCTGCACAATGCGGTCATAAGACCTGTTGTACTTATTGAACGATACCTCGTCCCAGATCCATAAACCGATCATCATGGCGACAGCCATTCCTACGGCAAGCCCGCTGATATTGATGAAAGAAGAGACTTTGTTCCTGATCGTATTCCGCCAGGCGATTTTCAAATAATTTTTAAACATATGATTGCGGTTTACCTGGTCCGAAATTACCGCTGCCGGCGGGGAACCATATGTCAAGTTATAAGATGACAGTTGTTTTTTATAAGCGGCGGGCGTTTTACCGGTCACCAGCTTGAATGCGCGGTGAAAAGTGCTGGGCGAGTTGAAACCGGAATCATAAGCGATCCCCTCCAGTGTAAACCCGTCAAAAGCCGGGTCCTGCATTTTTTCGATAACTTCCGCTATACGGCGTTCATTGATAAAATCGTTAAAACTTTTTTTTAACCCCTGATTGATCAGCCGGGAAAGTTCATGCGTTGTCAGCAGCAACTTTTCGGCAAGACTGTTCAGTGTCAGTTCCGGGTTCCGGTGATAGTGACCGCTTTGTATCGTCTTTTTTAACCAGGTTGCCTCACGCTTCAGTTCCGACCGGCGCTGGGTAACTGGTACGACCGTCGCTACCGGCCGGGTCACCGGCTTAATGATTGCCAATGCTGCCATGCGGATTAGCAACGCTGCTGGCAATAGGTAGCAAGGCGTACAAGTTAAGTTTAACCGGTAAAAAAACAGGTTGACCATGCCGTAACCTACCGCCAATAGCACAGCAATTCCTAACAAGCGCATGGAAATATGAACGCTTTTCAAGCGGTTACGGTAGCGGTCACCTTCCTGAAATTGCTGGACATTATAAAACCTGGTCACGGCACGGCGTGACAGATATAAATAAAAGCCGGCAGAACAAAAGGTAAAACCCGGGCTCAGGTCCCGACCGGCAAGTTGCAAGGACAGTTCCGTCAGCGCAGGAACAAAATGGAGCAGATCTTGGTAGCGGTTCTGTTGATCCGGCTGGGTTAGCTGACGCACATAAAAGTAGAGCAGCGGTCCGATTGCAAATGAAAGTTTGAGCGGCCATGGCTGCCCGCCCATGACCCGGATCAACCAAAAGCTTACAACAACAAGTGCCAACCCCAGAAACCTGTTGGCTTTCGTCTCGGGTCCCTTAATCAGCCATAATAACGCTGCAAAAGCCAGCCCGATAAAAATCAGGCCGAGCAGCAGCATGTTGTCGAAATTCATATACAACTGGTGTCCGTTCATTTCTTTTTTTCGCGTCAAGGTATATTCCAAAATAATAAAAACCTGAGCAAGAGTAATTTAAACTAAATACAGTCAGGGCAAATGTAACGAAATCGAACAATGGGTGTCCGGGGCTGAAATAGGATTGATATTGCCAGGCCGACCTGAAGGGCGCTGCCTTTAAGACTTCATGCAGGGTAATAATTATAGATTACCGGTGGCAATCATTCGAATATATAATTCTAAAATTCAATAAGCTGGCCTACCGACCCGTGACTGAAAGCAAGCCTTGATTTTAAGTTGAACAAGATCGATGGCTTATTCGTATAAGTGGTAAAACCAACAGACGTGGAAAGAAATAAATCGGAACTGGAAAAAATTATGGCCTTCTCTCTCGATTTGATCTGTACGATGGATGAAGAAGGGCGCTTTGTCAAAGTAAGTGCAGCTTCGGGTCCGGTTTTGGGTTATGTGCCGGAAGAATTGAAAGGTAGATTTTATTGGGAATTCGTTTATCCGGAGGACTGCGGTATCACCCGCAACTATACCGAAGCGATCATGGCTGGCCGCATGGTGCAAAGCTTCGAGAACCGATATGTCGGCAAAGACGGGAATGTCAAACCAGTGTTGTGGTCATCGAACTGGGACGCTGAAGATCGGATTATGTATTGTATTGCCCGAGACGGCAGCGGAAAAAAACAGTCGGAAGCCTTGCAACGGTCTTTGGAAGAAGGCAACATACGCTATGAATATGTGACTAAAGCCACATCCGATGCCGTTTGGGACTGGAACCTGGAAAAGAATACTTTATATTGGGGAGAAGGCTTTACTTCGGTATTCGGCTATAACCTCAAAGAAATAACCGATGACATCAGATCATGGACGGAACACGTGCATCCTGAGGATGCACAGGCTGTCGTCAGCAGCGTTTACCACGTCATCGATCGCGGCGAAACTAATTGGAAAAAGGAATACCGGTACCAAAGAGCCGACGGCAGTTTCGCTGAGGTGGTTGACCGCGGTTTTGTTATTCGAGATGCGTCCGGAAAGGCCATTAGAATGGTTGGAGCGATGCACGATATTTCAGAGCGCAAGAAATCGCTTGCCGAGTTGAAGCAATTTGCGGAAGACCTCTATAAACGGAACCGGGAACTGCATCAGTTCGGCTACGTCGTTTCTCACAATTTGCGCTTACCAGTAGCCAATATCATCGGCATAGCTGATCTTATGGAAGCCGAACGTGACTGCCCGGAAACCCTTGACTTTTGTATCGCCGGTATGAAAGCTTCCGGAAGTAGCCTGGATGAGGTGATAAGGGACCTAAGTACCATCCTCTCCGTAACAGATGGAAGTATGGAGATTACTAAAGAACCTATCGATGTACTGGAAATCATCCATAAGGTGAAGGCCGACTTGAACCAGTCTATTTTGGAAACGCAAGCCGTCATCCATGTGCCGGAAGGTAACTATCTCCTGCATTCCCATAAAGCATACCTTTACAGTGTCTTTTACAACTTAATCAACAATGCTATCAAATACAGGTCCACGCAGCCGCCCACAGTTACTATTTTAGTGGAGGATTCGCCGGAATCACTTGTTGTTCAGTTGACAGATAATGGGATAGGCATCGACTTGAGGCGGCATCAGGATGACCTTTTCAGACCCTATAAACGATTCAACAACGAGAGAAAAGGGAAAGGTCTGGGCCTGTTTCTGGTTAAAAGTCATATGGACGCGCTGCACGGCACCATCTCGATTCAGAGTGAGCCGAAAAAGGGAACGAGTTTCGAGATGACGTTTTTAAAGGAAAAATAAAGATGAATCATCGGTTTTTTGACCAATGATTTTAGCGCTATAGTTGAACATGATGTGGTATTCCAGTATAATATGGAAAGTACCATTTGGGAGGGTAGAAAAGGCATCTGGTTAAATATCACTACTGTGCACCTCAGCGATACCATTAAACAGATCACCGGCCGCTTGGCAACAGAGACGGTATAGGAGCATGCAACGCTGGAAGCCAGGCGCTTACTACGTCATTCTGATCTGGATGTGAAGGAGGTCGAGTACGAAGTTGTTTATTCAACCTCCAGCCATTTTATAAAGATCTTTAAAACGATAAAGGGATTAACACAGGTTCGATATATGCAAACTATATTTGTGGGTTTGTAGTAGCGATTGATGCAATCTATTCTAAATGAATAATTAGGATAAGGTGGTAATAAGTCGATTCTTGATAATGTTCAGTTATCCTTTGTTGATATGAATAAATTGGGATAATAGATTTATTCACCAATAAAAACAAAAAACAATGGAGAACTTAGCAAAATTGAAAAACCAGATCGCTGCCGCGGAACTGGAACAAGTGCTGATAATTAATCATTGAAGGCGACAATAATATCAAATTAAGCGCCGACCGGGAAAAAGGTGGAGCGGGTATTGATCAACCTGATACAGAACGCTCTGAAATACGCGCCCGGTTCGCCAATTACGCTACGAACAGAGACTGTTTCAGGTTATATTAAATTATGCATCATTGACGAAGGGACGGGCATTCCTGCAGATAAAGTGCCACTGATTTTCGGGCGCTATTACCGGCTCGATCCAAAAGGTATTCAGAGGACTCGGACTTGGTCTGTATATCGCTGCAGAAATTGTGAAGCAACATGGCGGCGACATTGGCGTTTCGTCAGAACTTGGGCAGGGTTGTGTATTTTGGTTCACCCTGCTGGTAGCTTCCTACCAGTAAAGTTCTTATTCAGGTTATTCACTACCAGTGAAACGTATAAGCGTCTGCGCGTCGGGAATCGCGGCAACCGCTGCATCATTGTTGAAATAGCACCAAGCCTCCTTAATATCAGCAGACCTCGCCTCCACAAGAAATTTTTTAAGCGCCTCTTCACCATACGCAGAACTATATAGGTTAGGTACGCCGTGAAATCGGTAATAGACAGTATCCGTATTGGCTACCAGTTGCGCAGGCAGTTCCGGGTGACTCATTCCGCAAAAGGTAACACCTGCTTCGGCCAGCCGTTCATAGACAAGCGGGTTCCACCAGCTGGCATGCCGGAATTCCAATACATTCTTGTAGTTAAAATCCAGTTGGGAAAGGATACGCTCCAGCCTTTCTTCCTGGTATGCCAGGCGGGGCGGTAACTGGAACAAAACCGGTCCGAGCTTTTCCTGTAAACCCGCCTTGAGGGTGCCGTAAAAATCGCTCAGCATATCGACCGTGCCATGGAACTGTTTAAAATGGGTGATGGCACGCGGTGCTTTGACGGAAAACTGAAAATCATCGGGCGATATATCATACCAATTTTGCAGGAAAGAAAGTTTCGGAAACCTGTAAAAGGTTACATTCAGTTCCAGCGTTTTAAAATGGCTGGCGTAATATTCGAACCAGCGGCGCTGCGCCAAGCCTTCCGGATAAAAAGTATTTTTCCAGTGTGTATAATGAAAACCCGAACAACCGATATGCCAGTCTATCATAGTCACAAATAAAAAAGGGCCGCCATACGGCAGCCCTCCATCACAATGATTAATTATTCAACCTCCGCAGCAGCGGCTTCATTAACATAATTCTCTGCTACCTGCGTCAGCAGAGAATCCGCATTTTTTTCTTCTGCCAGGGTTTCATCCAGCAAGCTTTGCGCTTCGCTGTAACCTAAAGTGCCTGCTAAAGTGCGCAGGGTACCATAAGAGGCGATCTCGTAATGCTCAACTTTCTGAGCGGCCGAAATAATGGCTACGTCGCGTACTTCAGTTCCTTTATCCGTATCTGATAACAATTCGGTCGCCTCAGCTAATAAACCTTCCATGGCCAGGCATTTTTTGGCCGCCGCTTTTTCGCCCACTGAGGCAAACACGCTTTCCAAACGGGTGATCTGGTTTTTGGTTTCTTCCAGGTGGGTGGTGATCGTTTGCTTCAGGTCTTCCGATGTTGCTCCTTTGATCAATTTTGGTAAGGCGGTAGCTAAGTGCTTTTCAGCCCAATAAATATCTTTTAACTCATCAACGAATAATTCTTTTAAAGCGCTTACGGCTTCTTCAGAGCGGCTTGCAGCTGCTGCCGTCGCTTTTTTCTTTGTTTTTGTAGGCATAATGTAAATTTTTTAATGGTTTTTGATATGATCTATGACTGCGTAATCAATCGCAGTGGTTAATACAATTTGCATTCCAAAAAATCTCATTTCTTGATCGAACTGATTTCGCCGTTGCGCTCCATATAAACTTTATCGATTTGATCCATTTCCTCCGTCATAGCTGATTTGCGTACCCCCTGCATGATATCCTCTTCGCATACCAGCGCATCTTCCATATGCTCGTGGTTGAAGTGTCCTTTTTCAAAAAGCACCATTTTATCTCCTTCGATGAACCTTCCGAAAGCCTTACTGTGGGCAATAAGCCAGCCAAACAGGCGGTGCAGTAAAACTATTACGAAACAGCAAACCACGACCGGCACAAAGTCCGATGCGCCAACAATTGCCCGACTCATCACGGCGCCCAATGATATGGTGATGATATTATCCAGTGGGGTTCTGACCCCAAAAGAACGCCGGCCGGAAATCCGTATTAACAGCAGGGCGATGAGGAACATTACTACGCCCCGGTCGCTCATCTGTAGCGCATTCAGGTCTTTACCTTCGCCAAAAAATAGTTTTAATGTTTCCATAATTGCTAATCTTTAGTATTCTATAAGGCCGGGTTATCACGGACATGGCTTAAGTGTTCAATCCGCTCACTGGCTTGCCCTGAAGTCAGCTCTTGCTGGCCGTCCGAGGTATAATAAAAGATTGATCCGGGCTTTTCAAATGTGATAAAACCAAAATAATCAGGGTCTTCTATTTTTTCCAGGTGAGGCGTGCTCTCCTTACTGCGGGCCACAGGGTTCCCCAGGCCATTATCACGAAAAACACTATAGGTGCGTGATAATCGTATGGCCGTCCAGGTGTGCCTGCGTATCCGGGATAACCATAAACTTTAAGCCGCTTTCCAGTTTAAAATATAATGGCTTCATATCAGTTGTTTTTCCAGTCTATATGTACCTGGCTATCACCTGGAATAATATATTCCAGGTGGCCGGCTTTAGTTTTTTTTCCTTTTAAAATATCCTTTTGCCCTTTAAGGGTAACTTCAAACTCCGGCATTTTTCCTTTATCCGTTTTAGCGATCACCATCCGGCTGCTCAAACGGCCATCACCTGCCAGCCGGAAGTTAGCCGGCCGGTGTTTTTTCGGCGAAAATCCGTAAGTCGGGTAATCCGTACAAATGATGAACGGTTGCCCTTCGACCTGCATATAGTGTCGTGGTAAAATACCGAAAGCATTGCCGGCACCATATACTTCCTGGCCCACCTGGCCGGATTTTTCCCAGCCATCTTGCATATCCTCCAGGGCAATCCACAGGTAGGCGTCCACCTCACCCGTTTTAACTTCTTCAGAAAGCATTTCTTTGGGTAGCATCGGCGGGTAATAATAAACCGCACGGTCAAAAAGATATCGGATATATTCCGCCAACAGCAATCTGAGGGAAGGTAATATTTCCTGACCTTCAGCGTGTTTTAGATATTCGTGAAAAGCGCAAAAAACTTCTTCTTCTTCATAGGCGGCAGTATAGGGAGCATCGTTTAAAGGGAAAAGCGCAAAGAAGGAAGGAAAGTTTTTGCCGTAGCCATAATTACAATCCCACAGCCTGACGTTTTTAAATACGTTTGCCAGGCACAAATAACTCAGTTCTTTATACACTTCTTTTTTGGTCACTTTATAAAGGCGCAGTAACGCGCCGGCCGAAAAAGCGGTATTATTAGCCTGGTAAAAAAGATCAAAGCCCAGACCTCTTAATTTTTGGGCAGCTTTCTCAGCTTCTGCGAGGTAACGCTTTTCACCCGTCAGTTCCCAGGCCTGCAATAATACATGTGCATACAGCCCTGGTACATCTTTTTCACCACCTTTGCCCGGCTGTGTTTCGGCTTTGATAACTTCCAGCGTGTCCATCTTATAAAACACCGGCCAGTTATAATTGAACTTGCGGGCAACCTTGATAACAAATTCCAGCGAATCCAGGAAAAGTTTTTTAGCTTCCTTGTCGCCTTGCAAGGCTAAACGGGACAAATTCAGCATGGGATGCTGCAGATACCAAGAATCCATAACGAGCGGCTTTTTGTGTTCTTCCTCACCCTCCATGGTATCGGCGACTTTCGGGTGCCACCGCATCATGGTTTTGAGCTCATCATTATAAAATGCCGGCAAACCTTTTTTTATGATTTTCATAACCTCCAGCTGGACATTATTCCACTCGACGTAATCCAGTAAAGGCAGGAGTACGGCCAGCTGCACCATGACCTCTGGCGGGGTTTTGTAATCGGAAACATAGGCGTTAAAATAATGGTTGCCATCGACTTGGGACCAGCAACCGGGGCTCTCCTGCAGATCCTTTAAGCCCTTGACCAGCACTTCCGGCCAATGTTTATAGTTGGTTTCCGGCAACGGTAGTTTAAGATAGATCGCGGCCAGCATATCCAAATATTGGCGGGCCATTGCAGCTTCATCGGCCGGAAACTCATCAGTTAAAGCAACAAAAGCATCACTTAAAGTATAATTTTGACCGGCTTCCAACGGCCTATTTTTCAAGGTTGGTGGTAAGGCAAAACCAATTTCCGGCCATTCACCGCCTACCGTGTCGCCGGCCGAAGTTTCGGTAACTTGATTATAATCTCCTAGCGCCGTCAGGTTTTGCAAATAAAATACGGAACCCGCTTTTGGACGGGTAAGATTAAAATAAAGTTGGCCCGAACGTGTGCCAATCTGCGTAACCTTGATTTCGCCGTCCGCCAGTGTATCGCTGCCTTTTGCACCCAGTACTACAATATCCCGCGGCCAGTAAGGAAATAATAAAGGTGCAGCGGTTTTTAGCACGGTGGTCAGCCGGAATACAAGATTTTCCGCATCGGGCAGGTTAAGCGTGGCTTGGTAATCTCCCAGGCGGCAGCTGATTTTAAATATCACCTGGTCATTTTGCTCCGTCACCTTTTTCAATTGCAGTTCATCATTTGGTGAATAAGCCAACCTAAAAGCGATTCGGCTGCCCTTTGGCCAGCTTGCAACCAACCAGCAGCTGTCACCGGTCAGATATACCTTTAGGAAATACGCCTTGACCTGCTGCTCATATACGGCTATAAGTTCTGGGTCGTTTAATCTAGCATTAGCGGTTAGTAGCCAGGCTGAGGTTGCATTCATTGTAATTAAATTAATCGTTCAACAATTGTTTGATTACTCCGTGAACGCTGCGGTTAGCGTTAAAAAAATGTAGTACAACAACTACTGTAGATTAATAATTGTTTGCGAATTTTTACTATTAAAAAATATTATTAATTGAAACATAGTTTAACACGTATAGTTGTATATGAGAGCCGCTTCCTATCTGTCAAGCCGCTGCCTAATTTCTAATCCATAAAAAACTTAAAACAATGTTTCATCACGTAAAAGATTTACAATTCAATGCGCGTGTATCGCGCCCTGACCCCCGGTTTGCTAACTTACTATTGGAGCAATTCGGCGGAGAAAATGGTGAGCTGGCGGCAGCTATGCAATATTTTACCCAGGCGTTCGGTGCAAAAGTGCCGCACCCCGACAAGTATGACATGTTAATGGATATTGCCACCGAAGAATTCAGCCATCTGGAAATTGTCGGCGCTACCATTCAAATGTTATTGAAAGGCGTCAACGGTGATTTGAAGGATGCCGCTGAGCAAAGCGAGATCATGGTCGCCATGAACGGCAAGGCCGAAAAGGAAAGCGTGATTCACGCAGCTCTTTCTGCCAACCCGCAGTTCCCGATCATTACCGGCGGCGGACCGACACCAAGAAATAGCCAGGGCGTACCGTGGTGCGCCTCTTATATCAACAGTAATGGTGACCTGACGGTTGACCTGCACAGTAACCTGGCATCAGAATCACGTGCCAAATTAGTCTACGAGCACTTAATGAAGTTCACCGATGACCCCTATATTCATGAAACCCTTTCTTTCCTGATGACCCGTGAAGTAACGCATTATAAAATGTTTGAAGCTGCATTAGACAGCATTCAGCCAAATTTCCCGCCGGGTGTTTTAGCTGCTGATCCAAGGTTTTTGCAAAACACTTACAACCTTTCGGACGGTACTGTCCGCGGGCCTTGGAACGAAGGCGAGATCAAAGGTGTGGGTAAAAGTTTTGTTTATATCGAGAACCCGATCCAGCAGGCTCGCGACACCGAAGGTCAGACCAAACTGCCGGAAGATTTCTCCAAAGAATTAAAAGCTAAAGAGAAAACTGATAAGGAAATGAGTGCAGCTAAAAGTGCCGAAGTGAAGTTGTTTGAACCTAAAGGCGTGGCGCAATGGAGCACTTACAAAGATCAGCCGGATATTGAATCATAATGAGCCAATGGCCGTGGGTAAATCTACGGTCCATTATAATAATTACCGACAACAATGAAAAACATCTTAAAATTAACCGGGCTGGCACTCTGCCTTTTGTCTGCTTCGGCTTGTGACCAAAATGCCAGTCAGAAAACAATAAGGAACAGTAAAGACACCACAAGTGTTAACAAGGCTGGCGGTCCGCCTATCAGGGATACCGCCACCATTACTAAAGACCGGAGAGATTCTGCTAAAAATTCAGGGAAAAGCAATGCCGGCAAAGGTAACGCAGACCCGTCGGGACGTATTAAAAATTAATCAGATGGATAATCCAAGTATGCCCAATGGGCAGCAACTAACTACGCCGGAAGGTAAGGGCTCCGTACTGGAAACCATCGGTGATCAAGTGGTCGTAAAATTAGATAGCGGCGCAATTACTACAGGGCGGCTTTCCTTTTTAGCCACTTTTATATTATGGAACAAAAGATCGCCGACTGCGCCAAACTGCGGGCGGAAAAAAATCTAAGCATTGCATTTGTGGAGAGTGCCACTGCTGGCTGGCTTTGCTCAGAGTTTGCTCTGACCGAACAATCCGGGCAGGTTCTGGAGGGCGGTATTACCTGTTATAATGCGGACCTCAAGAAAAGCCTGCTGGGCGTACCGCATGAATTGATCGAGAAATACACGCCCGAATCGCAGGAAGTGACCGATGAACTGGCCCGGCGACTGGGCAAACTTATACCGGCAGATATCTTTGTTGCAGTAACCGGACTGACTACGCCCGGTGGCAGCGAGACTGCTGAAAAGCCTGTGGGCACGATGTTCGTTTCGGCCTTAATCAAAGGTCATTTATTTGCAAAACGTTATGAACTCAAAGGGAAATGCGAGGAGATCATTAAGCAGACGATTATCCATGTGGCAGCGTTAGTGGTCAGCCACGTTTGAATGTCCAGCGTTTTTCGGTAACGGCCGCTTCCAGGAATGCCGACCGAAACGCTGCCGCATTTTTAAAGCGCAGCTGCGGGATAAGCCGCGTTTCAAAACATACCTCGAAACCGGAACTTTCAAAAGGCCAGGGCTCGACCGTCAAGGTATGATCTGCCGATTGGATGAGGCGGTGTTCTTTGTTATCCGGCCCCTTGCTGATCTCCACCGCCCGTGCTTCCGGCTGGTTCTCCTGCTGGCAAAGCAACAATGACAAAGCATCGCACCATTCCAGTAAACGATAATCTCTTTCGGCTTCTGCCTGGGTCAGCCCTAATTCTTTTCGCCAGCGCTTTTGAAGATTTTTTTGTTCCTGCATGAATTTTCGGGCCGGGACATTGTGTATGCACTCCGTACCATAGACAAAATCCAGGTGCATGGAGCAAAGTAACGCGATGTAGCGGCTTTTGGATAAAGCGAAATCTATAGTTTGGGTACAGTGCCGCTGTTCAAAAACTTTCATTTTAAAATCTATGGGGCCGCCTTGCGGTGTGAGGAGGTTATCGCGTTCCAGTTCCACCTGTGCGTCATCATGTTCGGCAATGGCCAGCAGCAGTTCTGTCCAGCGGTTAGACCTGATATAATGTTTCCACTGCTGCGCTATCTGCGCCGCCAGCAGGCCGTGCGCTCGCTGCGTGATTACTTCCCAGCCGCTTTCTGTATAATTGACAATCATTTCCGCTTACTGACCAGATAAATGCCCAAAGCCAAACCGGTGATCAAAACGCCCGCGATATATTTGCGGTGTGCTTTTGGTTCGCCCGGCAAACCGAAACCGCCATGCGTGCTCATGCCATAATCTACGGTATTAAATACGTTCCCGTCGCTAAGCGCTATGGGGTCAGCCATATTCAGGTATTTATGCATAACAAAACCTGTCATTTTAGTCGTCAGTTCGGGAAAGATCGCATGCGATAACTTTAATAAAAGAGATACACTGCCGATATAAGTATTTGAACTTGGATCGGCCGCTGCTTTTACCATGGCATGCGCTAAGCGGACCGGATCGTAGACCGGGGGCGCTGGTTTAAGCACTTTACCAGTATAATTAGCGGCATGCTGGATACCCGGTGTATCCAGGAAGGCAGGGTACAGGTCACAGACATAAATATCCGGAAATGCGGACAGTTCCCCTTTCAGCGCTTCCGACCAGCCGCGCAAACCAAATTTGGCAGCCGTATAGCCGGCCCCGTAAGGCACCGGCAGGAACCCACCGATGGAAATATTATTAATAATGATGCCATGGCCCTGGGTTTTAAAAATGGGCAGCACGGCATGGGTGCCGTTCATATAGCCCAGGAGGTTGGTTCTGATGACCTGCTCATGGACCGCCATCGGCGTTTTATCGAAATCACCCGCGGCCAAAATGCCTGCATTGTTGACCCAGGCATCGAGCCGTCCCTGCCAGTCATTGGCCGCGTTGGCTAAGGCGATCATGGCTTTGCTGTCGCCGGTATCCGTAACTAACACAATGGCTTGCGCACCCAGTTCTTCGCATTCGCTTTTGACCTCATTTAAGGCAGCTTCATTACGGGCGGCCAGTACGAGTTTGGTTCGGTATTTCGCGAATTCCAAGGCTGCCGCCCTTCCTGCACCGCTGGAGGCACCAGTAATAACGATGGTCTTGCCTTGTAAGTCCTGTAGATTGTTCATGTTTCGTTAGCTTAATAGGGTGAGAATTTCTTGAATAGAAAAATGAGCGCCGCAAACGAATTCATCGGCTGCGCCATAATAGATGGTCAATCGGTCACCGTCGACGACATGCCCGTTGGTGAAAACTACATAACCAAAGAAACCGCTGAGCTCATAAGCTTCGGTCGGAACCATGATCGGGTCTTTGGTACGGCCGATCACTTCAGACGGGGCATCCAGGTCCATCAAAAAAGCGCCGAGGCAATACTGGTCTTCGGCATTGGCCCCATGGTAGATCTCCAGCCAGCCCTGTTCCGTACGGATGGGTGCTGCGCCGGCACCTACGCGGGCGCTATCCCACAGGCCGGGACGGGTTTTGATCAGGCACTGGTGATTTCCCCATTGGCGGGTGTCGGAAGATTCGGCCAGCCAGATATAATTGCCGCCGATCTCTTTGCTGCTTGGCCGGTGCAGGCAGTAATATTTATCATTCACCTTTTCCTCAAAAATAGCGCAGTCTTTATTATGCGGAGGCAGGATCATTCCGCCGCTTTCAAAATGCTGCCAGTCTTTAGTGGATTTCAAACCGACGCCCACCCCGCTGTCTGATACGGCAGTATAGGTCAGATAATAAATATCATCGATCTGTGTAACCCGGCAATCCTCGATGCCGAAGCGCTCCAGGTAACCCTTACCAAACAGGGCGGCGTTTGTCTGTGGCTCCGAAAAATGGATACCGTCATCGCTGCACAACAAACGCAGGTGTGACACGGTGGTCAGGTAATCCAGTCCTTTATAACTAATGACCCT
Organism: Mucilaginibacter ginsenosidivorax; assembly: GCF_007971525.1. Taxonomy (NCBI): domain Bacteria; kingdom Pseudomonadati; phylum Bacteroidota; class Sphingobacteriia; order Sphingobacteriales; family Sphingobacteriaceae; genus Mucilaginibacter; species Mucilaginibacter ginsenosidivorax. The sequence goes on from NZ_CP042437.1 coordinate 394,113, forward strand.
GGCATCGGTGGCGATTAGGTCGGGATCGTTCAGCGGCACTTCGATGATTTCCGTATTTCCAGTGGCATTCAGCGCCGGGAAAAATATTACGCCCTCTTTTTGGGCGACACCTTCGGCCACCCGGACCAATAACCAAATTTTTTTATTAAACCGGAAAACTCCGGGATTTAGGAGGCTGATAATTTGCAGACCTTCAGCACTGGGCCGAAGATCTTTGGGCAGCAGGAGCGGATTTTCAGGAAAACGTTTAGTGATATCGTTCATTTTTTCCGGATGAGCTGGTAACCAATCCTGGCAAACAGGGCGAAAATGACATGTGCCGGAACCAGTTGTAAATAGTATTTGTCAAAGTTAAGTTTAGGCGGCAAGGGATGCATTTTGAAAGTAGACTTCCAGATAGCCACTGCTATCAGACCGCTAATACCGCCAAGGCAAAGGTTAGTTTTCCAGTCAGGTTTGATTTTACCCTCACGCCAAAGTTCAACGTAAACCAGCGAAAATAGCAAACCAACCCCATAATGGCCTAGCCAACCCAATGCCTGACTTTGTTTTTCATCTAATTTTGGAATCAGACGGCCGACCAGTTGCCCCAAGCGTTCGGGCTCACTAAAGTTTTCACCGTCTGCCAGCGATACGAGGTAGCTGAATAGCGTCATAAAGCTCGTCCCAGCAATGCCACTCACTAGTATCTCTTTAGTTTTCATCGGGATTTATTTTCATAAGGTTCTTAGTCGCCGGCCCGGTTAAAACTTGTCCGTGAATATCATAACGCGCACCGTGACAAGGGCAATCCCAGCTTTTTTCTTGGCCATTCCAGTTAACTATACAGGCTGCATGGGTACATACAGGACTGAGCGCATGAATGGCACCAGCCTCGTCGCGGTAAGCCGCAATTTTTTTACCATCCACCTCGACAACTTTACCGGTGCCCGGCTGCAATCTTTTCAGCGAATCAGTTTCATGCGTACCTAAACGGTCCGCAATAAAATGATAAGCTACATCCGCATTTTCTTTTACAAATTCGCTGAAGCTATCCACTGGTTTTATACGGCCAGGTGAAAAAAGCTCACTGAATTTATTAGGTTTCTTCAAGACGAGGTCACTTAAAATTTTCCCGGCTACGCTGCCCAGCATCATTCCATTGCCGTTGTAACCGGTCGCGCAGTATATACCTTCGGGAGCCATTGGCATCTGCCCGATATAAGGCAGTCCGTCGACAGGCACATAGTATTGCGACGACCAGCGGTATTTAGCAGAGGCTATGTTATAATATTTACAAACATATTTTTCAAGGTCTGCGAACGCTTTTTCCGGATCCCCATGACCGGTTTTATGATCATGACCACCCGCAAGCAATAGTTGTTGGCCATCAATGATGTGCGATCGAACGTAGTGGTAAGGTTCCTGGCTGTCATAGATCAAGGCATCCGGATAATCGCCGCTTTTAAGTTTAAAGGCCATCACATAACTACGGTAGGGCGCGCACTCGAAATTAAAGACATTAATATTTGGCGGCAAATGCGTAGCGTAGATAACTGCTTTTGCCAGAATATTGCCCTCTGCTGATGCAGCCGTATGAATACCGCCTTTAGTTTCCACACCGGTGATCAGCGTTTCTTCAAGAATAACACCACCTTCAGCCACGAAAGTTTTTTGAAGTCCTTGCAGATATCTTAATGGGTGAAACTGTGCCTGGTCATCCCATTTCAATGCTTTTTCAAAGGGCACGGGTGTGGGTACTTCATTCGTATAGCTTACGGGTACGCCGACTTTCACCGCACCCTTGTAGATCTCGTCCAGTTGTTTGACTTCATCATCAGTTTCAGCGTAAAGAAAGCCTGTTTTGGATTCAAGGTCGCAAGCTATTTTAAGCGTTGCTGTCTGAGTCTTGATAAGATTCAGCCCTTCAGCGATAGCTTCCCTGAATAACTGAGCACCTTTTTCGCCAAAAGCGCTTTCTGCCTCCGGATAAGTGGTATCTGCAAAAGTATTGATATGTGCACTGGTGCCGCCAGTCGTACCGAAGCCCGGGGAATGCGCATCAGCGATAAGCACTTTTTTACCTGCCTGCTGGAGCAGCAGCCCTGTGCTCAGCCCGGTGATGCCGGCGCCAACAATCAAGGCATCATAGATTTGTCCGGCTGCTGTTTTCCCGGTTATATTTCTATTAATTATAGCTGCCTGCCAGGGGCTTTCCTGCGCTCCGTCGCGAGGGGTGATCGGTTGAGTTTTTGTTGCCATAGACTAACTACAAAAAACGCGGGCACTGTGTTTGAAACTATCTTACATATTATTAAACAAAAAAATTTACTTAAAGTTAATTATAGACATCAAAACTTAACTAAACTTATGAAAGCAGCAGTATTTCACAAACCCGGCGATATCCGTTATGATACCGTTGAAGACCCGCGACTGAAACAGGACACGGATGTGATCTTAAAAGTTACTTCCACCGCCATCTGCGGTTCAGATCTCCACATATTAAGTGGAGGTGTACCGCAACCCAAACCCATGGTGATGGGGCATGAATTTATGGGCATCGTTGAAGAAGTGGGCAAAGGCGTCAAAAATCTGAAAAAAGGTGATCGTGTGGTGGTTCCCTTTCCGATCTCCTGTGGACATTGTTTTTTCTGCCAGCACGATGCCTCGCCTGCCTGCGAAAATTCCAATTACAAACATTATGGCCCTGACGGCGACATCGCCGACCAAAAAGGTGCAGCCTTATTTGGTTACACCGACCTGTATGGAGGCTATTCCGGTGGCCAGGCTGAATATGTGCGTGTACCTTATGCCGATATCAGTCCAAGAGTTGTGCCCGAGAACATGACAGATGAACAGGTCTTGTTTCTGACAGACATTTTCCCTACCGGCTGGTCAGCTATCGACTGGGCGCAATTAAAAGGCGGCGAGGTGGTGGCGATATTTGGTTCGGGCCCGGTGGGCCTGATGGCGCAGAAAGCTGCCTGGCTGAATGGCGCCAGCCGTGTAATCGCTATTGATCCGCTCAACTACCGATTAGAAAAAGCTAAAGCGGTTAATAAAGTAGAAACCCTCAATCCGCATGAAGTAGACGTAGTGGAAGCTATCAGAGCCATGACCGGCGGCCGCGGCGCGGACGTATGCGTAGACGCTGTGGGATTCGAACCCGAACGTGACATCCTGGATAAAGCTAAAGCACTTTTCAATTTCGAAGTGGGCAGCATGAAGGTACTGGATATGGCATTCAAAGCCGTTCGCCGCATGGGTACGGTTTCTATTATGGGCGTTTATGGCTCAACTTATGATAACTTCCCACTTCACCGAGTCTTTGATAAAGGCATTACCCTAAAAATGGGCCAGGCGCCGGTATTGAATTATATTGATCACCTGATCGAATTGGTAAAGACAGAAAAAGTGGTGCTCGACGATATCATTACCCACACATTACCCCTAAGCGAAGTAACCCATGGCTATGATATTTTCAATAAAAAAGAAGAAGACTGCGTGAAAGTGGTACTCAAACCTTGGGAACAGCGCAGGGAAACCGAAAATCAAGAACCTATAAAAATCGAAAACTAATGGAAAATCAAAAAACAGCTTTGATCACCGGCGGGACGAGCGGTATCGGCAAAGAACTTGCGAAACTATTTGCCAAAGATGAGTATAACTTAATTATTGTTGCCCGTGACCAGGCTGAACTGGATACCACCGCTGCCGAACTGCGCAGCTCGGGCATCTCCGTGCAAACAATTGCCAAAGACCTGTCAGACATGGAACAGGCTAAAGTGCTGTGTAAGGAGATCACTACACCTGTAGACGTGCTGGTTAACGATGCGGGCATGGGTGTTTACGGCCTATTCAAAGAGAATGATCTGGAACGCGAGTTGGGCATTATTCACCTGAATATATGTGCCACGGTCATCCTGACCAAACATTTTGTTCAGCAGATGGCCGAACGCGGCGGAGGCAAGATTTTGAACCTGGGCTCTGTTGCCGGCAAGTTGCCTGGGCCCTGGCAGGCGGTTTACCATGCTACCAAGGCCTTTGTGCTGTCTTTTACCGCTGCGATCCGCGAAGAACTGAAAGATTCAGGTATCACTTTTACGGCGTTGATGCCGGGTGCTACCGATACCGATTTCTTTAATAAAGCAGGCATGCTGGACAGCAAGATAGCGCAGGATAAAGAAGCGCTGGCGGATGCTGCTGATGTGGCTATAGAAGGGTATGAAGCTTTAATGGCGGGTAAGGACCGGGTAATCGCCGGCTGGAAGAACAGCCTGGAGGTGCATGCTGCAAACCTGATGCCGGATAGCAGTGTGGCGCACTCAATGTACGAACAGCAGAAACCAGTGGAACAGGAACAACAAAATCAATCCGGCAACTAATGGAAAAGACACCTGCAAAACAAAACCGGCAACCGGGTATCGAAGCTAAAATGGACCCGGCGCCGGAGTATATCAAGAGCGGCTATGCCGGCTCCGGCAAGCTGCAGGATAAAGTAGCTTTAATCACCGGCGGCGATTCCGGGATCGGCCGGGCTGTCAGCATTCATTTCGCACGAGAAGGTGCCGATGTGGCCATTGTTTATTTGGATGAAGATATCGATGCCAAAGAAACCAAACGACTTGTGGAGGCGGAGGGACGGAAATGCCTGTTGCTTAAAGGTGATGTAAAAAAAGCAGCTTTTTGCAAAAAAGCGGTTGCACAAACCGTCAGTAAATTAGGAAAACTGAACATCCTCGTAAATAACGCCGGCATGCAGTTTCCACAAAAAGATCCTAAGGCTATTGACGAAAAGCAAATGGAAGATACTTTCCGTACCAACATCTTTGCTTATTTCCACTTTGCCAACGAAGCATTGAAGCATCTGGATGAGGGAGATTGTATCATCAATACGACGTCGGTTACAGCTTACCGTTCTTCGCCTAACCTGATTGATTATTCATCAACCAAGGGCGCAATTACGAGTTTTACGCGGTCGTTAGCGACAAACCTAACAGAAAAGAAGATCCGGGTTAACGCGGTAGCTCCGGGCCCTGTTTGGACGCCGCTGATCGTCTCCACATTTGATGAAGAAAAGATCAAAAATTTCGGTTCAGAAACTGCGATGAAGCGGGCGGGACAACCTTCCGAGTTGGCGCCGGCATATGTATTCCTGGCTTCAGAAGACGCATCATTCATAACCGGACAGGTGATACATGTTAACGGCGGGGAGGTCGTCAACGGTTAAAATTAAAACATCAAACAATTTATATTATGGCTAAATATTCTGAAAAAGCACAGGACAAGGTCCATAAGGCTTTACATGAAAAAAAAGAAGGTACGCTTAAAAGCGGCAGCGGTAAAAAAGTAACCAATAAAAAACAAGCGGTTGCCATCGGATTATCCGAAGCACGGAAGGCAGGCGCCAAAGTCCCTAAAAAGAAAGATTGATATGAACGAAAATAAGAATATGACCCGGCGCCAGGTGGTGGCCGGGTTAGGTACCACCCTGGCGGCTGTGGCTGTTTCACCTGCCTTTGCTAATAATAGCCTGAACTTAAGTTTGTCCGATGGCCCTGCTAAAATCAGTGATCCGACCAAATTATATCCCAAACCGCCCTTTAAAAGTCAGCCGCAACCCTGGCCTGGCTTGCAAAGTAAAATGGATCCGGTGCCTGATTGCGGTGAAACCAGTTACAAAGGCTCGGGCCGCCTGATGGGCCGCAAGGCATTAATTACCGGGGGAGATTCCGGAATGGGCCGGGCGGCAGCTATCGCTTATGCTCGTGAGGGTGCTGATGTAGTGATCAACTATTATCCAACGGAAGAGCAGGATGCTCAGGAAGTAATTGCGCTTATAAAAAAAGAAGGCCGAAAAGGCGTTGCTATCCCTGGTGATTTAAGAAGTGAGGACTTTTGTAAAACGTTAGTGCAGAAAGCGGTTAGCGCTTTGGGTGGTTTGGATATAATTGTCAATAACGCTGGTCGCCAGCAATCGGTCGTCTCTATAGCCGACCTGACAACCGAAGAGTTCGACGCAACCATGAAGACTAATATTTACGCACCTTTTTGGATTATTAAAGCTGCTTTACCGCATTTGCCGGCTGGTTCCGCCATTATAGGGACAACGTCAGAACAGGCCTACGATCCCTCGCCCGATCTTTATGCATATGCCCAAACCAAAGCAGCAACGATGAATTACGTTAAGTCGCTGGCCAAGCAATTAGGCCCTAAAGGTATCCGCGTAAACGGCGTGGCACCTGGACCAGTTTGGACAGCCCTGCAAATCAGCGGCGGCGCGCAGCCTGAGAAACAACAAATGTTTGGCAGCTGGACCATGCTGGGGCGTCCCGGCCAGCCCGCGGAATTGGCTTCCATCTACGTACAGTTAGCCGCGGCCGATGCTAGCTTTGCCACCGGACAAATCTACGGTTCATCGGGCGGTGTAGGAATGCCTTAATCAAAAATTTGAAAATAGAATTATGAAAAATTTATTCATCCTTAGCATTTTGTGCTTTGGCGCCGTTAGCGCCAAAGCACAGATCCCGCAGCCAGATCCCGATACCACTGCCAAACATTTCCTGATTGTGGCCAGTATCAAAAATTTGCAGGAAATCAGCGCAGGGGAACTGGCTTTAAAAATGGCCAAACGACCGGAGGTCAAAACCTTTGGACAAATGATGGTTACCGACCACCAGGCTGCTGAGCAGTTATTGCTGCAAACCGCTAAAGAAAGCGGTATTAGTTTGCTGCCCGCCGCAACCGGTGGCATCCAGCCTGACCTAATGCTCAAAAACGCCGGGGCGGCCTTTGACAAAATGTACGTGCACGCCATGGTCAGCGGCCATCGGAATACTGTTGAGGTCTTCCAGAACTACGCAACCACCGGCAAAAATGCGGCAGTCCGCGATTTAGCGCGGCAGCTGTTGCCTAAACTGAAACACCACTTGGAAGAGATTGAGCAAATCGAACAAAAACTTTGATACCAACTGAGCTAGTACGATAATAGCATCATCACACATATGAAAATCATTTCCAGCCTGATAGGCGGCCTGGCAGGAGCTGCCGCCCTCAATTTACTGCACCAGACTGCTAAACAATTTGTACCTGATGCGCCGCGCGTAGACCTGGTCGGTGAAGAAGCGGTTTTCAAAGGTCTGGACAAGGTTGGTATCAACCCTCCAACGGGCAACGTTCCATTTACGGCCACCATGGCCGCTGACCTCATCAGCAACTCGGTGTATTACAACCTTATCGGATTTGGGAAAAAGAAGCATCTGTTAGTGGCCGGTGCTGCCAGCGGCCTGACCGCCGGGATCGGCGCGCTGAAACTTACCAAACCGACGGGTTTAAGCGACACACCTATCACCCGTACCCATCTGACAAAAGTGTTGACCGTGGTCTGGTACACCTTCTGTGGTTTAGTTGACGGAACGGTGATGTACGCTCTAAGAAAAAGGGCATGAGCTGCGATTTTTGAAGCAATTTGCCGACGTACATAGTTGCGATTAGGCAATTACTTTACCCGGGATCCAGTCTGTTCAAAAATGCAGCTATTGGATGTCGTCTTTTTTCGCGGAGCTGCTGGTTTTTGGGCCGCTCTTTTAATCTCAATCTGCATTCATCTATGGCGCCTTTTGATGCCATCCCCGCGACTCTCTAAGTCCACGGATTGGGTCAATTCAATGATTGGTGAGGTCAGCTCGTCCAGGTCAAAAGGCTTGGCAATAAACGCATCCCAGAGATTCAATGACCCGTTTGTGCGCCGACAGCATGATCACCGAGATATGTCGCGTACCCTCATTCTTTTTAAGCTGGGCGCAATATTCGCAGGAAAAACCAATCAAGTTGACCCCTCTTCGCCAACTTACCTTGTGACAATAATCGACTGTATTTCAGACTTCAAAGTGGTCAAATCTAAATTGGCAGCAGGGGTCAATCAGGTGCGGTTTATCCACGTATCTCACGCCGCATAAAAAAGTAATAAGCAAATGCAAAACACCCTACCGTTGATGCCATTAAACCGCTTACCTCCGGCCATACGATCATGACACTTTCCTTAAATGGCAGCGGAGCCGGTATAGCTCCTGCCATTTGCTCCATGGTTACCGGCCCGAGGCTGCGAACCGACGGCATCAGCAACGTGGTAACGGCATCTGAGTAAAGCTGATTCGGGGCGATGCGTTGCATATTCAAAATAAGATCATTATACTTTATAATTTCGGCTTGGGTAAGATAAGCCGGATCAGGTAAAAAGGACTTGACAATAAGGTTAATAACGATCTGGTAAAATATCGTAAAGAATAACCAGATCCCGATGGCCGTAAGCGCAGAAGTTGCCGCTTGCTTAAACAGGATGGAAAGCATGATAGATAAACTCAACCAAAAAGCCACATAAGCAATAGTGATCAGGATAAACCCCAATATGCGAAGCAGTTCCTGCGGCTCCATACGCACACCAGTCAGTACCAATCCGCCGCCGATCATCAGCAAAGCCAAGGCAAAAAACAAACCGCTAACGATAACCAGGGCGCTAAAAAATTTGGCCAGCAGCAAATTATCCCGGTAGATCGGCTGCGCCATCAGGCGGGTTAAAGTACCGCTGTTCTGCTCGGAATTGACCGCGTCAAACCCTAAACTGATACCCAGCAATGGTGCCAGAAAACTCAGGAACACATGAAATGGCGGGATGGAATTATCGGTTGTGGTTAACAACTTCAGATATAAAAACAGGTGATCAGGATCTTTTGTATTGCCTATTGCTGATTTGATATTCGCCAGCGATACGTACATCGCGGCGATAAAAGTAAGCACAATAAGCGCAATCAATATGCTGAAGCGCCAGCTGCGTATATGATCCGCTATTTCCTTATGAATCATAACACCAAAAGGCCCCGGATCAAGAGATTGACTTTTCATAGCTTGTATTTTTAGTACTATTTGATTCAAAATATTGCTGGTAAATATCGTCGAGTCCATAATTTTTTTGATTGACACCGATCACATCGTAGCCTTTTCCAACCAGAAAGCGAACAAGAGCGGCAGTTACATCGCGGCTGCTCGTAAATTCCAGTTCATTTTCGTGGATGCGAATCTGGGTAATGGCTTCCCATGCCTGGAGTTCCGGCTCCTGCTGCCAGGGTTGTGAAACGGGTTGTGCTACCCTGATAGAAGTGACAAGGCTGTCGCTGCCGAATAGTTGGCCGGACAGCGCGCCGATATCTCCCTGTGCCAGCAATTGGCCCTTCACAAAAATCCCAACCCGGTCGCACACCTGCTGGACGTGGTGTAAATGGTGCGATGAGAGTAAAACGGTAAGTCCCTGCTGCCGGCTCAACTGTTTGATGAGCGCCAAAAAGTCTTTTACGCCTGTTGGGTCTATACCAAGCGTTGGCTCATCCAGAATGATGACATCGGGGTTTTTGATCAGCACATCGGCCAGGCCCAGACGTTGTTTCATACCTCGGGAAAAAGCCGAAGTTTTTTTGTGCTGGTCTGCGGCAAGGCCCACAACCTCCAGCACTTCGGCCGATCGTTTTTTTAATTCCTCCACGGGTACGCCGTTCAATCTGCCGATATATACCAGGTTTTCCAGCGCGGTCATATTATCATAAAAACCGACATTGTCGGGCATATAGCCCACTTTTTTCTTAACTGAGATAGGGTTGCTAGTTGCATTGTGCCCGCAAACAAAAGCGGAACCACTCGTGGGATCGGTAAGCCCGAGCATCATTAATATGGTGGTGGTTTTGCCAGCTCCGTTAGGTCCCAGCAATCCGAAGATCTCACCTTTGTCGATATCAAGATTTAAACCATCTACCGCTTTAACAGCGCCATACTGTTTGGTTAAGCCCTTTAATTGTATAATAGGATCTTTCATTGGTAAAAAATGGATTGGCTATTTTATCTTCTGCCATATTTACGAATGAGATAATAAACGATGCCAATGGCCAACAGGATGACCAAAATACCGATCCAGCCGGAAAGTAAAGACGTTTTGACCGCCAGGCGGAAGGCGATCTGTGAGTTGGTATTGCTGTTAGTCGCTGTAAAGTTGGCAGCATAGTCCCCGGCAATGGTTTTGTCCGGCACTTTTACGGTCGCTTTAACATCGATGGTTTTCCCGGCTTCCAGTTGTTTGATACTCGCGGGTTCAAAAGTTGATTCCCAGCCGGTAGGCAATTGTGCGGTAACCTGCAGGTCATTCAACGGCAGGGAGCCGGTGTTTTTGACGGTCAGCTGCAGCTCTTTTTGGCTGCCCGAAGTTACTTCGTCGCTTAATCTTCCGGTAGGTGTGCTTAGTGCCAGGCTGTAGGAGCCTTTCACTACGGCTTCCAGGTTCAGCGATAGGGTATCGGAACCGGATATGGCTTTGATCGGAACCTTGTATTTTTTTGGGGAGGCGGTAGCCGTGGCACTAATCTCGATGGTGATGTCCTGTGTTTTGCCTGCGTCCATGTTTATGGATGTGACCTGGCTGCCGTCCACCTTGTAGGCAATCGTCCAGCCAAAGGGAATATCGGTTTTAAATTCGTAGATCTTGGCGCTGGCCGAGCCGTTATGGAGCGTCGTGCTGTAACGGAAGGTTTCATTGGTTGCGGCCTCGATGTTCATCAGTTTGGCGGTAAAGCCTGATTTGCCAGCCGGCCAGGTGACTGGCTGCTGTTGCGCTTGTGATGCGAAAGCGGATGTTAGAAATAATAAAAGAAATGTCAAGCTGCGCGCTGCGCTGAAACGAGTGATAGTGATTTGGGGTAACATGATCTAACAACTAAAATGGTTAATGATAGCTTTCAAAAAATGCTTTTTCGATAATTGGTTTAATGTTTAAAAATTGACGGCCCAAAGAAAAAAAGCAGCCCCAAAATTTCAAATAGCTTTAACATTTTTTAACAATTGAACCGTGGAATGAGTGTTGTGGATTTAATAAACAAGAACATGAAGACGTAATACTATTCAATACTCTAAACGCAGGGAATAGTATGTAAAACGCCGGAGAACATCCAGAACCTTTTGTGTTTAAGCAAATTGTTAAAAAACGTTAAAACCCTTGACGTCAATTTTTCATTGAATATTTTTGACTTATTAAATATTAGTTAATAAAAGTATTTTTGATGTAGTTAAAAATTTTAAGGTTTGCGTATGAAATATAGTTTATATCTCATCGGCCTGGCTTTATTATTTTCCAGCGATATCTTCGCTCAGACCGGCCCTCCGCCAGCATATTTCCAATTGGTGAAAAAAGCCGATACCTTATTCCAAAAAAAGGACTATCAGCAATCAGTATTAACCTACAGCGCAGCTTTCAGTACGTTTAATGGACGAACTATACTGAATGAGCGTTATAATGCGGCCTGCGCCTGGGCGAGATTAGGTAAGCCGGACAGCGCGTTCTTTCATTTATTTAAAGTCGCCAATGCTGCTAAATATGCCGATGACCAGCACCTTGCTATCGATTCTGATCTGGTATCCATTCATAAGGATTCGCGATGGGCTGATCTAATGACTACAGTTCGCAATAATAAAACTGCATTAGAAGCACAATACAACCAACCGGTCAAAAAAGAATTAGAAGCTATTTTCGTATCCGACCAATTTTACCGCCGCAAAGCAGACAGCATTCAAAACAGATTTGGTTTCAAATCAACTCAAATGCAGTCGTTGTTAGACAGTATGAAAACACAGGACAAGATCAACCTGCAGAAAATAACAGCAATCCTGGACAAATATGGTTGGCTGGGACCTGATAAAGTGGGGAACAGGGCCAACCTGGCGCTTTTTGCGGTGATCGTCCATGCTGATCTTCCTACTATGGAGAAATATTTCCCTTTGCTTAAAGATGCTGCTGATAAGAACGCCGCATCAAAAGTTAACCTCGCCTTGTTGCAGGACAAGATCGAATCTGCCAAATACCACTATCAAACCTACGGTACACAGTTGGATAAGGATGAAAAGACCAATAAATTTTCATTCGTACCGATAAAGGACAAGGAGCATGTGAATGAGCGGCGTGCCGCTGTTGGCTTACCGCCAATCGAGGCTTATGCGAAACAATAGAGTATAACTAATTACTAATTAAATTTATTATGAAAACGATATTGATGATTTGCTTATTGGGAATTTCAAGCATGTCTTTACATATAACCAATCATAACTACAATGATGGTATAATGAATAAGGTTAACTCGATATATGGGGAATGGAGCGAAAAGAAAAGTGGGCCCGATTCCGCCAGGGCATTTAGAATGATTTTCTTTCCGGGGGGAAAGGTAAATGTAATCCGGAAATTAAATAATTATATCGGTTACTTTAAAATTCATAATGATAAAATTGATTATGTAGACGGCTCCATCACTATTGATGATAAATACCCATTTACCGCCACCTTCATTGAGCCAAATAAAATAAAATTGGTCATCAGCTACCGGCACAAATCTGAAACCAAATACTTGGTAAAAACGAAAGAAATCAAATCCGGATTTCAATTATTAGATAAGAACTTGTAAAGGGGCAGCCAAAACCCGTAGGAGTAGGCGTAATTAATTTTAATTTATTCATGGAAGAGGAAAAACCAATCACGTTTGCCCCTCTTCGCCAATTTACTTTGTGACAATAACCGACTGTATTTCAGACTTCACAGTGATCAAATCTAAATTGGTAGCTGGGGTCAATCAGGTGCGGTTTATCCAGATTAACCATCAAATCCGGATAATTTCGTAATTTGGTTTCAATGCTACACGATCAGTTAAAGATTTACGATCACCGGCATCCACTGTTGCGCCCCCATGTCGTTTATTATTATTTTTTGCGGGCGGAGGCAGATTTTCACAGCCATTGTTTCAGTTTTCTAAAAACGATCACCTTATTCAATATCCACCGGCAGATCAGGGCGTATATTTACCATCAGCACATAGCGGTGCGGCATGAACTGGCCAATGAAAATCTCATCATCCTGCAAGGGAAATTTGAGCGGCCGCTGGAAGTGGAAATTTCCGGCTGGAATCTGATGCAATTCGGTGAGGTCTGCCTGCGGTTGTATGACCGGGCACCGGCCGCCAGGTACATTACTAAAGCCATTTACCTGATCACCAAACAGGAAATAAACGTTGCAAACGCGCCGCATAACCTGCTGGTCTGCTATCGCCATATGGCTTAGACATTCATCCTGAAGACCAGGAAAAAGCCTGTGGAAATTTAATCCGTGCAAAAATTTTGGCAGACCCCGGGAATAAATGGATAGAAAATGACGGCAGTGAGCTGCTTTGATCTCGGCGCATATGCTGCGCAAACGGGCTACCGCCCCGATGAGGCGCTGAGCTACCTGTCGCGCTACAGGCAAGCACATTATGGGCGCAACTATAAGGCAGCCTATTATGCGGCCCGGATTTGCCAGCGGTTGGCAGGCCACAGGAAGCAAACAAATATTGTTCTTTTAGTCATACATGAGGGCGTCACAGAGGCGGATACAAGGGTTTCAGCCAGGAACTTGGGATACTATAATATCGTAATTCAATTTGCGTTCATCAGCGGTAATTTTACGGCGCATCATTTTGTTCATAGTATATTATATTGTAAGAGGTTCTTATATAAAAATTGCTAATTCAATGCGGTACTTTTATACACACGGAGTTCAATGCCGCGTGAAAATATAGATCACAATCTCCGGGAGAATACCCGCGGCGCATGTTTCACCTGAATTTAACAATGTGTTTTACAAACGGCAGCCCTTCATTAAATTATGCAGCTATCATTTCCTGAACCCTGTTAACTAATATATCCACATCAAATGGCTTTGCCAAAAAGCCGTTCGCACCCGCCTCATTGGCAATTTTTTCACCTTCGCGGCTGGCAGATATCACGATGACAGGCAGGCCTTTGGTATCCGGATTTTTTCTCAAAGTACGTAATACCTGGTCACCTGACAATACAGGCATCCAAAGGTCAAGTAAAATCAAGTCGGGATGTTGCTTTTCGATCTCTTCATAAATATGAAGGCTATTATTTACCGGGATAATGCGGTATCCGGTTTCTTCTAAAACCAGTTCAAGCATATCTAAAATCCCTTCATCATCATCGCAGATCAATATAGTTTTATTTGTCATTAGGGTTCCTTTCTAAAGGTAAAGTAAAACTGAAGGTTGAGCCTTGTCCGGGCTCACTTTCTACCCAAAGTGTTCCGCCATGATTTTTGATGATCTGATCACAAACATAAAGTCCGATACCCATGCCCGGAAAACGTTGTTGAATTTCACCTACCCGGTAAAAACGATCAAATATTTTTTTATGGTCTTCGACCTTAATACCCATGCCTGAATCTTTTACAGATACTTTTATAAAATTACTGACCCTGGAAAGATAGACATCCACTTCGCCGGACTCCGGTGAATACTTGATCGCGTTAGACAACAGGTTATTAACCACCTGTACGATATGGGACTCATCACCTGAATAATTGTTTGACCCTTTGCCCCTAATAATGATCTGATGTGTTTTGGTTGCGGACTGAATATTTTCTACAGCTTCGTATACGGCTTTATCGAAATCAAATGGTTCAGTATGTAATTCAATATTCCCGGTCTGAATCCTGGATACGTCCAGCAATTCGGCGATGAGGGTATTTAATCGTTCCACATATAAACCGGTTTTTTTCAGGATATCTTTGAATTTTTCGCTTACATTCTCCGGGAGCAGCCGCTGCATCATCTGTACATAACCTTTAATTGTTGTCAGCGGTGTTTTGAGTTCGTGACTTGCAATAGATAAAAAATCATCTTTGCGTCGCTCAATCTCGCGCCGGTCGGTAATATCTTCGATAGCGATCAGTATCCTGTCCTTGTACTGCCCCTCCAACTCCACGCGGTGCGCATTGAGCAACATGAGCTTTTTCCCTATATGCGGAAAATCATGTTCCACCTCGAATTCTTCCACGGGATTGTTAGTGGGTAAAATATTTTCAAGCAACTCCTTTAACTTTGGAATATTCCATTGGCCATTGCCTAACTCATACAACAATTTGCCTTCGGTTTCTTCTTTCGTTACTTTGAAGGTCTTTAAAAAATGATCATTTACACTCAGAACTTTAAAATCAGGATTCAGAACGACCAAGCTTTCTCTAACGGTTTGCACAATGCTTGATAGGTAGTCTTCACTTTCCCTGAGGCTTTTGGTACGTTCCCTGATCTGGGATTCCATGATTTCCTGCTGATGGAGTAGTTCCTGTTCTGCTTTTTTACGGCGGGTAATATCATTTTGCACACCGATAAAATAACAAACATTCCCGTCCTCATCTTTTATAGGTGACATGTAAAGCTCGTTCCAGAAAAGTGTGCCGTTCTTTTGATAATTGCGGATTTCTACTACACATTCATTGCCTTCTTCCACAGCCTTGCGCAGAATCTGCCGTTCTTTTTGGTTACGGTCCTCCTTTTGCAAAAAACGGCAGTTATGACCTATGATTTCCTGGCGATTGTAACCGGTAATGTGCTCAAATGCCCTGTTGCAATAAATTATCGGATTGTCGGGCTGTTGATTATCCGTCAAAATTATCCCGGATATTGATGAATCTAACGCCTGGATCAGCAGGGAAAGATCCTGTTTTATGGTGTTGTTGGAAAATGAAAACTCCCCATTATTTAAGCTGTCCAATTCATGTCCTTTCTAATTTTGCGTGACTATTACAAAATCTTTGCCAGTTGATTTAAAATTGGCTTTTCCTTAGATGTTCAATCCTGCAAAATCTCATTGATTAGCTGATGGTTAAAATTTTCCTGTAATCAGTATAATCTTTAACCGAATGAAAATAAAATGGTATTAACAGCACTCTATAACCCAGGGGGAATAGTATTAAATAGATTTTTTGATTGTCTTAAAAATCAAACACTGCTGTATAACTTAATTAGGTTTTCGGCCGTCCTAATGGAATTCAGGTGATGCCAGCAGCTGATTCAGCAAGTAAAGGTACCGTTAACCCGTCCGGCCATACGCCGAAACCTAATAAAAAACAGGCAATAAGTGATTTATCGGGCAACAGGATCAAAAATACCCACGACGAATTAAGCAAAGTATTTAGCCCGCTTTAATTGATCGGGAGTTAATGCGTTCTGGTAAGTTACAAACCTAAGATTCTTTATTAAACCAACAGTACACTATCATACGGCAGGTGTTCAAACAAGCTATAACCTATAAAGAGGGTATGTTTAGAACACCGTGTATCAATCCAGAACTTGAATTTAACAGACTGTTTTTAAGAAAGAGGGTTACTCGATATTGGGCAACCCTCCGGAAATTTATAAAGTCGCGCCCCAGCGGGGAGAAAGAGAATAGAATCTAACCCGCTATACCTTTGATTTATAGCTATTTAACAACCATGAGATAATCAGTCGCCACAGATGTCGCTCTCTTTATTACCTCTTCAAGACTTCCATACCTTTCACGCATGGCTTTCAAGGTTAAGTTTTTATAACAACACTTTTTCAAATATCAAATCGCTAAATAGCGAAATACGGTAATAAAACAAATAGTATTTTTTTTGTTAATACCTAACAATCAACAACTTAAAAAATGGCATCTATTTCGCATTGGTTTTTACGAAGAAATAATGAAAATCGTTAAACTCAAAAAGCCATGGAAACTGTATTTGTATTTACCCACAGCATCATGATCACTTGTATGACAGCTATTCTGTATGTCGCGGCATCAAATAATAAAAAAAGTGATGTCCATCTAAAAAGTAGTTCTGTAACATCCGCTCCTTTTAAATTGAAATCCCTGCAGTTAACGCCATTAGGGCTGTATCGTGCTGCATTAGGCTTTTTGGCTTTATTTATCCGGTAACGGTTGAATTTAATCATTCATTTACATACTAAAAGCGCAAGGTTACGATTTTACATTACATCGTAATCAAATCGGGTTTACCATATTTGATATTAACAATGGTAAATTCACCAAATATGGTAAATCTCAACTAACAAAAACAGGAACAAACTACTGATAATGAACTGCATAAATACTGGCTTGATTTTAGCATCTGAGTATTTTTGAGATTGACTATTTATTTACCAATACTACTATTCTATTGAATGTCAATTTCAGCTTATCAAATAAACTTAAGCTAAATATGCCATGATGAATTCGGAATCCGCTGTTATTAGTTCCAATAAGAATCCGGGGATTCTGCAACCTGGCGCCGACGAATTGCCAATTCATGAAAAAAATACAGAGCAGTTACTTTCGATCAACAGAAAAATGGCGATGGTGGCAGACAAGGCCAAGTTATCCATTGCAATACGGGGCATATTCATACATACAACTCAAATAAAAAAGTACTACGTAAGTATTTTTGACCCGGAAAGGACTTCTTTAAATACTTATCTTTTCGATTTTGGACCTGGTTTCGTCAATCTTCCACAGCTTGAAACGCTTTTATCGGTAAAATCTTTAAAAGATGGCATTATTGATCGTATAATGCGGTCTGCCGGCCCACTTCAATTTGATACCGATCGATTGGTCAGATCTGGGCAGGCCCCATCTTATGTGCAATTATGGAAGCAGACAGGGTTAAAAAAAGTTATTGCCTCAAACTTAATCTATGGAGGCGAACCAATGGGCATTATATGGATAGAGCCGCACTTGATGAACATTAAGTTAGCGGAGGCTCTTTGCATACCCGTTGCGGCTGCTATTTCAAATATACTTGCCAAACAAAAAATACAAACCCAAACACAGGAAATTTTCAACTTAAAACAAAACCTGGAAAATGAAAACTTACATCCGCCTGCGCAGATGCAAAGTATGACTAATTATGGGGAGATAGTGGGTTCTTCCGAATCGATGCGAGCAGTATATCAACTGGTTTCAAAAGTGGCAAAAACACAGAGCACTGTACTCATCATGGGTGAAACCGGCACTGGAAAAGAGTTGATTGCACGGGCGGTGCATAAAGCTTCTATCAGAAAAGAAAAGACCATGATTAAAATCAATTGTGCCGCGCTGCCCCCAAACCTGATAGAAAGCGAGTTATTTGGGCACGAGCGCGGAAGCTTTACCGGAGCAACAGAACGCAGGATAGGTAAATTTGAACTCGCTAATAAAAGCACACTCTTTTTGGATGAAGTTGGCGAATTGCCGCTTGAATTGCAGGCAAAACTTTTACGGGCGTTGCAGGAAAAGGAAATTGAAAGGGTTGGTGGGCAAGCTGTCATTAAGATCGATGTAAGGATAATAGCAGCCACCAACCGCGACTTGATGCTGGAAGTGCAAAAGGGAAATTTTAGAAGCGATCTTTATTTCCGGCTTAATATTTTCCCGATAGTTATGCCTCCATTGCGGACAAGAAAAGAAGACATAGCCAACCTTGCAAACTATTTTTTGCATAAATATGCTCCCCGAAGCTTAAAAAAACTGCCTGCATTTTCGAGTAAGGTTTTAAAACAATTAACAGCCTACAGCTGGCCCGGAAACGTTAGGGAATTGGAGCACCTGATTGAAAGGTCGATTGTGTTAACCCCTGGTGCTGTTATTAATCAAATTAACTTACCTGGTATATCTGAAGATGGCACAGCCCGCGGCAACGTGGGGAGCCATATAAAAACGATTGACGAAGTTGAGCGGGAGCATATTATTGCGGTTTTAAAATATTGTAACGGTAAGGTGGCAGGAATAGGCGGAGCTGCAGAAGTTTTAAAAATACCCTCGACAACGCTCAATTCTAAAATAAGAAGATTGAACATAAAAAAAGAGCACCGATTGAAGTGATAAACATCAGATGACAAATTTCTTTAAAGCTCGATTTATCGTTTTCTTTCTTTCAATATGTCCTTTAGGAGCTGTTGCCCAACCACGAACAGACCGATCTCCGAAAGACTTATTTGCTCTTATAAGTAATACCAACCCAGATACCAATCGGGTTAAATTGTTTATTGAATTAGGATTTCATTACCTGGTAAAGCCAGGGACTTATAAAACTAATATGGATAGCGCGTTTACACAGTTTAATAAGGCAATGAAACTAAGTGAGTTACTACATTCAGAGAAATGGAATAATGAAAGCCTCAGGGTACGCGGGCAGGCTTACCTCAAACAACGAGATTTGGTACGTGGTCGGGCAGATTTCATGATGGTGATCAATAGGGAAATACAGGCCGGCAGGCCAAAGGATGAGGCGCGTACGTGGATGCGGTTAGGGCTGGCTTTGCAAAGCAATGATACCGCCAGTTATAAGGTTAGACGCGAGGCCCTGCAAACGGCATACACCCAGTTAAAAAAACTAAACGATATTTTTAACCAACTGGAAACATTAAGAGCTATTGCCGATGCAGACCTTAACCTACACAGACTTAGCCTCGCAGAAACTGAATATCTGCAAATTGTATCCCAGTCAAAGATCTTACACTACAAGCATCTTTTTTATATATACAGCTCGCTGGGAGATTTAAATAAGCTACGCGGAGATTTAAGAACGGTTTTATACTACAGGATAGAGGCCGTTAAAACCTTAGAAGATCCTACAGATATTTACCGGCAAAAACTGGCATACTACAAACTTGGGCAAATTTATTTTGAACTCAATCAATTTGATAAGAGCCGTGCTTTTTACCAAAAAGCGCTCGCCTACAAAAAAAGCGCGGTAAATGTTGATTATCGCTTATACATGGCCTATACACGCACACTAATTGCTTTAAACAGAAGCGGCGAAGCATTAGAGTTTTTGAAATTAAAAGCCAAAAGCTTACCCCCTACTTTACTGCCAGAAAATCGAATGATAATCAAGTCCTTAGCTTTGTGTTATACCGCGCTGGGGCAGTTTAACCAGGCCGAAAAATGTCACCTCCAAACACTCAGCATCGATGATCAGATCTTTAAGGCAGAAATGTATCTTGATGTGCAGAACTACGTGGCCGACTACAACGACATCTGCGATTTTTTAATAAAATTCAAGCAATACAAAAAAGCAGAAGCTTTCATGGGCAAATTCTTTCGATTAAACCAAAGTATGGTAAACCCTATTGCCCTCAGTCATGCCTACCTTGTAAAATTTAAAATTGATTCAGCCTCGGGCAACTACTTCTCCGCCATCAATAATCTCCAACGGCATAATCTATTGAACGATTCACTTTTTAACGATACCAAAAGCAACCAGATCTCTGAATTGCAAATAAGATATGAAACTGCTCAAAAAGAAAAATCGATAATGATCTTGCAAAGCCAGGGCCAAAAACAACACGTTGCTTTGCAAAAATTAAATCTTGAGAGAAACCTGGTACTGTGCAGCGTTTTGGTATTGCTGGTTATTACCGGCTTGGTGTACAACGGCTTTCGCCGCAACAAAAAAAACAGTCTTAAGCTTCAACGTCAGCAAACTGAGATAAACCTGCAAAACATTTCATTGCATGAGCTTAACAATAAACAACAGTTACTGCTTAATGAAAAGGAATGGCTTATTCGTGAAATACACCATCGTGTAAAAAACAACCTGCAAACCACCATAAGTTTGCTTAACATGCAAACAGCCTATCTTTCTAATATTGATGCCATAGATGCCATAAACAGTAGTCAACGCCGGATGCACGCTATGGTACTTGTTCATCAGGAGTTATATCACTCTGCAAACCTGGCATCCATTAATATGAAGGTGTATATCCGGGAGCTTGTAAATTACCTGGGAGAAAGCTTCGAACGATCTGGTGAAATTAAATTCGATTTACTTACAGAGGCTATTCAACTTGATCTTGCAATGGCAATACCTATTGGGCTAATCATCAATGAAGCAGTTACAAATTGCATTATGTATGCTTTCCCTGATAGTAAAAGTGGTACAATTACTATAAAATTCACAATTGGTGTTAATGATGACTTCATTTTATCCGTGTCAGATAACGGCATCGGTTTACCAAAATCTATAAACCATGAAACAACGCGATCTTTAGGTTTAAACCTGATTAAAGGATTGACAGACCAAATACAGGGCAGTTTAGAAATTCAAGGTTTGCATGGGATGCAGATAACGATAACGTTCAAAAATATCAAATAAAAGAAACAGCCCTTTGGATAAAATTGCTGAAATTTAATTTATATTATATGGAAGGTAAAATACTTATTGTTGAAGACGAATTTATCATAGCCAGCGATCTGCGAATGATCCTGGAGCGGGCCGGATATGAAATAGCCGGCATTGCCTCTTCTGTGTCTAAGGCGCTGGAGATCATCAGTCTCAAAAAACCGGCCTGGGTATTTTTAGATATTTATTTAATTGGTAAATTAACCGGCATAGATCTGGCCAACCAGCTTGTTGAAATGCGGATTCCCTTCATTTACGTTTCGGCAAACTCCAATCAAAGTGTTCTGGAACTGGCAAAGGCCACCAAGCCATACGGTTTCCTGGTGAAACCGTTTCGTGAAAAAGATGTGTTGGTTACGCTTGATGTTGCAAAATACCGGCATGAGCATGACCTGGAAGCAAAACTTCTTCGTGAAACAATGCTGCAAGACGATGTAATGCGTGTACTTGCAGGTGTAGGTAGCAAAAATGAAAAATTGTTAAAAATCATTTCATCATTGCAACAATACATTCCTTTTGATTTCTTTTTGATATGCTGGAAAGGTGAGGAAGAACAGGTAGTTGACGGTTTAGGATTTTATAAGAAAAACGAACAGGATTTTGAACTTATAGACAAAAACGAATTTGTTGAACGGAGCGGAAAATCAACTGAAGAAAGTAACTCCTGGAATAAATATGTAACGCCGGACTCTAAAAGCGTTTTACTAAAATCACATGATTTTAGTAAAATGTGCAGAACATATAAAATGGATAAGCAAATTGCTTTAGCTTTTAATCTGCAATCCATATTGGCTAAGTCGATACCCATTAGCGATTCGAAAATATTAACTTTTTCGTTTTATGGCAGGGCTACAGATGCGTTTACCCCGGATCAGAGCGCTTTATTAAACAGGCTAAATCTATTGCTGATCAAAATTTGTGATTGTATCCCTAACCTTGCCGATTTTATCGAACTAAAATCAATCGCAAAAGTTACTACTACCGGGGATCTTAAAAGCATAGAAAAAAGCTTGACCAAATTAGGGACTGATGAAACACTTGGCCTTATAGGCAATAGCCCTAATTTTAAAGCGATAAAGGACAAGCTAAGCACAGTAGCCTCTTTTGATATATCGGTACTTTTACTTGGTGAAAGCGGCACCGGAAAAGAAAAGATAGCCCGCGCAATTCATAAGCTATCCCCAAGGGCAAACAAGCCTATGATAAAAGTTAACTGCGCGGCCATACCGGCTACTTTAATTGAATCTGAATTATTCGGGCATGAAAAAGGGGCATTTACCGGTGCTGTTGATTTGAGAATAGGTAAGTTTGAGCAAGCCATAGGCGGCACTATTTTTTTAGATGAAATAGGCGAATTACCGCTTGATATGCAGGTGAAATTACTATGTGTACTGCAGGAGCGCGAAATTGTGAGGCTAGGCAGTAATAAGGTGATCAAAACTGATGTAAGGGTCATTGCTGCCACGAATTTAAATTTAGAGAAAGCTATTGCCGAAGGCAAATTCAGGCTTGATTTATACTATCGCCTTAACGGCTTCCCCATATGGCTTCCCCCGCTGCGGGAACGAAAAGAAGATATACCGCAATTGGTTGCCTATTTTTTATTGTATCTATCAGACAAAATGGGTAAAAAACTTCAAAAAGTATCAACCCAGGCTATGGACGATCTGATTGGCTACCCGTGGCCAGGTAACATTCGTGAATTAGAAAACCTGATAGAAAGGAGCATCGTACTCAATGAAGGAGATACCATTAAGTATATTGATCTGCCCATTATTTCAACTACCGGAACGTCGCCGGTGCAGGTAAATAGCTCCGTTAAAACGATAAAAGAAATGGAAAGAGACTACATCATGGAGGTCCTTAAGAAATGTAATGGCAAAGTATCTGGCCCGGGTGGTGCAGCCGAATTGTTAGACATTCCTCCTAATACGCTGGTCGCTAAGATCAAGAAATTAGGGATCGTCAAAAACTATTTGTAACATGTATTAAACATGGGTAGTCACATTGCGATATTATTTTTGTACACTGTTTTTATTCCATGGGGTTTTCATTTTCGTTGCCTAATTATCAGCAAGTAAAATACGCTGTTAAAAACAGCAAAAGATATAACACGGCCTAAACACTACCGATAATGAGCCGGTATTACGTCATCAGCACAGGCGCTATAGAAAATGAGTTGATAATCCGCAAGTTATATAAAAAAGGAGCTTGATTTATCGAAAATAACTATATCACTAGCAATGATCAGGCCCATGCAAATATTCCGGTCTTCTGAAATACTTACACGAACTTTACATTTAGGGGCAATATGTTAGCTAAGCGTTATCTCGCCCATGTCTATAGCTACCAATAAAGGGTCGCTAATAACTTTATGACCCTCTCCTTCGTAGGCATAGATCCGCCTGGTTGTGGGTATGATAATACCATTTACATCACGGTAATTGGTGGCGTAATTTGCCCCGGTAGCGCCCCCAAGAATATCAACTGTATAATCGTGCCGGCGAATGAGGCCATCAGGGCCAAAGTACGATACCTGTTCGCGCGTATGGCTGGCTATATTATCAGGGAATATTATTTTTAGCCTGCGCCAGGTTTCGCCATTTTCCTGCCAGGGGGCAATCTCTTCGGTGATAAAGCCGGGATACGTGTACAGGAATGGAGTGGTGAGATAAGTCCACAGCGCTTCACCGCTAAAGTACACTACATGTACATCTTCCCAGGACGTATGCAGGGAATGTCCTTCAAACGTGAGTTCTGGATTTTCCCATTTTTCAACATCGAGGCCCCCATTTTTGGCCACAGATATAAGTTCCGGCTGAAAGGTGGACGTTTTATCCTGGCCCGAAAACACCATAACCACTTTTTCATGGTGGATTTCAGCATCAATAACCACATCTTTCAAAACATCAGGCCTGCTTTTAACATACCAGATGCCGCCGGTTATAGAAGCCTGAACATTTATTGATTTTAGCTGGTTCCAACGCTCAAGGCCTCCATGGGCTTTAACCGCCAAATTGAGTAGTTCGCTCATTTTATTTGTGTTATATTATATTAGTCGTTTAACGCGCGCTTCCAAAGCAACCTGAATTGAATTTTTTGTGGCCCTACCGGGCCGTTTGAACTAAGCTGAAGATGTTCTCCGTCCAGTTTAATTAGCCTAACCTGCTGCCCTCTTATCCATTCGGGGTATAAGCTTATTTCGATATGATGGGTCATTATCCGGTTTTCTTCATCAATATGATATCGCCCTGAATAGGCCAGGTAACCCAAGTCGTTATATTTTAGCTGCTTATCCTTGTAAAGTAGTTCAGCTACATTTTCTGAACGGTTTACATCCATAATATGGACAGATACATAACCGTTGGGCAAATAATAAATTGAACCTTTTGCGTCATCGCCTAATGGATATATGATTTCTCCCGCCTGGCTTTCCTGTTCGAAAGAAACCAGGGTCCAGGCACCAATAACCAGATTTTCCAGCGCACTCATATCAAATCGGGGGCCAGCGGAAAATCAATCTCAAACTCGCCCAGGGCCGCATGCATATAGTTAGTTACCCCTCTTAAGTTGATGAGCAAAATGGTATCGATAACTGCTCCTTTTGAGTAACCTGCGTCTATAAGATTATCCACCAATTCGCCATCAATATGACCACGTTTTTCGACGATGTTTTTGGTGAATTTTACCAGCGCATCCAGTTTGGGGTTAAATAACGCGCTCCCTTTCCTGATCTCGGCAAGTTGATCGGACCCTAACCCTAATTTTTGGAGGTAGTTGTAGTGAAAAGCGGTGCAATATCTGCATGCATTAACTCCGCTAACAACAATGTTAATCACTTCCTGCTCTTTGGTGGTTAAGGAGCTTTTACCAAACTCGGCCTTAACATAACGGCTTAATGCAAATTCTGAATTTGCGATAACGCCATACATGTTGGGTACAAAACCAAGTTGGTTAGTTGCCGAATTATAAACAGCTTGATCGGCCACTGATACCTCTTCTCTTTTTTTGATCTCAAATGTAGTTTTCATTTATTTATATGCTTTTGTTGTGGAACGCTATAGTTTAAATTGTATACCAGCTGAGATCGGGCCATACTAAAGTTTAGTCACGTCTCATCTGCATATAACAACTATTGCTTTGCCACTTTTATGCCATCATACAAAAAACTACATATCAAACAGTTATAGTATCATTACAGAAATTAACCTGTTTTATTTCGTATTTTTCCCCGGCTTTTACCAATAATATACGTGTTATTTTAAACACAACCAGAAACCGTGAAAGAGGAGATGTGTTAGTTAACCAACCAATAGATTTCGCGAAAATTTTACGCTGATAATTGTTCCCGGCAAACTTTGTAAATTAAAATCCCCATGAACCTGATCGGCTAAGCCTCTCATTAATTTTATACCCAGCGAGGTGTGCTCGTTATATTCATCCAAAGGAAACCCGATTCCATTATCCTGAATAACTAATGAGATCATTTTATCGAATTTTTCGATAAGAATTATCTTAAGTAAGCCCTTGCGATTACCTGGAAAAGCGTATTTAAAAGAGTTCGTTACGGCCTCGTTTATAATCAATCCCAGCGGAAGCGCCTGTGCTACGTCAAGATCTATCGGATCTATTGAAACATCCATCCCGATATTTTCGCGACCTGTGAAACTTTCCTTCAGGTAAACAACTAATTCATTGATATAGATCTGCATATCAATAAGCGTCATACGCTCTGATTGGTAAAGCCGCTGATGAATTAACGACATCGAAAACATCCTCCGCTGGCTATCTTTAATGGCGCTTAACGCTTCGTTATTATTGATATGGGCCGATTGCATGTTAAGCAAACTGATACTGGTTTGCAGGTTGTTTTTTACCCGGTGATGGATTTCGCGCAACAGCCATTCTTTTTCGGTAAGCAGGCTATTTTGTTTGTTGTTCAGCTCTTGCAGGGAGTGGTTTTGGTCATCAATCTCATTTCGTTGTTGTTGCAGTAACTGGTTACTACGTTGCTTAAGTCTGTATCGGTTATAGAGTATCGCTAACAATAGTAACACCATAAACAAGCCACCAATTACCAGGTTTCTGACCAATACGGTTTGCTTTACCAGGCCTTTTTGAAGCACAAGCTCCCTGTCTTTTTGCTCGGTTTCTGATTTATAGATTAGCTCATCTACCTTTTTGGTTTGTTCAATATTGTAAACAGAATCTTTTAGCCTGCCATATTTTTTTAAGTGACCTATTGCAGTTTCAAAATTCCTTGAAGCAGAATCTGTTTGGTATAATGATAGCTCATAATTGGCCAGTGAAATAGGCGATAAACGCTCTTTGGGCAACGGGACAGTCTTTTTTAAATAAAGAGATGCATTCTTAAAATCCCCCTCAGCTATAAATAAATCTACCAGGTTCATGATATTTGAAAAATGCAATCCGCCGTTTATAGACTTTAGCAGATATGCGGAATCTGAGAGCGTAACCGAATGCCGATAATAATATTCGGCCAGTTTTGTTTGCCCAAGTTTTTGATAACAATGTCCAAAAGCTTCATCAATAAATATTTTGTCCTGAAGGTTAAGTGGTGGCTGCTTTTTAATTGCTTTTTGTAAAACATCCAATGCATCTCCAACCCTTTTTTGGGCAATCAAATTATCGGTAAGGGCAGTTGTAAACCTGAAATAATAAAAATAATAAAATTGAGACCCGTTTGATTGCAGAGCCTTTCGATAATAAAACTCCGCCTTTTTTAACATCCCTAAACTGGCATAAGTGCCGGCAAGCGAGCCATAAAAATCCATTGCATGAACAGAATCTTTTGCTGTCTCCATACTTTTAATTACCAACAAACGGTAATAAAGCTGATCCCGAAGATTTGCCTTTAAGCGGGCAACCCCGGCAAGTAAATCGTAAGTGTAATGCAGGTTCTTAAAGTTGGCGGCTTTGTATTCGGATACAACTTGCAACAATAACTTTTCTGCTTCGGGCAAATTCCTTTGGTTTAAATAAACATCGGCTATCTTTTTCAATACCTCAATGGCTTCCAACTGCTTGCCGGCTTTTTTGTACAAACTTTGGGCTTGCCGGTAGTAGCCAATCTTCATATCATCATTTGTTTTACTGTCGGGCGTTATTAAATCACCTAACGATGCCCGGGTTTCGGCTTCCTTGGCTATAGCACCCGTTTGATGATAGTGGTTGATGGCTTTCATAAAGTACGCCTGCCCGTTTACAAAATCATTCATCCTGATGTAGGTATAACCTTTTAGAATATATGCTTCATAAACCGATTCGGTTTGATGCAATAAGGTACTTAGGGCAATAGCCCTATCGGCAAACTTCATAGCACTGTCAAGATGAGGTTTGGGTACCTGGCTAAACTGAAGGTGATCGTCGCCAATCTCTATAAGTATCCGAATGCGGCTGGTATCCGGCTTGCTTTTCTTTAATTGATCCAACAAGCTTTGCGGAACGGGCGATACTTCCGCCTGCGCAAAGGCCTGTTGCCCTAACAAAGATGATAAAATACAGAGGAATAAAAGACGGCTCCATTTTTTTAAACATTGCAAATTATTTTTTAGGGGGAATTCACAATGGTTTGCCATTTGTTGTTGAAATTAATGTTATGTACGATTAATGAAATTATGGATAAATATCAGCTTCCGCACCAACTGCCGCCTTTTTTGATGAAAAAACGAAATAAAGTTTAAACCTCGCGGCAGATACAAAACAAACAACTCATTAACAGACACTTAACAATTGGTACATTTTTGGGAGTTATTTTTTTACAAACATGAAAATCATCGCGTAAAACACTTGAAATCAAAATGAGCAATTCAATCAACGTAACCTACCTTGGCGGACCGACTGTTATTTTAGAAATAAGCGGTTTAAGGATAATGACTGACCCTACCCTTGATCCGTCAGGAACGCTATTCCCTATCAGCGCGGCAGCATCCATCGAAAAACTTTCTGATCCTGCATCAACCGATTTCGGCAAGATCGACCTTGTACTTTTAACTCATGATCAGCATGGCGATAACCTTGATCATGCCGGCAGGGAACTATTAAAAATTGTTTCTCAAACCCTTACAACCAAAATAGCCGCCGAACGATTACAAGGCACGTCCATTGGCATGGTCCCCTGGGAAAGCGTGGTTATCAATACCCCCAACGGCGATGAGCTAACTATCACAGCAACCCCTGCCAGGCATGGGCCAACCGGGGTAGAAAAACTAGCCGGTGATGTAATTGGCTTTGTGCTTACTGTAGCCGGTAACACGTTGCCGCAAATATACCTTACGGGCGATACCGTGTTTTACGATGGAGTAAAAGAAGTTGCAGCGCGATTTAAACCGAAGTTCGTGTTCATTTTTGCCGGTGCGGCTAAACCCATGACGCCATTTAGTCTCACGATGGACGCCAATGACGCCATTGATACGGCTTTTACATTTCCCGATTCAACCATCATCCCGGTACATTTTGAAGGCTGGTCGCATTATTCTGAAACGGCCGAAACACTTGCCCAATCTTTTGGTGCATTTGGATTGATTGACAGATTAAGAATGTTACCGGCCGGCGAGAAAACCGAGCTACTTTAAATCTTCACTATCGATATCATCAGGAAACAGCATTGCTTAAAACCATTGCTGTTTCTTGTTTTGCCTGGTGCCTTTTGCTTACTTTAACAAATAAGGCAAAAGTGATACAAGCCAGCACCGCGAAAGTAAGATAGGCTATCCCCAAAAACTCCTGGTTTTTTATGGCAATAACATTTACAATACCATAGCTAAAAACCGAAGTAATGATGTACAATGAACCTCCGGTAACGCCACTGGCGATCCCCGCGTTTTTTGAAAACCGGCCCAAACAATAGGCAAATATATTATTGAATACAAAACCCGATAAAAGATGTACAGCAGCTGTAAACATCATTAACGTAACCAGGTTGGTTTTAAAAGCCGATGCAACAATCATCAGCGCTGCGAAAGCTGTTTGTAAAGCTATGGCTATCCATACTTTTTTCAACAAGGGCTTTTTGATAAGCGTTTTTGAAATGACGCCCCCGGTCATTAATGATACACCCGATAGCAGCGAACAGTACCCCGTGACCACAGGTGATAAATGAAACACATGTTCGATAATAAAAGGGCTGCTCATACCATACACTATAAGCATGGCGTAGCTTAAAGAGATCATGACTAACCCCAAAGAAAAATCCAATGTGCTCAGTGTAGACCAGTAAACCTGCAGGATACTTTTTGCTTTAAAGGGCTGATAATTCTTGAGTGATTCGCCGCTGTACACCAACTCCAGTACAAACAAGGCAAGGGTGGCAATACCCAAAAAATAAAAATTAGCCTGCCAGCCAAAAGCAGTTTCCAGGTACCCGCCTATAAATGGCGCAACTATGGGTGCGGTAGCCCAAATGATAGAAAACAAGCTGGTATAGTGCTTCAGCTTTTCGCCGGTGTAAGTATCCATAAAGTATGCCCTTTTGCCTACCACAATCAAGGCTACGGTTATCCCCTGCAAAACCCGCATGGCATAAATAAGCTGAATGCTATGGCTAAGCGCTATGCTAATGCTGGCCAGGGCAAATACCAATAATGATATGGTGCCTAAGCGATAACGGCCAAAACTATCAAGCAAACTCCCGACAAACAATTGGCTAATACCTGAGCTTACCATAAAAACAATTAACGAAAGCTGCACTGCAGCGTTGGTAACCCCCAGGTGAGTAGCCATTGACGGCAGCGATGGAATATAAATATCGGTAGCAAAACCCGATAGCGGGATAAGGGCAAAAGCCAATATCGTACTGATACCTCTATGATGCTCTTTAATAATTTTCATAATAAAAATAATTTACGGCAAAAGCCCAAAGCTTTTGAAGCTACCATATAGGTATCGCAAACGCTTTGGGTTAGTAACTATAAGCAAGATTTACCAGGGCAATTCTTCGCCCATGTGGATAAACTTTCCGTTTGGACCATCCTCACTTAAAAGAGCCAGTTCAACGCTGGTTTTTGCACCATCGGTAATACTCATTGGCGCCTGTTCGTTACCGCCAAGTTCGGTTTGTACCCAACCCGGGTGAGCGGCGTTCACTTTAATACCGGTACCTTCTAATTCGGCAGCCAGGTGAATGGTAAATACGTTAAGCGCCGCTTTGGCAGAATTGTATGACAATACACGGAAGCCCGCTATAGGGCTTTCTGGCTGTGCATGAATAGTTAATGAACCAAGAATACTTGAAAGGTTAACAATACGGCCGGCATCGCTTTTCTTTAATAAAGGCAACAGCTCGTTGGTTAAGTAAACCACGCTAAACAAGTTGGTGTTGTAAATGTATTGAAACTCTTCTTCGGTTGTTTCGGCTGTTTTACTTACAAATAAGGACTCTTTTGGCGCTACACCAGCATTGTTAATCAAGATATCCAGTTTGCCGAAATTTGACTCTATGTAAGCGGCGGCAGCTTTTCTGTCATCTGCATTAGTTACGTCTAATTTAATTCCGTAAGCGTCAATTCCTGATTTATTTAAGCTGGCGGCAGCATCCTGTGCAACGTTTAAATCACGTGCAGTTAAAATTACGGTGATACCTTTTTCACCAAGTTGTTTTGCGGTTTCAAAACCAATACCACGATTTGATCCTGTTACCAGGGCTACTTTTTGATTGTTCATTTTTGTTTTTTTATAAGGGCATCCGGTAGACCAATTAGTCTAATTT
This sequence comes from Mucilaginibacter ginsenosidivorax, assembly GCF_007971525.1. Taxonomy (NCBI): domain Bacteria; kingdom Pseudomonadati; phylum Bacteroidota; class Sphingobacteriia; order Sphingobacteriales; family Sphingobacteriaceae; genus Mucilaginibacter; species Mucilaginibacter ginsenosidivorax. The sequence goes on from NZ_CP042437.1 coordinate 424,856, forward strand.
TAACAAACAAGACTTACGCTTTCGCTTATCAGATGACGGCACAAACATAGACCAATTAGTTTATTATATAAAACTATTTAGTCTATTTTTATCTTAATTACAATTTGATGTCAATTCACTTTTTCTATAGATCAGGAAGAGCCACTCTAAATACAACAAGGTTTTTTGCTTGATTTAATGCCTAAAACAAGCAAATTTAATCTTTATTCATTGGCATATAAGTTCAAACCGAGGTCGATAGCGTTTTTAACATTAATGTAAAATAATTTCAAAACGCGTTATCAAATCACCTAATTTAAACCGTTTAGTCTATATTTACATTGTAAATATATAGAAATGAGTAAAGCAGAAGAAAAGAAACAGCACATTATAGAGCGGGCTGCCATTTTATTTAACGAAAAAGGGATTGCCGGTACTTCTGTTGACGAGATCATAGCAGCCGCTAACACCAGCAAGGGCTGTTTTTACGGTCATTTTGAAAGTAAGGAAGAGATAGCTCAGGATGCGGTTGATCTTTTATTTAAAAAATTAACCGACCGAAGAACCATCACCTTTAACAAGCATACCACCGCTATTGCTAAACTTGGCGCCTTTATGGATAATAACAAGAACCCGCTGGCCAGTTATATTGATGGGGGCTGCCCTATTGTAAATTTTTCGACCGAGGCTGATGATACCAACCCGGTGATTAAAAAAAAGGTAAAAACAATGGTTGATACTACCATTAGCCTGTTTACAAACATTATACAGGATGGAATCGATAGCGGCGAACTATCTGATACTATCATCCCCAATGAATTTGCAACCCGTATGTTAGTGTCTATTGAAGGGGCAAATGCTATTTGCCGGGTATTAAACAGCACTAAACCGATGCTGATGACTATCAACAGCTTAAAAGCCGAACTGGCATCTTATGCCAAGGTAACACAAAATTTGTAATAAAGAATTCGCTACGGATAATCTCCCGGTTACACCAAATATTGACAGCGGCTTGATGAAAATACGATATAACGCCAGTTTACCGTCAGGATAAATTCACAAATCGCTACATACCAATAAATTAACTACTGGTATGCATCTTGCCCCTTGATTGAATATTAAATCATCAAAATATTTAAACATTCAATCATGAAAAGTAAAACCCAAACTAAACATTACGGTACAACACAAGGGAAAGGGGTATTTTTAGGTATGCTCGCCATTTTCCTTACTTCTTTTTTTATTACTAACCCTGCAATTGCCCAGGTTAAAAACATTGTATTGGTGCATGGTGCCTGGGGCGATGTATCTGGCTGGGAAGGCGTTTACAAAATATTAAATGCCAAAGGTTACCATGTAGATGTGGTAAGCAACTCAGACCTGAGCCTGGCCGATGATGTCGCATCGGTTAAGGCTGTATTGGCACGCCAAAAAGGCCCGGTGATCCTTGTGGGTCACTCCTATGGGGGCGCTGTGATCACCGAAGCCGGCGATACCTCAAGTGTGGCCGCATTGGTTTATGTATCGGCCTTTGCGCCAGATGCAGGCGAATCGTTATTGAGTCTGCAAAAGGCCGGTCCGCCAAACCCGGAATCGGGCATTATGCCGCCGGTAAGAGGATTGCTGTGGTATGATATGGCCAAGTATTACAAGGATTTTTGCCCTGATCTGTCGCCAGCCCAGGCCGATTTTATGGCACATTCACAAACACCGCTTGGTATTGCCGCCGCTGTTACGCCTATCAGCGTTCCCGCCTGGAAAACAAGACCAAGCTGGTTCATCGTATCGACCGAAGACAGGATGATACCACCGGATGCAGAACGTTTTATGGCGAAAAGAGCAGGATCGAAAGTAACCGAAATTAAAGCCAGCCACGTAGCCTTTATATCGCACCCTAAAGAAGTAGCCGCAGTAATTGAAGCGGCTGCCAATGGTGTTGCAAAATAATTCAATCCAAACAATCCCGGCTTTTGCAGCCGGGATTGTTTATCCCTTTATCTCCTTTAAAATAATATCATGATCAAATTATGTATCCTCGTCCCTAAACGGGCCGACCTTACTCTGGACGAATTTAAAGCCCATTGGAAAGACATTCACGGACCATTATTTTCCAGCCAGGCCGAAGTAAAACAATATGTTAAAAAATACACCCAAGTGCATAGCACCGGCGAAAGCCTTGATCAGTTCCCGGTAGCGCCTTTTGATGGCATAGCTGAAATTTGGTTTGAGCAGATGGAAGATATCAACAAGGTGTTTGCATCTGACAATTACTTTAAAACCATAGCGCCAGATGAAGCCCTGTTTATTGATCGCGAAAAGATCCTTTGGATTTACGCTACTGAAAACGTGGTCATTAGTTAACCACTTCTTTTAATTTAAGATACCATGATTGACCAACATTTAACAGACCGTAATAAAGCTTTGGTACGAAGCTTTTACGAAGGCGGTACCGATAGTGAAGCAAAGGCATATGGTGAGATATTTTTGCCGGAATTCGAAGTTACAGCACCCAATTATTTACCATGGGGCGGCACCAGCAACCTGCAAGCTTACCTTGATGATGTATTGCACCAGGTTACCGCCGTGCTTGATTTTAAACGATGCGAGATCATTTCCCTTGTAGGCGAAAATGAGCACATAATCATACTTATTAATATTGCGCTGGTGGGTACGGCCGACAGGATCAATATCTCTGAACATTGGACCATCAAAGATAACAAGGCACTTTCTTTATGGGTGGCTTATTTTGAACCGGAAGCGTTAATGCAATTAATAGCAAAAAACGCGGCCGCAGCAGTGTAAGCAACCTATTGAATGAAAACCGTTTTGAAACCAGGGGAAGGGATAATTAATATCTCAACTCCTGGCTTTATCAGTTCAAAACGGTATCAAAACAAATCAACAATTATTATTACCGTTATTAAACGGTTACCACTATTTTACCTATTTGCTGGTTAGATTCCAGGAACCGGTGAGCATCAACAATTTGCTCAAAAGCAAACTTTTTGGCTATCATGGGCTTTAACGCGCCGGATGCGATCCCGCTAAAAACAAATTTCCTTGCTTTTTCTACCCGTTCAGGGTCTTTGGTAATATCCCATACAGTATAACCCTTTATAACAGGCACCTGGTTTAAAACATCGATCAGTTGCAGCGGGGTTACTTCATCGCTAAGTGCGCCATATAAAAACATTTGCCCGCCGCGGGTTAACGCCAACAACAATTGGGCAAATAACGGACCACCAACCGGGTCAAAAACAACATCGGCACCGCGGCCTTTCGTGATTTCTTTTACCACGGCAACAACATCCTCTTCTTCGGTAGCTATCACATAAGCTGCACCTGCATCTAAAAGCTGTTGTTTTTTGTCGCTTTTACGTGTCAACGCTATGGGAACAGCACCAACCATATTGGCAACCTGGATAGCGGCAAGGCCTACACTGCTTGAAGCAGCCGTAATTAAAACCGATTGGCCTGCATATAAATGAGCGCCATCAATTAATGCACCGTAAGAGGTAATAAATGGGTTCCATATAGCTGCTACCTGCTCAAAGCTTAGCGAAGGGGGACTTTTGATAACCGCGTGTGCAGGCATCAATATCAATTCGCCATATACCCCGTATTCGTTTTGAGAAAAAGCGGGAATGGTACCCACTTGATCGCCTACCGCAAAATTCTTTACATTGCTTCCTACTGATTCAATGATCCCGGAGGCATCGTACCCAAGCTTAGCCGGTAAAATAGGTTCTTCTATATACGCGCCAGATCTCCACATGGCTTCAGCACGGTTAAGGCCTATCGCTTTAACCAGGATGCGTACTTCGTTGGCGGCAGGTGCCGGTATATTGATATGATTTATGGTAAGTACTTCGGGACCGCCGGTTTCTGAAAATGTAACGGTACTGGCCATTTGTGATTGATTGGCCATAAGCCCATCAATGGATTGAAGATAGTTTGGCATTTCTCTTTTATTAGCTTTCATTATTAAATAAGACCATTAACAACGAAGGCCGCTATAACGTAGCGGCCTTCAGTAAATTTATGCGGTTACCTGTTCCTGGTAAGCCGGATAGTCATTATAACCACGGGCATCACCGGCGTAAAAAGTATCGCGGTCATATGCGTTTAACTCAAAGCCATTTGCAAAACGGTAAACGAGGTCGGGATTGGCTATAAAGTGACGGCCATAGGCAACCAGGTCGGCATTGCCCTTTTCAATAATAGCATTGCCTTTTTCAAAATCAAAGCCACCGGCGGCTATGATAGTTCCTTTAAAGATCTTCCTCAGGTGCATGGCGGCCACCGGCTCAAGGCCTTCAACTTCTTCAACAGCACCTTTAATGCGTGGCTCAATAATGTGCAAATAAGCCAGGTTGAATTTATTTAATTGCTCGGCCGCATAGCTGAACAAAGCGATAGGGTCACTATCGAACATAGATGCGAAAGTACCGCTTGGGCCTACCCTTACGCCTACTTTATGCGCCCCCCAAACGGATACTAATGCCTCTACAATCTCCAGCATAAAACGCACCCTGTTTGCTATCGAGCCACCATAAATATCAGTTCTTTGGTTTGATCCGTCCTGTAAAAATTGGTCAACCAGGTAGCCGTTTGCACCATGTAATTCAACACCATCAAAACCGGCTGCCTTAGCGCGGATGGCTGCCTGGCGGTAATCTTCTACCAGTTGTTTAACGTCTTCGGTGGTTGCGGCACGGTTAATATCGGCAGGTAACCAGCCTGTTGGAGTATATACAAAATCTTCAAATGGAACTACCGAAGCGCCAATTGGTGAAGCATTGTTGGGCTGTAGACTGTTATGTGACTGGCGACCAACGTGAAACAACTGATCAAATATGATCCCTCCTTTGGCGTGTACGGCTGCAGTAACCCTTTTCCAGCCTTCTACATGTTCATCGGTATAAATTCCGGGCGCGCCATAATAGCCATGGCCGGTTGCTGAAATTACGGTACCTTCTGCCACCATGTAGCCACCTTTGGTTGCACGTTGTGAATAATGTTCAACCATCAGATCGTTAGGGATAAAATCAACCTCGGTACGCATACGGGTTAATGGAGCCATCACTATACGGTGGTCTAATTGATAGGGGCCTAATTGAACAGGGGTAAATAGTTTTGAGTTATCAGCAGTATTAACTGCATTAATTTCTGATTTCATTTTTTTATTATTTGACTTGTTAGCACCGGTGATCTTTAATAATTACCACCGATTTGATATGTCAAAGGTCCGCTTAAAAGGCATGCAGAAAAAGATACAGTAGGTGTTAAAAATCTAATACCAGTTGGTATATTTTATATAATTCCACTCTGTTATGGCAGTGCAATATTAGTTGGTAAAACAGGTTTAACAGCATATTAAGGTTTATATTTGTTATCCAGATACGATATAAATGCCACACAAAACCTTCCGGTACGAACAGGTTATCAGCAAGATAGAAGAAACGATCAGCGGCCTTCAATTGCAGCCCGGCGATAAAGTACCTTCTGTACGTAAAGTAAGCGAAGAGCTTAAAGTGAGCCTTACAACCGTTAAACAAGCTTACGGAATATTGGAGGCCAAAGGGGCTATTGTATCCCGGCCCGGCTCGGGCTTTTATATCAATACCTTTACTAAAAGCATCATTAAAAGAACGGCAGTAGAGAGTTATATTCCCCTGCCTGAGTTTATTGAAGTAAATACCATGGCCGCGGCTATGGTAAAAAATACGGCTAAGTATAGCGTGATCAATTTTTCATCACTTGCCCCTGCAAATGAATACCTGCCCATCAGCAGGATCAATAAAGTAATGCAGGCTTCTATAAAAGAAGAGCGTAACATTTTTCAATATTCTTTCTTAGAGGGGCATCCAAGGTTGATTAAACAAATAGCCCTGCACACGTTCGACTGGAAACACAGTATTAAGCAGGACGAGATCCTGATTACCAACGGCTGTATGGAAGCTATAAGTCTTTGCCTGGAGGCCATAACCAAACCAGGCGATATTGTGGCTATCGAAAGCCCGGCCTATGCCGGTGTTTTGCAATGCCTGGAAAGCAAAGGCTTAAAAGCATTAGGTATTAGTGTCGACCCGTTTACTGGTCTCAACCTCGACGAACTGGAAACCGCCTTGGCAGCCAATAAAGTTGCAGCCTGCTTATTTATGCCGGTGTGTCAAAACCCTTACGGCTGCGCTATGCCCGAGGAAAATAAGATAAGAATGGTAAAATTATTAGGCGAATTGAATATCCCGTTAATTGAAGATGATGCCTTAGGCGAGCTATCCTACGACAAAACAAGACCATTACCGGCCAAGGCTTACGATACTTATGATAACGTGTTATTTTGTTCATCATTTTCCAAATCGTTGATGCCCGGGTTCAGGATAGGCTGGGTTACGGCCGGTAAATACCAGGCGCAAATTGAGCGGTTGAAATTCGCGGAGAATATATCAACTAACGGTCTGTTGCAGGATACCATTGGTCGCTTTTTAGAAACCGGCGAATACAATGCCCACATCAAAAAACTGAGACAATTTGCGCAGGCACAAACAACCAGGTATAGGAATGCCATCCTTGAATATTTTCCGGATGATGTGAAGATATCGGTACCGGCCGGCGGTTACAGCCTTTGGGTAGAGTTACCCGAAAATGTGAATGCATTAGAGTTACAGCGTGAAGCGCTCAAATTTGGGATAGGCTTTTGTCCCGGCCAAATCTTTTCGGCATCTAAACATTACCAAAACTTTATGCGCATTAATTGCTGTCCGTTATGGAGTACCAAAATAGAAGAATCGCTAAAAACTTTGGGAAAACTGGTCAAATCGATCCTGCAAAAAACAGCATCTGTTATCCCGGTGCATGGGCTTGACGCATCAGCGACCCAAATACTATTATAAAAATATCCCATCCCCCCTTTTAGAGGGAATGGGCATTATGAATGGTATAGGTAATTATTCAGCAACTAATTCCTCGCTGTAAAAAGGATAATCGATATACCCTTTTGCGTTTCCGCCATAAAAAGTATCCCGGTTATATGGGTTTAACGGCAAGCCATTTTTGAAACGATAAGGCAAATCCGGATTGGCTATGAAATACCGGCCAAAAGCAACCAGATCGGCATAGCCTTTTTCGAGTACCTCGTTCCCCTTGTCAAAATCAAACCCGCCGGCAGCAATAATGAGACCTTTGAATATTTTACGGAGATGTATCGAGGCAACAGGCTCCATCCCATCAACCTCCTCATAACTGCCTTTAATCCTTGGTTCAATCAGGTGTAAATATGCGATGCCAAATTGATTAAGCTGATCGGCTGCGTAACCAAAAAGCGCGATTGGATTGCTATCAGACATGGAATTGAATGTGCCGCTTGGCCCAAGCCTAACGCCAACACGATCAGGCCCCCATACCGCTAACATGCCCTCCACAACTTCCATCATAAACCTTACCCTGTTTTCCATTGGGCCACCATATTTATCTGTGCGTTTATTAGAGCCATCTTGTAAAAACTGATCAACCAGATAACCGTTGGCGCCATGAAGCTCTACCCCGTCAAACCCGGCATCCTTTGCCCTTTGGGCAGCTTTACGGTAGTCTTCAACCAGGGCTTCTACTTCTTCTGTTTCGTAGGCCCGGTTCAAATCTGCAGGCACCCAGCCTTTTTGGGTAAACACCAAATCTTCGTGCGGCACAACAGAAGGCCCACCAGGTAGTGCGTTATTCGGTTGAAGATCCCGGTGCGATTCGCGGCCTACATGAAAAAGCTGCAAAAATATAATGCCGCCTTTGGCATGCACTGCCGCAGTTACTTTTTTCCAGCCTTCCACCTGCTCATTGGTATAAATGCCCGGCGCGCCGTAATACCCATGGCCGGTTTCGGATATTACAGTACCTTCCGTAACCATAAACCCGCCGGGCGTAGTGCGCTGGCTATAATATTCAACCATCAGGTCGTTAGGTATAAACCCGGTTTCGGTACGCATGCGCGTTAACGGTGGTAAAACTACGCGGTGCGTTAACTCATAAGCGCCAAGTTTAATTGGCGAAAACAATTTGGTGTTACTGTTATCCTGTGTTTTCATATGTATGTTGTTTCGTATTGATTTGACCGATCCTTTTACTTAAAAATCGGCATCGAGGATGATCCTGTAATTAGCTTTTCCCGCCTCCAGATGGGCAATAGCTTCGTTTATCCTGCTCATGGGGAAATGTTCTGTAACAGGTTTTATTTTGTGATGGGCCGCAAAGCGCAGCATTTTATCTAACACGCCCCTTGAACCTCCGGGCGATGCAGATATCGATTTTTGAACGCCTAACAAAGCAATCACCGATACCGGGATAGGCTCATAAACAATACCTACAAAGTGCAGGCGTCCCTTTGGCCCCAGCATGGCAATAATTTTATCCCAATCAAGCGGTACCGCTACGGTTACAATGATGATATCAAACTTTCCTTTCAGGACATCCCATTCACTGGTATCCCGGCTGGAAACGATATGTTCGGCACCCAGTTTTTTTGTTTCATCGTGCTTGCCCGCGTTAGATGAAAAGGCCGTTACTTCGGCCCCCCAGGCATGGCAAAACTGAATAGCAAGGTGACCAAGGCCGCCGATACCGAATACTCCTATCCTATCGGTTGGCTTAACGCCATACTCCATCAGCGGTGAAAAAACAGTGATGCCCGCGCAAAACATCGGGCCTGCGTCGGCGGGGTCCAATCCATCTGGAATAGGTACAGCCCAAATCCAATGTGCTTTTACCCTGCTTGCAAAACCGCCGTGGTGCCCCCAAATGGTAGCCTTTACGTTTTCGCAAAGGTTTTGGTCGCCATCCAGGCAAGGGCCGCAATGCCCACAGCTGCCATTAGTCCAGCCAATACCTACGGTTTGGCCAATACGGAGTCCTTTGGTTTTAGCTACATCCCCAAGCGCGACAATCTTCCCGGTAATTTCATGCCCAGGCACCAATGGAAAGGGTATGGTACCCCATTCATTTTTAATGAATGCAATATCGGTATGGCATAAGCCGCAATATTGTACTTCAACCTCTACTTCTTCGGCATCTAATGGCCCCATTTCGTAGGTAAATGGTATTAATTCGGCACCCGGTTCAAGAGCTGCCCATGCTTTTACTGTATTCATATGATTACTATTTGGGTTTATAATTTGTTGCTTTACGTTATTGATGATCGCCATAAATCGTCGACCGACGCGCAGAGGTCAATCGCGGCATCTTGCCGGGTAATTTTTATAACTGTCAAATCCGGCTCGTCCTTCAAAACATTACTTTGAACCCTAATTATCCGCAGATAATTCTCTAACCTGTTTTTAAAATTTTCCCGGGCATTCCCGGCAACTTGCACTGTAGTTACCGGCGACAGCAAAATGCGTTCACTTTCTTCTTTTGATACGCCCGGTTTTAATGACGCAACGGCGACCTCGTTTACAGCAAAAATTAAAATCTGCTGAAATTTGATTATTGATTTTTTGCTGTTGACCATGGCGATTTTATAGAAGGTTTTTAATGAATGTTCAATCTTGTTTGGTTACCGGCTTGTAAGATCATAGGTTGGGAAATCAATGTAAAAATGTTCGTTACCACCCCAAAAAGCGTCGCGTTCATAAGGGGTAAGCGGGAGGTTGTGCCTTAATCGCTCGGACAGATCGGGGTTTGAGGAAAACCAGCGGCCAAATGCCACCAGGTCTGCATCGCCACTTTGCAATATGGCCTCAGCGCCATCACGATCAAACCCACCGGCAGAGATGATAGGGTTTCTGAAGATCTTGCGCAGAAAAGCAGAAGCTACCGGGCTTTGCTTTTCATCCAGCGTTTCAGTTCCCATTACCCGGGGTTCGATCACGTGCAGGTAAGCCAGTCCGAGTTTATCCAACTGTTCAACGTAATAACCAAAGGTGGCTTTGGGGTCCGAATCCGAAATGGCTCCCCATTTTCCACTTGGAGATACCCGAACCCCGACCCTATCTGCCCCCCATACAGATACCAGTGCATCCACCAGTTGCAACGGCAGCTTAACACGGTGCTCTATCGATCCGCCGTAGGCATCGGTTCTTTTGTTGGTGCCATCCTGCAAAAAAGTATCGGCCAGGTAACCGTTGGCATTGTGAAGTTCGACGCCGTCGAAACCAGCGAGCAAAGCCCTTTCTGCTGCTTTTCTGAATGTTTCTACCAACGCGGGAATCTCTGAGATATCAATAGCCCGGTGCGGTGTAACAGGCACCCAACCATTTGCTGTAAATGATAACCCCTCAAACGGCACAACAGATGGCGCGATTGGTGGCTGCCCATTACTTAATGATTCATGTGATTGGCGGCCATCGTGAGAGATCTGCATAAAGATAAAGCTCCCTTTTGCATGTACCGCATCAACTACTTTTTTCCAGCCTGCTATGTGATGATCTTCGTAAATGCCGGGTGCACCAATATAACCGCGGCTATCATATGAGGGATGGGTAGATTCAGTGATGATAAACCCGCCATCAGTGGCACGTTGGGTGTAATATTCGATCATCATATTGCTTACACTATCATCCGGGTTGGCCCGAAGCCGGGTTAAAGGAGGATGCACCACCCGGTGCTTTAATGTTAAACGACCAAGTTTTACCGGCGAAAATAACTTCATCCCGGTTGCAGGGTTTTCAAGAGTCTGATTTGTTTCCATTTTTAGTGATAACCTTATTATTTAATAGCATTAAAATTTAAAGCAGCGCTTTCGACGCAGAGGATGCCACTTTGATGCCATTAAATAAATCACTAACTATCAGTACCTTATGTATAAAATATTAATTTTATGGTATTTTATATCGTAAAATCCTCAAATGAGTTTATGACAACTATGTCGGCATAAATATGGATAGTGAAAATGCAGGTCTTTGTTTTCGGGAATATTGTGCCGGAAATGGAGTTACTAACAAACAAAACCCTTTAAATGATGAGGCATACCCTCCGGTAAATCCAACATAGATTTCGTAAAAACACGAGATAAAACACCAAAAACAAAATCAGCACACACTAAACAACTCATTATCAAATGAATAAATATCGGTATACTTTTGGGTAATTATGGGCAGATTTAATGATGGATGTGTACCATCGCTACCTCGCTGTACATGAAACCTGGAAAATATAAACTTATCGGCAGCTACTTACCCGCCTTTCACAATACAACTCAAAATATAAAATACTTATTCCTGGCTGTTCATACCCGTATATCTTGCAATGGCACAATGCCTTCCTTGTTAAAACGATCATCCCTGTTGCTGCTATTTACCATCTTTGAGCTTTCCACCCAGGCCCAAACTGCTGAAAAATACACAGGCAGAACTTTACTACAACTGAGTTCGGGATTTAATACGGTATTGAGGGACGCGCGCGTGGATTTAGATAGCAGCTTATTTATTACTAGCAAACGTTATAAACAGAGCCGCGTATCTACAATCGCAGAAGGCATTGACGATGCCTACACCCTAAAAAATTGTGGTTGGATGGATACCGGAAATATAGATAGCGCAAAACGACAGCTGGCTAAAATCACAGGAGCCAATCATGCCCGGCTTTTGCTATTAATAGGCGCATACTACGTGTTTCACCCCGACTTTCATCAATATAATAGCGACAGGGGAATTGCTTACCTGCTCCAGGCAAAAAAAGAGACTGATGCACTTAAACTTACCAAATGGTCGGCCCAGTGTGCTTGCCTTTTGGGGAAATGCTATTTCAAAGAAAATAATATCACCGAAGGCAAGCGCTGGTTTAGTACCGTTACCAATGATGCAAGACTAATCACCGATAAACAAATTCAGGCAAAATGCTGGAATTACGAGGGTATGTACTGCCCTTTTGTTGCGCAGACAACACTTTTCAGAATTGATTGCCTAAACAAAGCCTTAAAGCTTTATAAAGCGTTAAATGATAGCGGCAACCAGGCAAACACTTTGATGGATATCTCTTACCTGAGTTTTGCCGGCGGCAAAATGAACGAGGCCAAAGACGCGGCAACCCAATCGCTTGCATTGCAGAAATCGACTCAGTTTCCATATACTCAGTACAGTTATGACCTATTGGCCTTTTATGCGTTACTGGCTTCAGACTCTCCCAAAGAACTTGAAATGGCCTTTGCAGCATTAAACAGCGCGGAAAAAACGAACGACTCGCTTGAAATGGCCCATTTCTACAAAAGGATCTCCAACGGCTTCATCCGGCTGAACAACGAAACTGAATATAACCGCTGGGAAAAAAGAGCGATGGAAGCTTACGAAAAACACGGTGGCGACTCTGAGTTTTGGGACTTGCTAACCTCATTTTCAAATCAATATGCCACGCCCGAAGACGGGAAAAAAGTGCTCAACCTGATCAAAAAAACATGGAAAAACTATCCTCCGGCTAACCCCGTTGAAAAACAAACCGCCTACATAGCCCTGGGGAGTTGTTATCAACGAGCACGAAATTATAAGGAGGCTCATAGCTATTACCTGCTTGCCGAAAAGTTGGAGCAACAAAACCAGGTTTTAAAAGGCGGGATGATCAATCACTATTTAACCTTCAAACTTTGCGCGTCCTATTACTTCATGAAAAACTACGCAATGAGCCGCAAATATGCAAAGATGCTCATCTATCGTCCGGCTACTGATATCCCGGCCGGCAAGGATGATTTTTTGCGTTATTATTTCCAGATGCACCAGTTAGATTCTGTTGCCCATAACTACAAATCATCTATTTATTACCTGCATAAGTACGCCAACCTTTTAGATACCATTAGCAGTAAAAACGAAAGCAGGCAGATCATCGATATTAACATTAAGTATGAAACCCTGCAAAAAGAAAAAAAATTACAAGAGCTTAAAACACAAAACATTCTGGAGCGTCAAAAAGACGCGCTTACAAAAAAAATTACCTATGCCGGTTTTGGTTTATTGCTTTTTGTAATTGTGATGATTTACAGCAGGTATTACTTTAACAAAAAAAGTAACGCCCAATTAAAGAAACAAAAGGAAGAAATTGACGATCAAAACAGTTCGCTTCAAAGCATGAACCAAAAGCAACAATCGCTTTTAACAGAAAAAGAGTTGCTTTTAAAAGAGATCCACCACCGGGTAAAAAACAACCTGCAAACATCCATGAGCCTGCTCAATATGCAATCGGCCTATGTAGATAACGAAGTGGCTTTAGAAACCATTCGTATTAGCCAGCGGCGGATGCACGCGATGTCGCTCATTCACCAAAAGCTTTATCAATCAGAAAAACTTACCTCTATCAATATGGCCATTTATATTGATGAGCTAACCATTTACCTACGGGATAGCTTTATAGGCCCCGCCAATATCAGCTTTGAATTACGCATACCACCCTTAGAGCTGGATATAGCCCAGGCCCTTCCCCTGGGCCTGATCATCAATGAAGCCATTACCAATTCCATTAAATATGCCTTTCCCGATAGACGTAAAGGAATGATCTATATCTTTTTGGAGCACACGACAAATGAACACTACTTACTTACCATCAGGGATAACGGTACCGGTTTACCGGATAATTTTGATAGCGATAGCACCAACTCATTAGGTATAAATCTCATGCGTGGTTTATCTGAACAGTTGCAGGGCGAATTTACCATTCAAAATAACCATGGCACCCAAATAACGGTAACCGTTAAAAAAACCGAACCTGCCGACAATAACGATTTACATAAATAAAAAGCTGATTTAGTATGGCATTCACGCTTCAGTTTTGGATGAACTATTTGGAAGGCTCACCTTAATTCATTGGTATCGCTAACATGAATTTACGATATAAAACACCGTTATTTTCGCAACGATCCGGTAAATAATTGATAGTCAAATACCTAAAAGATGGCGCTACAATTGCCCATTTATATAAAATCAATCAATTTTTATAATCATATTATGGAAACAAAATTTAATATCGTGCTGGTGCACGGCGCGTTTGGTGACGGTTCCCATTGGAAGCACGTAATTCCAACATTGGTTGCAAAAGGCTATAATGTGAGGGCGGTACAATTACCCCTAACCTCTTTGGCCGACGACGTTAAGCGCGCAGGCGATATGGTAGCTGCGCTTGAAGGGCCAACGCTTTTGGTAGGTCACTCTTATGGAGGGATGGTAATTTCCGGCGCGGGTAACCAGCCAAACGTAGTAGGGCTTGTTTACATAGCAGCTTTTGCACCTGATGAAGGCGAAGCAGCAGGCGGCCTTTTAGGCTTACGGGAAGCTCCCGTTGGAATAGCCAGCGTAAAGCCAGATGCGCAGGGTTTTCTTTATGTAGACCCGGCGAACTATCATGAAGTATTTTGCCAGGGTGTTTCTGATGAGGATGCTTTAGTGATGGCTTTATCACAAAAACCAATTAGCGGACAGGCTTTTGGCGATCCATCGGGCGCACCCGCCTGGAAACAAAAACCAAGCTGGTACCAGGTATCTGCTAACGACAAAATGATCCCGCCCGAAACCGAAGCCTGGTTTGCGGAACGGATGCAGGCTAAAAAAACAATTACCCTGGATTCAGGGCACGCGTCGTTAGCTTCAAATGGCAAAGAAGTTACTGATTTTATTATTGAAGCAGCCGAATCACTCATATGAGCAGCGTAGATTTAACTGTCCCGGAAAATAACAAAAGCATTGTCAGGGAAGCTTTTGAAGCCGTTTTTAACAAGAGGGAACCGGGTGCTTTCGAAAAATATTGGTCGGCAGATTATATACAACATAGTGCGCATATCCCGCCGGGGCGCCAGGGCCTACAAAGTTTAGTTGCGGCATTACCGCCGGAAGCGCGTTACGAATCGTCGATTATGATGGCCGAAGGAGATATGGTAATGGTACACGGTCGTTATTATGGGATACCCGGCCCGAACTGGATAGTTGTAGATATTATCCGCATGGAAAATGGCAAACTGGCTGAACATTGGGACGTTATTCAGGATGAGGCTACAGAGGCATCGTCAAAAAGCGGCTTACCCATGTTTGGCGACCATTTTGGTGTAAAACCGATCTTCTGATTATTAAACTAATAACTTAATTATTTAAAAACCCGCTATCCTATATTGAAGAGCTGAATATCGGCTTTTTGATATGGGATTGCCGTCTTTAATGCAATTTAAGAACTGTTGATACAAGCTTTGGCATCAACCCTTGATCGATGCGGAGATAAGAGCAACAGAAAACGAATAGCTTCTCAACTTTATGAAGAGATAGGGAAATTTAAAGTCCTCAAACTGATTAACGATCTTTTTTGTGCAAATATTAAGGTGGGCCCCAAACTTCTGCTTTCAAAAAAGATACTGACATCCTTACTAAACTCAGGGGATTTAGGGTCACGATAATAGTGCAGTACTTT
This sequence comes from Mucilaginibacter ginsenosidivorax, assembly GCF_007971525.1. Lineage (NCBI taxonomy): Bacteria > Pseudomonadati > Bacteroidota > Sphingobacteriia > Sphingobacteriales > Sphingobacteriaceae > Mucilaginibacter > Mucilaginibacter ginsenosidivorax. The sequence goes on from NZ_CP042437.1 coordinate 440,195, forward strand.
ATTAAACTTGCATTTACTTGATCAACAGTGAATTATCTGGCAAAAAAGGGACAAGCGACCGATTTCTCGTGCTTGCGCATTCTGACTCCTTAGGCTGGGCTCGAATCAGCGACTCTCTGATTAACAGAAATAAAGTTTTCAAATTTTAAAAAATGTTTTTATATTTGAATTAACAATTAGAGTCATTTTGCTATTGTGTTACTCGTAGAGTAAAAAACTTTTGAAAGTGTGAATTACTGATTATCAATATATAAGAGTTAAGGTTCACAAACCTAACTCTCCGCTAAAAGGCAAATTAAAAAAAAGCGTTATTCGTAGCGTTCAAGTTCAAAAAGCCGAAAAAACAGCGTCAGTAAAGCGTAAAGAGCTGTGGTTCTGAACCCTAGCTCTCCGCTTAATAAAAGCAGTCCCGCCCAAGCGGGATTTTTGCTTTTATAACCACGGAGAGGTGTCAGAGTGATCGAATGTGCCTGATTCGAAATCAGGTGTACTGTTACAGGTACCGGGGGTTTGAATCCCTCCCTCTCCGCAAAGCAAATACATCAAAAGGCCCGCAAATATTAGCTTTGCGGGCTTTTTTGTTTCCACGAAGGTTAGCTTCTGTCAGGATGGTTAAAAGTTTTCAAGGCTTCTGAATTTACCAACAATTCCATTTGGCCATTATATGAACAATATTCCGCCCTTATCCAAGCTTTTTCCGCAACCATTTCCTAACCGGTTCATCGTACCATTTTAATGCGGCATAGGCCAAAACTATTGCGCCTGTTAAAATAAGCAGCGCATAAGGCCACGCCTGTGCAATTGTAATACCTTTATGATTACTGATCCAGGCTACGTAGAAGTATACAAGCGGATAATGCACCATGTAAAGCGGATAGGATATATCACCCAAGAATTTGCATATTTTGCTCTCGGCTTTTGTTTGTATCACGCCGCTGGCACCAAGATATACAATAAACGGAAAAACGATGATAATGCAAACAGCTTCATATACCCCGTTCATCCAAAGATGCGCGGCGCCGCCAACGCGTGGCATGTAAAGTACGATAGCTATTAAAAGACTGCACCATAAAAAGGCATTTTTAATCTGCCCCGGCTTCACTACACGTGAAAGCAACAGCCCGGCAAAGAAAGGATACATGGTGCGGGTGAGTCCAATACGCACTTGTTCTACGTTCAGTGTCCAGCCACCACTCACGTCGCCGTTTGTGATTGCCAGATGAGCCAGTAATATAGCGGCGACGCCAACCAGGATACTTAATGCCGTTTTGGAAAATTTCCTGATCCAGATTGCATAAAGAATATTGGCAATGTATTCAAAGAACAACGACCATCCCACGCTATTAAGTGGGTGCATCTCTTCCCAGCCACGTATATCAAGCGACAATGGAACGGGCAGAATAGTATAACCGATGAACATCACCAGCAACATCTTCCAGGCAGGAATGGTGTGAATAAGCGGCCAAAGTGTAGAATCGGTAAAATAGAACCCGATGGCGCCGAGGGTCATTCCTAAAACTACCATTGGCTGAAGGCGTTCGATACGGCGTTTGAAAAAACTGCCGATCGTGATTTTATTCCATCTGTCGTCATAAGCGTAGCCGATTACAAAGCCAGATAATAAAAAGAAAAAATCTACAGCCAGATAACCGTGGTTGACAAGAATATCTAAATGACCGGTACCCAGTGGCTCCGTCAGGTGAAAGGTTACAACAATAATAGCCGCAACACCACGAAGGCCGTCTAATATGGGATAGTGTGGCTTGGTGGCCAGTTCATTATTATTCATTAGCAAACAGGATATACAGACTATAAATTTATAACCAGCGTAAATTATAAAAAAGAATGCATTGGTGCACCAATGTTTCGGCCTAAGCAATCACAGGCAATTTCAAACTCGCGCGTTACATCAAGAGGTTTTGTCCCAGGGATACTGTAGTTAATAAGTTTTTTTTTACATTTTACAATTAAAGTAATAACTTCATAATCAATTTACTGGCAACTAAACCATGTTTTTCACCTAACTTAAACATGTGTAAACCTTTACTTTTGCTGATTTTAGCCTCAATCTTTTTCGCCCCGGCAGAAAAGGTGATAGCGTATAGCCAAATGCTTCATAATGGCCAAAACAATATTGCCGAAGCTTTTTTAACTAAACATAATAATTTCAAGTCAAGTGGTGCCTCTTCAGGTGAACATGGTAAAAACAATGCTGTTTTATCGTCTTTTTTTATTGATATCAACTATGATAACACCTTCACCAATGTTGTTAAAAATGCAACCGCAAAATATCCTAAAAACGTAAAAACCGCGTTTGCCAGTCCCAATATCGTTACCAGTCCCGCAGGTGGTACCATTTCGGCCTGCGTAGGCTCACCATCTGCAAGCACCCAGCAGTTTACTGTTTCGGGGAGTAATTTGTCTGGCAATATTATGGTTGTGGCGCCAGTCGGATTTGAAGTTTCACTTAACGTTGCCAGCGGATTTGCCAATTTATTAACCATAGCACCAACAGGCGGGTTGGTTAACAGTAAGATAATATATGTGCGGGCCGCCGCTGGCATTACAGTTGCCAAGCTATCAGGCTATGTAACATTAACCGCAGCGGGGAGTGCAACAAAAAAAGTAGCCGTTGAAGGTGCGATTTATGCCCTGCCGACTGTCGACCATATATCAGACCTGATTTTCGCCAACGGCGACCTTACTACGCCCATAAATTTTACAGGCACCGGCAACACCTTTTATTGGACAAATGATCGGCCAGGAATCGGCTTGCCGGCGAGTGGTGGCGATAACATAGCCCCTTTTGCTATCGCAAATACCGGATCGAGTCCTGTTGTTGCACACTTAAGCGTTACTTCTCAGAGGGCTAATGTTGCCTATATACCAAATTTTGGTTCAAACACTGTTTTGGCGGTTAACACCATTACCAACAAAATTATTGACACGATACCCGTAGGCGCCGATCCTGGCTTTGTTGCCATAAGTCCGGATGGAAAGAAAGCATACATTGCAAACATTTCGGGTATAAGCCTTTCTATTATCAACACGCAAACTAACCAGGTAAAGGATATATCGATTTTTGACAATCCTACAGGGGTGATATTCAGCAAAGATGGCGCCAGGGCGTATGTTACCGGCGCAAGCGGTTCGTGTACGGTGATAGACGTGGCAAATGACGCCGTACTAACAGCCCTTACTTTCCCCTCGGGCGGTGCCGGGCTGGCTTTAAGCAACGATGGAAAATGGATTTACGTTGCCACCTTTGCCACCGGAGATGTAAGGGTTTATGATACTGATGATAACGCCGAAATTATTAACATCCCGGTTTCGGGAGCGCGTTATGCTGCAACAAGTATGGATGGCGGGAAGATATATGTAACCGGAAGCTACTCTAATAGTGTTTACATAATAGACGCTGCTACAAATACCCTCCAGGCAACAATCAGCTTACCTACTGATGCCGAAGGTATTGCAGTAAGCCCGGACGGCAGCCGTATTTACGTTACCAATCAATCTGCCGGAACCGTTACGGTGATTGACGCCACCAACAATTCAATTATGGCTGCATTACCCGTCGGTAAATCACCCGCGGGGATTTCCATCACTCCGGATGGAAAATATGTATATGTGGCCAATGTTGATTCCGGCACGTTATCAATCATCAGAACTTCAGATTATACAGTAACGGCTACTATACCCTGTGGCCCCTCGCCTCATGCGATAGGTAATTTTATAACGCCCGGCGTGAATACCTGCATCAGTAATCCAACTGATTTTAAGATTACGGTTAATCCCTCGCCTACTGCCATTACGCCAGGCCCCGTTGGTGGTCTTATAACAACATGCATCGGCGCTCCTTCAACCAGCACGCAACAATTCACCGTATCCGGCAATAATTTATCCGGCAATATTACGGCTACATCGCCGGCGGGCTTAGAGATATCATTCAACGAAACCAGCGGCTTTGCTGACATATTAACCATTATACAATCGGGCGGCGCTGTGACTAATAAAGTTGTTTATGTTCGAGCTAAAGCGTTGAGCACGCCAGCTAACATCTCGGGTTATGTGACATTAAGCACAGCAGGCGCCGCAAACAAAAACGTTGCCGTAAGTGGTGTAATTAACGCCCTGCCCACCATCAATACTACCGGTAACCAGATATATAACAATGGCGACGTAACTACTGCAATTACCGTTAACGGCACAGGCAACACCTACACCTGGGCCAACGATACTCCGTCTATTGGCCTTGAGGCAAGCGGTGTTGGTGATATACCATCATTCACAGCTGTAAATGCCGGCGTTGCACCCGTAAAAGCTATTATCACCGTTACACCTTTGTCGGCAGGATATCTATACCTTACCGGTAAAAACAGCGTTATAATGGTAAATGCCGATAATAATAAGCAAGCGGAAAATATAAACACATCCGGCCAACCCACAGGGATAGCTGTTAGCCCGGATGGCAGCCTGGTGGCTATTACTGATATCACGTTCAACACGGTTACGCTAATAAATACTACTACCCATAAGGTGGTATCAACTTTTAACAATATTCCATCGCCAATAGGGATATGTTTCTCGTCAGACGGGAAAAAAGTTTACATAGCCAACGAAAATGCCTTTAATGTTTCTGTTATCGATGTATCTACAGGCACAGTTGAATTACCCATTCATGTAGGCGGGTATCCTTATGGTATTGCTGCAAGCGCTGACGGTACAACGGTATACGTTGGCTGTATAGGCGAAAATGCAATAATTGCCATTGACACCAAGACTCGTCAAACAACCCCCATCAAGGTCAATTTTGGACCTACCGGTATTGCAGTGAGTCCGGATAATAGCCGCGTATATGCCACCAGCGCACAATACAAAGGTTCACTTAAAGTAGTAAATGCGGCAACAAAATCGGTTATAGCCAATGTCCCTATCGGCGATGTATCTACCGGTATTTGTGTTAGCCCGGATGGTAAACGGGTATATGTTGCCAACACCCGTAGCAACAATGTGATGGTGGTAGACGCTGTAATTAATAAAGTAATTGCAACTATTCCCACGGGCAACCATCCCATTGGCGTATCGATAACTCCAGATGGGAAATTTGTATATGTAGCTAATCAAGACTCCAATAGTGTGAATATCATCAACACAGCTGATAATTCCATAAGCAATACCATTAGTATAAACGGGCAGCTAAGTACGTGCTTAGGTACCTTTTTTGTGCCCGGTACCGGATGTACGGGCACCCCGACCAGGTTTACCATAACTGTAAACGGATCGCCGGCTATTACTGTTGGCGCTACAACAGGTAGCATATCAGCTTGTATCGGCTCGCCGTCAACGCACACACAACAGTTTACAGTTTCCGGCAGTAACCTATCAGGCGATATAACAGTTAAAGCACCCTCTAAATTCGAGGTATCGCTAAACCCGAACAATGGGTTTGCAAATTCGGTAATCATTGTTCAAACCAGCGGCAAGGTAACTAACAGGGTGGTTTACGTTCGCGCGGCGGCATCAGACCTGGCGGGGAATATTTCTGATAACGTCATACTCTATTCTGTAGGGTTGCCGGATATGCAAGTGGCAGCAAACGGAGTAATTCAAGCCTTACCAATCGTCAATCAAATAACTGATCAAAGTTTTAACAATGGCGAGACAACCAATGCCATTAGTTTTACCGGAACAGCTTCTACCTACACCTGGACTAATGACAGCCCCTCAATTGGTTTGCCGGCTAACGGCAGCGGCAACATTCCAGCGTTTACGGCCATTAATAACGGCAAAACCGTACTTACTGCCATCATAACAGTTATACCATCAGATCCATCGTGTAGTGGCAATTCTATCACCTTCAAAATTAACATCAACCCTCCCACTCCGTCTTTAATAACTGGCTCTTTAACCGGTAATATAACCGCATGCCAGGGATCGCCGTCTGTTAGCCCTAATATCCAGCAATTCACCGTTGCAGGCACCTTCCTGACAGGCAATGTTCAGATAACGGCACCTGCAAAATTCGAAGTGTCGCTAAGTCCAAACAGCGGCTTTGCAAATTCCATAGTCATCGTTCAAACGAATGGCACGGTAACTAACAAAGTGGTTTATGTTCGTGCAATAGCATCAAGCCAGCCGGGTAATTTTTCAGACAACGTGATACTCTCCTCTGCCGGAGTGCAGGATAAGCAAGTTGCCGTAAACGGGGTGATCCATGCCTTGCCAGTCGTAAATCAAGTAACTGATCAAAGTTTTAACAATGGCGAGACAACCAATGCTATTAGTTTTACCGGAACAGCTACCACCTACGCATGGACTAACGATAGCCCCTCAATTGGTTTGCCCGCCACCGGAAGCGGCGATATCCCAGCGTTTACGGCCATCAATAACGGCCAAACTGTACTTACTGCGATCATAACAGTTATACCATCAGATGCATCGTGTACTGGCAATGCTATCACTTTCAAAATTAACATCAACCCTCCCATTCCATCGTTGACAATTAGCCCATTAACCGGTAGTATAACTGCATGCCAGGGATCGCCGTCTGCCAGCCGTAATGTTGAGCAGTTCACCGTTACAGGTACATACCTGTCCGGCGATATTCAGATAACAGTGCCTGTAGATTTCGAGATATCGGTTAATCCCAATGTTGGGTATGCCAATAAGCTAACGCTTGTGCAAACCTCCGGCAAAGTTAGCAGTACCATTATTTATGTACGTTCTTCGGTTATAGCATCTGTCGGTAATATTTCAGGGCTTATTACCATATCCTCTGTGGGTGCATCCAGCCAAACTGCTAACGTAACCGGCACCATCAATGCACTGCCCGTGGTCAACCAGATATCACCGCTAATTTTTAACAATGGTACAGCTACAACGGCCATAAACTTCAGGGGTACCGCTGCTACTTATACATGGACAAATGACACACCAGGCATAGGCTTGCAGGCCAGCGGCACAGGTGATATACCTACCTTTACGGCTGTCAATAACTTAACAACTGCAATTACCGCCATTGTAATAGTGACGCCATCAAACGGACCATGTACAGGTCCCCCTGTTATTTTCAAAATTACTGTAAACCCTACGCCTGCGCCGGCTATTACAGCTGTAAGTAACTTATCGCCGCTCAGCACCATTTATGGCAGGGTATCCGCTTCAGGCACTTTCGATGTATCAGGAGATAACCTTGTATCAGCCATAACTATCACCCCGCCTACAGGTTTTGAAGTGAGTAACGATGGTATTAATTTTAAAAACACGGCCATCATAGGAGGTCCAGGAACGCTTATCACTACTACTGTTTACATTAGGCTTGCAAAAACTACCATTGTTGGCAATTACGCCGGTAATATCATACTAACGTCCAATGGATTGACAAACAACCTCATTATGCCAAACAGCACCGTTTTACCTGCCTCGATGACCGTCACAGCAGATAACAAAACGCGCCCATTTCAATCAAAAAACCCTCCTCTTACGATTACTTACGGCGGTTTTGTAAATAACGAAAATGAGTTCAACCTCATAAAAAAACCTGAAGTACAAACAATCGCTACATTTGCTTCGGCTGTTGGGGAATATGCCATTTCCTTTACAGGCAAGGCAGAATCCCCTAACTATAGTTTCACGTATGTTCCTGGAGTACTTACCATAACATCCACAGCAGTTGTTGTGGTTAACACGTTCACACCCAACGGCGATGGAACAAACGATACATGGGCAATAAAGCACATTGAATCCTACCCAAATTGTATTGTCAACGTATTCAACCGGCTGGGCGCTAAGGTATTTTCGTCCATTGGCTATGGCGAACAGTGGGACGGCAAGTCAGGCGGAGGCCCGGTGCCCGTGGGCACCTATTATTATACCATTAATCTTAACGACGGATCGCCGGTTAAGGCGGGATGGGTAGCGATAATCAGGTAAAATGAACTGTTAACGCGAGTATATCGAGAGAACTTCAAAAGAGGAATCTTACTATCCCCTCCTTCATTTTACCGATAATGTTACTATTTGTACACGTCTTGAAATAAACACTACAAGCAATGATATTGCTTAAGCAAGCTGTTGAAAATATGCTTAAACATTACGGCGGCTTCATCACAATACTTCAAAACGGTATTTGCCTAAACCCTTACGTGTTATCTTCGGGATTTATTTAACCACGTTGTTTCAAAATGCTGCGTATAAACGTACGGGGTATCGGGCCTTGATAATTATTTAATATTTATTCAAGGTCAAACATCAATATTCGTTCGTTATATTTAAAATATCGTTTACTTTAGCCCTATTAAATGTTAAACTGTTAGCAATAGAATCTTTTTTTAATAGATAATGAAATATTAAATCAAAAAAAATGTTATAATGCTAATTGAAGTAGTTTCCGATCCGTCGAAAAAAAAATAATAATTTATAAATATTATGCTGCCTACTACCTACACCTTATCTTTAAAAAAAACATTGTTAATAATTTCCCTATCCTCCATTACTGCACTGCGAAGTTATGCGCAAACTGTTTCCGTTGGTTCTTATACTGAGGATGTTGCACGCAGGGAGCAAATTTTGGGAAAGAACAACAATCCATTTTCTTTCACTATTCGCCCTGTAAACAGTCATTGGAGCAGTGATGGGGCAGACTCCGTAATTCAGAAAATGGTGGGAAGTAATCAATATGCAAAATTCACTTTCATGGGTATTCCATCAGGAATACAAGCACTGCCTTTTAATTGGCTAAATGAGTATAACCTTAAAAGGCCATATGGATATAACAATGGCTCGTTGTATCCTAACGCTGGCTATCAAACTATGGTCAGCGGAGGTTTTTTACTGAGGGCGGGCATCCTAAACATACAGGTTAAACCAGAATTAGTTTACGCCCAAAACAAAAGGTTTGACACTTTTGCTGATGCACAGTCGGCCAATAATTCTCCCGCGCTTATGGCTGCGTATTTTAGCACAATAAACGGCATCGATGCTCCTGAAAGATTTGGAAATAATGCTATAAAACATTTGTACCCGGGACAATCTAAAATAACACTAAATTATAAGGGCGTTGAAGCAGGTGCATCAACAGAAAATTTATGGTGGGGCCCCGGTATAAAAAACTCCATTATGATGAGTAACTCGGCGCCCGGCTTTTTGCACTGGACATTTAATTCGGCAAAACCCCTTAAAACGATAATAGGCTCGTTTGAATGGCAATTGATAGGCGGAAGCTTAAAACAATCAGGCTTTGCGCCCGATGATGTAAGTAAGTTAATTTATGGCAGCAACCTATATAGCGCAAAACCTAAGGTTACCCGTTACGCTTCTGCCTATACCATTAACTGGCAGCCTAAGTGGTTAAAAGGGCTGTATTTAGGAGTAAGCAGCTATACTTATATGGATAAGGATTCTATGTATAATAAAAAAAACATAGTTAAAAAATTATTCCCGGTAATTACAGGCTCGTCCCTGGCAGCAAATGACGTTAACAATGCAACAAAGGGCGATGGACAAGACTTTGCTTATGCGTTTAACATCAGACAACTTTTACCACTTTACCAGGCCGAAATTTATTTTGAATGGGCACGAAACGACAGATCGGCCAATGCCAATGATTTTATTCAAGACCCGGGTCATTCGTCGGCCTATACGCTGGGCGGCAGGAAACTATTTGAGTTAGGAAATGATACCTATTTGCAATTGAAAACCGAAATAACTTCCCTTCAAAGGTCACCCAGCTTTTTGGTAAGAGACGAACCAACCTGGTACGAACATCTTCAAAGCCCCAGAGACGGATATACAAACAACGGACGTTATATTGGCGCCGGCATTGGGCCCGGAGGAAGTAGTTTTGTGCTGGATGTCAGCTATTTAAAACAAATAAATTCTTATGGTGTTATACTCGAAAGGCAATTACATAACGATGATTTGTATTACAGTGCATTTGCGGGCACTGGTACTTACAACTTGCATTGGGTTGATCTTTCGAGCACCTTTTACAGCAATGTTAAATTAAAAAGATACCTTATCTCGGCAGCAATTTCGCCGGTTTACTCCTTGAATTACGAATATAAAAATGGTGATAGCTTCAATTTACATGCAAGAATTAACGTCACTTACTTTTTCAACTGATTGATATAGTTGTTGTTATTTGTCGTTTTTTGAGATGGAATTAACTTTTAACTAAAAAAACATCATCGTTCTTAATAATCTCAATTTAGTTTACTTTTGCAAAATAGTATCGCCTACTCCAATATTATATTAATTGCCTTTAATGGTTACTTATGAATAAATTTCGCCTTCGTCTGTTTTTAATTGGTTTCACCATTTTTTGTTGTTCAGCTAAATTTGTTTCTGCTCAAACCAATCTGCAAAATATATCATCAATCAACGTCGACGATGTTTCAGATCAACAGTTGACCCAGGTGCTGCAACAAGCCCAAAATGCCGGGTTAAGCGATGCTGATTTAATACAGCAGGCACAAAACAGGGGCATGTCGGCAGGCCAGGCGCAAAAATTACAATCGAGGATAAAGAATATTCGCAGTAAATCGGGTGTATCGCAATCAAACACGGCGGATACTACCGCCGCCCAGGGAACGCGACAACTTAACTACCAACCCGATAACAGTGACACGTCATCAGTACATAAGGATATATTTGAAGGGCTTAAACCGAAAATTTTCGGGGCCGATATTTTTAAAAACAAAAACAATTCATTTGAGCCAAACCTTAAGCTGGCTACCCCGGTAAATTACATTGTTGGGCCTAATGATCAGCTCAACATCAATGTTTATGGCAGCTCATTAGTAAACTGGAAACTTGAAGTGTCTCCCGAAGGCAATATCAATATACCAGGTGTAGGTGTTTTAAATGTTGGTGGCAAAACTATTGAGCAAGCTACCTTAGCCATAAAAAGCAGGCTTGCTGCAAATAACTATGCAGTTGGCCGTGGCACAAGCGTTCAGGTTACCCTGGGAAACATCAGGAGCATAAAAGTAATTATTATTGGGCAGGTGGCCAAGCCTGGTACCTATACCCTATCATCGCTCGCAACGGTTTTCAACGCGCTTTACATGGCCGGTGGCCCAACTGATAATGGCACTTTAAGGCAAATTGAAATAATCAGGAACAACCGCATTATAAGGCATCTTGATGTTTATGATTTCCTGGTGAAGGGAGATCAAAAAAACAATATCGCTTTGCAGGATCAGGATATTGTGCGTGTACCTACGTATAGAACAAGAGTTGAATTGACCGGGCAGGTAAAAATCCCGGCATTATTCGAAGTTTTGCCGGGCGAAAGTTTGGACGACATCATAAACTATGCAGGCGGCTTTACCGATAGCGCCTATACTGCACGCATAAAGGTTTCGCAGATAAGTGACCAGCAAAGGAAAATAACGGATGTTGTAGAAGCTGATTATAAAAACTATATACCGCTGAGAGGGGACAAATACACTATTGAATCGGTTATCAACCGTTTTGAAAACAGGGTTGCTATTTACGGAGCCGTTTTTAAGCCTGGCGAATACGAGCTGCAAAACGGCTTAACTTTAAATCAGTTAATTGAGAAAGCAGCAGGTTTAAAAGAAGATGCCTTTACAGATAGGGGTACAATTACACGCCTAAAACCTGATAACAGCACCGAGATGATAGGTTTTAACGTAAAAGATGTGATTAATAAAACAGTCACTATCCCGTTACAGCGTGAAGACGTTATTAACATATCATCTATTTTTGATTTGCGTGATAAATATATAGTTATTATTAACGGCAGTGTACGGAGGCCTGGAAAGTTTGCGTTCTCTGAAAACATGAAAGTAGAAGATCTTATTTTGAAAGCGGGTGGCTTTGCAGAGGGCGCCAGCACCAGGCGAATTGAAGTAGCCAGGAGAATTTCTGATGCCGATCCGTCATCAAAAAGCAGTGCTGTGGCACAAGTTTTTAGTGTAAATATCGATGGCCCGTTAAAGCCGAATGATGCTAATTTTGTTTTGAATCCATTTGATATCGTATCTATATATAGTTTGCCGGGCTACGAAAAACAAAAAACAGTTAAAGTTGAAGGTGAAGTATTATACCCTGGATCGTACACCATTAAGAGCAAAAACGAAAAAGTATCTGACCTGATTGCGCGGGCTGGTGGGCTAACTGCATCGGCAGATGTTGAAGGCGGCTCATTAAAAAGAGAAAATATTGCCATATTGGGTATTGATAAAAACAAGGCAGATACTGCAGCCCTGACGCTGGAACGGGCAGCGATGGCAAACAGGCTTAAAAGAACTTATAAGGATTCCACAACAAATGCCGATGCGCAGCAACGCAATAACTACGTAGGGATTGATCTTGGCACAATTTTAAAAACGCCAGGCTCAAAAGGCGATTTATTGCTGGAAGATGGCGACATTTTACGGGTACCTAAACAGCAACAAGTTGTTCGTGTTAACGGCCAGGTGCTTTATCCAAGTGCGGTAGTTTATGATAGTTCAAAATCGTTTAATGATTTTGTATCTAACGCCGGAGGCTACAGTCCGGAGGCGCTCCGAAGAGGGGCCTACATTGTATATCCTAATGGGACTGTAAAGGGTACCACGAAATTTTTATTCTTTAACAATCACCCGTCGGTAAAACCAGGGAGTGAAATTTATGTACCCAAAAAACCGGCTTCTAAAGGCAATTCGCTGCAAACCATTTTAGGCTTAACAACGGGGTTAGCTTCCATAGGTGCAATTATTTTGGGGATACTGACACTGAGTAAATAACAAATTATTCATAATTGTTTTATAAGTTACATAGCATTACATGCAGGAAAAAGATAAAACTGAAACTGATAGCATCGCTGTTAAGGAAGTTGTAATGAAGTTAAAAAGGTTGATAAAACTCTTGGCCAGTAGATGGACTTTTATTCTGCTTTGGGGCTGTATTATGGGAGGTGCAAGCCTATGTTACTCCATTTTTAAGAAAGATGTTTATACCGGCACATGTACATTTGTACTCGAAGACAAAAGCCAGGGCGGTTTAATTAGCCAATATGCGGGATTGGCGTCATTAGCAGGAATTGATTTGCCAGGCGGTAGTGACGGTATTTTTTCTGGAGAAAATATTTTTGCGCTATATCGGTCAAGATTAATGATAGAAAAAACCTTGTTAACAGAGGCTGATTTTAATGGGAAGAAAAGCCTGCTAATTGACAGGTTTATAAAGTTTAACAAACTAAGGACCAGGTGGAAAAACAAGGACAAGATAGATAGCATAGCCTTTACCGGTGATCCTCAAAAATTTAACAGAAAACAAGATAGCATCGTAACTGATATAGTTGACATAATAAATAAGAAATATTTGGATGTTAAAAAATCAGATAAAAAGTTAAGCATTATCGAAGTTGACGTAAAATCGATCGACGAACTTTTTTCAAAGGAGTTTACAAATAAACTGGTTGAAAATGTTAACCAATTTTATGTAGCCACCAAAACAAAAAAAACTTTCCAGAATTTACAAACTTTACAAAGGCAAGCCGATAGTGTCAGGATTGTATTAAATAATGCAATAAGTGGCGTCGCATCAGCAATAGATGCTGCTCCTAATGCCAACCCTGCTTTATTATCATTAAGAGTACCGTCGCAAAAAAAGCAAATTGATGTGCAGGCGAGTACGGCGATCTATAGTGAGATAGTTAAAAACCTTGAAATTTCTAAAATATCTTTCAGGCAGGAAAAACCATTAATACAAGTAGTGGACCCACCTGTTTTGCCTTTACCGGTTGACCATTTGGGCAAAATAAAAGCAGTTGTAATAGGGTTTATTTTAGGTTTATTTATAGCGATTATCATCGTGTTGGTTAAAAGAACTTACCGGATTATCATCTTTAATTTTAATTAATGAAGCACTGATACTCTGTATATGACCTTACTTAAAAAAATCTTTCAATCGCAAGATGCCAGGAGCAAAACAGTAGCTAAGAACGTATTTTTTTCCTTATTCATAAAAATAGCGAACATACTGATAAACTTCCTTACTATCCCATTGGTGCTAAGTTTTTTAAATACCACTCAATACGGTATCTGGCTTACCTTAACCGCTGTGTTGGGTTGGTTTTCGTTATTTGATTTAGGTTTTGGGAATGGATTGCGTAATCATTTAACAATATCCATTTCAAAAAATAATGATATCGAAAGTAAGATTTATGTATCTACAACATACGCTGCTTTAAGTGTCATATTTGGCATATTGATAATCATCTTTTTACTGATCAATCCGTTTATTGATTGGACGTTGGTATTTAATGCTCCGGCAAAAATGTCGCGCGATTTAAACAACGCTGTTTTAATTGCGATTTGCCTTTTATTTGTTCAATTTGTTTTACGGCTTATAAATACTGTGTTACTGTCTGTTCAGCGTTCCGCAATGGCCGATTTTATAAACTCATTAGTGCAGCTACTAATATTGGGCGGAATTTTTTTTCTAAAAACAACAAAAAACAATTCCTTAACGGCTATTGCCATAGTTTATTCCATCACCCCTATCATTGTTTTTTTATTAATTAGTTTTATACTATTTGTAAAAAGATATAAGTTTCTAACACCATCGATAAAATTTGTAAGAGTTAGTTACGCAAAGAATCTTTTACAAATTGGCTTAAACTTTTTTATAATTCAAATAGCTGCATTAGTTCTGTATGCCTCAGATAACTTTATTATAGCTCAATTATTTGCGCCCGCGGATGTTACCGTGTATAATATCTCGTTTAAGTATTTTAGTATCATAAACATTTTATTTACAATTATAATGGTGCCGTTTTGGTCAATGACCACACATTCTTTTGCTGCCGGCGATTATTCATGGATAAAAAAAACGGTAAAAAAGCTTGTTTTTATTTGGGGGATATTAGCAATATGCTGTATGGTACAGGCAGCAGTAGCTAATCCGTTGTATAAGTTATGGACAAATAATAAAGTGCTGGTTCCGTTAAACTTAACTATAGTTATGTGTGTATATGTTATAACAACCAATTGGGGTGCCATCTTTTCAAATTTTTTAAATGGAGTGGGTAAGGTTAGGGTTCAACTTTACCTGTCCATCGGCGGCATGATAATTAACATCCCGATGGCTGTTTTTTTTGTCAGGTATTGTCATGCAGGAATAATAGGAATACCGTTGGCAACAATTATCACAATGATAATCGCCAATATTTTTTCATCGATACAGTATAAAAAGATAATTAGCGCCACAGCTACGGGTATCTGGAATAAATGAGTAAGCCATGAATAAATTTTTATTTTTTTTTATACGGGCTTTTAAAAAGGTCTTAAACAAGTTGAATGATATTGAACATCGCGCAAATTGCAATAGGTACGTTACCAACAATGGAACTACTTTTTTAGAAAGTGCACGAATCGTTAACATGACTAATGATAAGGATCGTATAGTTGTTGGCACAGGAACTTTTATTTTGGGCGAGCTTCTTGTTTTTGCTTATGGTGGTAAAATTAAAATAGGCAACAATTGTTATGTTGGCATCGGTAGTCGCGTATGGTCTGGCGAAGATGTAACAATAGGCAATGATGTACTTATTTCCCATAACGTAAACATAGTGGATACCACCGCTCATGAACTTGATTATATTGAAAGAGCCGCAACATATATAAAATTGCTAAAAGAGGGACATCCAAAAGAAAAAGGGACGATAGTTACAAAACCAATTGTAATTGAAGATCATGTTTGGATAAATTTCAATGTGATCATATTAAAAGGGGTAACAATTGGACGTGGAGCTATCGTTGCCGCAGGTGCTGTTGTTACCAAAGATGTACCTCCTTTTGTTTTAGTTGGTGGCAACCCTGCCAGGGTTCTGAAAAAATTAATTGAATAGTTAAAAGAGATTTAATTATCTGATAAAGAAATGATGAAAATATTAGTTATTGGCTCAAAGGGGTTTATTGGTGCTCACACTTGCCGTTTTTTCTCAACGGAGCACGATGTATGGGGCGCAGATGTAATTGATGTCAGCGAAAAAAATTATATTTTTCTTAATAAGCAAAATACTAATTTTGAGCAGATATTTTTAACACATGCTTTTGATTTTTGCATAAATGCCAGTGGTAACGGAAGTGTGCCCGTTTCAATAAATCAACCTGTTTTTGATTTTGAACTTAATGTTACCAATACTATAAAGTTGTTAGATGCTATCAGGGTGCACAATCCCGACTGTAAATTTATCAACATGTCATCGGCAGCAGTGTATGGCAATCCTGCTCAAATACCTGTTAAAGAAACGCTACAGGCAAACCCTTTATCGCCATATGGATGGCATAAGTTGTATTCAGAACATATTTGCAAAGAGTATTATTATTTATACAACCTGAAAACAATTAATTTGAGATTGTTTTCTGTTTATGGCGAATTTTTAAAAAAGCAACTATTTTGGGATACTTATCAAAAAGCCCTAAGATCTAAAAACATTGAACTGTTTGGATCCGGGTTCGAAACCAGGGATTTTATTTATATCTCAGACTTAATGAATGCAATTAATTGTATAATTAAGCGCGGGCTTTTTAATGGTGAAGCAGTTAACATTGCGTCAGGCATACAAACCACTATAAAGGAAGCCGCAGAAACATTCTGCCGCGCTATTGATCCTGAGCTTGTTATTACATTTAATAATATTGTTAAACCAGGTGATCCGCTGAACTGGAAAGCAGATATTTCTATCGTCAGAAGTTTTGGGTTCGAACCTAAAGTTAATATTGAAGAAGGGTTAATTAATACAGCAAAATGGTTGAAAGAAAACAAGTAGCATTAATTTATGACTACGATGCGAATTGGATTGGCGGAACTTATTACATTCTTAACATTATCAAAGCACTCGGTTTTTTGCCCGATGCAGAAAAACCGCAGATAAACCTTTATCATGACCATTCAGATTTGTTAACGGATATCATCGACATTAACTATCCGTATATAAATTATATTGGTTTTAACTATAAACCAAGCCGGAGGCTGGTAACTGTTAATAATATTTTTTTATTACTATTCGGTAAGGAGTTAGCAACGGTAGATTTGCCGGGCAAGTCTGTTCAAAACTTCTACTATCGAAAATTTTATATCAATACAAAAAACATTAATAAATATTATTGCTGGATACCCGATTTTCAGGATCTTTATTTACCACATTTTTTTAAAAAGCGAGAACTTAAATTACGTTTTTTACATTATAAGCGAATGGTTGATAAGCAGGAGCCTATCGTTTTTAGCAGCCAATCGGCATTAAACGACCTTGATAAGTTTTTCCCGCAAAATACCAACCACAAAAAAGTTTTAAGATTTGTTAGCACATCTAACCCTAATTTTAAATTGCTTTCTATAGCCGATCTTAAAGTTAAATTTGGCATCAAAGGTGATTACCTCATTACGTCTAATCAATTTTGGCGGCATAAAAACCACATGGTTGTACTACAAGCCTTTGAAGCCTTAACTAATGAGTTTCCGGACATTCAGCTTGTTTTAACTGGAAAAGAATATGATCACCGCGATCCTAATTATACGCAGGACTTAAAAGAGTATGTTAGGATCAATAATTTGGATAAGAAGGTGCTCTTCTTAGGCTTTATTGATAGAGAGGAGCAATTAAAGTTGATGAGTGACAGCATCGCCGTTATCCAGCCATCTTTATTTGAAGGATGGAGTACAGTTGTTGAAGACGCCAAATTTTTAAATAAGTGCATTATCTGTTCTGATATTCCTGTACACCGAGAACAGTTGCCAGATTCCACTCTATTTTTCAATCCGCATGATGCTACGGACTTAAAAAAACAGATAGTAGCTGTTTTAAATAAAACAATTGTTTTCAATATCAATTACGATCATCAAACCGCTGTAATTGATTTTGCAAGAAACTTTCTGGACATATTTTATGACAAACAGGTGTAATAACACTAAATAAACCTTTAATATATTTCAGAATATGTGGTGGTAATGCTTTTAACAACAAGCATATGACTCCTGATAGCTGAACCGGCAGTACCGCAATAAGCGTTATTTCAAACACATGACCAGCGAGATTAAAAAGTATAACGTTGAATTCATTTCCGAGTACATCCTGGCTGCATTTATGGTGTATGCAAATGGCTCGTGGTTATTATTTGAATTCCCAACTGCAGTTAAGCTGTTAATGTACGTTTTGCTTACCGCATACCTATTGTATGACGCATTTAGTAAAAAACTGATATCTTATCCCAATGCGATTGTTATATTTTTGGCTGTATTCCCACTTTTGTCAAAGGTGGTTAATATTTCAAAAGACCCTGACCTGGTAAATACCTTTTCTACCCTAATACTTTATCTTATATTGGGCTTCTATAGGAAAAAGTTACTTTTCTCTATCCTTGATAAATACGCGCAGATTATTTTTTTTCTATGCATAGTTAGTGTTGTTCTCGGCTCCGTTTTTTTAGTTAATTATTCATTATTAAGCGTCTTTCCTGTACACTATAATGAACTGTTCGCAGATATAAACGGATATTATAATTTGATAATTTATACCGATAGGGTGAATAACGATTTTAGGGTACAAAGTATTTTTTGGGAACCTGGTGCCTGGGTATTTAATGAAGTTTTTGCTTTGTTTTGGTATATATATATTCGTAAGGAGACGAAAGGTATTTTAATTTATTTATATAGTATTTTTTTAACACTCTCCACAACCGGGTTTATTTTGCTAATCATCATTGCCACAGATATATTCCTGTTTTCAAAAGATAAGAAATTAAAAAGAAGATTGATGCTTGTTTTTGTGTCTATTATTTCAATTGTAGTTTTTTTAAGCCTCCTTATTTCCGTGGTCACAGATGTTAATGTTGGTGAGATACTTTATGTTCAAACTGTCGATAAATTATTCACACAAGACAACATAAGCGCTGCCAATTCTGCAAATGATCGGCTCGACGCTACACTTAGCGCATTTAAAATCGCGACTGAGAACCCGATATTTGGAATTGGCAAGCAACAGGCTGAAAACACATTGTTTGTTACGTCGTCTATTTCTGAGCTTTGTTATCAACTTGGGTTTATATACTTGTTTGTATACCTATGCTTTTTTAGAGTAACGTTTAAAAAGATAAACTTTTTTATTTCAATCCCTTTTTTATTGGTGTTGTTAAACGGCGAGGCTTATTCAAGTTATATTTTGAGTTCGCTTATATTAATATACGGTGCTAAAGATAGTTTTCTTGATAAAATACTTCATCCGGTTAGCTATAGCAGCATATTAGACGATGACGGCGGTTTGTTAACCTGATAACATGAATTTATGAACGAATTGAATAAGGAAAAAGAGCAGCCTTTGGTATCCATAATTACCATCGTTTACAATGGCGACGCTTACATTGAACAATGCATTCAAAGCATCGTTAATCAAGTATATAAAAAAATCCAATACATAATTATTGATGGCGGATCTACAGACAATTCTATTAACATTATTAACAAATATCGTACGCACATAGATGTTTTTGTAACGGAAAAAGACAGGGGCATTAGTGACGCATTTAACAAAGGAATTCAAAAAGCCACAGGTGATATCATTGGCATCCTTAACAGTGATGATATATATAATGAATTTGCAGTGCAAAGTGTTGTAGACGCTTATTTGGCTAATGAAAAGAAGGAAGCTGTTTACTATGGCGATATTTTGTACTTTAACGATAAAAACAGTTTTGAGCTGATTGCTGACGCTGATAGATTATGGAGGGTAATGTCTATTTTTCATCCCTCCACTTTCATTTGTAAGTCGATATACGATAGGTTAGGTGGGTATTTGGAAGAGTTTAAATACGCTATGGACAGCGAATTCATTCACCGCTGTTTGTTCAATAAAATACCATTTATCCACATAAATAAAACGCTGGCCAATTTCAGGCTGGCCGGGACCAGCGACAGAAACTATAAAAAAAGTCACAAAGAGTTTTATTTATCGGTAAAAAAATACAATTACGGACTATATGCCGAGTGGTATTTTTATTGGAATGTGTTCAAAAAAATAGTGCTGAATACTACAATCGGGCAATATTTAAACAAAAGACGGGATTTGTTATCGTGGCTGTTGGCCGGTAAGTTAAAAAAATAAAATCAGGTATGTTCAATATGTCGTATTATATAAAAGCTATCCTTTTTTTATTTTCCTGTTTCGCAGTAGTCATAACATGTTGTTTTTTCTGTTACAAAAAAGACCTCAGTTTACCAACTAAAGAAACCATAGAAAAAACAAAACTAACTATCGGAATAAACGGGCACCCTCTTAACCAGCTGGCTTATACAAAAATGTCGTTATCAACGCAATTTGAGATTCTGAAAAAAAAGAAATTCAGGCAATATAGATTTGATGTGCCAATTGATTATAACGGCAACATCAAAAATGAGGCGACTTTTTTTGAAATGACAACAATAGCGCAACAAAATAAAATTGATTTGTTGCCTATGATATACATGCTTGGGTTGAATTTCAATGACGATGAAACTTCATCGTTTGATAAAGGATACCTGATATGCGACACATTTGTTAAAAAATATGGCGCTTATATTAATTATTATGAATTAGGTAATGAAGAGGATTTACTCATTACAAAAAGCGGCACCTCAGGTAGTGATCCTGAAGATTATGACCAGGATAAGTTAAAGGTGGTTGCTGCTTTTTGGAAAGGAATGATTGCGGCTATAAAGCATCAAAAGCCCGATGCTAAGATTATTATAAATACAGGGGGATGGTTCCATTATGTTTTTTTTGACCTGTTAACAAAACACAATGTTGCTTATGACATAATAGGCTATCACTGGTATTCAAAAATGGACGAGTACGCCCAAAGTGTTCATGTAGATCTGTTAGATATTCTATCTAAAAAATTTCACAAGCCTATTTGGCTTACCGAAATAAATCAATCAAACGGAAGCGATTTATATACCGAAGGAAAACAAGCGGCCTGGATAAAAGCTTTTATAAATACGTGCCGTGGATACCCCCTGGTAAAAGCTGTATTTATATACGAGTTGTTAGACGAACCTGACTTACCAAATGTTGACGAAAGCGAACGGCATTATGGAATTATAAAATGGACAACAAAAAGTAAATCAAATTTAAACGACTGGCATTACAAAAAGGCAGCTCAAATTTTTGATTAATAAGGCTATGGATATCATTATAAACGCGCGTTTCCTTACCCAAAAACTAACTGGGGTACAACGCTTTGCAATAGAAATTGCAAAGCAATTAAAAGTGTTGATACCTATGGTTAGGTTTGTTGCGCCATCAAACATAATTCACCATCACCTGGCAGAAGAATTTGATGTGCTGATAATAGGAAAACGCAGAGGTGTTGTTTGGGAACAAATTGATTTGCCAATATTTTTAAAAAAAAATGGGAACCCCTTTTTAGTAAACTTGTGTAATGCAGCGCCCATTTTTTATGGCAATCAAGCTATCACGCTACACGATGTTGCATTTTTGGTAAATCCAGATTGGTTTAATAAAAACTTTGTGAGATTTTACAAATTTCTGATTCCAAGGATTGCTAAAAAAGCCCGAATAGTTTTCACTGTCAGTGATTTCTCAAAGTCGGAAATTGTGAAGTACATTGGAATTAATCCGCTAAAAATAAAAGTAATATATAATGGAATATCAGACTTATCGACACCAATATACACCGCAGAAGCCTACGGAAATTACATTTTGACAGTTGGGTCTATAGAAAAAAGAAAAAATATCCTCACCCTCATAGAAGCCTTTAACGAAATGCCCAATGAAGGCATCAAACTTGTTATTGTTGGGGATGTTAGTCCAATTTTCAATAACCAGGGAAACGAAATGATGAAAACCAACGGAAACGTGGTATTTGCCGGCCGTGTTGACGATGCTCATTTAGCTGGCTTGTACACAAACGCGCAAATGTTTATCTATCCCAGTTTATATGAAGGATTCGGCATTCCTCCTTTAGAAGCTATGGCCTATGGGTGTCCAACTATTGTATCTGATATTGATAGCTTAAAAGAAGTATGTGCAGAAGCCAGCCTGTACATAAATCCTCAAAGCAGCAAAAGTATTTCAGAAGGGATTATGTTGCTAAAGAATGATGAAGTATTGCGAAATAACTTTATTGTAAAAGGTAAAAGAAATATCGCCCGTTTTAGCTGGCAACTTTCTGCCCGGCTAATAGTTGATTCAATAACCTCTTTATCTGACTAACCTTGAAGGCTGCATTGATAGTGCACCACTGGCTTTCAATTGACGGCTATAAAGAGAATATTTAGGAAGCAATTTGAGCTTGTTGCAGCTTTATTGTGCTGGAGCAGATAATTTCAGACTATTATTAAAGTAAGTGTTTTAATTCATCACAAAATAAAAAACGGTTCTGTTATATGGAGAAAGGCAATAAATTATTTCACAAATTAGATCGTTGGGTCGGGATACCTTTAGTAATGCTTTTAGGGGCATTTAAACGCCGAAAAGCGATTCGGCCTATAACACCTAATGCCCGCCTGGCCATACTTAACCTGGGCTCTATTGGCGACAATGTATTAATGTCGGCAGTTATTGCGGATTTAATATCTCAATATCCTGGTATCAGTATAACCGCCTTTACCGGCAATACCAACTACCAAATAGTTAAATTAATACCAGGGATAGATGAAACCATTAAGCTGTCGATAACAAATGTTTCCAAGTCATATAATTTAATCAGAAGCAGTGGCCGCTTTAATTTGCTTATTGATTTTGGCCCATGGCCAAGATTAAACTCTATTTTTGCCGCCTTTTTTAAAGCCGATCAAAAGATTGGCTTTAACTCAAAAAATCAATTCCGGCATTATGTTTATGATATTCCGGTAACACACTCGGCAAAATTACATGAAATTGATAATTTCAGAAACTTAATAAGTGCCCTATATAATGGTAATCCGCATGAGCCGATATTATCAATTATACCAAGTGATAACTCCACTCAGTTAATAAAACAAATGGGGAAATACTGTGTTATTCACCCCTGGCCGGGAGGATATAAAAGTTATATGAAAGAATGGCCTTTAAATTATTGGGTTGAGTTAATTAATAAAATCAGTACGGAATTTGACTGGATAGTAATAACTGGCGCACCTTCAGATATCGAAAAATCGGCTGAACTGTTCAGTCTTGCAAAAAAAATGCACAAAGTATCCGTTGCTGATCTTAGCGGAAAACTTAGCTTACAGGAGTTGGTACATTTTATTTCCGCATCTTATTTAACCATTTCAGTTAATACCGGTGTTGCGCATATCACTGCTGCATTAAATAAAAATCAAGTTTGCTTACATGGACCTACTAATGTATTGCGCTGGAGACCATACAACAAAAATACCGTTTCAATTGTTCCGATTACTGGTCATTTTGGCTATCTAAACTATGGTTATGAGTACAATGGCGTCAAAGAGAACTGCATGGAAAATATTACAGTAGATATGGTTTATGATGCCTTAAAAGTTTTTAAAAGCTAAATATTAACGACCCAATTGCATTTAATTACAACGAAATTATTGAAAACGTTATTACGTTTTCTACCGACGGTTGAAAAAAAGGGAATTTCGAATTATATAATGAGCACAAAAAAATAAAAAAAGTTGTTCTTTTAATAAAAAAAATAAAACTTTATTGTCGCATTTAAGGTTTATCATTCGTAATAGTAGTAATTGTTATCATTTTGGCATAATTAGTGCTTTATTAATGAAAAAATATTACATTTGTGCATCCTTAACCTTATGAATATAAGATACTCAAAACTCGTCCCGGTAATCACCTTTATCAGTGATCTAATATTATTAAATATTTGCATACAATGTGCTCATTTATTGGTATTTAACTACTTCTCCAATGAGGTAAATTCATCCATTTTTTTACTTCTGGTTAATATGGCATGGATTTCTATTGCTTCGCTAACTAAAAATTATGTTATTCACCGGCCATTGGTATTTAGCCATAGTGTTAACCGGATTCTGTCTTCGCTTATTTACCATTCATTAGCGGTGCTTGGCGTTGTTTACTTTTTTAAGTTTTTTGAGGTTAGCCGGTGGGAAATTCTTTTTACCTATACCTTATTTCTTTCGCTGATACTATTACAAAGGGCCGCTATCTTTTTCATTCTTGATTACATCAGGAAAAAAGGTTACAACAGAAGGCATATTCTTTTAATTGGTGACGATAACATAGCAGATAGATTAAAAAGAACATTTTATAATCACCCCGAGTATGGTTACCATTTTATAGATTTTATCCCGGAAGAAACCACCCAGGATCTTCCTGAAGAAAAAGTGCTCGATATTTTTTTTGAAAAACAGGCCGACGAGATATTTGTGTGTTATAAGAGCATCCAGCCGTCTTTGTTACAAAAACTGGTAGATAAAGGTGATGAAAAGAAAGTTAAAATAAAGTTTGTTTCTGACCTGTTCCTAACCAATAATTTCGCGAATGTTATAAACTACGATAACCTTCCCGTTATCCAGCTTACATCAAAGCCGGAACTTGCCTTAAAAATTGTGGTTTTTAAACGGAGTTTTGATATCATATTTTCTGCTTCTGTAATGATAATTGGTTTTCCGGTATTTATATTATTAATGCTCATAACCAAATTGACGTCAAAAGGTCCTATTTTTTATCGACAGGAGAGGATGGGAAGAGATCTTAAACCGTTTTACATTTATAAATTCCGGAGTATGTTTGTAAACTCCGAGGCATTAGGGCCGCAATTATCAAGTGATGGCGATCCGCGAATTACCAAGTGGGGAAGTATTATCAGAAAATCAAGACTTGACGAATTACCACAATTTTGGAACGTTATTAAAGGGGACATGTCTATTGTTGGGCCAAGGCCTGAAAGGCAGTTTTTTATCGAACAACTTATAGAAAAATCCCCCAATTACAAAAAACTTTTCAGTTTAAAGCCCGGTCTTACATCTATGGGTCAGGTAAATTACGGATATGCAGAAAATTTAGAACAAATGCGTGACAGGGTTAGATACGATTTAGTTTATTTGAAAAACGTTTCGTTAAACAACGACTTGAATATCATTTTAAAAACAGTGCAGGTTATGGTGCAATTGAAAGGGAAATAACATCAAAGGGTTTATCTCGCTACCGAGTGCATTGTAACAAGTACCGGAATAACCACTTAAGGCAACCGGAAACATTAAAGCCAATTAAATATTTATACTTAATTGGCTTTTTTGATTGCGGTAAAATAGTTTCTGATAGTGTTCTTAATCAGATGATTTCATTGAGATAAGCACCAGTGATAAAGCTTCTTAAACAAGCGATTTACGCAGAATCAAAGGTTTGAAAAACCCTTATGTTTTGACGCTTTTGGGCTATCTTGATTTCTGGCTCTTAATTCTTAGTAATTGTAAATATACTACAAGGATACCCCTCTTTTCCACGGGATAAAGTCATCCTGTCCATGCCTTACCGCACTTACTTCAATTTCGCCGCTTGCTACTTTAATTACGTAGTCCAGTATCCTTTCGCCTGCCTGTTCAATAGTTTCATCGCCTTCAACTATAGTACCAGTATTAATGTCGATGATATCGCTCATCCTGTTAAATAAGGTGGTGTTTGTGGCTATCTTAACAACCGGGGCTATCGGGTTGCCGGTTGGTGTCCCCAACCCGGTTGTGAACAAAACTATATTAGCCCCCGAACCAACTTCAGCCGTGGTTGATTCCACATCATTACCGGGTGTACAAAGCAAATTTAAACCCGGTTTGGTAACTTTTTCGGGATAATCAAGCACATCGGCCACAGGTGATGTACCGCCTTTTTTTGCGGCCCCGGCAGATTTGATGGCATCGGTTATTAAACCGTCTTTTATATTGCCCGGCGATGGGTTCATATAAAAGCCAGAGCCTGCTTCCTCGGCCCGTTGGCTATAACTGCTCACCAGGCTGGCAAAACGCTCGGCTTTATTTTTATCCAAACAACGGTCAATCAGGTTTTGCTCAACACCGCATAATTCAGGAAATTCGGCCAGGATAACCGAACCGCCCAACGCCACCAACAGATCCGATGTGTAGCCAATTGCTGGGTTAGCCGAAATACCCGAAAAGCCATCTGATCCCCCGCATTCCAGTCCTATAATAAGTTTACTTAATGGTGCCGGCTTACGAAAGTTTGCATTGGCCTGCATTAAGCCGGCTAAAGTTTGCCGGATGGCCAGTTCCATCAGGTCGGCCTCTTTCCCGATTTTTTGCTGATCAAGTATATATAACGGCTTATTGAAGTTTGGCGAGCGTTTACTGATCTCTTCCTGCAACGTCTTCACCTCGGCATTCTGGCATCCCAGGCTTAATACGGTAGCACCTGCTACATTAGGATGGGTAATATAGCCGGCCAGTAGGCCGCACAAGGTAGTTGAGTCCTGGCGTGTACCTCCACAGCCTCCGGTATGCGATAAAAACTTAATACCATCAACATTCTGGAATAGCTTAGTACCGGTTGCCTGGGCAGTGTCACCATTAATTTCGGTATACAATACTTCATTGATCTCTCCGCCGGCTTTAATCATACCTATCAGTTGTTGGGCTTTTATTTCATATGTTTTTTTGCGCCCATAACCCAAAGGCTTTACCAGCGCTTCCTGCAATACCTCAATATTGCGGTTCTCGCAAAACACCATTGGTACCACAAGCCAGTAATTGGCTGTACCCACGCTACCATCCTCCCGGTGATAGCCGTTAAATGTTTGGCTTTGCCATTTGCTTACGTTTGGCTTATGCCAATCGGTGTGGCTTGTGCCAGTTAAAAAACTGTTGGCAGCATGTACTACGTTGCCTGTTGAGAGCAAACCACCGACGGGAATGGGACTTTTTGCCTTACCCACCAAAACGCCATACATGATAATTTCGCCGCCTTGTGGAATATCGGCAATTGCAAACTTATGCTTGGCTGGTATAAATTCAAGCAATTTATAACTATTCCCCTTATATTCAACCTCTTCGCCTGGCTGTAAATCGACCAGGGCTACCAGTACATTATCGGCAGGATGTACTTTTATAATTCGTTGTTTCATTGTTTTAATTTTAATTGTACGGCGATGTGTTTATCCTTTGTTAATTTGGTTAAACTGTTCTGTCACCGCTGTAGTAAAACCAGGTAAAATGCCCAGGTCGGCATCCCACAGGTCTTTATTCTTTAATATATTTTTGATTACAGCATCGCTATCGGAGGTTTCCCACACCTTTGCAAAATAGGCCGCCTGGCTGTCTGTAACATGATATTCCAGATCGTTTATGTTTCCGATATATTGCCCCCCATCCCCTGCTTTAACATGCATAAAACGAATAAAGGCGGCAAACCCCTTTGCCATACATGCCGGCACTGTATTGTTTAATTTGTAATAATTTAATAATAACGGAATAACCCGCATTTTAATTTTGGTGGAGTATTGCACCGAAATGCTTAACCACTCATGCCTGATATACGGATTGCGGAACCTATCCAACACCTTGTTTGTAAAATCGGCTGCTACAACGTCATCAATTTTATAAGGGATAGCAGGCCTGATCTCTTCAAACACCAGTTGCGTAATAAACTTTGTAAACTGTGCATCGTCCATTGCCTCTTTAACCGTTTTAAAACCCGATAGATAAGCAAAAGCACAGCATAGTGTGTGTGTACCGTTTAGCAACCTTAACTTTAACTCCCTGAATAATTCAATATCAGGCGTTATCACCACACCTTCATCAACCTGGCCAAATGACAATACTTCTTTTATTTTATCATCACCCTCAATGGCCCACAAACTATATGTTTCGGCCATAATGGCAAGATTATCGGTATAGCCATTACTGCTCTCTAATTCATCTTTCGATGCACTATCCGGGCGACCAGGCACAATCCTGTCAACCAACGAATTGCAGAACCTGTTACTACTTTCCAGCCAATCCATAAAGTCGGGCTCCAGTTTATTCAAATGGGCCAATTCTAATACAATCGCCTCCAGTTTTTTGCCGTTATCAACAATAAGCTCGGTTGGAATTATTACCAGGCCACTATCGGCATCGCCGTTAAAAGCCATATAACGCTCATACAAAACAGCCAATAGCTTGCCCGGAAACGAAGCCGGCGGGTGTTTACGCACATCTTCTTTTACCAGCTTAATACCTACTTCGGTGGTGTTAGATATGATCACTTTTAATTTGGCACTCCTGGCAACGTCTAAAATCTCGTCCCATTCATTAGCTGCAGAAAGCACTCGGCTTATAGCCGACGAAATTATCTGCTCGCTTACTTCCTTACCATTTACAATTCCTTTTGAATAAATGGTATACAAATTATCCTGTTTATCAAAATCATCAACAGTACCTGTATCTGTTGATTTTACAACAACCACTCTGCCATTAAAAATTCCGTTACGATTGGCCTTATCAATAAAATAATCGGGCAGTCCTCTTAAAAGCACTCCCGTGCCAAATTGTAGTACTTTTTCCGGCAGTTCAAAAAGATGTTCGGCCGGTAATTCAATGGCACTTGTGTTTATTTTTTTAAGGTTATACTTTGAAAGGATCATATTTTGTTTGATTGGGGTATTTATAATTTATTTTTTTTTGATAAAATCTAACCGGTCATTAGCAGCATTGCTGTTTGCAAACTACAGCGGCAGCTTCCGGCCATCTAAGTTTCATTGTAAAACCATGGATCGCTCGCAGCAAATAATGCGAATTTGCCATACTTAACCGGAGGGGGAATTTAACGCTACATGTAGCTGCGAACAAGTTAGGACGATGCCACCGACAATTCATCAACAAGATTAACGGCTCTCGGCTATAAAAAAAAGCATTTGACCAACTAAAAACACGCAATCGTTCCCAGTAACGTTTGCGTAATTTTTGGCGATATAGGAGAACACAACAAATCCCGGTTTTTACGATAACTTAGTCGTAAAATAATTTCTTAATATTTGAAAACGTTTGATCTTGCTGTAATTTGCACGATCAGAGAACCAAATTATGTTTGAATCTTATACCATTAAGGACATTGCAAAGGCTTTGGGTGTTTCAACATCCACAGTATCAAGGGCATTAAAGGGCAGCTACGAAATTGGCGCCGAAACTAAAAAACTTGTCCAGGAGTATGCGGAGAAGGTGAACTACCGCCCTAACCCTATTGCCTTAAGTTTGAAAGATCAAAAAAGCCATTCTATTGGTGTTGTGGTGTGCGAGGTAGCCAATGATTATTTCTCGCAGGCCATCAATGGCATCGAATCTATTGCTTATAACCTTGGCTATCATGTTATTATTACGCAAACCCACGAATCATTTGACAGGGAAACGGTTAACGTACAGCACTTGCTTTCAAGACATGTTGATGGTTTGCTTGTTTCTCTATCTGCCCAAACAACAGATACATCGCAATATAAATATCTTCATGAAAAAGGGTTCCCCATAGTATTTTTTGACAGAATAGCTGCGGATATTAATACACATAGGGTAGTTGCTGATAATTTTAAGGGAGCATTTGATGCTACAGAACTTTTGATAAAATCCGGATTTAAAAAAATAGCGCACCTAACCAATTCAAATAACTTATCGATAACGGTTGAAAGACTTAACGGCTTTAAAGCAGCCCTGGCTAAGCACGGTATCGAATTTAAACCTGGTTATTTAAAAAATTGCGAGCATGGCGGGATGATTTATGACGAAATTGAATTTGCCGTAAAAGCTTTGTTAGCTATGGATGACCGGCCCGAAGCCGTTTTTATAGGCAGCGACAGGCTGACCATTAATTGCATGTCTATTTTAAAAAAATTGGGTGTAAAAGTACCGGATGATTTAGCTTTGGCCGGCTTTACCAACTCGGAGGTTGTTGATTTATTTGACCCGCCGCTCACTGTAGTCCGCCAGCCGGCTTTCCAGATAGGACAAAAAGCCACAGAACTGCTTATAAAAACCATTGAGAGCAAATGGCCGGTTGAAGACTTTACAACCGAGCGGGTGGATACGTTGTTAATTGAAAGATTATCGTCGCAAAAATTAAAATAACAGTATTCCTTTAGATGCGATTAATAACTGTTAGGCTTTAATCATTTAAAAAAAGTTGTATAAACGTAAGAAAGCCCCGGGTTATCCGGGGCTTTCGCAAAATAATATTTAATTAAACATTATTACTTTTTAAACTGAACGCGACGGTTTAATACACGACCCTCTTCTGTTGAGTTATCAGCAATTGGCTTAGTTTCGCCATAGCCTTTGATTTTTACTTTTTTAGCATCAACACCTGAGTTAACTAAGTAAGTTTTTACAGAGTTAGCACGATCTTTCGATAAAGACATGTTGTGCGCAGCTGTACCTTCAGATGAAGCAAAACCATCAACTTCGATTTTGGCACCCGAAGCACGCAGATCAGCCGATGTGGCATCTAATACCGGGTAAGATGAAGTACGTAATACCGAGCTGTCAAATTCAAACTGGATGTTTGAGTAAGCAGTTGCAGGAGCTTTAGCAGCTAATGCAGATGAATCTGGTTTAGGGAATACGATAACGCAACCAGAACCATCAACTACGCTGCCTGCAGCAGTACCTGGGCATTTGTCAAACTGATCGGCAACACCATCACCATCCGAATCTTTTTTCAGGTCGCTAACCGCAGTTTCAACATTGGTAACACGGCCTTTCAAAGCCTCAACTTCCTGGCGTAAGGCTGCATCGTACAATTCATCATACATTTGTGCAACCGGGTTAACCCATGTTAAGTTCTGTTTTGATTTTGAACCTAAAGTAAACTCTAAACCACCATAGGTATAAGAATAGTGACTAAAATTAGGGTAAGTGTGAATAGCGCCAAAGTTATAACCTTGTACGAAGCTGATTGTGTAGCCGAAATTTAAAGCTACCGCGTCAGACAGTCTGAACTTTACGCCTGCACCAACCGGAGCAAACAGTTCTTTAATGGTTTTATCGCCCCATGGGTTAGTAACCGGACTTCCGCCAACAGGAGTGTTTTCTTTAACTTTATATAAGTCTAAACCTAAACCAGCAGAACCATAAAAGTTAACGCTGTTTTTACGGTGTAAAAAGCTAACACTTGCAATGTTGAACACACCGCTTATCGCTCCCGAGTTGAACGATGTTTTGTATTCTGTGTAACCAAATTTTTCAGTACCTTCTTTATCAATACCATGCACTTTGCCGCCTAAGTAATCTAACTGTAAGCTAAAGGTGTGCGATAATTGCTGCCTTAAATACAATCCATAACCCAAATCAACTTTAAATTTGTTGGTAGTGTTAATGGTAAACGGAACAAGCCCATCAGTGATACCGGCGCTAACACCGATGCTGAATGTGTTGTACTGGCCAATACCACCAAATACCTTGGCGGTAGAAGTTTCAGAAGACATTGTTGTAGTTGCTGTTTTGGTGGAATCGGTTTGGGCAGTAGCCATACCTACAACCATCAAAGAAGCAAATGATAATGCGACTGTTTTCTTTAATGTAGAGTAATTCATAGTTGTTTTGTTGTTGTTTTTTTGGCTTTTCAAAAGCCTTTATAATCACCTATAACTTAAAAAAAAGCAAATTGTTTCGAAAAAGGAAAATTGATTTATAGTTATGAAATTAAAAGAACCAATTGGTTGAATTTTCATTCAGATATCGAATCAATTACACTTACCATCTTCGTTTTCAATTTACTTGTTTTGTTATTTTGCTCTTTTGCAAAAAGAACGCCAAAAAACAAAAACATACGCTTTTAGGCTAACACTTTAGGTACCTTAACAATGTGTCATTCGGAAAAATGAGGGCGATTTAGTCAAAAAAAAGTAAGCCGCCAGCGAAAAATAATAAATGACTGAAAAGTTATTTTTATTTTAAGTACATAAACTGTCTGTATTAGGATACAGTGTTAGTATACAGTTAAACGACGGCTTGGATCTGTGCAATTTTTAAAGTATTTAACCGGGCGCAGGCAAGACATCGAAAATCATTCGTCTGTTATCATTAATATGCCAAAAAAACTGGCATAATACCCGGCGCTTTTATGTTACCGACAAACGTTACCTGGACCAGGATAATAAAAAGTCCCGACACTTAACCCCGTTACCATTCATTACCCGCTATACACAATGTATTCTGTATAGTCGGGAAAGCAAAACAGGCCTTTCTTTTTCAGAAAAGGCCTGTTGAATTGTTATAAGATCAGTTGTATTATTACACGGTTGAATCGAGCGGCTGTGGTTCATCATATCCGGCATTCAGAAACGGAGGGCGCTCTTTTTTGAATATGGCAGCTGTAATAAGCGCGATGATTACTCCCATAATTATAGTACCTATCAAGCCAAAAACAGCCATAATTCCAGGTTTCATGAATTTACGCGTCATGGACATCGCTGTATCAATTTGATCCTGGGACATGCCTTTTGCTTGTAATTGTGCCTCTGACGATGCAAGTATTTTTTCAACCATTTCCGGGCTTAGAATAGCAAAGTACAGGTATGTAAAAATAGCAGCGAGTATACCCATAAAAACGGAGTATAACAGCCCGGCCTGAAAACCCTGGCCATAAGTTAAATATCCTCCAAGCTGATCGCGATATTCTTTTTGAGAGAGGCACAAAAACGTAATAAATGGGATATAGCTTATCCACCTTAATTTTGAATTAGGGTCGATATTCGATAAATCGAAGGCGTAAGTAAGTATTATTGATGTTACTACGCCAATCAACGCCCATTTTATTGCGGGGGCAGACGGGCTGGCTTTTTTTTCTTCCATGAGATTGTAGGTTTATTTTTTGTTTCCCTAAATTAACTAATATTTTAGAAATCCGCTATGCCACCCTACATTTATTTGATACCTGCCGGCAACTTCAACTGCTGTACTGCTTACTGTACAAATTAAAAAAGGCCTTCCCGGATGGGGAAAGGCCTGCAAAAATCATATCTACTTATTGGTTATATCGACGCGCCGCCTGTTCAGGTCCTATAAACCTGCTGTTCGTTTTTAAAAAATGCGGCAAAAATCAGGGCCAACACAAACAGAAATATAATACTAATTCCTAACGATTGAATTTGCTGTCCTACAGTGATATTTTTTTCGCCCTCTAACGCCTTTTTCATATCACTTATCTTAGCATCCACATCCTTTGCGTTTGCAGGGTTTTCGGCCTTCAATTTATTTAGTGCAGCAATCATTGCCGTCTCTGTTTTTTGCAGCATATCAGGCTCAATAACTTTGGCAAAAACATTGTCTTTAATTATAAACACTAATAAGTACGAAGCAAAAAACATGATAAAAATACAGGTTGTTGCCTGGCGCACATTCCAGTACCCCCCTATTTTTTTTCTGAGACTCATACAAAACAAAATGGCTATCCCAATTGGCAACACATACGAAAACAGCACCGAGCCAACGGTTACTGTAACAGCAGTTTTTGCCACCAGTATCATAAAATAAAAATAAATGATACTTACAACAGATAACACACACCCCAAAATCAACCCGTTGATTAATCCTTGTACTTTTATTTTTTTGTTTATCTCTTCGCTCATGCTTACATGTAATTAAGGCAACCTAACTGCCTATTGAAAATTGATCAGGATCTCTAAAACAGCCATATCAAAATCAGCTTCCAATGCGTTTTCGGCTATAATAGCCTTTGCCTCGGGCGATGGATCGATATTTTGAAAAAAGCACATTACCGGGTAAAACAGTTCGGCCAGTTCAGAGTCTTCGGGCAAGCTGTTGGCTACGTTTGCAATTTCTTCTACCGGGCTTTCCATCAATATCTGGTTAGCTATAATAGGCTCGTAAATGCGGTATTCGTCCTGGAACTCGTCTTCATCAACCAATAAAAATTCTTTCAGGTAATCTTCCAACTCGGGCTCAATATCCTCGTCTTCACACTCGTTTAAGTACAGGAGCAGGTTTAACAGCTCGGTACCGCGGTCAAGGGTTTGTTCTTCAATATCTTCCCACTCGGGGGTATCCAGGTAATCTTCTTCCAGTTTTTTTACATCGGCGCTAAAAAAGTTGATCATCAGCAGATCAAAAAACACCTCGCGCAGCACCTCAACCTGTGGGTTGTTGTCAAATACCTCGTCCAAAGCGTCAACCTTTGTGAGGAAATCCTCGTCGGAAATAAAAACATCGCCGAAATCGCCGGTTAATACGGTTGCATCAAAGCTGTTATATTTAGAAAATGCCTCTAAGGCAGCCTGGAAGGCCGTTTCTATTTTTGGATCTATCATGTTTTTCTATTTAGATATTTGTTTGTTGTTATAGGTTAACAGCACTTTTCCTTTTAAAGTATCGCCAATAAAAGGCGAGTTTACCGATTTTGATACATTGCTTTTGCTATTATATTCCCACTCTGCATCAATGTCAAAAAGCACTAGGTTGGCCTTTTCACCTTCGGCTATTACGGGCACATCAACGCCAAGTATCTCACGCGGGTTGATGGCCAGTTTTTCTACCAGCAATTCAACAGGCAAACCTGCTTCAAGGGCCAGTGGCAACGCCGTTTGAAAGCCAACCATACCATAAGCTGCTACCTCAAACTCAACATCTTTAAATTCAATTTCGTGCGGTGTATGCTGCGATACGATAGCATCGATGGTGCCATCTTTTAAGCCCTTTAACAGGGCTTTTACATCATCTTTGGTACGCAGGGGTGGCTTTACCTTGTATTGGCTATCAAAGCCTAATAAGGATTCGTCGGTAAGTATTAAATGGTGTGCCGCAACATCGCAGGTAACTTCCAAACCTTTACGTTTGGCTTCCCGGATAAGCTCGACAGAGCGTGCGGTTGATATGGTACTAAAGTGTATTTTAGATACCGTGTATTCGGCCAGGTAAAGGTCGCGTGCAATCATCAGCTCTTCAGCAAGCGACGGGATCCCCTTCATACCCAGTAAGGTGCTAATTTCGCCTTCATTCACTTTGGCTTTGCCTGCTATCGCTGTATCTTCGGGATAGGAAAATACCATCGCATCAAATCCTTGTGCATACAGTAAAGCACGTTCCATCAAGCCAGCGTCCTGTACGGGGCGGTTACCATCGGTAAAAGCTTTGGCGCCACTCAGGTACATATCATACATTTCGGCAAGGTCTTTGCCCTCGCGCTTGTGTGATATAGTGCCTAAGGGAAAAACATCTACCAAATTCCCTCTCGACCGGTTTATCAGATATTCTACCTCGGCTTTAGAGTGCACCGGGTTGGCAGTATTTGGCATCATGGCCAGACCGGTAAAACCTCCGGCGGCGGCGGCCTGTGTACCAGATTTAATATCTTCCTTAGTTTCCAATCCCAACTCGCCAATATTGCAGTTCAAATCAAAAAAACCGGGTGATACATATTTGCCTTCGCCCTCAAATAACATGGCATCGGCTTCAATATCATTGGCGATGCGGGCGATAAGTCCGTTTTCAATTAAAATATCGGCAACTTGTTGGTGAAAGGGTGATCCGGGATCAAGGATAGTGGCAGATTTGATAAGCAAATTCATTAGCACTGCTTTAAGGGATTTTGTTGTTTAAACCGGTTGCTTTACCACCGGAACACCGGGTTTAAAATACCTGATGAGCGCAATTTCGGCAGCCAGAAAAATCAATGCCAAAATTATACAAAGTTTCCATAATTGCGTGCCTAAATTTGCTTCGGCAACAATACCTTTTAAAGATGCGTTACCTCCTGTAATAAAGGCGCTTGACTTTGGCATAATTTGTTTTAATGCCGCAGCGTCAAGATAACTCATATCCGATTCGCTCCTGTTATCATTAAAAGCCAGTGTAGCCAGTGTGCTATCCTGCTTTTTCAAAGTGTAAATTCCGGGCTCATGCAATTGATCCGATATGTACAGCAATGTGCTCCCCTCCTGCTGCCTGACATCGGGTATTGTGCTTTGGTCGCCCCTGCTCAATTTAAACAATTGTTTCTCGGCAATTTGCACCGGTGGAATTTCTAAAGTTTCATCCTGCCCCAAAGTGTAAAATAAGGGCAGGTCATGACCGCTCAGCAAAGCAATCCTGAACAATACGGGTACAAAAAGCGCATGGCGTGGCAGATTGCTAAATTCCTCATCTAACGGAACTGCAGCTACATACACCTTGCCCCTGCCACTGTTATATCCGGCCCAAAAAGTTGGGCCGCCGGTTAGCGTCATCAGGTTATCGGCAACACTATGGGCAGCACTTAATTGGAAATATTTTTTTGCAACAGGCAAATCGGGATTTTGAGGAAAGCTTTCGAATACCCCCTTAAATACAGGGCTTTGTCTGTCAATGCCGGATACCTTGTTTGTCTCGGTAATTAGTTTTTCCGGGTAGGCGGCGTTCATCCCCTGCAGGAATGACCGGTAATTAGCCAGATCGGCATTGGCTGAGGGGAAAACTACCAGGGTACCTCCTTTTGAAACGTAAGTTTTTAGCTGCTGCGCCAACCCGGTAGATATCGTTTTAACGTCGCTTATAGCAATTATGGGATAAGCGCTCAACGCAGCGTAATCCACATTGCCATCCGGTACATGGACGGTTTTAAAAAAAGGATCGGCTGCAAAAACAGCTTTCAGGTACAGGTTTGGTGTTCCCGCATCAATAAGCAAAACAGGCATTTGTTGTGCCACGTTAAAACTAAAATAAAACCTGTTATCAAAAGTGATGGGGTTATCCTGTAATTGCACCTCACCCTGCTGCCAGCCCGCCTGCAAACCCATAAACGACAAGGTGTCGTTTTGTGCCGACCGTGCAGCCACAGTATAGCTGCCTAAAGCCTTTTGTGCGCCGTTAATTAAAACTTTTAACGGGATTTTTTCGGCATTTTCGTCGGCATAGTTATGCAGCCGCACTACCAGCTTTTCACTTTCGCCAGGGCGATGAACAGCACTGAGCAGCCAAACAGAATCAACTGCTACGTTGGGCAGATTTCCAGCTTTCAGTTGAATAAAGCTATACGCAACGCCGCTATCCGTTTTCAGCGGCTTAGCGGCCATGTTTTTTTGCAGATCGGATATAATATAAGCAAATTTTGCAGCGCCCGGCTGGCTTAACAGTAAACTTTGTTGCCTGCTTACTATTTGCTGTAAGTTACGGCTTTGTGCGCTAATCTTTACCTGGTCTACCGCATCATTAAACTCATCGCGGCTGAGCAAGCGCTGATGCTTGCCCTCAAAATCTTGTGTAAGCAGCTGAAAGCGATCATTTATATTATATGCCGACGCTATTTCTTTAGCTTTTTGCCTGGCATCATCCAGCAATGAACCCTCGCGGTTAAGGGTTTGCATGGAGTATGAATTATCTACAAAAATACTTACTACGTTTTGCCTGCCCGCAACGCCTGAATTTTGGCCAGGGATAAATGGCCTTGCAAATGCTAAAACCAAAAATGTTAATGCGATTAGCCTTGATGCCAATATTAAGCGCTCCCTCAAATTTCGGCGGGACGACTGCTGCTCCTGGATCTCCTTTAAAAACTGAACATTGCTAAAATTAACCTTCTGAAACTTACGAAAGTTGAACAGGTGAATAATTACCGGGATGGCTAACGTTAGCAATGCAAATAAAAAAGCCGGGTAGATGAAGTGCATTTTTTGGGATTACAGATTTCAGATGTGCAAATATGCAGATTATTCTTTTCATGTCGTTGCGGGTGCCCATTAGGTAAAGCCTAATGAGTACCCACAATAATATAGAAGTTATCCCTCAATCTGCACATCTGTAATCTGAAATCTGCACATCTGCCTATAGCTTCGGTTCATTATAAACCTGGAACTCGGCTATGCTTGGTGCCTCATCATAAGTTTGGATAGACATACGCACTTTGTCGCCTTTTACCTGGGCAAAGCGGTTTACTTTAACGCGGCTGAGGTTTTCGCCTTCAAATAAAGTTTTCCAGGTGGCGCCGTCAAGGTATTCCAGCTTGTATTTTTTAATATTGGGTTTGCGTTCAAATACCACTATGGTGTTAAAAGCCTGACCCGGTTTCAAAGTAACCTCGTACCATGGGTTTTTCACCCTTGGGTTTGACTGCCACACAGTGCTAAAATCATCGTCATTAGCAAAATCCATAATTTCGGAGTCATCGCTCCAGCTTGAATTGGCCGGTGCATGCTTAGCCAGGTTATGCGATACAATGGGCGGGCCTGTTTCGCCTAATTTACCTACCGGCCCTTCATTTTTCCATAGTTGCCCTATTTGTTTTAATCCGGCAAGCGCGTTATCGTCCATCAATCCATCGGTATTTGGCGCTACGTTCAGTATAAAATTACAGCTGGCATTATTAAGCGGAATCAAAGTTTCGTTCACAAACTTATTTACATCGCGGATTGGCGTTGTTGGGAAATCTGTTTTCCAAAACCAGTTAGCCTGGATAGGCAGGCACGCCAAAGCCGGCATTTTATTGGTTTCTTTTGATAAACGCTGGCCGGCACCCATTTCATAGGTTTTAATATCGGTGTAATATAAACCATCGCCGGGGTATTTGGCGCCGTTTAAATCCATCATCAGGCAGTTTGGCTGTAACGATTTAACCAATTGATAAATCTCCTGGAAAGGAACATCGTCATAAGAAATTCTTGACCATGGTGCATCCCAGCCATCTATAATCAGGGCTTCTATCGGGCCATAGTTAGTAAGCAATTCGGTGATCTGTTTTTTAATCATCTCGATATGCCTTGGCTGGATCATGTTGGGGCGCAGTTTGTGGTGCGTATCTAAAATAGAGTAATACAACATTACTTTTAAACCCTGGTCGCGGAAAGCTTTAACATACTCTTTAACAACATCCCGTTTTAAAGGGCTGTTCATTACATTGTAATCGGTGCTTTTGGTATCCCAGATGCAAAAGCCGCTGTGGTGTTTGGTGGTTAAGCAACCATAGCTCATATTGGCCGATTTTGCTGCCTTTGCCCACTGCACACAATCCAGCTTTTTGGGGTTAAACTCCGATGCAGGTGTTTCAGGATCAGGCCAGTCGGCATTTTCGTAAGTGGGGATATTAAAGTGAATGAACATGCCAAAGCGCAGGTCGACGAATTTTTGCTGCAATACCGACAATGGTTGCTGCGTTTTTGAAATACCCTGGGCGTTTACGTTGGTTACACTTAAAATAAGCGTACAACAAAAAACCAGCAACAGTTTTGTTTTGATAGTAATATTAATCATAG
Organism: Mucilaginibacter ginsenosidivorax; assembly: GCF_007971525.1. Classification (NCBI taxonomy): domain Bacteria; kingdom Pseudomonadati; phylum Bacteroidota; class Sphingobacteriia; order Sphingobacteriales; family Sphingobacteriaceae; genus Mucilaginibacter; species Mucilaginibacter ginsenosidivorax. The sequence goes on from NZ_CP042437.1 coordinate 479,344, forward strand.
CAGATAAAATGTTTATTAATTAAGGTTTTTGTAAACAGCTAAGTTTGTTAAAAACGGCCAACAAAAAATAAATTCATATTGGCATATTATTCAACTATATTAACAACTGCCCACCCTATATCCAATGCTATGTAGTTTAAGTTAAGGAACTAAGGTAGATTTAATATCGAACACCGAATATCCAATTTCGAATAATGAAGGAAAAATTTCGGTGTTGGAGATTCGAAATTCAGTGTTCGATATTATTTCACTTCTCTTTCTTTTAACTTAAAAGCATTGCTCTATACCCTGGTTAATTTCACCGGAGCTGTATGATAAGCATTCCACTGGCATACGTAAACATTTTTATCCTCATCAACACACACATCATGCCCGTGCTGAAAAATGCTGCCTGGCGCTTGTAAAGTAGGCTGTAAAACACCGCTCCTGTACACGGGTGCGGAACCGCCAGGATTTGAGATCACTTTATTATCTTTATCCAATATGGTTACAAAGCCCGAGTAATCAAACCTGTTACCGCCGGTATCTTTGCTCCAACAAACACCCGCGTAAATATTTTGGTCATCAATCACTGCCCGGCAAACATACATACCTGGCATATCAATGCGTTTTATGAATTTACCATCCATTGTAAATATCTTAAAGCAGTTTTCCTCGCGGGAGGTACAAACTAACGTTGGGTTATTCTTGTCGCGGGTATCAACCGTGATACCATGTGCATTCACCAGGTTATGCTCTTTATTGGTGTTGTTATGCCCGCCAAAATGACGAATATATTGCCCTTTACTATCGTAATGAATAATATAATCAGACCCATAACCATCGGCCACATAAATATCGCCGTTAGGCGCTACGGCCGTTTCCGTTGGTTTAAAAGGCTCATTGTCTTTATAAACACCAATGGTGCGTGGGTGCCCGATAGCAAATATCAGCCTGCCATCAACCGTGGTTTTTAACACCTGCCCCGATTGACCGTACGAGTTTCCTGTTTTATCAACCGCCCAGCCGCAATCGGTAAGCAGCAGAAAATCTTCGCCGCCTTCCTTGCTGATGGTTAGCCCATGGCCGCCCGGCAAAGCGGTACCCCAATAGTCAAGCAATTTGCCCGATTTATCAAAAATCAGGATGTTGTTCTGAGTATGATCGCCCAGCATAATTAACCGGCCTTTACTATCCTGAACCATTTCGTGGCAATTGGCTAATGGGTGGCTGTTTACGCTAATTTTGGCCCAGCCTTTATCGGCTTTGTAAGTATAGCCACCCTGTCCTATAATTTGATCGTCGGGTTTAACGTCCTTATGTAAAATGGCAAAACTATTTACCGGCGCGGCGGCCACCAATGCCGAAGCCACAGCGGTGTTTTTTATAAAATCTCTTCTTTCCATGATTTAATAGTATCAAGTAATTAGTATCAGGTATCAAGACAGTCGCGAAACGCGGCTACCTTTCAACGGCTGTTTAATTGGTTAAAACAGATTCTAATATCAGATTTATTTTTGTATTTGTATATACAAATGAAAGATACTTTCAGTGCAGCCGCACTACACCATGGTTTTCTTCCATTTTCCGCGCTTAAATAATAGGTAAGCGGCTATTGTCAATCCAATTTCGGCCACAGGGATAGATATAAAAACTCCGGTTGGCCCCATTGCAAAATACTTAGCCAATAGATAAGCAAAAGGTATTTGGAATAACCAAAATGTAAAAACGTTAATTTTAGTAGGCGTCCAGGTGTCGCCGGCACCATTAAACGCGCTGGTTAACACCATGCCTATTCCATAAATAATAAAGCCGCCGCTCAAAATTTGTAATGAACGGGTAGCCACTTTTTTTACAGCCTCATCGTCGGTAAAAAAAGAAGCAAATAAATGGCCGCAGGTTAAAAACAAGATGCTTACTATACCTAAAAATACCACCGTGTATTTGATCGTTTGAAATACCGATTGTTCGGCGCGTTCAAGGTGCCCGGCTCCTAAATTTTGCCCAACCAACGTTGCCGCAGCATTGCTTAACCCCCAGGCAGGCAGTAAGAAGAACATCATTAACCGTAGCGAAGTTTGATAGCCTGCAGAGCCGTGGTCGCCTCCTGTTGTTGCAACCAATTGTGCCAAAAATATCCAGCTGCAACTGGCTATTACAAATTGTAAAATGCCCGGAGCAGCAATTTTAATAATTGCTTTAATTTGCTGCCATTCGGGTATAAAATAGCTTAGGCGAATTTTTAAAGCATTTTTGCCATTAAATAAATTATAAACCTGGTAGGTTACGCCCAAACCACGGCCAATGCTGGTGGCTATGGCTGCGCCCGTTAAGCCAAAGGCCGGGATTGGCCCAAGGCCCCTGATAAAAATTGGGCATAAAATAATGTTTGCGATATTGGCAATCCACAAACTACGCATGGCGATGGCGGCGTTGCCGGCGCCCCTAAAAATGCCATTGATTAAAAACAGCAGCACAATGATGATGCTGCCCCCCATCATGATGCGGACGAATGGAGTACCATGATCTGCAGTTTCTGCCGAAGCGCCCATAATCAAAAGCAGGCCGCGCGCATGTAAAAAGCCGAAAATACTTATACCCAGGTTAATAAGCATAGCTATTATAATGGTTTGCATACCTGCTTTTGACGCGGCCTCAGGATTTTTTTCGCCAATGCGGCGGGCAACAACAGCTGTTGCAGCCATACTTAAACCTATGGCCAGCGAATATATTACGGTTAAAACAGATTCGGTTAAACCCACTGTTTGAATTGCATGACTGCTGTTTTTTAAATGGCCCACAAAATAAAGGTCGACCAGCGCAAAAACAGATTCCATGGCCATTTCCAGCATCATGGGAATAGCCAATAAAACAATTGCCCTTTTTATGCTGATGGATGTTAAATCAACCTCCTGACCCTTTATTGCTTGTTTTAAGACCGAGAAAAACGAAGATACCTTACCCTTTGCAGTAAATGATTGTGACATAAATATAAGCTTGTGTTTTTTAGGGAGCGGCGTTTTATCTGAGACCCTGGATAGCAAATATAATGAAACCTTTGCTTACGCAAGTTGTGATTAAGAATCAATTTTAGCTTAAGATGTTAGTTGGACGAAACTCTATGGATTGAGAACTTCATCACAAAAAAAACGCAAGCCAAACATACGTTCAACTTACGGTAAGTGATTTATTGGGGCCTGAGAGATGTAAAGTTGAATGAAGCCTCATTCTGTCTTTAAACTTTTTATCGGGTTTGCCAATGCAGATTTTATAGATTGGAAGCTTATTGTAATTAATGTGATTGATATAGCGCCAATAGCTGTAACGATAAATATCCACCAGGCAACATCGGTATGATACTGGTAATTGCGCAGCCAGTTATGCATAAAACAATAAGCTACAGGCGAGGCTATAATTATTGAAATAAACACCAGTATGGCAAAGTCTTTCGATAGCAATTGCCATAGGGAGAATACAGAAGCGCCAAGCACCTTACGTATACCTATTTCCTTAACACGCTGCTCGGCCATGAATGATGCCATGCCAAACAGGCCGAGACAACTGATAAATATAGCCAGGCCGGCGAAAACGGTAGCCAGCTTACTTATACGTTCTTCATTACCAAATTCTTTGGCGTATTCCTGGTCAACAAAGTGATACTCAAATGGCTGTTGGGGGTTCTCGGTTTTTAACACCGAAGCTATGTTGCTAATGGCTTTACCTGCGCTCATTTTGGGGTTTATCTTTAGCAATAAACAGCCTCCGGGCCATTTTGCCAGAAAATAAACCATAGGTTGTACCTGTTCATAAGGCGACCGGTTAATGATATCTTTAGTTACCCCTACGATCTTAAACTGTTGGCCAAAAAAAGTCAGGTGGTTTTCTGTAGGTTTTTTCATCAACATAAAATCAGCTGCCGCCTGGTTAATGATCACCGCTGATGAATCTGAAAGGAATGACCGTGAGAAATCGCGGCCTGCGCTAAATTCCCAACCAATGGTTTTGCCATAATCGTATGAAATATCCTCCTGGCCGAAATTGATATCCAGTTTAGGGTCTTGCCCAGGCCAACCCACTCCGTTGGTAGTACCGGCAACTTTATTTGGCGGCGCATCGGCTTCGGCCATTTCAGTTATTGTCCCATTACTTGCAAGTACCTCTTTTATCGCATCAAAGTGTTGGTGAAGCTCAATAGTCCGGATGGGTATGGCAACCAACCTGTCCTGGTTGTAGCCTATAGGGCGGTCTTTGGCAAAAAGTATCTGCCGGATAACTACGATGGTACCGATGATGAGTACAATAGAAACTGTAAACTGAAGTACCACCAGTACTTTACGAGGTGCTGAAGCCAGCCGCCCAACCCGGAACGCGCCCTTCAATACCTTTACTGGCTTAAATGACGACAGGTAGAGCGCCGGGTAGCTGCCGGTGATAATGGCAGTAACCAAACTAAGACCAATACCGGCGAGCCAAAACGCCGGACTGTTCCATGGAATAATTATTTGTTTAGCGGCCAGCTGGTTGAAGGCCGGGAGATTTAATCTTGCCAGTAGTAAGGCGGCTAAAAATGCCAGTAATACGCAAAGCACCGATTCACCGTAAAACTGTTGTATCAACTGGCTGCGGGACGAACCAATTGCCTTGCGGATACCTACCTCGCGCGCGCGTTTCTCAGATCGGGCAGTACTTAAGTTCATAAAGTTAATACAGGCCAGCAGTAGTACAAACACACCTACAATACCAAAAAGCCGCACATATTGTATTTGGCCGCCGGTATTTTTTCCGTCCTTAAACTCGCGGTACAAATGCCATTTACTCATCGGCTGCAAAAACAGCGCCGGTTTTGTTTTAGCCGAAAGCGGTTTCAAATGCCGCAGCATTTCATCTCTTATTTTTAAAGACACTTTCCCGATGTCGGCATTATCAGCCAATTGAACATATAAATTAACAATACCGGGCCCCCACGGCTCTCTCATTCCGCTTAATCTATAATTTGTGGCATAGCGGTCCCAGCAGCCAATAAAAGCCAAACCGGCAAGCGTGGTGCTTTCGGGCAGATCTGCGTATACACCGGCTACTTTCAGGTTGTCCAGGTTATTTAGCTTTAACACCTTAGCCATGGGATCCTCATTCCCGAAAAATGCCTTTGCCGTCGACGCGGATATTAATATCGATGATGGATCCTTTATGGCATCGCGCCTGCCTTTGAGCATATTTAATGTAAACAGGTCCGGCCCGCCGGCTTCCATAAAGGTGCCTTGCTCGTTCAGCTTTTTATCGCTTAAAGCCAGGATATAATCTCTCGGGAGTGTCGACATGGCTACTGATTTAAAATCGCTGCCATAATTTTTGCGGAGCTCGGCCGCCAGGGGGTACGGTTGATGGAACGAGGTTTTCACTTCGCCATTAATGTTCACATTTTGCATTACCTGGGCTATATGGCGGTAATTATTGTGATACTTATCAAATGATACTTCATCCAAAATCCACAAACTAATCAGCATTACCACCGCCATGCCCACCGCAAGGCCGCCTATATTAATAAGCGATAATATTTTATTGTTGATAAGATTGCGCCAGGCGATTTTTAAATAGTTCCTAATCATGTAATTGCGGTTTAATTTTACAGCAGCCCAATTTGGCGGGCTTCCTGGACGCAATATTACCGGTGGTAAGTGTGATGAGATGGCCAACTTATCATTTGGCAACTCTTTTTTCAGGCCGTTTTTATATTCTGCCGGGGTTTTGCCGGTCATCTCTTTAAAAACGCGGTTGAACGTCCGCTGGGAATTAAACCCCGACTCGTAGGCAATTCCCAGCAGCGTGAGATGCCCATTGGCAGGGTCGCGCATTTTCCGCGCAGTTTCACGAACCCTGAACTCATTAATAAAGTCGTTGAAATTCTTTTCCATCCCCACATTAATAATTCGCGATAAATCGTGCGGGTGGATATGCAGCTTTGCTGCCAGGGTGGTTAAGGTCAGTTCGGCATCCTCGTAAAAACGGTTTGCGGCTACGGCTTCCTTCACCCTGCGGCTTTTTTCCTTTGCATCATACCTATCAGTTACCGCTGTAGCCGGTTGCATGCTGCTATCCAATTTTAGCACCACTTCGGCCGCCACGCCAATAAGCACAAAAGCAACGGCAAAACTCCAGGCATCATTAAAAAGCCATAACAAACAAAGCAACCCAAGCAAGTACAGGGCTTGATCCAACCGGCGGAAAGCAAAGCGCGGCCTATCCATGAGTACCGGCTGCAAGCGGTTATAAAAATGTTGTATCAACCGGTGCGACAGGTATATATAAATGACAACCGATATGAGCACCAGCCAGCCCGGCATCCAATACGTAACCAGCAAAGGGCAAAAATGCAGTATATCCTTTCGGGCAAATTGCAGGTTTGGCAACGTCATTCGCCGCACATAAAAATACAACAGCGGCCCCAGCGCCGGTAATAAGATTGGGGAAAGCCCGCCGGTCTTCAGTACAATTACAGTTAAAGCGGCACTTAACAACAGGTTGGCCGCCTGCCCTTCCCTTTTTGCAAATGCTAAAAGCAGCGCAAGTGTGAACCCCGAAAACAGGGTTGCCATGGCTGCCACATGGTATAGATTAATATGGAATATATCAGGATTCAAATTGCCCGGGGGTTATTTCAAATGTACAATATATTGATAAATGGGAATTATGTGATGATAAATATGTTTTGATCGTCCCTTGTTTAGCCTGTGATCGACGTTATCACCGCACGAGTTCCAGTTGGCCTTACGGAAGCCCGGTATTTTGCAACCAAAGCATAATGTAAAACAAAAGCTTTGGCTGGTGCGGTGATAATACCGACCAGAAGCTGAATGGGAAAAAGAAAGAAATTTATAAAAGTACTTACCGGGTGACCCGAATTAAGGAACCTGAGGTTACTTTTGCAGGAAAATCTGAAGGCAGTCTTAGTATTGCAAACATAAAGGCTTAGGACAGGATATTTGTGAATATACCTAATTCTATCTTTGATGCTAAATTTACGATTACTGGTTTTACCCTTCTGATAATGTCCAAAGCAGATAAACGGGCATTTAATACAGAAGGAAATCAATTGTCGCCTCAAATGAAATCAGCTATAAGTAACTTAAAAATAGGTGATAAGCTTTTTTTTTACTAATCTTCGTGCCGTTGGTCCCGATCGCACATTAAGAGGTTTAGATTATATTTCCTTTATAGCTAATTGATACACTTGACCTCCAATAATAGTACATAGAATCTTTTAATGGTCTCTTGCTAAAATATCCAAAATGAATATTTCTTTTGGATATTTCAGAATAATATTATTCAATTATAAGCTCATCGGTAACTTCTTCCTCATAATAATCTTCTAACTTTGCCTCTAAGTTCCTGTCTATCTCAGTCTCTATTACTCTCATCTTTAACTCTTTGCTTACTGCTTTGGCTCTTTCATTAATGAAGGACTCATAGTCATCATCCCAAATACCAAAAGTTTCCAAATTATTGATCAAATGAGACTTCATCGTTTCGTCGAGCGATAAATTCTTTTTCCTAAAAAGTGACATATATTTGGAAGGTGCTTTTGCGGTAATCTCCCTTTTGTTAAGAAAATCGTCTACTATCGTTATGTTTAAAATGTGATTTATCCAGAAACCCTTGTTTTCCCATTTTAGGTTTTTATTGAGATATGCTTTTGGAAAGAAATGATGATAATTTCGGCTGTTGGCTTGTTTCAACCAATAATTGCTGATGTTAACAATTGCATTAGTATTAAAAGATTTCGGCTGCTTGTAAGCATATAAGCAAAGTATGGCCTTAATAAAGCTTCTACCAGCACTAAACCAACCATGATTTTTGATAAATTCCGGACTTACATCTACTGCCCATTCATATTGAGGGAGCCTCGTACTTATTATTAAATCAATACGTTTGATATCCTGTGCTAATTTACCTTCAACACCTGACGAATACCGGCCGGATAATGCACATCGCCAAAAAAAATCCTGTAAATACTTTTGTTTGTCTCCAGTAGGAACATCCTTATGATGATAAAAAAAATAGGAGTAAGGTACTATAAGCGCATTATATGGTAATAATTTTGACACAGGTATTCCATATGTAAACTTAAAATATTCCACAGCGCTTTTAATTGCCGATATGGTCGATTCCCATTCGTTGATAAAGCGTTGCTTATCAAGCTTAAGTATTTGCTTTCGAGTGCAATCACTCTCAAGAATCATAGAGATTGTTTGTAAAACTGTTGTATCAGATATCGTTTCATAATTATGAGGTATTAATTCCCGTATCAACTGTTTATATTTCTCTGACAAATCGAAATCTCTTGAAGCGTCATATGTCTTTGCTATCATGATTTCAAATAGTGTGAGCGATTTCCCTCCCACATTAATTCTTGTAAACACTTCTGTAGCAACATCGATAGCTGCATCTTTTAATAATATAATCGAAAAGTTATAAGACTGGATTATATTCTGAAAATGTTGCAATTTCTTATGATACTTAGCGTCAAAAGCAGCTAGCATTGTAAAACTGCCCGTCAAAAGATCAGTTACGCGGATAATTGATTCTGCATTTTTACCGGAAATATCTACTATTACAATTTGTTGGTCATCCTGCGCATCCAAATCGACGTACATTTCAGAGTAATCATCAATCTTCCCACTTTCTCGAGCTATTTTCAACCCTTTTAAACTTGCAAACAAGCTAGTCATCCTTTGTTGACCATCTAATACATAATTGACAAACTCTCCCTGACGAGGTTCCGGAAGTCTAAAGTTACCTAAGTCTCTAACTGCTCGAAGCCTTTCATTAGTTCGCCAAAAGATAAACGTTCCAATAGGATAACCTTTAATTATGCTATCAATTAAATCTGCTGATTTGCTCATATCCCAAACAAATTCGCGCTGGAATTGTGGAATCTTTACTTGTCCGCTTTCTATTTCGTTTAACAATGAAGAGTATTGCTTAGATTGTGGTTCTGGAAGCTGCATAAGGTTTTTGTTGATGGTTGTAATATACAACTTTCTATGAAATAATTTAGAACCTTTCAGCCTGTGCTCGATGCTTTTACCGCACCACTCCATTTAGCCTGTGGTCGGTGTTATCACTGCAACACTTCCAGTTGGCCTTACCGACGCCCAACTAAAGCAAATGTAAAATACAAGCTTCGGCCGGTGCGGTGATAACACCGACCAGAAGCTAAATAGATATAAGCTCATCGGGATGGGGAAGTTATAATCTTACTAAAGAGGTTACGACTTGGATGAAAGAAAACATGTAGACGAATATTTTTGTCATTTGTGTTATACTGGATATTAAATTATTGACACCATAGTGGTTTCTTAGATAGCAGCGAATATCGGCCCGCCCATAACGCCTTGTACAGTATAAGCATATAGCCCGATCCCGCTTCTATCGGCGGGGGTACTCATAATTAATCATTATGAGCGTTAGGTAGATGGTGTTTGTAATAAAGCGCTAATTTTTCTCGTTTTGCTAAATTCCCTTTCCTAACCTCCTGCTTAATGCCTTCCCACTCTAATTTAAGAATATCCTGAGTAAGAATTACAAGCTGATTTAATTCGGACTCGAGAACTTCGTCTTCTAAATCTTCGTCCTCAATTATTATTGACAGGTGGTCTACTTTCTCTATAATTTTACGGTCAAAGCTATCAAACCGATTAAGTTGCAATTTTATTGAAAATCTAAGCCTGTCTATCTTCTCAATAATTAAACGTTCTTCTTTTTCATCATCTATGTCAGTTAACCCGACATGCAGAATTAACCCACAATATTCGGAGATACTTGTTCTGACGGTATCCATCCATTTAATACGCGAGGCAGTTACTGAATTTATAAATAATGTTTTCTTCGCGTTCTTTAGTCCGACTATCAACGAACAAAAACTAAATATTACAGAAACTGCAATACCTGCAATTGTTATATAATCTTTGACTTCAATCATTTGTGATAATTATTAAATTGTGTGAAAGCTCTTAAGATAGGCAAATAACAGCGTATTATGAAATGAACGCATAGTTATAGTGTATAAGATTTGTCCTTTTTTATCTCCGCGTAAGGGATAGCAGCGAATACCGGCCCGCGCCTATGGCTTGTGCAGTATAAGTGTATGAGCCCGACCCCGCTTCTATCGGCGGGCTTAGGCCATATTAATTATGTTACCTGCATAATTAATTAAACTCCACGTTAGATGAGTGTTGTGAGGTTGCCTGCGAGTGGATTACCTGTGTGAAACCCGGAAGATAATTTCATTGCCGGCACAATCTTCTGTCAAACCCCACTTTGGCGCACTGTTGCGCGGTTGCCCGCGAGTTGGCTCACTTGTGACTCTTGTAAAATATCACATAGCAAGCACAAATCGGCCATGGCACCACACAACGCCACGCCAAAATTGGGTATCATTTACCACAATAATCCATAAAAACTATTCTATCAATACAATAAATACAGAATTTTTCCGCCTGAATCCTTAAATTTCAAATAAAAGGAAGGCCAGGCGCCCGAATAAGGGAAACCTGCGATGAAGAAAGGGATACCTTAAAAATTTTCGTCCCGTTAGGGTCTCTCCAAAGGAGAACCCTGACGGTGCCATGCAGGTCGAAATATGCATGGTGTATACTTAGCAAGCGGCCTCAGGGTCCCTTTTTCAGGGGAGGTCCTGAGGAGCATAACCTTTAAAATGATCGCGCCTTTTATGATTGGTCAGGGAGCAGGTGCACCTTGCCGATTATCATTTCCGCCTTGCCTGTACTTATTATATTCTTCGATTATCGTTACGTAGGCTTCATATTTTTGTTGTATAACTTCGTCGGGAAGTTTACCGGCCTTATCCAAATTCTCGATTTCCTTTTTAAGTGCGGCAAGCTTATATACGACAGCTTTACTTTGCTGCCAATATTTTTCAATATTCCAGTAACTCATTAAACTTGTCCACACTGTAATGATGGCACCGATCACAAAAGCAATATTCTTCGAAAGTTCAGGATAAATTTCTGCCCAATCTTTATTCAGCGTTTTGACGTTTAAGCCCAAAAGGACAGTTGAAATACCGGATAAGATTGCTGTAGTGTATTTATAAAAACGCACACCCGTGAAGTAGTAATTCCCCGTCTGGTCAAACTGTTTCATATCCATAACGATGTTGGAGAGCAATAATTTAACCTGAGCACTTTCACTTAACAACCCTTTGTTAGCGTAGGGTTTCCAGGGCTTGTTGGTACCCAATCGTATCGTTGTGAAAGATGCAGCCACCGCAATTAAAAGTTCAATTCCCGAAAGAAATAGCCCATACGGCATTGGCACGTTGTTATACGTCCAACTGGCAGCCATTAAAAAAATAAAGCAGTAGATGCCAATTTTACATAAGATGATTACTTTGCGGCTTGTCGAATGCCAGTCAACCCTGAACGAGCGAAATTCTTCTTTCTCTGGTTTTGGGCTTGGCGGTAGAATATTATCTGGAACCGGATCGTCGGACCCGTTTTCCGGTAGCGTTGGTTCACTCATGATAGATTCAAGGTTTAAAAATTAACGTATTAACTAAAACAAATACTTTAAAATAAAACAAACTATTTAATTAGTGTTTAAATTGCATAACACCCTAATATAAAGATATTTGAATAAACATTGTTGTTATTTCAAAAAATAAATCCTTAAACCTTATGACAACTTCGCCGTTGTTGGAGTTGTCTCCAAAAACTTTTTTTCGGCGGTATTTCGCTACGCGGTGGAGAAAATTCTAACAATGTGCGGACTAAGGGATTGACAGGCTGCTCCATCGGAGCAAAATATTTGTAGCAAATTTAAATTTAAAAATTTGCGTGCCGTATGTACGCTTCATAAGTTCCGTACTTACGGCACGGCGCATTATTTTTCTATTCTCTCTACAAATGGTATACCCCTACGGGGGTCGAAAACGCTTAACTTAATAGCAGCAGAAATGAAAAATAATATCGAACACCGAATGTCGAATGTCCAACATCGAAGTTTTTCATTTCATTATTTTCATCCCGTTAGAGTCTCTCCACAGGAGTACCCTGACGGTGCCATGCAGGTCAAGATGTGTATGATGCATACTTAGCAAGGAGCCTCAGGGTACCTTTTCAAGATGATCCCTGAGAGGACAAAACAGCGCAAGCTACTGGTAATATAACTAAACGCCCAGCAAGGGCACTTCGGCGGCTTTATTGGTAACGATATTTTCTATCAGCTGTAATTGGGCAGGGCTTAGGCTTTTCAAATTTTCCTGGCTCAGGATGGTGTTGTTTATCTGAATATAGTTGTTTTGAGCGGTAACAACGGTGGCGGCCGGCTGTTTATCGATGGCGCCTACCATATCAAAATAGAGTTTGGCGGCCTTCATATCGCCGTTACTGGCTTGCTTAAATACGTTGGCCAATATTTTATGGCTCATAAATTTAAACTGCTCCATTTCTGCGGCAAATTCTGGCTGCGTTTTATATTCTTTAAAATGTTTGGCAACGGTTTGGCGGCTCAGGCCGGTTTCCTGGGCTATGTCGTTTTTAGTGGGCATAACGGCATGCTGGCGCATAAAATTTTCAATGGCGTTGCTTATCGTCATGTGGTTGCGTTCCCAAATGTCGCTTTTTGTATTTACATGCATAATGGGATCTATTTTTGCCAAAAACCGGTCCCGCTCCTCCCCTTTTGATCGCTCCAGGATTTCGGTAAGCTTGTTCTCCAACAGCCGTTGCTCCTGCTGATTAAGGTCGCCAACATCTGCCGCCGTGATCCTTTCCCTGGCCAGGAGCCCATTAATTTTGTCGTTCGATGCCCTAAGCGATACGGAGGGCCTTGTTTTTTCGTTCGTCATGTTCTTTAATTTTAAATAGCAAGTTAGTAAAAATTATCGATAAATACTAATATTTTTAGCACAAACACATGTTAACCATGATTTTTTACAACTAATTAATAATCAATTAGTTGTAAAAAATATTTTGAAATTATGTTAAGTTATGTTAACCATGTTATGGGTTAAGACTGCTAAAATTATTGCCTGTAGTGCGCGGTGCCATGCCAAAAGGCCGAACCCAATTTAGCAAGAGGTTAGGTAGGTCATTATGAATATTAATGTAAAACGCCCACCCCTTGTCAGAGGCCGGCGTTTTAGTTAGTGGAGCCGGAGGGATTCGAAAAAACTATGGTCTTGAGACGCTTCCTTAAATTTATTGATTCTTATGTGCTGTTCACAAGTACTAATTCCCAAGCGTTTTAATATTTACAACAGCCTCTGATAGATCGGGGGAAGTAACCGTCAATTTAATATCGCCTGAATTATGAGTGCTTTTAATTATAATTAACGCGCGTCCGTGCCAGGCTTTTCGTGTATTTCCAACATAGGAGTCCGTATCTTTCATATCCGCATTAGCAACGCCGGCAATTGTTCCGGGGCCGTCAATTTTGAAAAGCAGGCGACTTGCCGCGTTGGGCTCAAGTATACCATCCTTGTCGGTAATCTCTATGGTAACATAAGACAAGTCCTGCCCGTTAGCCGTTATCTCTTTCCGGTCAGCAGTCAGTTTGATTTTGGCAGCATCCCCGGAGGTTTGCAAAACGGTTGATTCAATTTCCTTATCCTTATCCACACCTATTGCTTTAAGCCGGCCAGGCGAATAAGGGACTGTAAATTCAGCTTTATGTTCCTGTTCTTCTGTCGTTGGCTTTTCGCCAATGAGTTTGTCGTTGAGGTAAAGACGTACCCTGGGATATTTTGAATAAACTTCTACTTTAACGGCCTTTCCTTCATATTCCGGCCAGGTCCAGCTTTCCCAGGTCGGCCATACAGCCCACCAGGTTGTTTTAATTTCTAAAGGATCCGGTTCGGGCTCACGAACGGCCATGTAGAGTTTTTCGGTATTGTTATATAACAGGTTACGGTAATGCGAAATCGGTTTTCTCCACCCGATCAAATCAATATCACCACAGTAGGCGCCATGCCAGGGGAAAAAATCATGTTCCCAGTGTTCGCCGGGCACGTCGCCCGAATAATACCAGCGGCCTATCCCCGATTCTCCAAGATAATCCATAGCTGTCCAAACAAAATCCCCAAGAACATAATTGTTGTTTTTTACCAGCTTCCAGTTTGCAAAAGCATCTTTAGGGTACGATTCCGTTTGAACGATCATTCGTGAAGGCACACGCTTATGATCGGCAGGCGCATTCCACAAATGATAATTATAACCACCAACATCATGAGCCGCCATAAGGGAATCAAGTGTTGCCCAGTCCTTACCATTTTCCACAATGGCCGATGTAACCGGGCGAACGGTATCTATCTTTTTTATGGCATCTGCAAGCATTTTGGCTGTTTTTACAGCGTCGGGACTACCCCTCTCCACTATCTCGTTACCAATGCTCCACATGACAATTGAAGGGTGATTACGATCTCGCAAAACCATGGCATCTAAGTCGAGTTTCCACCATTGGCCAAAATATTGTGCATAATCCTGCTTGTTTTTGCCTATTCTCCAGCAGTCAAACGATTCATCAATAACCAATAGGCCTAACCTGTCGCAAGCATTTAAAAATGCTTCAGACGGGGGATTATGAGAAGTTCTTACTGCGTTAAATCCGGCTGCTTTAAGTAACTCAACCTTACGCTCCTCTGCACGATCAAAAGCAGCAGCACCCAGGCAACCATTATCATGATGCACACACCCGCCATCAAGCTTTACTGTTTTGCCATTAAGCTGAAATCCATTTTCGGGTGTAAATTTGATAGAACGGATGCCAAAACTCGTTTCCGTTTTGTCAATTACATTCTTATTTCGGATGATACTTATTTGAGCATCATATAAACGGGGTGTCTCCGGCGTCCATTGTTGCGGGTTTGCTACCATGATAGTTTGGGCAACTTCTTTCTCACTATTGGCAGCCAGTTCAACCTTTATTTGATTATTTCCTGCATTTTTAGAATTTGCATCCGTTAACCATGTGCTCAAAATAATACTTTGAGGCAAACCACTTTCGTTTTTTACCAATGTTTTAATCTGGACGGTTGCTTTTTGGGGAGACACATCAGGGGTAGTAATGGCAACTCCCCAATTGGCTATATGCACAGCATCGGTAACATTCATCCAAACGTGGCGATAAATGCCCGAACCACTATACCACCTGCTGTTTAATTGTTGCGAATTGTCTACCCGCACCGCTATTACATTTTCGTTATTAAAATCTAAATAAGGTGAAAGGTCATAACTAAAGGATGAATAGCCATAAGGGTAAATCCCAAGTGATTTTCCATTAATAAAAACTTCAGAATTCATATAAACTCCTTCAAAGTAGATGGAAACTTTTTTGCCTTTCCATTCAACAGGAACTTTGAAGGTTTTCCGGTACCAGCCAATACCTGCCGGGAAATATCCACCGCCTCCCCCGGTTGGGTTTTTAAGACTTATTTTACCTTCAATACTCCAATCGTGCGGTAAATCAAGGCTCCGCCAACCCATATCGTTAAAATCTCTTGATTTTGCCGATGCTGTATCTCCCTGAAAAAACTTCCAGTTGTAATCAAATAATTGTTTTCGCCCTGTTTTTTCGGAATTTTGAGCATGGCTCGCAATGTTGCCGGATAAAAACAGCAGGGCTATAACTATTGCTTTAACATGGTATGTATGCAACTTCATAGTGATTTTCAGGTAATCTTTCTTTTAACTGTTTATACTTTCGAAACTTCAGCACCTTTTGAAATGAGCTTACTTAACGGATATTTTTACTGTTTTTGAAATATTACGCGATGAGTTACCTAACTGAAGAACAAATTCACCGGCTTCAACTTTCCATGATTTTGTTTCTTCGTCATAAAAAGCTAAATCACTAACCTTTACATCCAGTTTAACTGTTTTCGTTTCGCCTGGCTGCAGAAAAACTTTTTCAAAAGCCTTTAATTCTTTTTCAGGGCGCAAAACCGAACTAACAGGATCGCTTACATACAATTGCACAACCTCGGCACCGTAACGGCTACCTGTATTTTTAATCGCTAATTTTGCATGGATAACATCATTCTTTTCATAGATCTTCTTGTCTGTCGAAAAATCATTAAGTACAAAACCGGTATAAGAAAGCCCATATCCAAAAGGAAACTGGGGCTGTATTTTCTTAGTATCAAACCAGCGATATCCCACCAAAATATCTTCCTCATAATTTACTGTCAAATCTTTCCCCGGAAAATTACCTAAAGCATGGGCCGGCGACTGGTCAAGCGCAACGGGAAGTGTAAAAGGCAATTTGCCGGATGGGTTCACTTTACCGCTTAAGATATCGGCCACTGCGTTGCCGGCTTCCATGCCGCCATACCACGACCATAAAATAGCAGGTACCCGGTTAACAATCCCCGCTAATTTTACAGGAGATCCCGCAACTATTACTACAACGGTGTTTGGATTTGCTTTTGTTACTTCCTGCATCAAAACTTCCTGTCCGTAAGGCAAATCCATATTTTGTTTGTCAAAAGATTCCGTATCAAAGTCGTGGTTTAAACCTCCGAAAATGATAACTACATCTGATTCCCGGGCAACTTTTACAGCCTCCTGAATCAGTTTCCAATCAACATGATCTGAATTTCCCTGGCCGCGGTTGCTGCCCTCTTTGAATGTAGATTGTTTTTCATATCCCTGGGCAAAATTTATTTTTACACTGGCGCCAAACTTTTGCTTGATGGCCTCTAAAGGCGTTATTTCATATAACGCTTTTATTTCGGAGCTAAGCCCCGCGCCGCAATGTTTACGGGTAGCGTTATCACCAATGATAGCAACCGATTTTATTTTGTTGAAATTGACAGGAAGAATGTTGCCTTTGTTTTGAAGTAATACAGCAGCTTCGGCTGCAGAATTGTATGCTGCCTTTTGATGCTTCGGTGTATTCATTTTTCCCTTTTCGCGGTTAGCTTCATCAAACATCCTGGTTTTGAACATTACGCGCAGCACGTTCGCTACTTTTTCATCAACTACCGATACCGGTACTTTTCCTTCTTCTACGGCTTTTATTAACGGATTGGCAAAATACCATTCGTTGTAATCTTTTATGTCGGTGCCCATTTCCAAATCAAGCCCGCTTAATGCAGCCTTTACCGTAGTATGCGCCGCAGCCCAATCGGTCATTAAAACGCCTTTAAACCCAAATTCTTTCCGAAGAATTTGCCTGTTCAAATATTCGTTTTCCGAACACCAGTCCCCCCTGAATTTGTTGTAAGCAGCCATTACGGTATAAGCGCCGCCTTCGGTTACAGCAGCTTTAAAACCCGGTAAATAAATTTCACGGAAAGCTCTTTCGCTTACCTGTACATCAACAGAATCGCGATGCGTTTCCTGGTTGTTGGCTACCCAGTGTTTTACACTCACCGCAACATCTTTTGACTGCAGGGCTTTAATGTAAGCAACTGCCATTCTCGAAATAAGAAAAGGGTCTTCGCTCATGTATTCAAAGTTCCGGCCACCAAGTGGCGAACGGATAATGTTGATGCCAGGTCCCAACAGCACATCTTTTTTTCGGAAACGGGCTTCTTCGCCTAATACCAGCCCTTGTTTTGAGGCCAGTTCAGGATTCCAGGTTGCAGCAAGGGCTGTTCCTGGAGGGAAGCAGGTTGCCGAATCGGTGGTCCAGCCCGAATAACCCCAGTCGTGCCTGTTAATTTCTGCACGCACACCATGTGGTCCATCACTTAGCGCCAATTCAGGGATACCTAACCTCTTTATCCCGGATACATAAAACTTGGAATTCGCGTGCAAAAGGCTCACTTTTTCCTGCAATGTCATCCGGCTAATCAGTGAACGGATTTTTTCTTCTTGTTTACTATTATTCAAACTTTGCTGCGCCTGTGCCAACCCTGCTATCAGCAGTATAAAAAAAAGCATACAGCTGCATATTATCTTTATTGTTTTCAACTTTGGTATTAATATATTCATGTGTTAAGATTTTTTAATCAGGTTTACCAGTATCACATCATTTTCCCGGATATCAAGCTCCTGGGAATATACTGCATTGGGTTTTACTACAATTTCCTGTTTTGCAACAGGAGAGCCATTTTCTTCTTTTAACTTTTCAACCTGTTGCCGGTTTAACTGTCCGGGCCTGCCCATATCCACATAGCGGGTATAGGCATCGTTCACCCTATACCCTACTTTATATATTTCCATGGTATATTTTCCGGCAGGCACATGCGACAGGTTTATTTTTACTTTGCCTTTAGGTTTGGCTGGCAAATCTTTTATATAATAGGCCTGATTATTAACCGAATCAGGCAACGTATAGGTATAATCCCACAATAAGGCCTGGATATCCCCTTTATCGTTTTTGCAAACCCATGAACGGGTGTCGTTATTCGCTAATTCCGTTCTTCCAAGCTTATTCATAAATTGATAAGAATAAAAAGCAGGCTTGTTTATGCCCTGGATGTTGAGTAAACCAAAACCTCCGTGAAAAGGCGTATACCGCGGGCCGGGTTCCTCAAACACATCGGTAAAAACCCAGTACGACATGGAGTTGGCCGCATGGCCAACCTGTTTTAATTTTTCCAGGATATAGGCGGCTTCATGATAACTATCGTGCAAAGGATCTGCCGGGGTGTAGGATGAACTCCATTCTGTATAATGCAGTTCCAGGCCGGGTTTCGCTGATTGGGTAATTTGTTTACGGGAATTCAACACATCGCCACTCACGGCAAGCGAATCTTTACTCAATACCGTACCCGAATTGCCATACTCATCCAAAAAGCCTTGTTTTACACCATAAGAGTGGGTACTGACGAAGTCAATCGGCACATTGTTTTTGCTGCAATGACTGATCATTTCGGGAACCCAGGCCGCGCCTGCAGTGCCTGGGCCGCCTACTTTATATCCGGGGTTTACACTTTTAACCGCTTTTACAGAATAATCGTACAATTTGAAATAGTCGTCCTGTGTCCCTGTCCAGAATCCGGGCGATAAATTAGGCTCATTCCATACTTCAAAATACCAGGACTTTACTTCCTCCGCACCATACCGTTCTGTAAAATGCTGCACAAGGTTGGTAATAAGTGCCTGCCATTTGTTGTAGTCTTTTGGAGGGGTAACATTGCCGCGCCACCAGAAAATTGTCTGGTTTCCGCTTGCCAGCGCATTGGGCATAAAGCCCAGCTCGACAAAAGGTTTCATCCCAATTTTATGCAGAAAATCAAACAGGGCATCTACATACATGTAATTATACTGAGGTTTACCTTTCGCGTCTTCGGTATATACCGCCATATCATCGGTAAGCAGTCCGTGCATCCGGATATACCGGAAACCACATTGTTTTCTTACATATTCCAGTTGTTGCTGCCAGTCGGCACGCAGCCCTTCATTTGCCCGGCCTGCGCCTACGCAAGTGTTAAACATGGTATTAAGCTTACCTGATGTTTTGTTTAAATCAACGTTGATCGCTCTTTGCCCTTTTACACTGGCCAAAAAAGCGAATTGCGAAACCACCAATACCCAAATTATTTTTTTCATCTGTTTTTTATGCTTAATAAATTATTCTGTCCACACAAGCACACCCGATGGTTTTAGTGTCTTTTCGCCAATTAAAACTTTTGCATTATCCGGCAGATTTACCGTGTAATTTTCTGATGAGTAATTTAATGCCGTATAAAAGCCATCGCGCCAATAAACAAAAACACCGGGGGGATAATCTTCCGTTGTAGCGCCGGCATCTTTATAAATTTGTCTCAACAAGTCTTTTTCTAATTTGGAATCATCGGTATCTACGCCGATATAGGTTACGTAGCCCTTGCCTATCCGGTGTTTTACAACAGCAGCTTTTCCTTTATAAAACTGGTTATTATAGGTGGCCAATACCCCCGCAGTATCATTCGGCACAAGCAAATCGGCCCAGCTATGCCATGGATAATGATTAGCCCCCATCAATATATCGCCTTTGCCGTATGATGAAAGCATATCGGTTTGGCTTATATGGGCGCCAATCAGGTTTGAAATTGGCATAGCGGTCTCCCCTTCCCAAAAATGGCCCCTGCGATCTTTGGTAGCGGTACGGCAGGTAATAACCAGGTGGCCGCCTTTTGTTACATAATCATTCCATTTTTTCACCAATGCAGAATCAATCATTTCATAAGCGGGAACGATTACACACTTATACTTCCACAAGTCCGCCGTTTCCTGAATGACATCAACAGGTGCCCCCAGCGATCTTGCAGTTTTGAGAAATTTTATAGGATAATCCCATGTATTCCATTGCCCGGTCTGTTTTTGCCTGTCAATGCTCCAATAATTTTCCACGTTCCACAGAAGCGCTGTCGACCGCGCGGCCAGCTTTGCCGGCATCTTCGCACCCGGCGTAAACTGCTTCCGCAGTTCTGTTATTTCTTTCATGAACTGCATATAGTCTTTACCGCCTTGTGAAGGTGTTACCCCATCCGTTTGTATCACACCGGCATGATATTGTTCGGCACCATATAAGATCTGCCGAAAGCGGTACGAACAGGCGACCTTCCCGCCCGCAGCAAAACTGTGGTACAACCATAGCCTAACGGTACCAGGTAAAAGCAGTGGATTGTAGCTTCCCCAATTGACAGGGCCAGGCTGAATTTCCAAAACTCCCGACACACCACCCACAGATTTGTAATATTCTGAAGCAAAAAGAACAACATCGCTGTTGCCTAAACGGAAACCCGATTCACCAATATTATCGCTACCACCGTTTGGATAAGCGGTGTAAGCTGCAAAATCAAGTTTCGTGGTACGGTTAGGATCTGAACCCGTGCAAACGGCGGTATAGTTGGTGGTAACAAACTGCGACTTTGAAATGTAACTGCGCAAAACGTCAGCCTGAAAATCAAGGAATCCGGCCTGGGCATCTGCCGAATATCTCTTAAAATCCAGTAAGGCATGTGGATTATTGCCCCACCAGCCTACCAGGTTGGTATTCGGGATGATTACCTGTTCAAAACTATTAAACCACTGGCTCCAGAAGGCGGCTCCCCAGGCAGTATTTAACGCATCGATGGTTTTGTATTTATTCTTCAGCCAGGTTCTGAATGCTTCCTGCGATGAAGGACTATAATCAGATACCGCGCCAGGTTCATTATCTATCTGCCACCCCATCACATTGCTGTTCTGCCCGTATCGTTTTGCCAATTCTGCTACTATCTTCTGTACAAAGCCACGGAATTTCGGATTAACCATTGATTCAAGGCCCCGCGTACCATTCTCCGCCCGGATATAATGGCCGTCCATAACAAAAGTCTCGGGGTAGTTTATCCGCATCCATGTTGGGGTGGTTGCAGAAGGTGTGCATAGCAACACTTTAAGGTGATACTTTGTGCAAAGCCCAACCACCCTGTCAAGCCAGGTAAAATCAAACCGTCCTTCCCCGGGCTCCATTTTGAACCAGGCAAATTCGGCCAGGTGAACAAACTCAAAACCCATGTCAGATATCTTTTTTATATCCCTTTCCCATTGGGCTTCGCTCCAATGTTCGGGGTAATAATAGATACCCGTTGTTACCAGATCTTTTTCGGGGAAAAACCGATTGGCTTCCTGTCCTTTTAAAGTAGCAGAGGGGATCAATATCCCTAATATTATTGCTGTTATTAATTTTCTCATCTAAAAATCCAGGGCTTTTTATAGAAGCAACCGTGTATTGTTTTACAATAAATTTTCTTTTAGTATTATCAATATTTCACCTGTTGTAAACCGGTAAAACATCGGTTTTAATGCTGCCGGTATCTTATTTTAATTCGTGATATCGCAGCGTTGTGTGGTATCATTTTAAATGTTACTACCACTTTTTTGGGTATAATTTTAGTTGGCGCCTGCGTTAAGTGCCACAATTGTACGTTGATCCTTTACCGAATAATTTTGTTTGTCCAAAGCACCACCCGTGTCCCAGAAAAATGGCAGCATACCGTTGGCTTTCGCCTGCTTTGTAATATAAGTTAGCCAATAATCCACCGCATCATTGTGTGTTGCCAGATCTAAAGGAACATGTTTGCCGTTATTACGCCTGTAAGCCCCATACTCACCTAATAATACAGGAATTCCTTTGTCGGCGAATTTTGTTTTCATTTTGTTGAAAGAAGCAATAACATCCCCCTCTTCACCCAGGATGGCATTGCGGTTGGGCTCTTTAGTAGAATGATGTCCTGCGCCCCAGTAATAAAACATTTTGCCCCAGTCTGCATCGCCGTCCAACAGGCAGAATTGAAATGGAGAGTAGTAATGCACCTCAACCATTATCCGTGCGGTCGCCTGGTCCCGGGGAAGAGTATTCATCAGGTCATACGTTTTGTCAATATCTGTTGAAGGGCCTTGCACCACTAATACCCGGTAACTATTCTTTCCGCCGGTTGATCGAACCGCGTTAATAAAGGTTTGATGATAGGTAGCAAGTACTGCCATTTTTTCGGCATTGTCTGTGTTCGGCTCATTGGCGCTGGCAAACATCAGGTGTTCGTCAAAATCGCGCATAGTTGTCGCTATTTGCTCCCAAAGTGCCTTTTGTTTGGCGTTGACAGATTCCTGTTTTGTCTGTTCAATATTATTCTCTAACCAGCCTCCATCCCAGTGAATATTGAGCAGGACATACATATCATTCTTTACGCAATATCCCACTACTTCTTTTACCCTTTTGAGCCAGTTGGGGTCTATTTGTGCAGTCGCCTGGTTGCTTAAATGCTTCCAGCTCCAGGCGCATGGAATACGAATGGCATTAAACCCCTGCTGTTTTACAAGCTTTATATAATCTTCTGTAATAACAGGGCTACCCCAGCCTGTTTCGCCGCCGGGGGCTTCAAATGTATTGCCGATGTTCCATCCTAACCTTATTTTAGCAGCAAGCTCAACAGCATTACATTTCATCCCTTCTGAGTCCGGGGCCTTTGGCGATTTATTATAGGAAGGGTAAATGGTGAATGTCCCGGCCGCCGTATTTCTTTGTTCCTGTAGCTTATACGAATTAACCGTCAAAATACCGGGATAGTTTGGTACTGCGCTACTTTGCGTTGATTTTGCTCCGTAATTAACGATGACACTACGGTTTCGAAACGTTTTGCCTGTTTGCAGGCCGGAGGCAGGATAGCTGTTGCCGCGCCCGGCATTACGGCTATGGTATAAATTCTTTGATAGCACTCCTTCAATTGCAAAAGTGGCAGATGGCCTATTATTCATTGTTAGTTCAGAGCCCTGTTTTTTCGGTGTTTTACAGGAGAAAAAAGATATGACGGTAATAAAAAAAAATAAGATTTTAAAAGAATTCCTGGCTTTCATTCGGCTCCTGATCTCCCGTGGATAAAAATTTGATTTTAAATAACGTTAGGACGATAATCCAGTAAAAGCCACGTCCGGTGAGTTCTTTCATCGAACGTGGCTTTTACATAAATTGCTTGTTTAATTAAAGCCCGGCTCCTCTTTTCAGCGAATCCAGTGTACGCTGGTTTCCTATGGTGTTAGTTTGACGGTTAAATACATCACTTGCCCATAAAAACGGCAATACCCCATTTGTTTTGGCTTGTTGTGTTACATAACGATAGAAATGCATCTGGGAATTTACAGATAATAGCGAATCAGCCGGATACCCTTTTAATTTATCGGCGTGATATTCTGTGCCGTATTCGCCCATAATCACTGGCATTCCCTTATCCACAAAGTTTACTTTGGCAGTGTGGAATAACGAATCTACATAATGTTCTTCTGACCAGGGCCCGGAGTTTCGGTCAAGGAACAGCGGATTTTTTGTATGAAGGCCGGCTCCCCAGAAATACGCTTCTTTCCCCCAGCTGGCGTCGGCAGATAATATGCAAAAATTTGACGGAGTATAATAATGAAACTCAATTATCATTTTGTTTGGTGTAGGGTCTGCAGGCAATTGCACGGTTTTAAACACGTTACTTGACTTCAGGTATTCGTTAGCCAAATCGATTGATGTTGAAGGAGACTGAATAATTAAAGTACGATAGCTATTTTTACCGCCGGTACTGCGTACCGCGTTAATAAACGTTTGATGATAACGCATCAATACATTAGATGTTGGTATATCTGTAGCATTAGGTTCATTGGCGCTGGCAAACATTAAATGTTCGTCAAAATCGCGCAACGTGGTGGCAATTTGCTCCCAATAAGCTTTTTGCTTGGCGTTAATAGAATCCTGTTTAGCACCTGTTGCTGTACAATCAAGCCAGCCACCGTCCCAATGGATATCAACCATTACATAAACGTTATCATTAATGCAATATTGAACCACTTGTTTTACCCGGGCAAGCCATGCCGGGTCAATTTTGGCAGTTTTTTTATCGATGACGTGCGACGACTCATACTGAATAGGTACGCGTACGGCATTCATGCCAGATGATTTTACCAAATCAATTAGCTTCTGACTAATTAGCGGATTTCCCCATCCGGTTTCTCCGCCCGGAGCTTCCATGGTGTTATAAATATTGTATCCCATTTTAATATTTGCCGCCAGCTGTTTGGCTGTGCTGCCCATGCCGGTTGCATCCGGAGCTTTTGGCGATGTATTATAGGATGGATAAATTTTAGCATTTTGCATTATGGTAATCCGCCTGCTTTGCCCATTGGTCGAACTCAGGTTTAAAAGCACAGAGCGGCTCATGCCCGATGAATTTGCTGCCGCTGTTAAATTAATGGCAACGTTGCCACTATTACCCGATGTTTGGTTTAAATGCAGCCATCCAATGCCTACAGTATCAACCTTCCATGAGGCGTTGCTGGTAAATTTTAATGCAACGGTTCCGCCGCCTTCGGGTATCGTATCGGTGATGTTACCAAGGGTAAGCTGCGCCGGAGGTGTTTCGTTTTTTTTACAGGAAACTACAGCCCAAATTGCTATAAATATCCCCGCAATCTTACACGCCATCCTTAATTTTGTTATCTTCATATTCGTTTTTTATAAAAAATCATGTTTTATTTTATTAAAACTCCACAGCAATAAGTTGCTGTGGAGTTCAACCTGTTTATTTAATTTTTACAACCCTCAGGTTATCAAAAGCACCATAAAAGCCGGTTGCTGTTGCTGAAGTACCGTAGTTATGTATATACACTGTACATGCGCTATTCCCAGATGGGCCAACCAAATCGGTAATTTGCGTTATGGCGGCACCTTTGCCATCTCCAAGCGTAGGATCGGCTTTACGGAATGACGACAGCGGAATAGTTACTGTTATCCATCCTTTTGTAGTATATGCCGCGGTTGCTGTAGTTTTTTGCCATGGCTCCCATCTGGCTATAGGGCTGCCACTTACCCCACTCAAAATATCAATTGTACCACCATTCCAGGGTTTAGAAATATTTACTTCGAATTTAAATGCCCAATTGTCAACAGGGTCATTAAGATTAGCTGTAGGTACCCACTGTGTTCCGTTCATGAGTATTGCATAACTGGAGAAGGTATTGCCTTCTGAGGGAGCCAAAACGCCGTTTTTAAGCACCATGTACAGGCTTGAATTACCAGGAAAATCGGAATTGTAAGGAGGCCACCCCGAATTTGGATCGCCGCTGGTAAGATTGGCTCCGCCCCACCATGCCCAGTTGAAGACGCCGCTCCATTCCCAGTTTGATATGGCTCCTGTGGCTATATCGTTCACATTGTATGCTGTGGTAGCCGCGCCAAATTTTGTTGTAACAGATACAGGCCCGCTTTTCGATAACGCAGGCAAAACAAAACGAACAGAACTTCCATCACTTGTTTCTTTAAAGGAAGTAATTGCCGTACCTGCGAAAGATAGCGATTGAACGTTTTTAAGGTATGTACCATAAACAAACACCGAATCGCCCTTGTTGGCATTTTCGTTGGAAATGCCGGTAATTGTTGGCGTTGCCACTATTTTAAAAGACGTTGTACCTGCCTTGGTGGATACTAATACCTGATCAGTGGGCGTTGTTGCCGGCATAAGAAAGCCAAGCGAAGTTCCGTCGAGACTCGGTTTAAATGATGAAATTTGGGTTCCGCCATATAAAAAGCGTTGAATCAACACTAAATTTGAGCCAAAAAGATGAACGGAATCGCCCGGGGCGGCAAATACATTAGATATAGCCGTAATAGTAGGCGCTGCCGGACCTAATTTAAACGAGAACGTTGTAGAGCCTGCTAATGTGGCATACTTTACTGTGTACAGTTTAGTAGTATCAATTGTTGAAAACTGTATGGCCGGTATCTGTACCACAGCACTGCCAGGGGCAAATAAAGCAGTGTTAAAAGAGGCAGGAACTCCGTCAAAAGAAATTTGAGTTGCATTTTGCAAGTTCTGCCCGGTTATTACTACCCACTGACCTTTTGCCACAGCGCTATGCAAAACTGTATCATTAGGCGAAGCTACATAACTCTTGATAGCGGCAATAACAGGAGGTGCACCGCCACCGCCATCTGCATTCTTTTTACAAGCTGGTAATAAGGCCGCTATCATCAAGAGAAACGGCAAAAAACACAAGCGTAAGTATGATTTCTTTTTCATAACAATATGTTTTAATTTTTTGATTAATAATATGGTACTGGTGGTTGTGCCAATTTAGGGTCACTGGTCAACTCTGATGACGGAATTGGCAACGTGAATGAGCTGATAGTTGCCGGCAGCGTAGATGGCAGCGCAGTGGTGTCCCTTTTTGCTGTTTTCGTTGCAGGGTCATAAGTAAACGAAATGCGGCCGTGAGTGGCATCCTGATCATTAAGAAACTTCACAGCATTAGCCGGATCGTAGTAAGAATACCTAACCAGATCTATCCAATATTGTCCTTCAAAAGCCAGTTCAACTCTTCTCTCCGTACGCAGCAAGGCAGGGGTTACCGCAGTAACAATATCCACGCCGGCCCTTGCCCGCACTTTATTAAAATAGGTTAGCGCATCACCATCGCTCGTAGTAGCATTATTGCCCAAAATAGCTTCGGCATATACCAAATACACATCGGCCAATCTAAGAATTGCATTGTGTTCGATGGATGACCACGTATCCATTGTTGGCGAATTGTTATCTTTCTCGTTACCAATAATGTGCTTTTTAAGGCCCGTACCCGTCGCCTTATAGCCACCGCCGGCAGCATTCAATTCAGGATAAAAATCTCCGTTGAGCATAATAGTGGCCTTGCGCCTTACCGTATCCTTTGCAGAATACATCCGGTATAAATCATAGGTTGGCTGTAAGGGTTGCCATCCACCTTGCTTTTGAGGAAGTATATCCGCGCTTGGTGAAAAATAAGTTTGCATATTGTTGCCATTTCCATAGCCTACACCAGCAGCCCATTGAAGGGAAAATAAGGATTCCTGATTATCGTTGTTTTGCGCCTTGAAAAGGTCGGCATAGTTGGGAAGCAAGTCTAACCCGCTATTTTTACATACGTTGCCCGCATACTTTTTAGCACTGTCAAGCAGGGCCTGGTCGCGGCTGCCACTTTTGCCTAAACCTGCCATGGTTAAATACACTTTACCCAGCATTCCCTGCGCCGACCAGGTAGTTACCCGGCCTTTTTCATCAGTTTTTGGAAGGTTTTGCGCTGCGAAGGTTAAGTCTTTAGCAACGAATTTATAAACATCTGAAACGATATTACGATTAAGCAGCGGATCTTTGATCAGTTTGCTGTTATCTTCAACAATGGGCACCGCTCCCCAATACACCGCCAGGTGATAATAAGCAACGGCACGAATAAATTTTGCCTCAGCTATCGCCGCATTTTTGTCTGTTGCCGAAATTGACGAAGACGCCTGCTGCTGGATGGCATTGATAACACCATTGCTTTGCGCTATAACATTGTACAAGCCAACCCAGCCATTGGTCACCAGACCATTTTGCGCGGTAATAGTGCGTGTAAAAAGCTGTACTAAATCGTTACTATACTGAAAGCTGCCGGTGCCGCTCAATACGTCGCCAAGCGGTAACCAGGCACCATTGTTCCATTGCCACCACTCCGAACCACCGTAAAGACTTGCCGTAGCCAGGCGTAAATCGGAGGTGGTTTTGTAAAAATTAAGAGAACTTATCTGCGAGTTGGACGGACGGTCCAAAAAACTCTTTTTACATCCGGCTACTGCTGCTGCACATAGCAGGATGATGATAATTTTGTGAATTGATTTCATAAACGTATATTTTTAATCGGTGATCGTTTTATTATTTCAGGGTTATGTTTGCACCAATAGTAAATACTCTTGGCTGCGGATAATAACCGCTGTCCCAACCTGCCTGAAGCGGGTTCCACGAACCTATCTCTGGATCCATGCCTTTATATTTTGTAATGATAAATGCATTGGATACATTGGCATACACCCTAACAGAACTCACAGATATTTTGGATAGTAGACTTTCTGACAACCGGTAACCCAGGGTGATATTTTTGCACCTCAGGAACGATCCATCCTCGATCATCAAACTATTAGGACGGTTATTGCCGTTGGTATTGTCATTTCTCACGCCTACAATTGTTGTATTCGGGTTGGTAACATATACATTGTTAACATCGGATGAAGAGCCGTTAGGATCAACCATAGCCAGTTTTGCATAATTTAATACCGATGTAAAATAGGTAGTATGGTTTTGCGGATCGGATTGCTGTATAGCCATTTGATTGAACACCTTGTTGCCATAACTGCCGCTGAAGAAAATATTCAGATCAAAATTTTTGTAGTTAAATGTATTATTGATACCATACTGGAATTTGGGTATGGGGGAGCCCAAAAAGGTTTGATCTTTTGAGTCGATAACACCGTCGCCGTTCAAATCCTTGAACATACGGTCGCCGTACCAAATACCACCGCCCGCTGGAGAAATTGGATAAGGGTTACCGCTTTGATCAGCAGGCCGGGCATGGTTTTGAAAATCAGATGGTTTTGCAAAAATCCCGTCAAATACATAGCCGTAAAATTCGCCAATGGGCTGGCCCACTGTTGTTTTTTCAATTATATCGTTAATTACATAAGATTTCTGGCTTAAGTTGGCCTGGTCTCCTCCTGCACCTAAGTAGGTTACTTTATTGTTGTTTCGCGATATGGTAAAAGCAGTTTTCCAAGTAAAATTTTTAGAAGTAATATTGGTAGAGTTGATTTGGAAGTCAAACCCTTTGTTGCTTAGCGAGCCGACATTGGCATAAGGCGCTTGCATAGATCCCGGCCCATAACCCGCAACAGTACCGGTGTATCCCGGAAGTGGCACCTGTAATAAAAGGCCGTTTGTTTCGCGGTCGTAAACGTCTAATGAAAAACCTAATCGCCCGTTCCAGAACGATCCGTCGATCCCGGCACTGTAATAATCTGTTTTTTCCCACTTTACAGACGGATTTGCCAAATTGTTTTGAAACTGCGCTGTACCTGATAAACCATTTGCCACCGATGCAAGTTGGGTTACAAACGTATTGCCCGGTATGCCTTGATTGTTGGTAAGGCCATAACCGAGTCTCAACTTCAATTCATTTATACTCTTCACGCTTTTCAAAAATGTCTCGTTATTAATTTTCCAGGCAAATCCACCTGAATAGGTAGTAACCCAACGATTACCAGCTGGAAAATTTGAGGAACCATCGTTTCGTAAATTGCCGGTTAGCAGATATTTATCATCCCATGAAAAATTGACACGGCCGAAATAGGATTCCTGTGCAGAGCCGCCAGTGGGGTTTGAATTTGAATTATCGCCCGAGTTTGTGGCCGTGGTAGCATCACCCGCATTAATGGCCTGCACATTGTTTGAAGGGAAATTCCTTCGCGCACCGCCAAGATTTTCAAAAGTACTCTCCTGCGATTCATGCCCCGCTAAGGCATCAACATGAAATTTATTGAAATTATGGCTATAAGTTAAAAAATTGCGTATTACTATATAAAAATTTTGGCCAGCGGCAGAGGAACCGAAGTTAGGGCTGGCAGTACCCTTACCAAAACTATAAGTTGGTGAAAACCTATCTTCCGTATTAAAATCGAAATTACCCGATAACTCATTTCGCAGCGACAGATCTTTAGTAAATTGTACTTCGGCATACACATTTCCGAATATTTGATTCCTTCTTTTTAGGTCTTTGACAATTTGGGCTAATGCCACCGGGTTGGCAACAGGTTGTACCCAACCGTTGGGGTCGGTAACACCACCAAAGGAACCATCACCGTTTTTTACCGGAACATCGGGAGTAATACTTAGTGCGGTGCTAATTACATTACTGGCGGTTGAATTTACATTTTCATTAATATGCGCTAATTGAAGGCTGGTCCCTATTTTTAGCCAATCAGTGGTTTTGTTATCTAAATTCAGCCTTAACGAGTATCTTTTAAAATCAGATCCAAGGGCTATCCCTTCCTGGTCAAAATACGAGGTTGATAGTAAATATTGGGTTCTGGCATCCCCGCCGCTTACCGTAAGCGTGTGATTCATCATCGGAGCTTTCCGGAACAATTCTTTTTGCCAATCGGTACCAGGGCCTAAATATTGGGGATTGGCAAATTCGGGCCTGGCATCGAAGCCCCAGGCAACGGCCCGTGCATTAATAAAAGTAGCAAGCTGTGGCAAATTTACTGTGGGGAGCCGCTTGGCTATTTCCTGGTAACCGGTATAAAAATCATAGGTTATCCGTGGTGGGCCGGCTTTGCCCCTTTTTGTAGTGATAACCACTACGCCATTGGTTGCCTGCGAACCGTATATGGCTGTTGCCGAAGCATCCTTCAATACATCTATTGATTCAATTTCGGCAGGATTGATGCTATTTAATGGATTTGAACCGTTGCCGGGGTCGGAAACCGGGGGGATAATAATACCATCTATCACATACAGAGGCGAATTGGAGCCGGTTATTGACGACACGCCACGTATTTGAATAGATACACCGCCACCGGGCTGGCCCGACACTTGTTGAACCACAACCCCTGCAACCTTACCCTGCAAGGCCTGATCAAAAGTAGTTGGTTGCGTTTGGCGTAAATCGGTTCCCGATATTGAACTTATAGCCCCTGTAACGTCTTTTCTTCGTGCCTTAGCATAACCAATGACAACAACCTCATTTAAGTTGCTTGATGTTGAATTAAGCCTTACGTTAATTACACCGGCTTGTTTAACAGCTACTTCCCGTGGCGCAAAACCTAAAAAATTAAAAACAAGCACCTTGCCTGGCTCAGCTGCTATGGTATAGCCACCATCAATGCCTGATATAGTCCCCAGGCTCGTCCCCTTAACTTTAATGCTTGCGCCTGGTATTGGCTGGCCATCGTCGGCGCTTGTTATTTTACCCGTAATGTTTACGGTTTGTGCTTGGGCAGAAAAATAAAGCAATATGCCCGTGATAATTAATGAAATTTGGTATTTCACTCTTTTTTGTAAATTTTTATCCATCTGGTAATAGGATTTTAAGGTTTGATAATTGGTTCATAGTTCTTTTTGGTTAGTGCTTAATTGGTTTTTCTCTCATTCATAATTATTTTGTTATCGTACCTATTGGGATACCAATACTCAAAAACAACCTTCGGAAACTATTTTGTTGCTGGTTTCTTTACATGAAACGGCTGCCCGAACAATCAGTTAAAAACTTCAGGTGCAGCCAGACGCATGTTTACTAATTCAAAAAAAGTTAACTACTGGTCCTATTGGTTATTGGTGGAACATTGTTTAAAAGCAACGTCTTTAAATACATTACTTAAGCTTATATTCCGGAGGATGAAACTATGATAACTTAAAAAATGGGAGGTGGTAGAGTTGGGTAAAAATATAGACCAAATGTTCAAGCGAACACAACTATTTACAAATGAACCAATTACAAACAAAAAACCAAGCAATTATGCGTCGTATTACTATAAAAACTTGTATTATAGTTTAAATCCCGCAGACATTTGTACCCCGGAATTTCGGGGACGATTGACTAATATTTAGAGCCAAACACGTAAATGGTTAACTGTGTTATAATGATATGGGTGTTATTATTCTTCAGTTTCGGTCAGTTTCTTTTGACGAATAGAACTGATATAATATGAGGGAAGCATATTATATTCCTCTTTAAATAGTTTTGTAAAATATTTGGGGGTGTTAAACCCTACTTCATAACAAATCTGGCTAATTGTCATCTGGCTGTTCTCAAGTAGATACACAGCTTTTTTAAGCCTGATAGAGCGAATAAATTCGACAGGCGACTTACCGGTAAGCATCAATACCTTACTATAAAGCGATCCGCGGCTCATGTTCATTTTGCGGCTTAATTCTTCTACCGAAAGACTGTCGTTTAAAATATTAAGTTCTATATATTCTACTATATTCCTTAACAGCTTCTCATCTTCGTTTTGTAAAGGCGTTTCCTGCAATTGCACATCCATTTGCTTTTTGTATGTACGTTTATAAGTATCCCGCAGCGTAAGGATGTTTTTAATTTTTGAGAGGAGTATTTCGAAATTAAAAGGTTTTGTCATGTAATCATTCGCGCCAATTTCCAATCCCTTTACCTGTTCGGCCTCGCCAGTCAATGCGGTTAGCAAAACAATGGGAATGTGCGACGTACGCTTATCATTTTTTAGTTTTTTGCAAAGTTCAATTCCGGTCATTTCGGGCATGCTGATGTCACTAACAATAATGTCCGGATGTTGCGAAAGCGCCTTTTGCCAGCCTTCTCTTCCGTTCGAAGCTTCGATTAAAAAGAATATGTCCTTTAAATTGTCTTTCAGATAAAAACGAAAATCATCGTTATCCTCAACTAAAAGAACCACCGGCATTTTATTTATATGCTGCTGTTTGGATACCGCTTTATTTTCAGAATTAATGACGTCGTTAGGGCTTTCAATATCAACTTCATCTTCAACTGGTAGTTCCATTGCCGCCCCGTCATAAATAATTACCGGCAGTTTAATAATAAAACAGCTGCCATGATCCGGTTCGCTTTCCACTGTTATTTCTCCTCCATGCATCTTCACAAACTCATGTGTAATAGCCAGGCCGATGCCGCTGCCTTGATTAATCATCGACTGCGGAATGTCATGTTGAAAAAAACGCTCGAAAATTTTACTATGTTTTTCAGGCGGAATGCCAATACCGGTGTCGATCACTTTTATTTCAAGAAAAACATCACTATCGCACAGCTTATCCACATTAAGTAAAACGCTTACCTGACCACCAGTCGGGGTAAATTTAAAGGCATTTGATATCAGGTTAAACAGTATCCTTTCTATCTTATCATGATCAAAACTGGTAAACATGGAATTAACCGTAGTGTCAAATACAAAATCAATCTCTTTTTCTTCGGCAATATCTTTAAATGACATGCTTATTTCGCTGATAAACTTCACAATATCGCCGGGCTTGCTATGCAGCTTCAACTCCTGAACTTCCATCTTACGAAAATCAAGCAGCTGATTTACCAGATTTAATAGGCGCCTGGCATTTTTTCTTACCATGTTCAGCTGTTGTTTCTGTTCCTGGTCAGCCCGGGTAAGCATTTTATCAACAGGCGCCATGATTAATGACAGCGGCGTCCTGAACTCGTGGCTTACGTTGGTCAAAAATTTTGTTTTCAGTTGGTCGAGCTCCTGCATACGTTTAACCTCCTGACGCTCCTGTTCTATTAGTAATTTTGCCTCCTGTTTTTCTTTTTCAACGGCAAACTGCCTTCTTATTTTTTGTATACCTCTTTGCCGGATAAGCAACAGTATACCCAGGAACACCACCAGGTAAACAACATAAGCTAAAGTTGATTTCCAGAATGGTGGCAATACTTTGATCCTTAACCAAATGTAATTCGGATTCCATACGCCCTCCGAATTGGATGCCCGTACCTTAAGTACATAATCTCCCCCATCAAGATTAGTATAATTAGCTTTTCGTGTTCTGTTATCCGCATTTACCCACCCTTTGTCAAATCCCTCCAACGTATACTGATATTTTGTTTTTCCGGGATTGAAAAAATCAAGGGCGGCAAATTCTATCGAGAAAACATTTTCATTGTGATTAAGTATAATACTTTGAGTTAACGATATAGATTTTGATAGCACCACATGTCCATTAACCGGCTCGTTGGCTGATATACTTTTATTAAATAATTGAAAATCGGTAAATATTAATTGCGGCTTATTGTTATTGGGTTCTAAGCTCTTAGGGTCAAAAATATTAAAGCCATCAACACCTCCGAATATCAATTCACCCCTATGTGTTTTTAAAGCGGAATTCGAATTAAATTCACGGCCCTGCAAGCCATCGGTTTCGTCAAAGTTTTCGAGGTGAAAATTAAAACCATTTGCCTTTGGTGTTAAGGTAATGCGGCTCAACCCATTTGAGGTACTCACCCATACCCTTCCATTATTATCCTCCAGCGTATTCGATATAGGATTTGCAGGGAGCCCATTTTTTTTTGTGAGCGATGTAAAAATTTTTGTATTGGGATTAAAAACACTCAACCCACCTGCTGTTGCTATCCACATCAAACCACGACTATCCTCATTAATATTGTTTATGGCATTGTAGACTAAATTATTGCCATTACTCCCATTTGAGTTATAATGAACTACTCCTTTCCCATTTTTCAATATAACGTCGATACCATAATACCCTCCGGTCCATACATTGCCACGCCTATCTTCAAACAAGGCTGATATCATCGGCGACCTGATATCGCTCTGTTTAAAAGGGTGATAGAATACCTTTTTAGACCGGTCGAAAATTTCAAGTCCGCCTGCAAATGTCCCTATCCAAAAACGGTGCGACGAGTCTTCCAAAATGGTCCACACCCTGTCATCAGCAATACTGGTGGCTACTTTATCATTGTGTTTGTAATGAGTAAATTTTGTACCATCAAAACAGTCAAGCCCGCCAAAATAGGTACCTATCCACAATTTTTGATCATGGTCAAGATATAGGTCGAGAATAATATCACTACTTAAACTATTCGCGTTTCGCGTATCGTGTTTATATTGGGTAAACTTGCCTGTTTTGCGGTTAAAATAAATCAGCCCTCCCCCATTGGTGCCAATCCACAGGTTTCCCTGTTTGTCTTCAATAAATTTGTAAACATCGTTAAAGCTTAAACTGCCGGGATCTGAAGCAAAATGCCTGTAGAGGGGAAACCTGATGATGTTTTTATGGTAATAACTTACCCCCTTTTTTAAAGTACCCGCCCACACAATACCTAAAACGTCCTTATAGAGCATTGCACTATTTTGTTTTAACGATGTGGGGTCGTCTTCCCGGTTTAGCAGGTAAGTAATTTTAAAATTCTTTTTATCCAGTACATTTATGCCACCATGATCGGTGCCAATCCATATCAAGCCATCGTCAACCTGGATGACACTGGTTACGGCGTTCACTTTCAGCTTTGCTCCTGCCGATTCCTTGTCAATATGCAGCAAAGTACTGGTTGAAGGCTTGTAGTAAAATATCCCTGCCCCAACGTATGGTTCATAAAACCACAACTCATTATCGCCATCAACTGTTAAAGAATATGCTCCGTTTTTATTATGGGTCACCTTATTAAAAACATCCGTATGGTAGCTAATTTTGTTACGCTTAACATCAAACATTTCAACCGTGCCCTCACTGTAAACAATCCATACGTTGCCTTGGGTATCGGTTGTAATATCAGAAATAGAGCTTGAGTACAATGATGGAATAGAGTTAACATCGTGGTAATAGCGTTTTGTTCGCTTGCTTAAGGTATTATATTTATAAATACCAGAATCGGGAACCAAAAACCAAAAATCGGCAGGGCTGGTTTTCACTATTTTAAAGACATTCGGATAACCGGGAAGCTTTAAAGAACGGAGTAGCGGCTGCATGTCACTGCTAAACTGCTCCGTTTTGGGGTCATAAAAACAAAAACCATTGCGGGTATTTATCCATAGTTTTTTATCAGGGCCTTCAAAAATTCTAACTACGATATCGTCGTTAATAGATCCCTTACGGTTTTCGTCATGCTTAAACACTTTAAAGGTATAACCGTCATAACGGTTGAGGCCTGATGCGGTGCCGAACCACATAAAACCTTCAGAATCTCTAATTATGCTATTTACCTGGTTGTGCGATAGGCCATCCCCTATATCAAGGTGTGAGAAACGGAGCTGACTGCTTTGGCCAAAAACATTGTTACATATCGAGATTAATGTAACGGTAAGAAGATAGTAATATTTTAGGCGAATAGAGATCATTATTGGGACCCAAAATCAAAAAAATGATTTTAAAAGTCAGTACACTAAGGTAATATTAATATTACTTAAACAGACAATTTATTACAAATAAAATCAAAGATACCGAAGTTACCTTAACAGGTTAAAACCTGGCTTATTTTAATAAAAAATGCGTCCGTATCTCACCCCGGACGCATTGACCGGTCATTTTTAAGCAAATCAGCCTATACTGCGATAGCTTAAAAACGCGCCCGTATCGCACCCCGGACGCGTTGACCTGCCTTTCTTCAACTAAATCACAGTTATTGTGATATCTTAACTA
Source organism: Mucilaginibacter ginsenosidivorax (assembly GCF_007971525.1). Lineage (NCBI taxonomy): Bacteria > Pseudomonadati > Bacteroidota > Sphingobacteriia > Sphingobacteriales > Sphingobacteriaceae > Mucilaginibacter > Mucilaginibacter ginsenosidivorax. Next base: position 515,732 of record NZ_CP042437.1, read on the forward strand.
TGTTCTAAACCATACTATTCGCAATTTTTAAACAAATCGTTTAAATTGATTTTCGTCGGTTTGTATGCTATATTTTCACAAATCCCCACTGCTGATTACGGCCTCCGGAATAGGTCCATTGGACAAGTGCACCGCCGTTATTGAGCGAAGCTCCCGAAACATCCAATACTTTTCCGCTGTTTGCATTGGTAATTTTATAATATCCGTTGTCGGTTATCTGAATTGACCATTTTTGATTTGCGCCGCCGTTGTAATCCCACAAATCTACCTGGCCACCATTACCGGTGCCAAAGCCATACATTTCCAAACATTTTCCTGTAGCATGCATAGGTGTTAACCTATAGTAGCCGCCTCCTGCATCTTCTACTTTAAATTGCTGGTTTGCACCTGCTAAATAGTCCCATTGGTCGGCCTGTGTTTGATTAGCGGTTCCCCAGCCCGCAAATTCCAGTGCTTTGAAACTGTTCCTGCTGTAAATCTGGTAAACCTGTCCAACCTGAATTGTTGAAGAAGTATTATTTTGCGCTCCTTGCATAATGGCGGCTAACCCTTGCTGATCGTAAACGCTGTTGTTCTGCCTGTTAATAATTCTGCCCGGGTTGGTTGAGTCAGTACCGCCGGAATCAAAATAAAATGGTTTTAATCCATATTGTAATGCCTGGTGGATAAAATAATTAAGAAAATAACCCCTGCTTGCAAGTTGCAGGTTTAACGCATCGCCGGTAAGGCCTAATCTGCGGTTTACTGCATATTCTCCCAACATAACAGGAATGCCCTTATCAACAAACTTTGTTTTCATCAACGAAAGTTCTGAAGTCATATATGACTCTTCACCCCAGGTAGCATTTCGTGAAGCATCGGTTGTAGAATGATAGCCGCTGCCCCAATAATAGAACATATTACCCCAGCTTGCATCCGATGTCAAAAAACAAAACTGAGCCGGATCATAATAATGTACTTCAACCATTAAACGGTTGCTCGCCGGATCTGTTGGGAGTGTATTCATTAAATTGTTGGTGCCGTCAATATTAGTGCTTGGCCCTTGAACAAGCAGCACCCTGTAACTGTTATGTCCCCCGGTTGATCTTACCGCGTTAACAAACGTTTGATGATAAGACAGCAGAACACTCATCCCTGTAGCATCCGACACAGCAGGTTCATTTGCGCTGGCAAATATCACATGCTCATCAAAGCCGCGCATTTGCGTAGCTATCTGCTCCCAAAAGGCTTTTTGCTTGGCATTAACGGCGGCCTGCGCGCTGGTGGTACAATTGTTCTCCAGCCATCCGCCGTCCCAGTGTATGTTCAATATCACGTACAAGCCATCGTTAACGCAATATTGAACAACCTGCTGCACCCTGTTGAGCCATGATTGCTGAATTTGCCCCGTGGTTTGGTTAGAATACTGATCCCAATCGCAGGGGATACGAACTGCGGTAAAACCGGCTTTCTTAACTTCATCAATAAGTGCCTGGGTTACCAATGGGTTACCCCAGGCCGTTTCGCTGCCTGTTGCTTCGAGTGTATTACCAATATTCCAGCCCAATTGAAACTTTGCTGCAAGCTGGGCGGCTGTACTGGTTACCCCGGTTTGATCAGGTGCAAGGGGCGAGGTGTTGTAACTCGGATAACTGGTTGCGGTTAACGTTTTGGTACTCGTTTTAGCAAGCGGCATAACGGCCGCGCTGGGAGTTTCCTGTTTGCGGCATCCCGACGCCACCAGGATGATGGCGATGCTGAAAAAATAGTTGAGTGTTCTCATATTGAATGTAAAATTGGTTTCTTATAAAAAAGACCAAAAAAACGGAATACTCATCGGCAATTGTGGATATAGCAATTTTATAGACTGTCTAACCAGTATTATAGAATACATCCACATTCATGATCGATAAAAACGCTCCTGCTTCGATGCCGAAAAAAAAACGGATATCTCGACTTCGGAACGCTCTCTGGTTTGTTTATTGGTTGACCAAAAATATAGATGTGCAGAAAGGAAGAAGGGATACAAAAGTGAATAAATAGGGCACTAAATGTTCAAAATGTTGAATTTTTCTGTGCAACAGTAATGGTGAGGTACCTGATTGTGATAATTTTAATACTGCAAAAAAACATAAGGGCAATTATTGGTGATCTTAACCTCAAAAAAATACAAAAATAAGCTAATGCTTTTGATAAGCCTTTCAATATTGATCTTAAATATTAAACAGCTTGATAAGTTTGAACACGCTCTTATTCAAACAAGGCCTCATTAACAGCTTGTATCAAGTGGTTAATGAGGCAGGAAACAGGCATCGTTAAAAATTAACCATGCCTGCGGTACTGAAAAGCATATGTTGGATTATAATTAAAGCTATTTAATCCCCATCTCCCCATCCGGCGAACGCCTCCACTTGAAATAGGCATCCAACGCCTTTAACGATTCGGCATCCGGTACAGGGCCGGTATGTGCGGTTTGCGAAAAATACATAACAACAGGATGAGCATCGTTAAAAGTGGGCCATTTAGGCTCTCCCACCCCGTTCGGGTCGCCATACTTTGCAAAATTTGTCCAATACGTACTCATCGCATCCGAAATATCGAGGTCTGTTTTAGTGGTTTGCGGATTTGAAGCATCCAGCGTACCAAACACATAAGCTACTTCCTGTGCATGAGGCGATCCATATCCGGCACGGGGCGAACCTTCCGGATAATTAGGGTGCTGATCAAAATAATAATAAAAAACCTTCGACTTACCCTTTGACTGTAACCTTGCCCAACTCCAGGTATGCCAGCCAAACGCTGCGTCCCGCATCAAATCACGGGCAGTTTTTGCAACGTTAACAGTACCGGCAGGATAAGCTTTAATAAGTTCGTCGGCAAACTTACCATAGCGGCCTTTTACCGCGGCAATATATTCTTCCGGCGTTTTTGGAGGCGAGAAACTGGCACCTTCATCGGAGTTATAACCTACCAGGACAGGTACGTCGTTATATTTTCCCTCTTCATAGCGCTTATATTGGTCGCCCGGTATTACCCGGCCATCAACAATGGGCCAGGCTAATCCGCGTACAGCGGGCAGTTTATCCGCATCAACCTTTCGCAAATCAACAATTGAAGTATAGCCGGCGTCTTTAACGTAGGCTGCGCCTGCGGCTTCGGCATAAGACAGGCTTTTCATATTTTCACCAGGATAAGTTGTAGCACGCGTAGGCCCAAATGAACCGCCGCTTTGCGAAATTGCACCATGGAAAAGGCCTTTAGCCAACGGGCTTGCACATAACATACTTACTGCTATACCGCCTGCCGATTCGCCAAAAATTGTAACTTTATTGGGATCGCCACCAAAAGCGGCGATGTTTTCCCTTATCCACTTCAACCCGGCGACCATATCCAACAAACCATAGTTTCCCGAAACATGATTGGGGTTCTCGGCGCTAAGCTCGGGATGTGCTAAAAATCCCAACTGTGCTACCCTGTAGGCTATGCTAACCAGTACAACTCCTTTTTTTGCCAGCTTCTCGCCGTTATAAGCTGGTTCGGCTGTCCCGCCAAAGTTAAAAGCACCACCGTATATCCACACCAGTACAGGTATTTTGTCCGTTGGCGATTTAGCAGGTGTCCAAACGTTCAGATAAAGGCAATCTTCACTTTTTCCTGACACGGAATTGCCACCCTGCATAGGTTCCGGAGCAAATTTATCGGCCTGGCGAACACCGTCCCATTTTGCAGCGGGCTGCGGAGCGCGCCAGCGTAAGTCTCCTACGGGAGGCATTGCAAAAGGAATGCCTTTATAAATAGTAAGACCGTTTTCAAACGTTCCTTGTACCAATCCCTCTTTTACTTTAACAGGAGCGGGTTGAGCTTGCATAAATTGAGCAGCAAACATACAAGCAAGCATAAAAATCAGATATCTCATAAAAATTTATAATTATTGGCTTATCAAAACTAAGTTAAAATTAAAATGGGCCTCAGCTATTCGCTAAGTCAAAAAACAAATAGATGCCGGTTTAACTGGTAATTGGTGGAATATTGTTCAAAATCAGCGTTTCAAACGCACTGCATCAAAGTGTTATTTCAAGGGTTGAAGCTACGGTTACTTGAAAAAAGGAGGGGATAGAAATGAACAAAAAGATAGACTACATGTACAAGCCATGATAACAATCTATAAATAAGATAATTATTCATCAACAAACTAACTAAACTCAAGATAGTGTGAGCATCGCCGTAAGGTTTGAAAATATTGCTATACTCACTTATATGAACGCCCAATTTTTTGTGATGAGATGACGGATAAACTTTATAATATTTTTTGGACATCAACACTCCCGATCCTTACCCCCTATTAATAAGGATTTTTAAACTTCATGGTAATACCAGCCTGTAAAAACGATAATGCCCGGAACCAGTCGGCACCGGGGCATTAAAGCATACTAACCAGGTTATTTGTCCCAAAATATGGGCGTATCCAAATCATCCGCGCCTATGCTCGCTACCGCAGCCCTGTAATTATCAGCGTTAATGGACGATTCTGTTTGCGGGTAAGTGTACCTGCGTACAAAACTCCCTTTTATTTGCTTGCCGGGATACGTATTTGGCGATAACGCTGGGAAGCCACTTCTTCGGAAATTGGCCCAGGATTCTGCACCGTTTCCAAATGAAGTTATCCAATACTGGGTATTAATCTGTTTCAAAGCATTGGCATCAGAATACGCATTTACCGGGTTGTTCAAATACGCATTTTCGGCGTCGCTGCTAATTACAGCAACAGCGTCATAGCTGGCAAATTGATCCATCGCCGCTTTTACACCATTATTATAATAGGTACTTGCCGTACCGGTTATATATCCCCTAAAAGCGGCCTCGGCCAATAGTAATTGCGTTTGGGCATATGTTATAAAATATTGCGGCGCGGTTACTTTGCCAAATACACTATAGTTTACCTGCGAATATTTGAAACCAGAACCACTCGCGCCACGGAATCCCGGCGCTGTTGGCAGCGTACCACTATCATAACCTATGGGCAAACCAAACTGATTGGCCGACGCTGTATCCGGCGCAAGGGATAATGCTTTTCCCGGGTCGGCATACATTGCCGAGATGTACTTAAGCCTTGGGTCGCCGGTTGATTTCAATTGCGTAATAAACGGCTCGGCAAGATAATATGTATTGGTTAGCTGTTGAATTTGCTGCGTAACTAAGTTGGGGTATGCGTTGTTATACTTCAGGTAACAATTATCGGCGTTGGATTGCATTACACCACCGGTAAAAGCAGCCTGCACAATTGTTTTTGCCTTACCGCCATCTAATTTAGAATAGCGCATCCCAATACGCAATAAGAGTGAGTAGCCCAGGCGTTTCCATTGCGGAATATTTCCGGCAAAAAAAACATCGCCTTTAACCACATCTTTTGCAGCATCTAATGCCGCCGTAGCTGTGGTAAGTTCATTCACCAAGTCGGCATAGATATCCTGCTGTTTGTCATATTTAGGCAAGAACGCCGAACTCAGATAGGCTTGGCCCGCCTGGCTGTAGGGCACGTCTCCGTAAGTATCTACCAACATCATATAATTATAGGCCCGCCATATCCTGGCCTCATTGTACAGGTTGGAGCGGGACGCATCGCCCTTGGTTTCCGACAAGATGTGCTCCAGCAATTTTATACTATTCGGGTAAGCATTATTCCACCGCAGTACCGTATATGTTTGATTTAACACGTTGAAATTAAACGCCGAGGTAACGCCGCCAAAAGGATCGATAAACTGTTGAACAACGGTTGCTTCGGTTTCCATTAATGATGAATAGGTTAATACCTCGGCATTGGAAAACAAAAACGTTGGGTCGAGACTGGTGGTGTTGTTGGGGTTAACATTTAATTCTTTGAACCCTTTATCGCAACCTACGACAGAACACAGGCAGGCAGCAGACAATATGACTTTTATATAATTTTTCATAATCGTACTCTTTTTAAAATTTGACGTTAAGGTTAAATCCATAAGTCCGCGTGGTGGGCAGTGAACTTTGCTCGTACCCGGTTAAAATATCGCCACTTGATGATATTGCTTCCGGATCGATATTAGGTGTATATTTTTTGATGATAAGCACGTTGTGGCATACGGCAGAAAGCACAAGCCCTTTTATGAATTTCGCCTTTACCATCTTCGAAAAATCATAGCTCAGCGAAACGTTTCTTAGCTTGATGAAATCCGACTTATAAACAAATGGGTCTATGATACCTTGAGAACGATAGTTAGCATAAAAATCCTCGGCGTTCACTGCTGTTGTGTTAGGCGTACCATCGGCATTCACCCCGTTGAACTTAACGCCACCATCCCTGCCAACCAGCGACTCTTTTGATAAGCCTTCTCTGAGGAAATTAAGGTTTGAACTTGACAATATTTTACCACCCGTTTTATAATCAATATGGGCCATCAGGGTAAACTTCTTGTAAGAAAAGGTATTTACCCAACCACCTGTAGCTTTAGGCAAAGCACTGCCAAAAAGCCTGGGAGAAGTGCTTGCCACTGGTTTACCGCCCGATAAAATAATGTTACCACTGGCATCCCTACGGTAAGTGGAGCCTTGTATTTGGTTTAACGGAAGGCCAACCTGATCAACAATAGAACCAAAGAATTCGCCTGCACCCAGTGTAAGTTGATTTTGACCGTTAGCCAGTGTCAATACTTTTGAGGAGTTTATGGCGGTATTAAACGCTGAACGCCAGGTAAAATTCTCTTTTTTGATGGGTATCAACTCCAGCAAGAACTCCATACCACGGTTTTGCAGCTCGCCAAGGTTTACAATGGTGCCGGTATAACCCGATGCGTTTGATATAGCAACACTTAAAATCTGGTTTGTGGTGTGCTTATCATATGCGGCTACATCTAAATTCACACGGCTGTTAAACATTCGCAATTCCAGGCCAATTTCTTTCTCTTTTACGCTGTAAGGTTTAATATTTTGGTTTGGAGTAGTTGTATTATTAATGCTTCCAAGTGGAAAGCCGTTAAAGGTATTTTGAGAAAGTGCGAAGGTAAGCGAATTGCTGTAAGGGCCAATGCCGTTAGCACTCCCCACATTAGCATAAGTTGCCCTGATCTTTCCAAACGAGAGCCACGAAGGCGAATTCTTTAAAAATTCCGAGAAAACAAAACTGCCGCTTACGGAGGGATAAAAGTAATGATTATGCTCGGGGCTTAACACCGAGAACCAATCGTTACGGCCTGTTACATTTATAAATAAATAGGATTTATATCCAAACTCGGCAGTTCCATAAAGCGAGTTTACAGTTGATTTTGAAATTGCGTAAGCCGATGTGGTGGTTGCGCCATTTCCAAGAGTATAAAAATCCCTGACATAAAAATTTGTTGCTGTAACGGTATATCCCCGTGACGACGAAGGAAAAGTATTTCCTCCTATAGTGGCATCCAAAGAAAAATCTCCCCATTTGTGGCCACCTCCCAATAAAAAGTCGGCATTTAACGCACGGTAAGTGTTGTCATTTGAGTTATAACTACCGTTATAAAGGCCTACTGGCGCGGCAGCGTTCGCCAAAGTGCCGGTTGGCACATTTTGTTCATAAAACGAAGCGCTATATTCCATATTTACACGGCCCTGCAGGTAAAGCCAATCAAAAAATTGATAACGAAGGCTGGCCGTACCTAAAAGGTGATCTTTAGGTTGCCTTGTAAATTGCTTGTTCATTATCCAGTATGGGTTGGTAAGGGTAGTAAAACGTGAAGTTGGCGCTTCGTTGCCGTTGGCATCAACCGCAGCTGCTTTTAATACATCAAGACTAACCGAGTTGGAATAACGGTACATGTAATTAGTAACCGATGTGCCCTGAATACCAATTACCGGCGGGTTGTTATTATTCTCGTGGTCGTAATTTATATAGATCTGTGCAGATAGTTTAGGTGTGAAATTATAATTCAGCCCCAGATTGAATATTTTTTTGTGATAATCATTGTTAGGTACTATACCTTGCGCGTCCTGGTTCGAATAAGAGAATCTAAAGCTGCCTTTATCATTGCCGCCAGAAAAAGCGATGGTATTAGTCCACGCGTTGGCACGCCTGAAGAATTTGCTTATACGATTTTTTTCTGGCGCGTAAGGGCGTTGTACCCCATCAAACTGGTAGGTAGGCGCGTTGTCAAACTTTTCCCCAAAACTCCATGCGCCTGAGCTTTGTGCCTGACCCTGGGTTTTGGGCCGTACGTTATTTTCTCCCTGCCCATACTCATATTGAAAGTCAGTAAAATCAAGCGCCTGATTTTGAGTAAAATTGGAGGTAAACTCAATACCTATACCTGTATTTTTATTACCGTTTTTGGTAGTAATGATTATCGCACCGTTACTTGCCCTTGAACCGTAAAGCGCGGCAGCTGTGGCTCCTTTTAATATGGTCATCGACTCAATATCATCCGGGTTTATCTGCTGCATATTATCGCCAAGATCTACCGACTGCGTGTAACTGTTGGTGCTTGATGGACTTTGCGACAAAGGAAGGCCATTTAATACAATCAACGGCGCATTATCGCCCTGAAAAGCAGACTGCCCGCGCAACCGGATCTTGGTACTTCCGCCGGGCCCGCTTGCGGGTGGCGATATGTCTAAACCTGCTACCTTTCCCTCAAGCGAGTTAACAAAGTTTGTGGAACGGTTAGCCGTTATTTCGCCCACGCGCACATTTTCTGCCGCATAGCCCAATTTCTTCGACTCGCGCTTTATCCCTAATGCTGTTACTATTATCTCACTTAGGGCGTTTGCCCTTGGCTCCAGCGTAACATTTAGCGTACTACGCCCGTTCAGAGGCTCGGTTTTGGGACTGTATCCCACATAGCTGAATATTAACACCGCATTATTGGCAGACACCTGTATCCGGTAGTTACCGTCTACATCCGTCAAAACGCCGTTTCTGGCTCCTTTTTCGCTAACGCTGACGCCAACAAGTGGCAGCCCTTTTTCATCGATCACTTTGCCGGTAACTGTTTGTACGCCCACATCGGCCTTGATCAGGACCTTGGCTACATTTCCGGCCCATACATCCGTAGTAATCATAAGTGTAAAAAGAACACTTATTGTAATAGACAGCATCATTCCAGATGCTTTGATTTTTTTTTCCATGATTTTAGGTTTAATTCAATTGGCAAATCTTAATTTAACCTCTTTCTCAAAATTGGTAATTGCGAAAGAGCTTCTCCGGACGGCACTTAAAGGCCGTTTTAATTTTTAGTACAGTTTTTTCTTCATTTTACGCAGGGTTTTAGTTTAAAATTGGGTGTATACATTTATCGGTTTATATTAAAAAATCTAATGATAAGACGCCTGCAAGTCCTATTACAGCTACCAGGCTTTCCATAACCGTCCATGAACGGAGTGTTTCCTTTACCGATAGCCCAAAATATTCTTTGCATAGCCAAAAAGCTGTATCGTTTACGTGCGAGCCAAACAGGCTGCCTGCTCCGATAGCCAGCACCAGTAAACTGGTATTTACGTTTGCATGATGAGCTATCGGAAACAACACCCCGGCAGCCGTTACACCAGCCACCGTGGCCGAACCAAGGCAAAGCCGTAAACAAGCCGTAGCCAGCCATGCAAGCAACAAGGGATGCATGCTGCTACTAACCAGCATACCGGCAAGGGCGTTACTTAAGTGGCTATCTACAAATACCTGCTTCAATGCACCCGCGCTACCAATAATGAGCAATACCATGGCTATATCTTTTACTGCACACACATAACCATCCATTATTTTTGCCAACGATTTGCCTTTGCGCAAACCAAGCGTATAGGTGCTTATAATTACGGTAGCCAGCATGGCAATAATGGGTTCGGCAAACCATGCCGCTAAAGTCCTTATTAATGGATTTTGCCCAAAAAGTACAGGCAGCAAATGGGCCATACAAATCAATACCACCGGTAAAAGCGATGATAGTATACTGTTAGCAATACCCGGCAGCTGGTGAGCAGGCAAGGTGGCCGACCTATGGGCAAATTGCAAACTGTGAGGCCCTATTTTTTTGAGTGTGGCCGAGAATATAGGCCCTGCAATTATTATAGCAGGAATAGCGATGATCAGCCCATAACCAAATGTTTTTACTACATCTGCATGAAAAACGCTGATGAGTGTCATTGGTGAAGGATGGGGCGGCAAAAAACCATGCATTACCGATAAAGCCGTAAGCATTGGCATACCCACATACAACAGCGGCAACCGATAGCTGGAAGCAACCGAAAAGATGATAGGCACTAACAAAATGAAACCTACATTGTAATATAAAGGAATACCCACTATAAAACCCGTCAAAGCCATGGCATAGCTTACATATCGGGCGCCAAACAAATCATGCATAAAATGAGCTATGCGCTGTGCTGCGCCGCTTTCGGCAACCAGCTTACCCAGCATCGCGCCCAATAGAATAATGATTGCTACCGACCCTAAAGTATCGCCCAGGCCTTTATTTATCGATGCGATAACCGTTGTAAATGGCATGCCAAAGCAACAACCTGCCACTAAAGCAACAACAAGAAAGGCAAGAAAAGCATTTACCTTTGCCCATGTTATCAGTGCAACAAGCAGTAAAATACAAAGGATCAGTACAAGTATTGTCATTATTATCAGCTTAATTTAATGCGAATCGCGGGTTACAACAGATCCGGAGTTTCCAACCAGGAAATCAAGATCAGCTCCTTTATCGGCTTGCTGAACGTGACGCTGGTACATAGATACATAGCCCCTGTTGGTATGGTAAGCTGGTTTTTGCCACAATTGTCTCCGTTTTTCAAGTTCAGCCTCATCTACAAGCAGGTCTATTCTTCTTGCCGGTACATCGAGGTGTATAAGGTCCCCGTTTTGGACAAGCGCCAGGTTGCCGCCAATGGCAGATTCCGGCGAAACATGGAGTACAACAGTACCGTAAGCGGTGCCACTCATCCGTCCGTCGGATATTCTTACCATATCCGTAATACCTTTATCAAGCAGTTTTTTAGGCAACACCATATTGCCCACTTCGGGCATGCCGGGGTACCCCACCGGGCCAACATTTTTTAGCACAATTACGCAGGTCTCATCTATATCAAGCTGCGGCTCATCAATCCGGGCATGATAATCTTCGATCGTTTCAAAAACCACCGCCCTACCCGTATGCTGCATTAGCGATGGCGTTGCCGCCGAAGGCTTGATAACCGCACCATTGATAGCCAGGTTACCTTTTAAAACTGCTATGCCGGCCTCCGGGATAATCGGGTTGTTGTAACTTGTAATAACCTTATTATTATAGCATATACCGTCGTCTTTTATGTTTTCTGCATGCGATTTTCCTGTCACCGTTATCGCATCCATATCCAATTCACTACCCAGCTCTTTCAATACCACGGGCAACCCGCCTGCGTAGTAAAAGTCTTCCATCAGGTATTTTCCGGAGGGCATCAAATTAAGCAACAAGGGTATTTTACTGCCAAGCCTGTCAAAATCGTCCAGGCATAGGTCTATCCCAACACGTCCGGCAATTGCGGTAAGATGTATGATAAAATTGGTAGAACCGCCAATAGCTGCGTTTACTTTAATTGCATTTTCAAAAGCTGAGCGGGTGAGTATTTTTGATATCGTTAGCCCTTCCTTCACCATTTCTACAATGCGCCTGCCTGACAACTGGGCCAACACTTTCTTTCTTGAATCCACTGCAGGAGTGGCCGCAGCTTGCGAAAGACACATCCCAAGCGACTCGACCATGCAAGCCATAGTAGAGGCGGTGCCCATGGTCATACAATGACCGGCACTTCTCGACATGCAGCTTTCGGCGGCAAGATATTCGTCATTGGTTACTTTGCCGGTTATAAGATCATCAGTTAATTTCCATACTGCCGTGCCCGATCCGATATCCATGCCCCGGTATTTACCATTCAGCATTGGCCCACCCGGAACTACTATAGTAGGCAAGCCTACGCTGGCGGCCCCCATCATGGTAGCCGGCGTAGTTTTGTCGCAGCCGGTCAACAACACAACGCCGTCTATCGGATTGCCGCGTATTGATTCCTCGGCATCCATACTGGCCAGGTTCCTGAAAAGCATAGCAGTGGGTTTAAGCAATGTTTCGCCCAACGACATGATGGGGAATTCCACCGGAAAACCGCCGGCTTCATAAACCCCGCGTTTAACAGATTCGGCCAGGTCGCGTAAATGGGCATTACAAGGTGTTAGTTCTGACCATGTGTTACAAATACCAATAACCGGTCTTCCGTCGAAAAGATCGGAAGGTATACCCTGGTTTTTCATCCAGCTTCGGTATAAAAACCCCATTTTACCCGTTTTTCCAAACCAATCAGAACTTCTGAATTGTGACATTTTATTTCTGTTTTATAATTTAAGTTATCGTGATGCTGTCGTGAATGGCTATTACCTAATGCCGTACCGGATCATCATCGTCAAGTTCATACTCACTACTCCCCCACGCGGTTTGTAAGTGTGCCTATGTTATCTATTGTAATATTTATCACATCGCCATAGTTAAGTGTAAACCAATCAGGCGGCACTATACCTGTGCCGGTCATGAGGTATGCACCGTGGGGGAATGACATCTCCATAAAAAGGTAATTAGCAAGTTCCTGGTGCGTACGTTTCATCCTGCTGATCAATATGGCCTCGGCAAATACTATATCATTGCCTCTCCATATTTCAATCTGAATTTCGGTGTCAGGAGAAATAGTTGTAGCCGGCACGTAAAGGCATGGGCCAACCGCTGCCGCGCCATCGTATGATTTAGCCTGCGGAAGATATAAAGGGTTCTCCCCTTCAATGTCTCTCGATGACATATCATTGCCAATCAGGTATCCCTCAATGGTGCCGGCGCTGCAAATAAATAACACTAACTCCGGCTCCGGAACGTTCCATTTCGAATCTTTCCGGATGCGCACAGTACCGCCAGGCCCCACCGCGCGGGATGCCGAAGATTTAAAAAAGATCTCGGGGCGTTCGGCACTGTAAACCCTTGCATAAAAATCGCCGCCACCGGCATCTTTGGATTCTTCCATCCGGGCATCTTTACTGCGCAAATAGGTAACACCAGAGGCCCAGATTTCCTGGCTGGCAATAGGTGTGCTTACGTGTTCCAAATCGGCAACCAACGAAGGGTTGGCCGTAACGCTTTGGATATCTTTTAAAGCCTCGCTATGCAACGCTTCGCGGTTTATAAAACTATCCCACTTCCAAACAGGCGAGCTATAAAGCAGCCCGGCGTGTTTTACAATAACTTTATCGTTGGTTTTAAATATATGCATAGCTATCTATCACTACCCGCCGTTTGTGCGGTAGTTACTTCTTTATCAAAAAATGTAACAAACAGGTTACTTGGTTAGGTACAAAGAATGTTAAACCAAATTGCTTTGTCTTCCAAAAAAACACAGCGTTGATTTTTATACAAAAAACTTGTGGCAAAAAACGCTCGCGGCCTAAATGTTCAGTTGCGCTTTGCAAAGTTGTTTTACTACCGGATACCAGCTTTTTATGCCGGTAACGAAGCCAATAAAGAGCCGGGGATATTTTTATAAAGGGTAAAAAGATGATCGGCGCCAGGCCCGGTGTGGTCAAAGTATCATCCTATTAAAACTGGAAAATACCATTAAAAAACAGCGGTGGTTTTTATACAAATTTTGCTTTTATAATACGTAAACTTGCCTGCTACAGGCATCCTTTTTTATATTGTTGAATACCATCGCAATACGGAGATAGGCGCAACGCATACCAATTATTATACTGAATGAATCATTTGATACTTCAGCAGGGGAAATCTAAAGAACTTGCGCATTTTCCGCATATCCTGGAGTTTGCCCACAAAAAAAACAATACTATCCAACTTAATTCCTTTAACAGCAAGGTTACGGACTGCATTTGCCTGTATTATATTTTAGAAGGAAAATTTACCTGGATAATTGATTTGCAGGAACACACGTTATACCCCGGAGATTTCGCACTAGTATTGCCGGGGCAATGTATCGGCGGAGAGAGCGGGATATTAAATATCGGCGTATTATTCTGGATAAAAATTTCCACCGAAGATTGCGGAAAGCTTTTGCTTGGCAAATGGAGCGGACTCACCAAAAAAGAAAAGCTATCCGTTAATCAAATTTTGCTGTTAAACAGGCAACAGCTTGTTTTGAAACTGAAAGAAGCGCAGGCTTTAATGCATAATTTACAACTGGAATTACAAAATGAAGAAGTGGGCTTTTACACGCGTGTAAACCAGCTGCTTGATGAGCTTTTTGTGTTGATCAGCAGGCAGTTGATAAGGCAAAACAATTCCAGGAGAGATTTCCCTCAAACATTTTTAAAGCTGGAGCAAACGCTGCGGCAAAACCTTGCGCATCAATGGACAGTGGAAGAAATGGCAGCGCTGATAGGTATGGGGACTACTGCTTTTACCGAAAAAGTAAAACACTATTCCGGTTTCTCGCCTCTGAATTATTTAATCAACATCAGGATAACTGAAGCTACCAAGCTGCTTAAAAAAAACGAGGTAAATGTTACCGACATAGCGCTGAGCACGGGATTTTATTCGTCGCAGCATTTCTCTACAACTTTTAAAAAACTTACGGGCTACACCCCAAGCGAATTCAGGAAAAATAAAACATCAGATCATCAACATACATCATGAATTGCATCATCATTATAGAAATGGGTACAGCCGCGGTACGGGTTTTTGCCTTTGATCTTTCCGGTAATTTAATCAGTTCATCAAAGGGGCATTACCCTACCTTTCACGAGCAGCCCGATCACAGCGAGCAGGACCCTGAGCAGATGTTTATTACCATGCTCTATATTTTAAAAAATCTGCTTATTGAGAAAATCTACCCTAAAAAATATACTGTAACCTGTATTTGCTTCGGCTCATCCATGCATAGTTTGCTGGCGGTAGATAAAGATGGCATACCATTGGGCAACGCCATTACCTGGGCAGACAATAGGGGCAAAAAAGAGGCTGCCGACCTTAAAAAAAGCACCCTGGGCGAAGAGATTTATAAAGCCACGGGAACTCCCATCCATCCTATGTCGTCGTTGATAAAAATTGCGTGGATGAAAAATCACGACCCTGAGAAATTTAAACTGGCAAAGAAATTTATGCCTATAAAAACCTATATCATTCAGCAACTAACCGGTGCGTGTGTGATAGATTATAGCATAGCCTCTGCAACCGGGCTAATGAATATTCACGATTTTACCTGGGACCGTGCGGCGCTGGAGTTTGCAGGTATTACACCAGAGGAGCTTCCGGACCTACACCCTGTTTTCTATTCAGGCGTTTCGCTAAAAAAAGAATATCAAAGGGTTTTAAAATTGTCGCCGTCGGTTAAAATCCTCATTGGATCAAGCGACGGATGCCTGGCCACACTGGGTGCCGGTGTATGGGAAAACAGTATGGCTACTATTACCATTGAAGATAGTGGCGCATTCCGGATCATTGGAGATAAAATAATAGAAGATCCCAAACAACAAATTTTCAACTACCTGCTTACTGAGAAACATATTATCACTGGCGGACCTACAAGTAATGGAGGTGTGATATTCAATTGGTTTGCTAAACAATTTGGTGATTTTCAAAAAGCTTTTGATATCGACCAGTCAATGGAAATGCTGATAGAGGAAGCAGCTGGCGTTGAAGTTGGCTCAGGCGGCTTAATCTTCCTTCCTTTTTTACATGGCGAACGAGCCCCTATCTGGAACCCGAACTCCAGGGGCTGTTATTTTGGCGTTAATATCAGGCACGAGCGCAAACATTTTATACGGGCCACCATAGAGGGGATATTATACGAGATGTACAGTATTGGCCGTACACTGGAAAACCACCGGCATATTGAAACCCTGTCTATCAATGGCAGTTTTGCATCCATACCTTTTTGCACTCAAATCATCGCCGACATATTTAACAAGCCGGTGAGCACACTTAGTCATGCCGACAGCATAGGCAAGGGTGCATACCTGTTAAGCGCTACCGAGATGGGTATTTATCCCTCTTTAGAAGAAGCCTCTAAAACGGTTACCATGCATCAAACCTATTTGCCTAACGCCGAAAACCACCAGATATATGCCCAATATTTTAAAGTATTTGAAAGCCTGATAACAAAAGTGGCGGATGAATTTGACGCCATTTCAGATCTGCAGGAACGGTATAGTCAATAAGGATACAGGTGGAACAGATTGTATTACCACTACAAATATTCTTGTGTATGTTTTAAAAGATTTAGTGTCCTGCTTAGTCCCTTTAATAGACCAGCAATGTTGCTCCATAGGCTGGGATTACACTCGCTCCCTGTGATGATTTCGGAGGGTTTGCCGTTTACGATAATACGTAGATGAATAGACACCAGCCATTTTGATAGTTTTGGGCTTTTTTAAATAAAAAAGCAAACTGAAATTAGTTTTCATAATGTTTTAAGCATTAAAAAGTGAAACAAAATTAAGCTTGCAATCACATCTGTACAAAATGTTAAAATTTAAACACATTGATTATCAAACCTATATGTCTTTTTTTGGCGAGCAAGGAATTTTTAAACTTACTCACCGAATTACGCTCCTTTTTATTGCGAATTGGTGAATAATATGCTCATTTGACTAAAAAACAAAAGCCTGCAATCATTTGATTTGCAGGCTTTTAGTCTGTTTTGACATTGAATTAAGTGGAGCCGGAGGGATTCGAACCCTCGTCCAAACATGGTATAAGGTAAGCTTTCTACATGCTTAGCTTCTGTTTAATTGTCGGGAACAGGAAGGTCAGTCGCTTACCTGTACCGTGTTCCGTAGGTGCCTTATCTCGCCCGCTTGTCACACCCCAAGCAGGCCAGTTTCATTTGTCGATGCCCCTGATGCCGATCCAATGAAACGCAGAACCGGCGGGACAAAAGCTATGCTAATTCTAAATTAGGCAGCTAAGGCGTAGTTATTTTCGCCATTTGTAAGTTTGAGCGTTCAGATTAAAGCGCTAATTCACCCAACGCGCTGCATGCTTACCTACTTATCTCCATCCTGTCAATTCCGGTCGACCCCATTTTTTGAGTTCGCAATTTGCCGGTGGGCAGTTTGCAGTTAAGGGTACAAAGGTAGTTAAAAAGTTGGCAGTTTTGAGTTAACAGTTTGCAATATTTATATACTCATCGCTATTTTTCACACACAAATCAACCATTATAAACTACACGCTCGCCATTTACGGTTGCAAAACCCTTTTTCACCGCAATATCAATGCCGTTTAACATGGCGCTTTCAACGTTGGTACCAAGCCGGGCAAATCCAAACAGCTTCGCCCCCTCCCTTACCAGGTCGGACTGGGCAAGGCTTACCTGGTTATGAAGAATTTCGCGGATGGCGTTCGCTACCTCTTCGGGCGGCAGGTCATCGGCATCCCGTTTATCGGCATCGGTTTTGGCAACGCGATAGATGCTATACTTTTCCGGGTTTTGGTCTACTTTCCAGAAATAAACATTGCCCCCTGCGGTTTTAGTTTGGGTAAGGTTCATCTGCTCAAATACCCCGTCCAGGTGATTAACGTATCGTGCAGTTACCCGATTAATTCCCCATGCTGCCAATACACGCCTGATGAGCAGCTCCTTGCTTATCGGCGATTCGGTTTGTAATACATTAAATACCTGCGCTTTAAGCTTGCCACGGTTATGCTGCATGATAAAATCATCGGCTGTCAGGGTATGAACAGTATCTAGGTGGCTAACCTCATATGCTTCGGCAACTTTTGAAACAGCCGGGGTTGCGGGCCGGGCTTGTGCTTCCGGAACAGACCTGTTAAATGATGGTTTGTTGTTTAAGTCTTCGGGCCGGGGTGGTACCGGTTTTGCTTTTTCCGTTACCGCCGGTTCGACGGCTTTCTTTTTACTTTCTTCTGCCTTAGTAACAGCCTCCATTATACCGCTGATAACCTTGTCCGGCTTTTCCCACCATTCTGTCGACCAGATCTTGTGCACATTCCATCCTAACGACTTTAACACATCCACCTGCACAATTTCCCTGTCGCGCGAGGTGCTTGCCGCATGGTAATTTTTACCATCGGTTAAAACGCCCAAAATATATGCCGATGGGTTTTCCCTATCCACAATGCCAAGGTCAATCCTGAAATCAGAACATCCTATCTGGCTGTGTACTTCATAACCATGTTTACGAACCGATTCGGCTATGCTTAGCTCAAACCCGCCATCTTCTTTCTGCTTAACGGATGCACGTGGCGGCAGGGCGCTTTTCCCTTTTTCAGCATAAGCTAAAAAGGCTTTTAATCCTGCTACGCCCTCAGAAGATGTGCGGTTAAGGTCTATCTGATCTGACCTTAAAGTCGAAAATACTTTCATCTCATATCTTGCCCTTGATACAGCTACATTTAGCCTCCTCCAGCCGCCATCGCGGTTTACCGGGCCAAAGTTCAGGCTTACTTTTCCTTTTTCGTCTGGCCCATAGCCTATCGAAAACAGGATCACATCGCGTTCATCACCCTGAACGTTCTCCAGGTTTTTGATAAACAGGGGTTCTCCTGTTTCCAGGGCAATCTTTTCCAGGTCGGGCCTAAGTACAAAAACGTCCGTTAACATATCATCAATCAACAGCTGCTGCACCGAGCTAAAGGTTACTATGCCAATACTCCTTTTGGCCAGCAACGGATCAGACAATCGCTTAATCACCTCATCAACAATCGCTTTGGCTTCGTATTTATTTTGCCTGCTTTTCCCTTTATCGTAATGCCCTTCTACAGGCACAAAACTCACTTTGCTGGTAATATCATCTGTTGACGGGAAGGTAAGCAGCTTGTTATCATAATATTTGGCATTGCTAAACGCAATTAAACTTTCATGCTTGCTCCTGTAATGCCACAGCAGGTGTTGCGATGGCATAGATAACGCAAGGCAATCGTCCAGGATGCTTTCCAGGTCTTCTTTCTCCACATTGTCCTCATCAAAGTTATTGGTGGCAAAAAAGCTGGTCGGCGGCATTTGTTTGGGGTCGCCTACTACAATTACGTTTGTGCCCCGGGCAATGGCGCCAACTGCCTCGCAGGTAGGCAATTGGGATGCTTCATCAAATATCACCAGGTCGAACTTAGGGTTCCCCGCATCAAAATACTGGGCTACCGATATCGGGCTCATCAGCATACAAGGTGCCAGCCGGTGCAGCAAATTAGGAATGCCATCAAATATTTTGCGGATAGACATAGCCCTTCCATTATTCCTGATCACCCGCTGCAACATGCCAATTTCCGAGCTTTGCGATGCCTCCTGCGTAAACGACGGAATGTTTGCTGCAAGCCTTGCATATAACTCCTCCCGGGTAAGCATTTCAAACTTGCTGCTCACCTCGCGAAACTTCCTTATTTTTTCGCCAAACAGGCCGCTGTTAAAACTGGCCAGCTCGGGGTGCAGGCTTAATATATATTCTGCCGCCGAGCGGTAAAATCCTTTTTGAAACTGCCTTACCAGGTCGGCATTTGCCATACTGCCTTTTTCGTAAGCGGTAAGTAAGGGGTCTAATCTTACGGCCAGGGCTTTGTCCCGTGTCAATGTCCAGTTGTACCAATCTTTCAATTCGTCAAGGTGTTGCACCCATTTAACGGCCTCATCAATCAGGTCAGCAGTATAATCGCCGGTAACAACGGGCAACGTGGCAAAGTTTATACCCAACAGTTGTTGAATTTGCCCTTCGGTAGTAGTCATTTGCTGCTCTGTAGCCAGTAAGCCGCTTAACGCGCCTGAGTTTTGGATAATAAACGCCCTGCTGCCTTCGGTAAACTCGCGCGATAATGCCGCCCGCCACTCCCTTAACTGGGTGGCACCTACAAGCGTTCCTGCGGCGCGGTTAATATTGATAACGGCATCGCTGATACGAATCAGACCGTCCCAGTCGGGATCGCCACTTTTCCATAAAAAGCCGAGCAGGCCGGGTAAAAAAGCAGCTTTGTCAATCACATCCTGTTCTGCCCGGAAGGCTATCACCTGCTGCAAGTCCTGGGCTATGGCCGATTTATCAATTTGCCCCGTGGCCGATAGCGCGCGCATGTTTTTTACAATTGTCCGCTGGCCCAGCCACCGGGGTAAAAACCATTTACCATCGGCAATATTCCATTCAGATAAAATTCTTTGCGCAGGTATAGCTAAAACTTCTTTTTGATACCGGCCAAGCAAAGCCGAACGTAGTTTATCGCGCTGTTGCCCATGAGCCGCAACGCCTACTACCTGGGCAAAGGTTTGCTCCAGAAAATCGGCCTGCAGCAATGATGCCGGAATATCGGGCAAGTTGAGCAGTAAACTTACCAGGTTATGTAACGATTGCTGCTGCTCCTTGCCTTTAACCAACCCGTTTATTTTCAGCAACCTGCTTACGCCAACAAGCTCGCTTTGGTATTTGCTTAAAAGGTCAAGCAGATTCTCTATCAATTGGCCGGCGTCTTGTTTTAGCTGGTTATTATATTGCTGCAAACGCATGTATTGCAGGGCATGGTTTGCCGGCTGGCCTATTAGCGCACCGGCTACCTGTAATTCTTCGGCTACATCGTGCCAGGCAGTTAGCTTTGCAGGGCTTAGCTGCGCTATCGCGCCTGCTGTAAAATATACCCTATCCTCCCCTTTTTCAAAACGGCTGTAGCTGCTAAACAAATCAAACAACGAATACCCGAACGGGTATTTTTTATGTAGCACTTCAACATAGGTATTCAACTCATTTCGCAGGGCAAACAGGCGGTCGGCCTCGTCGCGGTGGCTTTCGGGGGCGGCTTTGCGGGCCACCTCGGTAGCTGCTTTCAGCTGCTCCAGCACCGCTGTTTTTTTTGATTTGTTGGAATGCAACTCGAGGCAAAAATCGCCTATGCCTATTGATTCCAGCCTGTCTTCCACCACTTCAAGAGCGGCTTTTTTTGCTGCTACAAAAAGCACCCGCTTCCCGGCGTATAAGGCATTGGCTATAATATTGGTAATAGTTTGCGACTTGCCCGTTCCCGGGGGCCCATGCAGCACAAAGCTTTTATCCTGGCCCGAACTTACTATGGCCTGCAACTGCGACGAATCGGTACTAATGGGGAGCGCGATATTTGCCGGGTGCAGCTGGCTATCCTGTATCAGCGATACGTCGGCATTTTCCTGCGCCTGCCACTCCAGCTTGCCCGATACCAGACTGGCTACCACTTTATTGCGATAAAGATGATCGGCATTGTTATGAATATCGTTCCAGAGGATAAACTTACTGAACGAGAAGGTGCCCAGCACCGCCTGTTCCTCTACATCCCATCTTGACTTGGCCATGATGGCCTGCCGAACAATGTTAAATATCAGCTTTACATCTACCCCGCTTTCGTCTTTAGGTAATGTATCCAGGCCTCCAATGGTGATGCCAAAATCCTGCCTTATCATTTCCAGCAAGGTAATGTTCACCATAGTTTCCTCGTCGCGGCTGCGAATTACGTAGCCCTTTTGGGCCGATTTACGAATGATCTCTACCGGCACCAGCAATACTGGCGCATACCTCGGGCGCTCGCTTGCATCGGTTTCATACCATCTTAGCAAACCCAGGCCGATATAAAGCGTGTTAGCTCCATTCTCCTCGATGGATAACCGCGAGGCACGGAACAAACTGGTAAGGCCGTTGGTTAACTCCGGCTCGGGTAAAAAACTACGGATACGTTTTTGACTCAGTTCGTGCTGTATCAACTCGGCAATCGGGTCTGATTGATGCAGGGCCTGGTACATGCCGGCATCGCGCAGCGAGTTATCCCAATCGGCCGGCCTTGGCAACACCTGGAACTCCTGCCCATCGGCCAGGGCATCTTCCAGTTTTCCAACGTTCACGGTCATAAATTGCACTACGCTTTTGGTTATCCGGATATTGAGCAGGCTGTTACGCAACGTAAGGTCGAGTAATTTACGCTCCCAGAGGCGCTGTTTGGAAATCTCGATATGATCTACATTTTTTAGTTTTTGTCCGGCGTAAATTTCTTCGGGCAGGGCATTGGCCCGCTGCTGGCGGCTTTCTTCAATAATCTCCCAGCCTGCGGCGGTTTGTACCCTTAAGGGCAACGGCCGTATACCGCTAAAACGGGCGCGCTTAATATCTATAAATAATATAAATTCGCTGGCGTTCAACATTTTTTGCCCGGCCGATGCAGCTGCCGAATCAAATGAGGTATTGTTGCCCGCATTCATGCAGGTAGCCTCTACAATAGCTATCTCACTTATACCATCCACCGTGCGTTTGGTAATAAGCGATGGATCATCGTTCACCGCATCGGCAAATGATTCGTCAACCAGCCAGCCGCCGGCAAAGGCGTGCCCTTTCACTATGATAATAATCGGATGGATCCCCACAGCCTCCATACAGGCGGCATATAACAATGATAGATCGAGGCAATTGGCCAGCCTGTTGGCAAATATGGCATCACAAAGCCGAATGCGCTGGCCGCTTTCCTCAAAGCTGGCAGGTACTGTACAATATATCAGTTGCTGCTCGGCAATGGCCTCGTAAATAGCAGCCATTTGCTTACGTACCCTATCGGGGCTGCGGCTTTGGTAATCGTCAAATGATGGGTTATCCGTCCAGCTTTGTAAAATGGCAGATGCCCGGCGAAGGATCTTCGGAATTTCGGGGTGATTTGGCGTTACAAAAGCTGCCAGCATCTCGGGCAGCAAGCCCAGGCCATTCCATTGGTCATAAGCAAGCAGTTCTATCGGGCGATTTTCTGACAATAGCAGTTCATCGCCATTACGGATAATAATATTTATGGTACCCGATACTTTCTCAGTTAATTCTGCCAGGTATTGGGCTGATAAATTGAGCTGTATAGCCCCTGTTTCATAGGCATCCCCCTGTTCTACATACCCGTAAAGCCTTTTCCACGAAGGTGCAAATGCCGGTTCAACGGTAATTTCAACTTCCAGGGCATTCCAATCGGCACCGGTAGTGTTGTTAATTACCAGTGACCGGATTACCGGCACATGGTTTTGCTGAAGTGCGAAATTGATTACAGGGGTATATGTAAGATTGATATCTGCTGCTGTTAAAATATGCGTGCTCATATTAGTTGAAAAGATAGATATTTATTTTTATCTGTTCCATATTAAACGCTGCGAATGTGTTTTTTTAATATACCCGGCTAAAATATGGGCATGGGGGACTGGTTGGAACACATGAGTCTCGTATAAAAAAGACGTTGTGATTTCGATAGTATAGTGTATTCACAGCATCGCTTAAATCACCTCCGATTCGTTACTCATATGACACATTCAATATTTACACAAACATTGGCTTTCAACGCTGGTTAAGACTCACCCGGCTACGCTGCGCTGGCCACCCTCTCTTCGGCTTCGCCGGAAAGAGGGGTTTGAAAATTTATTACTTATTTTTTATAACGTATTTATATTCAGCGTTCAAGCCCCTCTTTCCACCACAGGTGAAGAGAGGGTGGCGGGCGCAGCCTCGCCGGGTGAGTCTTCGCCGCCATGCGATATACGTTATTCCCCATTCAGAATTTCCACCGGGCATTTAGTTACATCCTAAATTTTACATTTCTTAAAAAGCAACCATTTACCCTTTTTTAGAGTAATGACTAATAAAATCAACTACATCTTAAATTAAAACCTATGAAAAATTACAAGTTACCTCATGCTATCATTGCAGTGTTTGTAAGCATTGTACTGTTGGGCTCCTCATGCAGTAAAAGTTCAAACCGGATTATACCAACGCCGCAGCTAACCGGAGTTGTGCTGACCGATAACGCTACCTTCGGCAAGTTACTTACGGATAACAACGGATTCTCGCTTTATTTTTTCTCCAAAGATGTAAGCGGTGCTTCGGCCTGTGTAGACGGTTGCGCTACTACCTGGCCCGTATTTTACAAAGCAGGGTTGACCATTGGCACCGGCCTGACATCATCAGATTTCGGTGTGATTGACAGGCCCGATGGCAGTAAACAAAGTACCTATAAAGGCTGGCCTTTATATTATTACAGCAAAGACCTTAAAGCTGGTGATACCAATGGTGATAAGGTTGCCAACCTTTGGGCCATAGCCAAAGCCGACTACACAATTATGTTTGGCAACGCCCAACTTATCGGGCTGGATAAGGCCCAGTACAACGATCAGGGTATAGCTGGTACAGGTTCATCGCAATTTATAACTGATGACAAGGGGCTTACATTGTACATGTTTAGCAAGGATGCATCCAGCAAAAACAATTTTACCAAAGCCGATTTCAGCAATAATGCCGCGTGGCCCATTTTTGAGGTTACCGAGGTAGCCAGCATCCCCTCAATTTTTGATAAAACCCAGTTTACCACTATCAACGTATTCGGAAAAACACAGCTTGTTTATAAAGGGCATCCGCTATACCATTTTGAACAGGATGCCGTAACCCGTGGCAATACCAACGGCGTAAGCTTCCCGGTACCAGGTAGTGCCATCTGGAAGGTGACCAACAGTACAACGGTAGCTTTATAAACAGTTTTAACCCGGCGAGCGACAAATATCACCCGCCGGGTTTTATAACGTTAAAAAAGGCTACACAAGTGACTGTTGCCGTAACCCATCCCGATACACTCAAAGTATTACGGCCTACGTTTAATACGTATAAGAAATTAATTGCAATTTTCCTTTATAACCGCTTCAGCTTGCTTATTGCCTAATGCCAAAGCTTTTTTAAAGTCGGCACAAGCGCCAGGCTTATCGTTCGCATCAAGTTTAATCGCGCCTAAGTTTAAATATGCCTCGCCGTTATCGGGGTTTATTTTCAGGCATTGGTTCAAATCTTCGATGGCTCCTTTTATATCTTTCAAAAGTGCCCGAGAAACCCCTCTGTATAAATATCCCAAATCGAAGGCTGGTTTTAACTTAACGACTTCATCATATGCTGTTACCGCGCCCGAAAAATCTTTTAACACTGCCTTAGTAATGCCTATATTAAAGTAGATATCGGGATTACCCGGATTCAGACTGAGGGCCTTGTTAAAGTCTTTTAACGCATCATTATGTAATTGCAATCGGTTTTCAACCCCTCCCCTGTTCAAATACGCTTTTGAAACGTTAGGATTTAAGAAAATGGCTTGATTATAGTCAGTTAAGGCTCCGTTATTGTCTCCCAAAACATATTTTGACCAGCCACGGTTATCATAAGCACTGGCCGCTTTAGGATAGCCCTGTAAGTAAACACTATAATCCTCGATAGAACCTTTGATATCCTTAAGGTAATATCTGACCAGCCCCCTATAAAAATAAGGCCCGTAATATTTTGGATTGACAACTATAGCAGAATCATAGTAAACCCGCGCATCAGAATAATTACGAAGCACCTGTTGCTGATGCCCTTTCTGGAAAAATCCATAAGCTTTTAATGTATCAGTCTGACAAAATCCTATTGAGGAAATTATCATGTTTATTAGGAATAACACCAAAGGTTTACGCATGATGTAAATATAAACCTTCGACCATCTTTTCCAAAGATCAAACTATTATTAGCCAGAACACTTCCGACGCTATTACAATTTCAACTCGCCCCAACCCTGCCGGTATGTACGGCGGATGTATTGATTGGCTGGTTCAAAGTTGGTTACGCGCATGTTTTCGCCATCCCAATTCAAACCGGTGTACCTGCCGCTGAATTTGTAGCCTTCCATGTTGCCATAAACCGGATCGTTGCGTTTTATTTTCTCGCGCAGGTTAAAGGTGCGCAGCAACAGGTTGCCCATCAGCACTGTTTCTGTCAATGGCCCTGCATACCCCACAAATGGCGAATCCACCTCCATTTTGCCGTAGCCAGCTATACTGGCATCAACCCATTGCCACCAATGGCCATCCATACCACCGGCAACGCGCGGGTACTTTTCGGGTACGTTTATATCCTTGTTTAAGGTCAGCGGCAGCAGTCGGGGGTGACTGCCTCCCCATCCGCAGGAAACCTTCCCTTTGGTGCCTATAAACAGTGTACAGCCTTCAAAATCATTTTCGCCGGGGAAATCGCCCAGGGCTTCATTCATGTTTAAGGCTGGGTCAAGCTCGTTAAGGCGCTCGGGAGTTATGCCGCCGTCCATCCAATACAAATCGAGGTTTTTACCATTTTGCTGTTTAAATTTAAACTTGATTGAACTGGATACGGGCCCGCTTTCGGGATAAATACCTTCTTTAAAAATACCGCTGTAAACGGTGCTGGCACTGCCCGAAACTTCGGTTGGGTAACCCAGGCCAAGCAGTTTAAAAGGCGGCCCCATAATGTGGCAGCCCATATCGCCCAGCGCGCCGGTGCCAAACTCCCACCAGCCGCGCCAGTTAAAGGGCACCAGGTTGTCAATATAATTGGTTTGCTTTGCAGTACCCAGCCACAAATCCCATTTAAGTTCTTTAGGAATTGGCGGGCTTGTTTTTGGCCATGAAATGCCTTGCGGCCAAACCGGCCTGTCGGTCCAGCAGTATACTTTCTCGATATCGCCTATCAGGCCGGCTTCAAACCATTCGCGCATGGTGCGCATACCATCACAGGATGCCCCCTGGTCGCCCATTTGGGTTACCACCTGGTATTTTTCCGATGCCTGGGTTAATATGCGAGCTTCGTAAATGTCATGTGTTAATGGCTTTTGCAGGTACAAATGTTTTTTAAGTTGCATAGCGCTCAGCCCAACCAAAGCGTGGTTATGATCGGGTATGGCCACGGTTACGGCATCAAAGTTTTTATGCTGTTTATCAAACAACTCGCGCCAGTCGTGATAATAAGGCGCTTTGGGGAACTCTTTGCGGCGTGGGGCGGCCTGCCTGTCGTCAACATCGCATAAAAAGGCTATAACGGCATTCTTTTTAGGCGCGGTAGCAAAGTGCTTAATATCATTTTCGGCTTCGCCGCCGCAACCTATCGCGGCAATGTACAGCTTATCGCTTGGCGCGGTGTAACCTTTGCCACCCAGCACAAAACGAGGCACGATGTAAAAACCGGCTGTTGCTATGGCGGCTTTTTTTATAAAGTCGGCGCGGCTTATGCCATTGTGGTCTTTTGTTTCATCCAATTGCTCCATGGTTATTATTTATGCAATGGTTTAACAGCTACTTCCTTAAAAAAAACCACATCGTCATCGCCATGGTTTTGCAAACCTATGTAGCCCTCATTAGGACGAATGCCGCGGAACGGTTCAAAATCAAATTTGCGGGCCGGCGTCGGGTCGCCCTCTTTATAGTCGGTTACTTTTTGACCGTTGACCACAACTATAGTTCGCGGGCCATCCAGTGTAATTTCCATAGTATTCCACTGCGGGCCGGGCTTACCCGGTTTGGCCAATGGCTTGGTAAGCGAGTACAGGGTGCCGGTAATATGGTAGTCGTCCTCTTTGGAGGTTTCCGGGTGGTTATCTATCTGCACCTCATAACCATAAAATACGGGCATCCATTCCTCGCGGGGCTCCAGCGGTATGCGGATGAATACGCCGGCATTACTGTTAAACTTTTGCATTTTATAAACTACGCGGATGGTGCAATTGCTGAATTTTTCCTTCGTCCAGTACAATAAGCCCATGCCGCCGTGGCTGCCGGTTAAGCCATCCTTTACATAGCGGCTGCCCTTGCCTACCTGTTTCCAGCCATTAAGGTCTTTACCGTTAAAAAGCTGTCGCCAGCCATCCTTATTTTGCGCCTGGGCATTTACAGAAAATAAAATAGCGAAAAATAAACAGCCAAACAGGCCTCGCTGAAAGTGCTTTTTAATCATGGCAGACAGGAATTAAATGGTTTATAATTGGTTGTACTAATGTAGAGATATTTATTTGAATGATGCAAGCGGGGTGGAATTTGCAGGCTGATTTAATACAGATACATGAACGCATTTACGATAACCTTACCTATATCATAACATAAAATTAATGCGCCATTCGGTACTTAAAAACTCAATCAAGCTTAAAAGGAACAATAAATAGCAATAACGACTTATGGTGAATAATATCGCAATTGATAGCATTGGCAATAACAAACAGGCTTAGCAGCTAACAGGGGATAGCAAAACCCCTGGTCTAATAAATTGTAGACTAAACGATATTGGATACTAAATAACTTCCTCTTTCTGTTGATTGACCAACCTGTTTATTTTTGGTTGTAATATCCAGATGCCGATGCAGAAAAACCAGATGAGGAAAAACTCGCCGGTAAAATCGCTAAAGGTAACCTCGCGCTGAAGCTCGACTGTTTTAATAGTTTTTGCGGCAAAATACATACAGTAAAAAATGCAGAACATGCTAAATAAATGCAGCGGAACAATAACTGAAAAAGCCAATAAAATTGGTGCCGGGTTATGAACGTTATTAAAATGGAGAGACAAAAATAACGTAGGAAGAGTTATACAAAGGACTGTTATATATATTACAGGGATAAGCAGAAAAACCTTAAATAAGGTAACCTTCATTTTTATACCCGCAGGAACCGTGCTTTGTAAGCCTGTGGCCACCGACCAAAACCAGCCAAACATGGTGCCCATAAACAGCAGCATAATAAACGGAAAAAATTTAAAATAGCTAAATATAAAATCGGGACCGGCGTTAGGGCTCAAACCCGTAATAATACTGCCCATCATTACTATTTGCAGCAACATAGGGATACCAAACGATAAAAGGAACAATTGCCAGTGTTTGGCGCGTAAAAAAATATGCATACCGGTTTGTGGGTTTAAGGTTTAAAACAACGAGTAAAGATCGCGACTTTCAATGGCTAAGATAATTGTTTTGTTGATTTTGTAACGGACCTAATTATATATTTCGCAAGGCACTTTGTAGTACTAAGTCAAAAGAACGGTGAAGCTGGCCTTATCCGGTTATTCAACAATCATCAGGCAGCAAAAAAATAAGGCCGAAAAACTCTCGCAGTTTTATCGGCCTTTACATCTACCTATGAAAAACAATCCTTTGAGAAGGATATTAAGTTATATTCAATTGCAATACCAATTATTAAATATGGGTTAAAATGCTTAAAACAACACTTAATTTAAAATTGCGTAATAGTTTGTGGAAATTACTCCACTATTATTGTGTAATAATGACGCAGTAGGTGGTTGGTCATTAGTCATTGGTCATTGGTCATTGGTCATTGGTCATTGGTCATTATGGAAAGCTCCTTGACTTATGATTGTTTTAACTATTTAACATAATGCTAACTCAGAACTCAGAACTCAGAACTCAGAACTCAGAACTCAGAACTCAGAACTCAGAACTCAGAACTCAGAACTCAGAACTCAGAACTCAGAACTCAGAACTCAGAACTAAAGGCCTTTTCGTCGGCACATTTAAGCCGCTCGTCTATTGTATTTAATACGATGGATAAATGAGTTTACCTTAGCCCGCATGTTTAACCGCATAAAGCCGGCGCTTGTTATCGAGGTGTTTATCCACCTGCTATTTTGGGCGCTTATTATTTATACCCCTATTATTTCCCGGCCGGATATGCGGGGCATGCCGCAGCACTTTTTTTCGCCCGGACGTATCATCACCTTCAACCTGGTACTTGCCGCCGAGTTTTACCTGAATGCCTTTTTACTTATCCCCAAGGTTTTAAAAAAGAATATCTGGCTTTACTTTTTGGCTTTGTTGGCATCCTTTGTAGTTTTTAACATCGTGCTGCTATATGCCAGGCCGCATTTTCCTTTGCCCAATGTAAAAGATATGGAAGGCCGGGCACCACGCGGACCTTTATTTGTACTTTTCCCATTACTATCTATTACAGCGGGCAGTTTCGCCTACCATTACCTGGCCGATCAGTTTAGGGCGATGAATAAAAAGAAGGATATCACCAATGCCTCGCTCCTGTCCGAACTGGCTTTTCTGCGTTCGCAGATCAGTCCGCACTTTATATTTAACGTTATAAACAGCGCTGTGGCCTTATCCAGGTTAAATCCTGCGGCAGTTGAGCCTACGCTTATACAATTATCAAAATTATTGCGTTACATGCTTTATGTTACTGATGCCGAAATGGTAACAGTGCAAAAAAAAGAAGATTACCTGCGCAGTTATATCGACCTGCAACAACTGCGCTTTGGCGACCTGGTAAAAATTTACTTTAAATCGGATATAAAAGCGCCTGATAAAACTATCGAGCCTATGCTGCTGATCCCTTTTGTGGAGAATGCCTTTAAGCACGGAACCGGCGATATTGCCCGGCCCGATATAGCGGTTACACTTTTTGCCGATGAAGAAACACTGCGGTTTACCGTACAAAACGTGTATAACGCGGCCGAAAAGCAAAAGGATAATGATAGCGGCATCGGTTTAGCCAATGTAAAACGGCGGCTGGAACTACTTTACCCCGGTAAACACAACTTATACATCAATAAAAACGAACAAACTTATATTGTAATGCTGCAAATTGAACTTAAATGATGCGATGCCTGATTATTGACGACGAACCGCTGGCCCTCGACCTGCTGGAAGATAACCTGAAACATGTGCATAGCATACAAATAGCAGCACGCTGCCGCAATGCCGGCGAAGCCATCCTGGCCATGCAGAAGGAGCAGATTGACCTGATATTTTGCGATATCTATATGCCAGGCATTAATGGTTTACAGCTCATTAAAAGCCTCACCCAGCGCCCCATGGTGATATTTGTAACGGCTTATGAAAAATTTGCACTGGAAGGTTTTGAACTGGATGTAATTGACTACCTGGTAAAACCGGTACCGCTTGACCGTTTTTTAAAAGCCTGCCATAAGGCTATCGACCTGTTTGAACTTCGCCGGAGCTATGTACCCCAGCCTGTTGTAAAAAATTATTTTTTTTTGCATGCCGACTATAACCTCATCAAAATCAGTTTTGACCAGGTAGAATATATCGAGGGGCTGAAAGATTATGTAAAAGTACATTTCACTAATCAGCAAAAACCGGTTTTATCGCGCATCAGCCTTAAAGCTGTAGAACTGCAACTACCCGCCGAGCAATTTTTCAGGGTGCATAAATCATTCGTGGTAAACCTGCAGCATGTATCCCAGCTGCGCCGTGCCCGCATAAAACTCATCAACACCGAAGTGCCCCTAAGCGACAGCTACAGGGAGGTGATTAATAAAATGATTGGGAAGGTTTAGTTTAGTCGGAAAAGTCCGGAAGTCCGAAAGTCCGGAAGTAGGAATGCCTAAAAGTTTGAAGATTAGGCTGCAAGTTTTACGATTTATCTTCCCTTCGGACTTTCGGCCCCCCTGACTCCCGAACTTTCCGACTTCCGGACTTTTCCGACTTTCCGACTTCCGGACCTCCCCCCACTACACATTCCCCCCATTTATCTACACAAGCTCTCCTGATGTCGCATTTATTTTATGTGGATGAAAATAGGGTGCAATTTCGTTGCAAAGAAAATACAGCCCCTGATGAAGAGATTTTCCTTATTGTTATTTACTATCGTAGCGTTAGGCCATTCGGCCACACAGGCACAGCAAACACAAAAAAAGCTGAAAGACATCATCGTTAACCACTTTTTTTTGTGCACGCTTGATAAAATGCTTGATACCATATCAACCACCTACCAAATCCGTATTGTGTATGATAAAAACCAACTGGAAGGTATGGATGTGGTGGAGCACTTTTTTGAAGAGCCTTTAAAAAACATCATCAAACAGGTTTGCGAGGAGCACGATTTGAAATACTGGATTGAATCGACCGGCACCATTTACATCCTGAAAAATACCGACGACCTGGCCCGGTTGAAAAAGCTAAACCAACTTTCGTTGCAGGCTGCAAATGCCAAAATAAAACGGAAAAAGACCGATGATGACGACCCGGACATAGCGCCAAAGATAGCCCCCAAACATTTCATGTTCAGCATAAACGGGCGGGTGATTGATCAGCTAACCGGCGAATCCCTCCCATCGGCTTCAGTGAAGATCCGGAACTCCGACCTCACCGCAATGAGTAATTCGGATGGTTATTTTACTTTTTTACGGGTACCCTCAGACACTTGCGTGGTAGAAGTATCTTATTCGGGCTACCAAACAGACTATTTCAGGCTTAGCAGCGATAAAATCAACAACACGCTTATATGTGGGCTGTACGCATCGTTAAATACATTAAATGAAGTTAATATTACCGGCAAAAAAAGCGGAGTTATGAACACTGATAGCAGGCAGGTGGGCGTGCTCCAGCTTTCGCCGGCAAATTTAGATAAACTGCCAACCATGGGCGATAAGGATATTCTACGCGCCTTCCAGCTGATGCCTGGCGTGAGCGGCACAAACGAATCATCATCCGGGGCCTATGTGCGTGGCGGTACGCCCGATCAAAACCTGG
Source organism: Mucilaginibacter ginsenosidivorax (assembly GCF_007971525.1). Classification (NCBI taxonomy): domain Bacteria; kingdom Pseudomonadati; phylum Bacteroidota; class Sphingobacteriia; order Sphingobacteriales; family Sphingobacteriaceae; genus Mucilaginibacter; species Mucilaginibacter ginsenosidivorax. Next base: position 547,960 of record NZ_CP042437.1, read on the forward strand.
TTTTGCTGGATGGCTTTACCGTTTACCAGGTTGATCACTTATATGGCTTCTTTAGCGCCTTTAACGCCAGCGCGGTAAAGGATGTGCAGCTGTATAAAGGTGGCTTTACCTCCAAATACGGCGGAAGGCTATCAAGCGTTACCGAAATTAACGGCAAGGAAGGCAATAAAAACGAAACCAATATGGGTGTGGACCTGAGCTTACTAAGCGCGAGCGGCTTCCTGGAGACACCACTTTCCAAAAATGAAACCTTATTGCTTTCCATCAGGCGATCATACCAGGGGCCTTTTTATAACAAGATATTTAACCAGTTTAACCAGACAACAACATTCCAGGGAGGCGGTGGAGGCGGTTTTGGCGGCCGAGGTGGTGGCGGCTTTGCCAACCAGGTAACGCCTGCCTCGTATTTTTACGATGCCAACGCCAAATACACATATACCATCAGCGATAAGGATAAACTTTCGGTAAGCTATTACTCCGGAACCGATAAAACCGATAACAGCCGTACCCTCGGGCTGCCGCCAGGCCTTTCAGGTTCGGGCAGCGGAATTGGCATTACCGATTATACCAAATATGGCAACCTGGGCAGCAGTGTAAAATGGTTCAGGCAGTGGGGTAAAAAACTGTACTCCAACAATTACATTACCTACTCCTCGTATTTCAACAACCGGGAACGCGCCAGTTCGGGCGGCTCATTGCTGGATAGTAATGGCATTGCCCACACTTTTAGCAACAGCACGGTAGAAACCAACCATCTGAAAGATGTTGGCTATAAATCTGAATGGGAATGGCAAGCCGGCGAAACTTACAAGCTGCTTTTTGGAGGCTTTGTTAACTATAAAAAAATTGATTACGAATACACCCAAAACGATACCGGCAAACTGATTAACCAGCATAACAACGCCATGCTGGAAGGTGTTTATGCCGAGCTTTCTATCGACCCAAACAACAACTTCCACATCCAGCCGGGCTTGCGGGCCAGCTATTACGGCCCGACGGGTAAGCCTTATTTTGAACCCCGGCTATCAGCCAGCTATAATTTGAACGAGCATTTTACGGTAAAGGGTGCTACCGGGCAATTTTACCAGTTTGAAAACCAGGTAATACGACAAGACATCCTTGCCGGCGACCGTAACTTTTGGGTGCTATCCAACGGCGACAATATCCCGGTTGGCATGGCCCGGCATTATATAGGCGGCCTTAGCTATGAAAATGATGAATTTTTGATTAGTGTAGAAAGCTATTACAAAACCTTAACCGGGCTTACGCAATATACGGTGAAGCAAACCCAAACGGGAGGTGGCGGTTTCCGTATGGCCGCGCCGCAAACGCAAACCGTAACCGAAGATTTTTATACAGGTACCGGTCGCGATGCCGGTGTTGAATTACTGATACAAAAAAAGCTGGGCAACTATACCGGCTGGGTAAGCTATACGCTTGCCAAAGCCCAGAATAAATTTGCAGCTTTCGGCGATTATTATTACGATGCCAACCAGGATGTAAGGCATGAGTTTAAATCCATCAATATGTACCATTACAACAGGTTTAACTTTGCAGCAACATTCCTGTTTAGCACCGGCAGGCCATATACTGCCCCCCTATCAACCTATACCATTCAAACAGCCGACGGTAACAGTAAAACTTACCTGAACATTAGCGACAAAAACGGCGAACGCCTGCCCGCCTACCATCGTCTGGATATGTCGGTATCGTATGATCTGCTGAAGATTGATGGTCATAAAGTAGGCTCGATAGGCCTGTCATTCTTCAACGTTTACAACCATACTAATACCTGGTATAAAGAGTACCAGGTGCAAAATAACCAGGTGATAACCACCAATGTAAATTACCTGGGCTTTACCCCCAACCTAACACTCAGCTTAAGATGGAAATAAAAACATATACACGCTATATCGCATTGAGTTTAATGGGCAGTTTAATACTGCTGGCATCGTGTAAAAAAAATCAGTCGGATATATTGGCCACCAACAAACCGGTGGTTGAATCATACCTTATCCCCGGCCAGGTGTTAAGTATTAAAGTTTACCAGCAAAAGGCCCTTACCGATACTACAACTTACGGCGCGGCACTTACAGGTTTAAGCATCAGCGTATCTGACGGCAGCAAAAGCGTTAAATTAACCGAAAGCGCAAGCGGCACGTATACCTATGCCGATCAATCGTTTATCACCACCGGTAAAACGTATACCATGCAGTTTACCTATGCCGGCGTAGCAATTAGCGCCACTACCATTATGCCGGGCAAACCGCAGAATTTTACGTTATCTGATAGTGTTTTTCATGTGTTAAGCACCATTAACCCTTTATATGCCGATGTAACAAGGGCTACCATTAAATGGAGTAATCCAGATTCGCTGTACCACCTGCTGGTGTTCAAAAATCTTGACAACGATCCCTATTATATATCTTACATCCGCAGTAATAATAAGCCCAGCTTCCAGATTAACGCCGAGCGGGCATCGTATTACAACCTGGTACAATCGTCGTTTAACTATTACGGCCATTATAAAGTGATATTAATGCGGGTAAACCAGGAATACATCAACATACTAACAACCAATATCACCCGCGATTCGCAGGCTTTGCTCAACGAGCCCACCAATGTAACCAACGGCCTGGGCATATTTACGGCTATGCAAACAGATACATTGAGTTTAAGGGTTACTACGCAATAGCTACAACAATGGCGATAAAAGCCTGATGAGCTTTTCGGGCAGTTGTTTAAACAGGGTACGTTTGGCCCAGGTTTTAGGGTTAATTTTAACGGCATCTTTAATATCCGCGTAAAAAGCATCGCTTAACTGGCCGGCTATTGTATCGTCATATATCATGCTGTTCACTTCAAAATTAAGTTCAAAACTCCGGTGATCCATATTGGCGGTGCCAACAATGGCCAGTTGCCCATCGGCAACTATGGTTTTGGCGTGTACAAATCCTTTGCGATACAGGTAAATTTCGACACCTGCCTCTAAAATCTCGCCATAATACGACCGGGCTGCGGCGTTTACCAATGCCGAGTCGGACTTGCCCGGAACCAGTAGTTTAACCTTAACGCCGCTACGCGCGGCTACATTAAGTGCATCAAGGATACTTTCACCGGGGATAAAATATGGCGAGGTGATCAGCAGTTCCTCTTCGGCCATACCAATGGCCTGGATGAGCGAGAACATGATAGTAGGTATATCCGAATCGGGGCCGCTGGCGGCAATTTGCACTACGGCCTGCCCTTTGTCGCTTTTGGTTGAGCAGAAGAAATTCTTCTCTAAAGCCAGTTTTTTACCCGAGCTAAAATTCCAATCGCAGATAAAAAGGTATTGCAAATAATATACGCCGGGGCCATTGATGCGCACATGCGTATCCCGCCAGTAAAGTTTCTTTTTGCTGCCGTTGTTAATATACCTGTCGCTTACATTTATGCCCCCTACAAAACCTGTGCAGCCATCAATTACGATGATTTTGCGATGGTCGCGGTAATTAGTACGGTTGGATAGTGCTATAAACAGGATCTTGTAAAAAGGGTAAGCCTCCACCCCTCCGGCTATTAATTCGGGTACCAGGGTGTGGCGTATGGAGCGGCTGCCAAAATCATCATAAATGAAACGCACTTTAACACCCTCGGAAGCCTTTTGAATCAGGATGTCTTTTATCTGGTTGCCAATGTTATCATCCTCATAAATGTAATATTCCATGTGGATGTGGTGCCTGGCATTTTTTAAGGCAGTTATTACATCGGGGAATTTCTCCTCGCCGTTAATGTAAAGCTTAACATCGTTATTACAGGTTAGCGGGCTATTATCATTCAGCAGCATACGGGTAAGCTTTTTATAGCCTTTTAACTCTTCTTCCCCGCTATTCCAACTTCTTTCCGATTCCTGTATCACCTGTTCACGAATCTCGGCCAATAGCTTGCTGTCGCTTACTATTTTTTTGGAGTACAGTTTATTTTTCCGGTAATTGGCACCCACGGCAAAGTAAATAACCATACCAACAACCGGCATAAGGATGGTAATAAGCAAGTACGCGAAAGTTTTAGTTGCCGAGCGGATATCATATAATATACGCAAACAAACAAAAACAACCAGGATAACATAAATGCCAATTGCGGGTAAATACCAGTTCATTGCTAAATTTTGTGATTAGGTTTATTTTCGATAACTGATTTGCCCAGTATTCGCTTAACGTAAATTTTAAGCGCATGACCGTTCCAGCCGCTCAGGCGACCTTTTTGCAGCAGCATAGCCTGGTTTTTACCGGCAATTAGCGGGTAACTAAACGCAAACTGCGCATCGGCAACTGCCCAGCCCTGTACCTGCCCAAACCGCAACACGTTGATATTGATATCATTTCCCGCTTTGGTTATAGTGTAGTATTTGTCGGAAAACGTAACCAGGCTATTTACTACGTTTTTGTTTTGAACGCCATTTAATAACGAATCATTTTTAGCATGGAATTGATACGCAATACCGTTGGCATTACCATCAAATACCGAACTATATGCCGTGTTATAACCATTGTTTACCGGTGCAACAATGTACCAAAGCATGCTGGTAAAGGGCGCTGGTGTAATTAAGTAGCCAGGTTGAACCCCATCTTTTTTCAATGTTGCCTGTACCCTGCCGCTTATGTACAACTTACTAAACACAGCTAAGCATAAATATAGCCCGGAAAGTGCAATAGCTACAAAAGCCCATTTCGCGCGGCCCTGATAACGGATATTTTTAAAAACCAAAACTACAAAGGCTACAAGCAAGCCTGTGGTAAATAAAGGATCGGCCACATAAAGCAGGTTAACCGAAAACCGTTGATGGCTAAACGGTTCCAGCAGGCCGGTACCGTAGGCATTACAGGTATCCAGCAAATCGTGCAGCATTAATTGCAGGCAAAAAAACAGGGCCAGGGTTACAAACGGCACATAAACCTTATGATGTATCCGCCGAACCAAAAAAGCTAAGGCCAGGCCAACAACTAACGCGAAAACTAAGGAATGGGTTATACCACGATGAGCCAAAAGCGCCTGTTCGGGAGAGAGAAACAAAGCCCCGGCACTATCAATATCGGGCAGGCTTTGGGCTATCGCTCCCCACATCAGCGCTTGCTTGCCCAATTTTTTACCCAATACAAGTTCGCCAATGCAGGCGCCTAAAGTAATATGGGTAACTGAATCCATTGGCCGGTTTTATATTTTGTTTTGATAATGATTTTTCGCAGATATTGTTTGCGGCTTATTAATTATTTGTATTGGTTGCTATCCAACCAAATGTTTAATTACCGGCACCTTGCTCATGCCATATACCAACAGCCACGACAGTAAAAAGCAAACAAAAGCTATTAAAAGAATACTTACCACCGGGTTAAAAATGGTAAAATTGATATCGTTTAAATCAAATATGTTTAGCACCAGGGCATGGCTTAAGTAAATGCCCAGGGTATATTTACCGGCATTATTACAAACGCGTTTCACCGTAGCATTAAGTTTTACTTTGGTGTATTTGGCTATCAAAAAAGCGCATGTGGCCAACGCAACAACAAAAGGGCCTACCGGCTCATAAAAGAAGGTTTTAAGCTCATGATCTTTTACCTGCAAATAGTAAGTACCCCAGCTAATTAAAGCCACCAGGGCTACGAACACAAGTGCAGCAATGTACGGCAACACCCGTAAGTTGAACCGCTTGTAAGTGAGGTAATGCCCTAATACCAGGTAGCCAATATAGCCTGTAAAATTATGAAGATCGACAGCGGTATTAAAGATGCTCAGATATGGTGTGGCCAACAGCATCGCCAAAAACCAGATCACCAAAAAATACAATATTTCCTTTTCGGTAGCATGCTGTACAAACTTACTTAAAACAGGAATAAACAGGTACAGCCCTATTAACAGGTACACATACCATAAATGATAATAAGCTCCTGATTTTAATTGATGTAAAACAAATTTCACATCCGGCCACAAATGACCGGTAAACGTAAACTCCTCGTTATACAGCCGGTAGGCAACATAAACCAGGCTCCAGAACAAAAAAGGAAGAATGAGCCTGCCAATCCGCTTTTTCAAAAAGTCGCCCAACTCATACTCACGATGCAGCAATAACGCCCCGGTTATCATCACAAAAACCGGCACCGCAAAACGTACCAGCGCGTTGTAAACATCGCCGGTAAGCCAGTTGAATAACGGCACACTTTTATAGCCAAAGAGCAAGGGCGAAGCAGTATGTAACACAATAACGGCAAACATGCTGATCAGCCGCAAATTATTTATCCATTCAATGTTGTGATCTTTATTGTTTACAACCGCTTCGCTAAATTTCATTGGCTAAACTTATACAATATTTTGATTTTGCAGTAAGGGTTTCGTTAATAGGCGACCAAATTTAGATTTTTATAGTTTTGATTGGTTACCATTATCACATATGCGTTTCGTCCTGGGAACAAATCACTTTTAAAAACTTGATGTAGAAAGAAGGTAACCCCTACGGGGCAAAAAGCACATTGGACATTTATTACAAACGGGTAGCCTCTACGAGGCACAATACTAAGAGGCTGTCTAAATTTGATTTAGATTACTTAAAGATCATTGCCGTTGACTTTAGTCAACGGAATAATGGCTGAAAGGTGAGTGGCTTTAGCCAAAGTCCGCTTGAATAATTTGGCTAAAGCCAGCAATTATAATTTTTTTACCGTTGACTGAAGTCAACGGCAATGAATAATTTCCGTTTTTAGACAGATTCTAACAACCTGTAAATAAATAGCAAGATTTTAAAAAAAAAGTGAATTTTTTTTTGAGGACGAGACAAGGCGCTTGCCTCGTAGAGGCTACCCGTTTGTAGAATAAAACGTCTAAAATTCTTTTATGCCCCGTAGGGGCTACCTATCTCAACATTAAAAGCTATTGCATGAGGTAATAAGTTTAAGCGCGATTTCCCTGCTTCATCTTTCCTAAAACATTATCTTTGCCCCATGCTGTCCAGGTTAATGAAATCGTTATTGGTAGTTACCTTGTTTTTCGCTTTACACTTAAGCGGACCAGGACAGGTACGCGCTTATACCGGCAAACAAGACAGCAATAAAGCGAGTGTTAAACAAAACACCCGCCATGACCAATTAATTGCCGAGACAGGTACCGAAATTAATGCACCGCTATTACAGGTTACGGTACATCCGGCAGCTTTTTTTAGTGCTATTGAGCTGGGTGCACCTTACACGCTTGCAAGGCTTAACATTAGCCAGGCTTCAAATGTGCCGCCGTCCCGGTTTTACCGGCTCATCCTTTTCCCCTTTCATGGTTTCTGGTAAATCCATGCTGATCTAATTTTTTTTAATTCTTCGCGTTTATTACAGCGCGTATTTATTCAATTTTAATTATCAAGCATGAACCATATAACGGAAAATGCCCTGGTTGCGGGCACCCTATTAGCTGTATTTATTATCCCGGTAGTGATCATCACCCGCCGGTCAAAACAAAAACGATTTGCGGCGCTAAACCAGCGCCTGCAGGCAATTGCAAATGAACACCACCTCAGTTTAAGCCGGTCGGAATTCATCGGCAATAAAATCATAGGCTGGGCGCAATCGGGCAAAGCCTTGCTTTTTGGAACTCAGGAAACCCTCACTGTAAACGATCTGAATAACGCTACCCGCTGCTATGTTTTAAAAAGCATGAATGGCACGGCGGTAAAATCAATCATTTTGCAAATTGCCGACCAGGCAAACCGGCAGCTTTGCAGCATACCATTTTACCAGCAATTTATTGACAATGAACTAAAGCTAAAACAACTGGAAACCCAGGCAAAAGACTGGGAGCAACTGCTAAACAGCCAGTTTCAAAAATAACTTATCCATTAAAGAATTAAGCCCCGACAAATTAGCCGGGGCTTAATTCTTTCTTTTAGTTCTTAACCCTGTTTTGCTCGCTTTCGGCACCATTCGCGTCGTGTTTGCGCAGGCCGGCAATGGTTTTACCAAAACGATAACTTAATGACAGCGCTATGTTACGACTGTCGGAAAGATTAGTCCAGTTGGCGCGGGTATTTGCCAGGTTGTTAATAACACCGCCGCCATTGAATGTATAAAAAATATCATTGGCCACCAGGCTAAGGGTGAACGATGGCGAAAACTTTTTAGATACAGAAGCATTAACACGCCCCCTGCTTACCGTTACAAACTGGGCGTTAGTTACTCTGCTTTGATAGCCACCATCCAGTTGGGTTGTCCAATCATGGGGCAGCTTAAACTTGAATACCGGCCTTATAAAAAAGTATGTTCCCTGCGTATTTAAGGTGCCGGTATAAAACCCGCTTACGGAGTGAATATTGGAAACCCTTGAATATAGGTGAAAATTAAGCCATTTAGCAAGATCGAAACCGGCATCGGCTGCTATGCCCTTTACCGTTATACTGCCTAAATTGCCTGGCCTGCTATAATAAATACCATTTACTATCTCAATAGTTTCGTTTACATCGTCCTGCGTATTGCTGTAGTTTAGGGTTACCGTAACGTTTTTACAGTTATAGGCCAGTTCAATGTTGTTGGTATACGATGGCTTAAGGAATGGATTACCGGTATAATAAGTAAACTTATCCAACGGCGATAAAAATGGATTTAAATCCTCGTAGTACGGCCTGTCAATCCGTCGTCCATAATTCAGACTGATGCTTTGGCTGCCTGCTGTGTCCAGTTTATATTGCAGATAAACGGTTGGAAACAAGCCATTATAATTTCGCTTAAATGTCGAATCGGATTTCTGCACATTGCCCAACTGGTGGCCGTTTGATGTAGTATTTTCAAACCTTAAGCCGGCTTGGGCCGAAAATCGTTTCCAGTCTTTACTTGTATTGATATAGGCGGCGTTTATTTGTTCTTTGTAAATAAAGTGGTTGGTTTTACCATAATCGGGGTTGGTTACATTGTTGATGGTATAAAAGTAGTTGGCAATATTATCGGTTTGTGTATTACTGATTTTAAGCCCGGCTTCCAGTTTAATACCGTTATTTAAAGGATGTGTATAATCTGTTTTGGCAGAATAGATGTGGATATTTTCGGGCAGGTTACCGGTAAGCAGGTCGTTACTTATCTCTGTTCCATCCGGTAAATAGCCTGTATTTAAGAACGATTGCTTTGTGCTGTTGTCGTAGTTCAAATAATCAAGGTCGACCGTAAGCTCCTGCCCTTTTTTGTTATACTGATGGCGGTAATTAAGATTTACATTGCCGTTTTTAAAGTTAATATGCTCCTTATTGTCGGCTACAATAGTCGAATCCAACACGTTAGCCGCATCCAATAATTTGCTGGTGTTACGGGTATTGATATCGCCGGGATTCAACAAGCCAAATAGATTAATGCCGATGGTAGTTTTATCAGATACATAATAGTCGGCCCCAAGCCTTAGGTTCAGGTTTTTTGTTTGCCTGCGGATAAATGAGTGCTGCAAAAAATTGGAGGCCGGGCTGCCATCATCGTTTAAAAAGTATCTGTTAATAACCAGGTCATTAAACGAATTAAAAGTACTATAGGCCAGGTTGCCAAATACATTGATTTTGTTGTCCCTGAAATTAAAATTAAAACTGTTGATGGTTTTACCGTACTTACCTTGCGTATAATTCATGTTAAGGCCACCGTTAAAGCCTTTCGCTTTATTTCTTTTTATGCGGATGTTGATTACGCCGCCATTCCCGGCGGCATCGTATTTAGCCGGCGGATTGGTCATTAGTTCAACCTGGTCGATAGTTGACGCCGGTAACGAGCGCAGGTAGTTTTGCAGATCCGTTCCCGATAAGTAGGTAGGCTTGTCGTCGATATAAATTTTAACGCTACCGCTGCCGTTAAGGCTGATCCCCCCATTCTGATCGACGATTACGCCAGGCGATTTATCAAGCACATCCATAGCCGTATTGCCACCATTACCAATCATGGCATCTACGTTTACAACAGTGCGGTCAATTTTGTGCTCAACCAACTGCTTTTGGCCAACAACGGCTACTTCTTTTAATTCTTTACCGGCAAGCTGCAAAATAACATCCGGCAGCGCCACATCTTTTTCAAACTTTAAAGGCGCACTTTTATAATTTTGATAACCTATCATGCTAACAGTTATCTTGTATTGTCCGGCTTTTACATTCTTAAAAACATAACCACCAATGGCATCGGCCACGCTGGTTTTTACCAGTGCCGAATCGGCAAGCTTGTATAAATAAACTGTAGCACCATCCAGCGGCCTGGCGTCGTTGCTTTTAATTTTACCTGTTATCGTTATCAAATTCTGGGCATTAGCTAATGTTGGGGCAATAAAAAGCCAGGCGGCTAAAAAAGCAGCAATTTTTAGTTTCATATTGATGTGTGTTAGGAGGTTTCTTTTAGGTCGATCTGTTATTTAATCTTAATATTTTTCAAATTTTGGGCATGGCAATTTCCGTTAGCCTGTTTAGGGTTGGTTAAAATTCATGCAGTCAGGATAATTTAGTGTTAAGTCAACAGTACTAAGCGGTAAGTCTAAAGTTGATTTTTTTCTTCTTTGACTTGGAACTTAAGACTTTTGGCTAAAGGCTATCCGTCAATTTATCGATGACACAACACTTATGGCTTGTCTGTTGTGGTTACTTTAGTATCGGTATCGTAATTATTAAACAAGGTCCATTGATTTTTGCCTGTCGCGGGCACAAACTTTTTCTTGTATTTCTGAAAAACATCATCCGGCTGTTTTACCCCGTTAATGATCATTTCACTTTGACTAAGTTTAAAAGAAACCTTAGGTGCATCAGCATCAATCAACCCGTCTTTTTTCAATTCGGCAGTAACCACCTCTCCTATACTTGGTTCGGCTGGTGCATGGTAAGGTTTATAGTCGGCTTTGTAAGCTGTTTTATACTCCTGTTTATTATAAGGCTTGTTGCCATAACCATAAGCGCTATTTGCCGGCTCAGTTGGTTTTGCAGTTTGTGTTCTGCTTTGGTTGATAGAATCGTTTTTTGCCAATTCTTTTTGTTCATCAAGCTTCCCGCTTAGTGTTCCAAGGCGGCCATGCAATCTGCCTAATTTACCTTTTAGGGTATCCAATGGTTTTGCTTTAGCCGGTGTATCTGCCGAAGCCGGGGTAGCTGCACCTAACGATGCGGTAAGTGCTGTTTTTGCTTCTTTCTTTGCATCAGCCGGTTTTAAATCAGCTTGATTTGATAAGGTATCATCTATAGGAAACAGTTCTTTTTTAACAGAAACAGCCGCATGCGATACTGTTTTACCTGTATTAATCAACATTTTATCAATCCTTTTGGCATTGCTAAAAGCCATAGTGAGCAAACCGGCGCTTAATAATAACACGGCCAAAACAGATCGTTCGCGAATATTAAGGCTGTGGTTATTGCCCGATGCCATGCGTTTAACCCTGTTAATCAACTGATCGCGCTTGCCGGGAAAAGCCATGGCGTAGGCTGGTGCCGATAGCTTAAACTCCTGGCAGCTTACCAGGGCCCTGATGTAGTTTACCTTGCTGCTTGTTTCCAGTACGGCTATATCATCGCAGCAGTTTTCCCGCTCGGCACGGATCAGGGCCGACAGCCATAGTACAGCCGGGTTAAAAAAGAAAATGATCTCGACGAAGCTTTGTAACAGGTTTATCAAATAATCTCTCCGGCGGATATGCGCCAACTCATGTACCAGGATCGCTTCAACTTCGGCAGGAGGCAAGGCAGTTAGCATACCAACCGGGATAAGGATCAATGGTTTCAAATGGCCAATTACCATAGGCACTTTTGCTATGCCCGATTCGGCAATGCCTATCATTTGCTTTATTCCCAGTTTTTGCGACAATGAAGCGACGCGTTTTTTCCAATAGTCATCAACAGTAAAAACAGACCTACGTCGCAAGTGATGCAGCCCCTGTAGCCCGGCCAATAACTGGAGGCTGCGCGCAAAAACCACCAAAAACCATATTAAAGCTATCAGTTGGACATGGGTATTCACATAGCTTATCCCTCTATCAATTGCCGAACCTGGCGTAAACCCGGCAACACCCAAAACAGGCATTTGCGGCGTTTGATTATGCGAAATGTAACTGACCGACGATATTTTATCTACCGTTGTTTGGTTAATTTCCCAAATGAATGTACCTATGGCCGCTAAAGCAAATAAGATGAGCGCGCCTACCATTAACGTGTAGCGTTTTGCCGCAGCCTGCCTGCGGGTAAACACCAATATAAGGCTTGTAACTACAGCAAGGATAACACCCTGCCACAACGAATGCAGCAGTGTATAGCTTAACGCTGCGGTGAAGCCCTGGGGCAGTAATTCATTCAGGTAAGTCATGGTTTATTCCTCCAGTTTTCTTAAAATTTCTTTTATCTCCTGTAATTCCTGGTCGCTTGTTTTTTTGTTGCCCAGCAACTGCATCACCAGTTTACTTGCCGATCCTTTGTACATCGAATCGACAAACTTATCCAGCAAATGCGATTTAGTTTTTTGCTCCTCTTCGGCCACACTGTAAATATGCTTCATCTGGCTTTCGTCCCGGTTAAGGATACCTTTATCGGCCATAATCTGCATCAACTTTAAGGTGGTTGTGTAATTTACCTCTTTCTGCTTCAGCAACTCATCATTAACCGCACGAACGGTCGACGGGCCCTTTTCCCATAAAACCTGTAATATTTCCAGTTCAGATTTTGTAGGTTCAAGCTGCTTGTTTTGTTGTGTTTCACTCATAACAATTCAAAGGTAGGAATATTTTCGTACGAAACAAATTTTAGGTAATAATTTTTTCGTACCTTTTGAGAACGACGTATAAATATGCCAGGAAGGCTATGGAAATAAATCATAACTAAAGAAACGACAAACGTAGTTAAATATTTATTTGCGCGCTATTTATCGACAGGTTATCTATGACATGTTGTACTGTCGAGGTGCGTAGGCCCAGTCTCCATGAAGCTGTCGAAGAGCCGCGCGGAGAGGCCTTTGCCCGCGATGGTTCGACAGGTACCCCCATGACAAGTTGAAAAACGAAAGTCATCCCGAACTTGTTTCGGGATCCCACAGGACAGGTGACCCGCATGAAGTACACTTAGCATGTGGGGTGCCGAAACAAGTTCGGCATGACATTGGCGATTAAATCGTTGTCATTTCCCCTTCAGAGTTTCGTTCCGACACCTTTTTTGGCCGGCAACGGGACAAACATTTGGGTATGATTAAGTTGTGTAAAACGCCAGGTTAGTGTTAACCATGATAAAATACAAACTACTTATTATCAAATAATTATAAAAGTAAAATTCAAATTCTGTTAAGTTATGTTAACCCACTTTACATGGATCTCCCTGCCCCTAAACTACTTTTTATTTAAAGTAACACCCGGCCATTCATCAGTACGGAACGGCGATGCAGGCAAACCCGCTGCGTTGTATAAATTACATACCGGGTTAATTCCCCAGGCGTAACGCACCGCTACCGGGTTGGTAACCTGCGGACTGCTCACTACAACTTTATCGCCAACAATTGCGGCATCGGCCCAATAAAATTTCTGGTCGGCACCGGCTATGGCAAATCCTTTTAGTGGCTGGCCGTCGGTGGTTTTAAGGCCGTCTGCAAATTTAAAGGAAAGCGTTATTTTATCATTATTGACGGCATACTTTTGAAATATTGGCCCCGAGTAATCAACCTTTTCGCCATAGGTTTTAGCAAGGGCAGCCAGTGCCAGCCTACGCCCTACTTCCTGCTTGTTTTTTGGGTGGATATCATACCCGCCCAAATCAATAGCAACGGCCATCCCTGTATTTGGCAGCGAGAGCGTTTTAAGTTGCGCTTCCCGCAATTCGGCCCAATCTGAAGCTGATGGCTGTGGTTCGGTGATGTAGTAATTGGCCAGTTGTACAAAATAAAACGGGAAGTTACCCTCGCCCCACCTGGTACGCCAATCATTAATCATGGTGGGGAATAACTGACGGTATTGGTACGCCCTGCCCGAGTTTGATTCGCCCTGGTACCAGATTGCGCCTTTAATAGCGTACTGGATAAAAGGGTTAATCATCGCGTTGAACAAAACAGAAGGCCTGTTGGGGCTTTTAGGATCGGTTGGAAAAGGCGGCATGTTTTTAAGGTTCATACCTATACGATACTGCCAGGCATTGTTTAACGGAATTTGCTGGCCATTATCATTAGCCAGGTATAGTAATTTGGCATCACTATAAAGGCCTCCATTGCCTGAGCCATCAAACACGCGGATGGTAATTATATTTTCTCCTGCCTTAACCAGGTTACCGGGTATGGTATACATCCTTGGCGTATTGTAACCCGCAGTTTCGCCAACTTTTTCGCCGTTGAACCAGGTAATATCGGCATCATCTACCGCGCCCAAGCTTAATTTAACCGGCTTGCCCGCCCAATCATCCGGAACAACTATTTTTTTATGTAACCAGATAACGCCATCAAAATTTGGCAAGGTTTTCTCCAAAATAGCCGGCAAAACCATATCGTGCCATTTAGCAACATCCAGATCTGCAGCCAGCCAAACCGGCTTACCCTGGTTATATCCCGAATCCTTTTCGGCAATAAGGTTTTGCCATTGCTGCGCCTTAAGCACGTAAGCTTTTTGGGCTTCTTCTTTATTCTCTGTTTCAACGGTGGTTACAGGTTCAACAAACTCAGGCATAGTTCGTAAAGCAGTGCCGCTTGTCCAGGCCTCGGCAATAGTTCCGCCCCATGAGGTGTGAATTAAACCTATGGGTATATTTGTTTTGCTATAAATTTCCCTTGCAAAAAAATAGGCAACCGACGAAAATTCGGCCACATTCTCGGGCGTGCAGGGCACCCACCCGCCTTTGGTTACTTTTGCATCGGCCAGGGGTACACTGCTGGTTATATGCTCAACCTGCAACAAGCGAATATTGGGGTAATTGGCCCCGGCTATTTCTTTTTCATAGTTATTTATCTTTCCCCAACCTGCAACAGGCATTTCCATGTTCGACTGGCCCGAGCATAACCACACCTCACCTATCATTACGTTCTTCAACTCCAGCGCCTCTCCATCCGAAATGGTGATGGTAAAAGGCCCGCCATAAGATGGGGTTCCAACTTTTATTTTCCAGTTTCCGTCGGCATCTGCTATGGTACTGTATTTTTTGTCCGACCAGGTTGTTGTTATCACTACCTTTTTACCGGCTTCGGCTTTCCCCCAAATAGCAGCCTTGGTTTTTTGCTGCAAAACCATATTATCGCTAAAAACAGATGGCAGGCTTACTTTGGCGCTGCTTAACTGCGCAGTAACCAAAAATGAAAACACGGTTAACAATAACGATTTGAACATAACTTAATTGATAGATGGTTTACTTTTCCTTGCGGATAAAAGTAGCACCTTAATTCAAATTATTTATCAATCGTTAACTTTATTACAAAACAACCGATTGGGATCGTGAAACCAATTCAATCCACCGAAAATAACCATCTGAATTACCCGCATAAAGCGTTTCAACCTGGCCGCGGTAAGGCCTGTAATTAAAACAGGCCAGTTTAACCAAACCCAAACCCGTTATTAAAATAAAAAGGAAGGGCAGCCAAACCCTTCCTTAAACCAATCTATCAATTTATTAACACGAATGCATTATTTATCCCACCACATCCTCGTAAGGAAATCATCGGCTCCCTGCCGCGCTATTGCAGCTGCGTAGGATGCGGCGTTAAGATTTTGCTCGGATATCGGGTACAACATCCTCCGGAATATTTTGCCGCCGGTGGCATTGCCTACATAATTATTAGGTACCAAAGCCGGATACCCGGTACGCCTGTAAGTAGCAAATACCTCCTGTGCATCCGGGAAAATTCCAATCCAAAACTGGGTATAAATCTGCGCCATTTTTTGATCAAGGGTACCTGCCGAATTAAACTTATGGTAATTGATATAGGTATTAATCTGGGCATCGCTTATAGCGCCCGCGCTGCCGCCGATAATAGCCCACTGGCGCATAGATGCAGCGATACCACTCTCGTACAACGACGATGCAGTAGCAGCGCTATACCAACCTCTGGATGCTGCCTCTGCCAGCAAGAAATAGCTTTCGGCAGCGGTAAATACCAAACGCGGAGAGTTTAAAAGCAGGATAGTTTTAGGATTAGGTTCAGAGTAAGTTACAAAATCAGCAGGCTTTGCATTTAACGAAGCCGACATACCTTTTTGTATTGATGAAGTAGTATCTGCAACGCCGCTATTGTAAACAATTGACACTACACCAAGGCGGGGATCTTTATTGGCTTTCAGATAGCTTATAAATGCATCCTGGTATTTACCGCCTTCTGTATTTGTACTGCCGTTTTGAGCGATATAATCACTGTTCCACAAATCATTTGCTAAGGGATTTTTGTTGATATCCTGGCCCGACCCAACATACGACACTTTGGCAATGTCGGCATCGTTTAATATCACACCGCCGGCAATGGCTTTTGTGGCCCATGACTGCGCCGAAGTTATATCAACCTTGGTCATGCGCATGGCACATCTTAACATTAACGAGTAGGCGAATTTTTTCCACTTGTCGGTACTTCCACCGTAAATAAGGTCGGCAGCGCCAAAAGTAGCCTTGCTGGCATCAAGCGACGTAGCGGCCTGGTCAAGTTCTTTTAGCATATCGGCATAAATATCTTTTTGCGCATCGTAGGCTGGCTTGTAAATTGAGCCGTTATAGCCTTGCGCTGCCTGAGAATATGGGATATCGCCATACAAGTCGGTAAGCCTGCTAAAACAATATACCCGCCAGATGCGTGCCTCGGCAACCAGGTTAACCTGCGATGCATCGGTACCAG
The DNA here is from genome assembly GCF_007971525.1 of Mucilaginibacter ginsenosidivorax. Taxonomy (NCBI): domain Bacteria; kingdom Pseudomonadati; phylum Bacteroidota; class Sphingobacteriia; order Sphingobacteriales; family Sphingobacteriaceae; genus Mucilaginibacter; species Mucilaginibacter ginsenosidivorax. The sequence continues at coordinate 564,744 of NZ_CP042437.1, forward strand.
CCGCTTTAATTACTTCAACCAGCTCATTTATCTCGTTAGGATAAGCGTTGGCGAACGCCGCAAACGACTGCTGGCTTTGAGCTAAAACGTATTTAGAGCCAAAACCTGCAACATCATTAAAGCTGGTGGTATACTGCATGGTACCCAGCAATAAATCGAGCATGCGGGCGGTGCCATCGTACTCGGCTTTGGTAAAAATGTATTGCGGAACAGCTTTTGACGATGCGTTGGGATTTACGTTTAGCGTATCGAAGTTTTTAGTACATGATTGTGTAGCTATAATGCCAAGCATCAACAGCAAACACGAAGTATATTTTGATATGTGTCTTTTCATCTTAATCAACTTTAGATATTAGAATTTAACGGCCAGGTTTACACCAAGTGAGCGGGTACGCGGCAAACCAATGGATTCAAAACCCTGCGTATTGCTGTTGGTGAAGCTTTCCTCGGGATCAAAATTCTTTGTCTTTTTGTAAAGCGTCCACAGGTTACGCGACACCAACGAAATACTTGCCGACTGAATATGAACCTTTTTAAGATCAAGGCCGGGCAAATTATATGACAAAATAACCTGGCGAAGTTTTACAAAGCTTCCATCATGTGTAAACAGGTCTGAATAAATTTTATAGTTGTCGTAATATGTACGTAAGCCACTTACCGGAACAGTGCGAGTATAAGCAGCTCCGGTTTGGTCTACACCGTTTAGCACTAAACCATTTTCACGACCGGGCAGCGTTGATTTCATTAAACCTAACCGGGTAGCATATACTTCCATTAATGAGAACACCTTATTACCAAACTTGCCATCAAGCAGGAAGTTCAATGAAAAGCGTTTGTACCTGAATTCGTTAGTTAAGCCCATGGTAAGCGGGGCAACGCTTTTGCCAAGCGGTTGGTATGATGATTGTACAGGCAAGCCGGTGGTTGAATTGAATACCACTTGCCCGCTGCTGTTTTTCACCATATGTGTGCCATATAAAGTACCGAATGACATTCCCTCGGTATTATTTAACAGCGCGTACCCATTTACCGATGTCGCCATTTGAATGGTTGAGAGGCCAGGGGCAAGTTTTACTACCTTATTGTCGTTATATGCAACATTATAGTTAACATTCCAGCTAAACTCTTTTGATTTTATTGGCGAACCGTTTAAAGCAACCTCAATACCTTTGTTACGTACCTCGCCTACGTTGAGGATCACATTATTATAACCCGAAGTTGATGAGATAGCTGTATTTACGATATCATTTGTTGTTTTACGATCATATAAGGTAACATCAATACCTAAGCGATTTTGCAGCATCTGCAGTTCAAGACCGGCCTCGGTAGTTGTAGAGGTGTAGGGCTTGAGGGCGCTATTGGTAATGTTATTGCTGGTAACATTTTGCAATGGCTGTCCTGCACTTGGAACATTGCTATAAGTAAGATTAATTACATAAGGATCAGGTGCACCACCACCTACCTGCGCCCAGGAGGCTCTTAATTTGGCAAGGGTAAAAAACTGGGGCAGCGTAACAGCATCTGACAATATAAAGCTACCACCCACACTTGGATAAAAAATGCTGTTGTTTTTTGAGCTTAATGTCGAAAACCAATCCTTCCGGCCGGTGAACGATAAGAATACCAGGCTTTTGTAGTCGAAATCGGCCGAACCAAATATCGAGTTGGTTACTATTTTGGCGTTATAAGGAGTAGTTGACGTTGTAGCAAGGTTAGTTGAACTGTAAAAATAAGGGATAACAAACTGCGAACCATTTACGGTTTGCTGATTGGTGATGTTTTTACGGCTGTTTACGCCACCTAATACCGCGCCATTAAAATCGCTTACAATTTTTGTTTTGTACGATACAGTTACCAGTTCGTTGGTTTCAGAAACATCTGATTTTATAGCCTGGTATTGCCCGTTAGGAACGTACAATGTACCGGTAGGTAATATGTTTGAATAATTGTAATTAAAAAAGTCGCGACTTAGGGTGGCTTTAAAAATCAGGTTTGTTATCGGCGTGTACGATACTGATCCCTGGCCTATAAAGCGGTCTTTTACGTCATCTTCTTTAAATTTATTAATCACAAAGTAACCGTTTGAAGCGATGGCGGCATCATTCCACACCTGCTCATTACCATTGGCATCGTACCCGGGTTTAAGCCAGCGCACATCAACGGTATTAGCAACCTCAAGTGGGGTCCAGTTAGGGTTGCCCAATGCATCGCCTGCGCCGGTGCGGTTGTGGCCCGTTTCGATGTTGTACTGCGCTAATGCTTCAATAGATATTTTGCTGGTTAACTTACTGGTTAAAGCCAGGTTAAAGGTTTTACGATCATAGGTTGTACCTGGCAAAATACCCTTGCTATTCAGGTCGGCAGCCGAGAAACGATATGTGATGGCCTCATTTCCGCCCAAAAATGCAACGCTGTTGGTGTAGGTGCTTCCGGTTTGATAATAATTTTTAAGGTTATTTTTTTGAGCCGTATAAGGGTGTGTTTTACCATCAACAGCAACATAATCTGTCGAACCGTCAATTTTTGCACCCCATGAACGCCTGCCGGTACCCTGGGCGGTGGCCAGCGTTGTCGGTTTTACGCCTCCGTCACCCTGTCCGTATTCATATTGATAATCAGGAAAAACTGCAACATTATCATAGGTAGCGGTTGAATTATATTCAATTCCTACCCCTTTTTGAACCCTTCCTTTTTTGGTGGTAATCAATATAACACCGTTTGCGGCCCGCGAACCGTACAAAGCTGCTGCAGTACCTCCCTTTAACACACTGATAGATTCAATATCATCGGGATTTAAAGCAGCTATACCATCACCACGGTCAACGTTGTTGGTAATACCATTAACAGTTGGCGCACCACCCGGTACACTATTATCAATAGGCATACCGTTTACCACGTACAGGGGTTGGTTATCGCCTGCAAGGCCACCATTACCACGTATAACTATACGGCTTGAACCGCCGGGGCCTGTTGATAAACCAGCAGCATTTACGCCCGCAACCTTACCTGTTAAAGCATTGGCAACGTTATTTTCGCGGGCCTGGGTAAACTCGGTTCCTTTAACTTCGGTAACAGAGTAGCCTAATGATTTTCTTTGCTTACTGATACCGAGTGCAGTTACCACAACCTCGTTAAGGGTGCTGTTATTCTGTTTCAGTTTTATTTGAACAGGCAATGATAAATCGGTTACAGTAACTTCCTCTTTATTATAACCAATGTAAGCAACCAATAAGGTTAATGGTTTCCCGGTGAATTTATCCGGAACAACCAGTTTAAAATTACCGGATACATCAGTCGAAGTCCCGATTTTAGGATCGGCTTTCAGATATACCGATGCGCCTATAACCGGCAGGCCGTCTTTTTCGTCAACCACCTTGCCTATTAAAACAGCGGCAACTACGGGAGCCGTATAAACGGCTGTTTCTTTTATCGAATAGATAGAGATTTGGCTGTTACTGATTTTACGGTATTCCAGCTGAAAAAATGATAATAATTGTTTCAGGTTGTCATCAAGGTTAAACTGCCTGGCGTTGTTAAATAAGCTAACCGGGATAAATTTATTATCCAACAACCCTTCCTGGTAAGCAATTTGCACATTAAATTGCTTTTTGATGTTTTCAAGCGCATCCTTTAACAGCACTTTGTTTTCGGCAACCTGCTGCATGGCGTAGCCCGGGGCTTTGGTATGAAACCTGTTATTGCTGGTAAGCGCCAGCTGGGCGTAGCCGTAAACCGACTGGCCAAGCAACACCAACAAGAAACAGCAACATTTTAAAAAAGTTGAAAAGTCAAATTTTCGCATAAATGAGTTGTTTAGGGGTTAATTTTTTGTGATTGTGATCTTTTTGTCTGATTGGGTGACCTTTACCGATAACGTAGTTGAGATTGTTTCCAAAAGTTCGTCAACGTTTGATACACTTATCTCACCTTCAATTTTCAGATTGGCAATAGCCGGGTCGGTATAATCAATGTGATACCCATAATCGTCGGTCATGACTTCGCCGATTTGTGATAACGTAGCATTGTTAAAAAGTAATTGGTGGTTTGTCCACTGTGTTAATTTCTCGGGCACAGCAAGCTTCTTTTGGGTTACCACTTTCCGGTGAGCGTATTCCACGTAATCGCCCGGTTTCATCACCAGCAACCGGTTATCGTGCGATGCCTGGTCGAGATATTCGAGCATAATTTTACCACTTACCAGGCCTACATTGGTTTTATTATGCCTGTTACGTACGTTAAAGGAGGTGCCTAACACTTCGATATTAACATCGTTGCAATGCACAATAAATCTTTCGGTAGCTTTTATATGGCGGGGGTCTTTATTAATATGTTTTACACTAAAAAACCCTTCACCGCTAATCCAAACTTCTCTTGCCTTTTTGTCCCAGTTATTGGCATATGTTAATTTGGAGTTGCCGTTAAGTATCACTATCGAATTATCTGGCAGGGTAACTGTCCGCAATTCGCCAAAAGCGGTAACTACTTCATTTTTCGAGTTGTATTTCAGCATCCAGAAAGCTATGCCTGCTGATGATACCAATAAGATCATTGCTGCTACACGCAGGAATGTGTTTAAGCGGAATACTTTTTGTTTTTCTGCCTTTTTACCGTGTAAAGTACCTTCAATACGGTTCCAGACTTTTTGTTGATTTGCTTCGTTTGTAAAAACATCCTGCTTGCGGTAGGCTAATATAATTTGGGCAGCTTCATCAATGTTTTCTTTTTGCACAGGATACATAGCTGTAACCGATTGCCAGAAGTTGATGTCATTTTTAGTAGGGCTGATAACAAACTGAATAAAATCGTCATCATCTAAAAAATCCTGTAGGGTATAAGTGCCGTATTTTGCAATCTCCATGCTATATAAGTTTCTGATTTTAACCTTATATACATGAGCATGCGGGAATTATCCCTCCTTAATAAAAATAAATTTAATTTGCGTGAATATGGGTACCTAAACAGCCATAAAGGCCAATAACAATAACCAGTTTTGAGGTTTTTAGCGCACCCTGCAAGTTATTGAATGCCTTGTAGAGCAGTTTGTATGTGGAGTTGATGTTGATTTCCATAATGTCGGATATCTCTTCATAGCCCAGGCCTTCGTAAAAACGCAGGTAGATGATTTCCTGCTGCCTGGCCGGCAAAGTTTTTACCACCGTTTTTATTTTATGCTGAAGCTCGCGTTCCTCTTCATTGGCAATAATCTGGTGATCAAAGGATATCTCGAAAGAAAAATTGTAATCGGTTTCCGATTCTAAATCGACAAAACGCGATTGCCCCTGCATTTTGCGAAAAATAATACCGCGCAACGATTTGTACAGGTAATTTTTTACCGATGCCGGGGTTCCAAGGGTTGCCCTGTTTGTCCAAAGTTTAATAAACAGGTCATGTATTGCATCTTCAATAATATTTACGTCGCGGGTAAATTTGTACCCGTAATTATTAAGTACTTTAAAATGGTTATTATAAAGCTGTGTGTAGGCATCCCAGCTGCCCTCTTTAAAGGCAAGCCAGGTTGCAACATTGTCGTCGTAAATACCTACAATACTTTCAGACATAATTAAGCCAAAATCATCTACTTTTTAAAAAATGAATTTAAGTACAATGTAATGAATTATAACAATCATTTTACATAAACTTTAAATTATAATTATGCCCGCAAAAGGCAAGCTTTCAAATAGGCTAACTCAATTAACGTAGAAACTGGTTGCTGATTAAACGAAAAAAACTCGCCTTAATAATCTAAAGAACGATACATTCGCTTTGGGCGTGCTTTATAATTACCATGTATTATGGGATAATTGTTTGATAACTTGTTTGTCCAAACAAATTTCATGGCCATCTCTTGCTTGTAAATGCCCGATAATGCCATTACTCGGCTCATAAAAAAAACTCCGTCCTGCTTGCTCAGAGGGCGGAGTTTTTTATTGAAAAATATTTTGGTTTAATTATTAAGAAGCTTTTGCCAGTTTGTAACCGGGCTCGGCAGTTAATGTACGCTTTACAGTAGGGATGGCAGGCTCCTGGTATTTATCTTTCAATTTTTTAAATATCTGGAAGCTAAAGGCGTCTTTCATTGGTAAATTCCATTTAGCAATAGACGCCGGGTGTAGTTGCAAACTATCAGTTGGCACCCTTAAGTTCATGTGATTGATGTGTGTGAGGCCGGTAGTTTTATCGGTATCAAATATCACAAATGTATCAATTACATTACCCTGGGCATCTGTGTAAATTACTGACTCATGCTCGTTAAAAGTTTTCATAGTGTTAATAGATATACACTGATAACAAGAAAGCAGTGCAAAGGTTTTATAACTATTAATTAATTTTATTTTAAACAAACTTAATTAATTAAGAATGCAGCATTAAAACCATTTTTCTTCATCAAAAAAATAGTTCTTTTCACATACTGTTGGCTCTCCTTTGCTGCACCTTTCGTGCACCTAACATAACCTTACTGCGGCGGAGAAATTTCCGCTATTTTTGTTTAAACCGAAAAAGCAGCTATGAAATACATTTACTCCCTGGTACTGGCTATTTTTTTTTCCGTGAACCTGTTTGCCCAACAAAGCAAACCTGATACCGCAAAAGAAGATTTTAAAGACGATTGGGCTGCCCTATCGCACTACAAAAAAGAAAACCAACAGTTAGGCGAACCCAAACCCGGCGAAAAACGCGTGGTGTTTTTAGGCAGTTCGATATTTGAGTTCTGGAAGGCCAGGGTGCCCGATTTTTTTGCCGGCCGCCAGTATCTCGACCGTGGCATTGCCGGTCAGATTTCGCCGCAGTTGTTGATACGTTTCAGGCAGGATGTAATTGATTTAAAAGCCAGAGCGGTTATTATACTGGCCGGCAGTAACGATATTGCCGCGAATACCGGGCACGTGAGCAACCAAACTATTATGGATAATATACGTTCGATGGCCGAATTGGCTAAGCTGCATGGTATCAAAGTAATCCTTTGCCAGTACCTCCCGGTATTTGATTATCCATGGCGTAAAGGCCTTAAACCGGCCGATAAGATTATCAGCTTAAACAAAGAAATTAAGGCCTATGCCGAGGCTAATAACTTTACCTTGCTCGACTATTTCTCGCCACTGGCCGATGAGCGCAACGGGCAAAAGGCCGAATTAACAACCGATGGTGTACACCCCAATGTGGCGGGCTATAAAATTATGGCAAAGGTAACCGAAGAAGCTATAGCCAAGGCCTTAAAATAACCGCTTGTTTAATAGCAACTTGCAAATGTAACGGCATTTATGTAGCTTAGAACTACCGGTGGCACAACCGGTAGTTTTAAACACATGCTATCACCTTAAAACATCACATCATGCCTAATCACCTGTCCCCACTCGGAATTTTTCACACTGCTATCAGTATCCTTGCCGTACTTGTTGCCCTTTATGCTTTGTTTCGCCAGGGAAAAATCGATCCTAAAAGCGGTCCCGGCAAATTGTATATCCTGTTTACTGTTATCGGTTGCCTTACAGCCCTTCCCATCATGAAAACTGGGCACTTTACTGCGGGCCATGGCCTGGCTATTATCGTTTTAGTAGTGTTGCCTTTGGGTATTTACGCCAAATCAATTGGCTTTTTAGGCAAGTCGGCCGAATATGTACAGGTTTTTATCATGTCGCTCACCTTGTTTTTTTCTATGATACCGGCTACTATCGAAACCTTAACCAGGCTACCCATCAGTCATCCGCTGGCCGCAGACCCTAATGATCCCGTAGCAAAAATGGGCCTGATGACGCTTGTTGCCGTATTTGTGATAGGCGTTTTATACCAGCTATTGAAAATCAGGTCGAAAAGAAAAACGACCGGAACACCCGATATCAATTTAAGCTGATAGTGCATTTACATTTGCCTAAACGCAATATTCCTTTCGGCCATTAATGCTTTAAGTATTTGCAGGCCTTTTTTGCCTGTGCCATGTAATTTCATAAAATCAGCTTCGCGCCAGGCAGCTAACTGATTTATATCCGTTATTCCGGCGTTGGCTAAGGCGCGCTGTGCCGGGTTCGACAGTTTATGCAATGGGTTGTCGATGCTGTTGTCTTTCATCTTTATTAGGTTTAATACTCAAATTTAACACTTGTATCCCTTTACAACGCGGTACCGGCGCGACAAATCATCGGGCTGGTTGCGACTATCCGAAATTAATACCCATATTGTAGCATGAAAAAATACTACCTGTTAGTGTTCTTGTTTTTTGCCGGCTTAATAGGCTCGGCCATATATCCGCATGATTATTTTACCTGGATATTGGAAGTTTTTCCGGCAATTTTAGGTTTTATCGCCCTGGTTTTAACATTCAATAAATTCAGGTTCAGCTATTTTACCTACATCATGATACTGGCGCATTGTTATGTTTTGTTTATAGGCGGCCATTATACCTACGCGCTTGTGCCGCTGTTTGATTGGGTAAAAGATATTTTTCACCAGGCACGTAATAACTACGATAAAGTTGGCCATTTTACCCAGGGCTTTGTACCTGCCCTGATAGCCCGGGAACTATTTATCAGGAAAAACATTATTCAAAAACGCGGCTGGCTGGCCGTGCTAACCGTTTGCGTTTGTACCACCATCAGCGTATTATATGAGTTTATAGAGTGGTTTGTATCCGTGGCTTCCGGCTCAAGCGGCGATTCATTTTTAGGCACCTAGGGCGATATCTGGGATACGCAATCAGACATGCTTTTTGCCATGATAGGCGCAAGCTTTATGGTTATATTTTTTGCAAAATTACAGGATAAGCAGATAAAAAATTCAGGTTTGGCAAAATAAAGTGAACTACACCTTATTTAATATTTGCCTGGTACCGGCGGCTATCATCAATAGCATAACCAGGGGCTAAGTTGCCTAACATTACCCGGCCCTGACAGGAAACTAAATTTAACTATTAATTAAGCTGCGCGTTTCAAATAATGATCAACCAGCCGGGTCAAATCCGCAAGTTCAAATGGCTTGCTTAACCAGGCGTCGGCACCGCATGCCTTGGCAATATCGGCCAGATCAGGATAACCGGAGATCAATATTACCGGAATGTGGTACGTTAAAGGATGCTTTTTAATGGCAACACAAAGTTCGCTGCCAAAACCGTCTTTTAGTTTATGATCAACCAATACCATATCCGGCATGTGTAATATAACGCCCTTTATCGAGTTTTTATCAAACGAGGCAACGGTTTGATACCCCTCTTGGTGCAGGATCATCTGTATCGCGTCAGACAGATCTGCATCATCTTCAACTACAAATATTTTTTTACTCATAGGTTTATTATAATAGATATACAAAGCTACATAAGTTAATTTATAACCATCAATTATAAATTAACAATTTTAAACCCAAAGCAACCATTGTGTTCGTTTTTTTACAATTTCGTTATCAATCGCTACGTAATATTTTTTTTTAACAACCAAACAAATCAATCCCATTTTCCTTAAATAACTGATCATTTAAGATTTAAAAAAAACGGACAGTATCCCCTATGAAAATAACAACATACCCTGGCAAATCATTCCCGCTTGGCGCCACATGGGATGGTAAGGGCGTAAATTTTACCCTATATTCCGAGAACGCTACCGGTGTTGATCTTTGCCTGTTTCACAGCCCCGAAGATGAAATAGAAACAGAAAGGATCCCTATTACCGAATATTCCGAACTCATCTGGCATATCTATATTCCCGGTTTAAAACCCGGCCAGCTTTACGGCTACCGTGTAAGCGGGCCCTACGAGCCCGAAAACGGCCACCGTTTTAATCCCAATAAGCTTTTGCTTGATCCGTATGCCAAAGCCATATCTGGCACCATTAACTGGGACGATTCGCTTTTTGGCTACCAGATAGGCAGCGATGAAAAAGACCTGAGCTTTAGTGAAACCGATAATGCAGCCTTTATGCCCAAATCGGTGGTTATTGACCATAACTTTGATTGGGAGGGCGATAAAGCTCCTTGTATAGAATATTATAACTCGGTGATATACGAAGCTCACGTTAAAGGTTTTACCAAAATGCATCCCGAAATCCCGGAGGAGATCAGGGGCACCTACGCGGCCATCGGTCATCCGGTAACTATTAAATATTTAAAGGAGCTGGGCATTACCGCTATCGAACTGATGCCTATCCATCATTTTTTGAACGACAGGCACCTGGTTGAAGAAGGGCTTACTAACTATTGGGGTTACAATACCATCGGCTTTTTTGCCCCCGATGCCCGCTACTCATCAAGCGGCGTGCGCGGCGAGCAGGTTACCGAGTTTAAAACCATGGTAAAAGAACTGCATAAGGCCGGTATTGAGGTAATACTTGATGTGGTTTACAACCATACCGGCGAAGGCAGCGAAATGGGACCTACCCTATCGTTCCGCGGTATTGATAACTGTTGTTACTACCGCCTGGCCGAAGATAACCGGTATTATATGGACTACACCGGCACTGGGAACACACTGAATGCCAACCTGCCCAATGTATTACGCCTGATGATGGATAGCCTGCGTTACTGGATATTGGAAATGCATGTGGATGGCTTTAGGTTTGACCTTGCCGCTACCCTGGCGCGCGAGTTGCACGAGGTAAACCGGCTGAGCGCTTTTTTTGATATTATTCACCAGGACCCCTGCATATCGCAGGTAAAACTAATTGCCGAGCCATGGGATATTGGCGAAGGTGGCTACCAGGTGGGCAAGTTTCCGCCGGGATGGGCCGAATGGAACGGCAAATACCGCGATAGCATCCGCGATTTCTGGAGCGGCACCGAAAGTTCACTGGCCGAGTTTGGCGACAGGATTACCGGCAGCTCCGATCTTTACAAATCATACCGCAGGCCAACAGCCAGCATTAACTTTGTAACCGCTCATGACGGCTTTACCCTTAACGACCTGGTAACCTACAACGAAAAACATAACGAAGCCAACGGCGAGGATAACAACGACGGCGAAAGCCATAACCGATCATGGAACTGTGGGGTTGAAGGCCCAACCGAAGACAAAGCCATTAATGAGCTGCGCGAAAAACAAAAAAGAAATTTTTTAACCACGCTTTTCCTGTCACAAGGGGTTCCTATGCTGGTAGCCGGTGACGAAATGAGCCGTACCCAAAAAGGCAACAACAACACATACTGCCAGGATAACGAACTGAGCTGGATAAATTGGGAAACCATGGACAAAGACCTGATGGTGTTTACCGGCAAACTGATTAAGCTGAGGAAAGAGCATGCGGCATTCTCGCGCAAAAGCTGGTTTAAGGGCGAGGTTGAAAAGAAAAGCGGCGTGGCCGATATTGCCTGGTTTTTGCCCGATGGTACCGAAATGACAGAGGATAACTGGAATCACAATTTTGCCAAATCGGTAGCCGTATTTTTAAACGGATTGGGACTGCACAGCGTTAATGCCGAAGGTAATAAGGTGGTAGATGATAGCTTCTACATCATATTTAACGCGCATGACCAGCCTTTAAGCTACCAGCTGCCGCCATCAGAATACGCTGACGATTGGGACTTACTGATTGACAGTAACAAAAACCCCAACGAAGAAACCAAAGGAACATTTAAAGCACATGAAACTATACAGGTTGAAGGGCGGTCGGTAGTACTGCTTCAGCATCAGCTCATCCACAATGGCGAAACAAAACATCATTAACAGAACATTAGGGGTTAATTTTAACAACGATAAATTTGCCACGGTAAACGTTTGGGCACCGGACGCTACGGAGGTAACACTGCAAACAGGCAACGCGCACCTTACCCTAATCAAACAGGAACGCGGATACTGGGCGCTGGATACCGATAAAATAAAAGCAGGAGATACCTATTGGTTTAAGGTGGATGGTAAACAATTGCCCGACCCGGCATCGCTGCTGCAACCCGAAGGCGTACACGGCCCGTCTGAAGCTGTTGATTTAAAATCATTCAACTGGACAGACCAGCAATGGAAAAACCCATTGTTGGCCGATTATATTATTTACGAATTACATACCGGAACTTTTAGCGCCGAAGGTAATTTTAAGGGCATTGAAGAAAAACTGGATTATTTAATTGACCTGGGGATTACAGCCATTGAAATTATGCCCGTGTCGCAGTTCCCCGGCGACCGAAACTGGGGGTACGACGGTGTTTTTCCATTTGCCACGCAAAACAGTTACGGCGGCCCGCAAGGCATGCAGCAATTGGTAAACGCCTGCCACAATAAGGGGCTGGCAGTTATTCTTGATGTAGTTTATAACCATTTGGGCCCGGAGGGCAATTACTTTGGCCGGTTTGGCCCTTACTTTACCGATAAATACCACACGCCCTGGGGAGCAGCCATTAATTTTGACGATGCCGGATGCGACGAGGTGCGGCGATATTTTATTGAAAATGTGCTTATGTGGCTGCGCGATTTTCACATAGATGCCTTGCGAATGGACGCCGTACATGCCATCAGGGACTTTAGCCCTGTACACATTTTACAGGAGATAACCGAACACGTTGCCCAACTGGCACAGCAAAGCGGTAAAACGCACTATTTAATTGCCGAATGCGACCTGAATGATGCACGGTACATTAATCCTGTGCAAAAGGGCGGCTACGGCTTTGACGCTCAATGGATAGATGAGTTTCACCATGCCCTGCGGGTTGCAGCAGGCGGCGAGCGCAACGGCTACTATACCGATTTTAATGGTATTGCCGATTTAGCCAATGCCTACCAAAACGGCTATGTATATCACGGCCAATATTCTGAACAGCGGCAAAAAACTTTCGGCACCAAAACAGATGGTATTAACGGGCGGCAGTTTGTGGTATTCTCGCAAAATCACGACCAGGTGGGTAACCGTATGCTGGGCGAGCGTTCGAGCCAATTGTTTAGCTTCGGGATGCAAAAGCTAATGGCCGGCGCAGTTATGATAAGCCCATTTTTACCCATGCTGTTTATGGGCGAGGAATGGAGCGAAACTAACCCTTTCCAGTTTTTTGTGAGCCATACCGATAAAAAACTGATTGAAGCCGTGCGCAAAGGCCGTAAAGCCGAATTTGCCGATTTTCATGCCGAAGGCGAAGCGCCAGACCCACAAGCTGTGAGCACGTTTGAAAACTCCAAACTCAACTGGGCATTGCCCCACCAGGGGCAACACCTGTTGATGCTGAATTATTATAAAACACTCATCAGCTTAAAAAAACAACAACCAGCATTTAAAAAAACCGACCGGAATAATATGAGTGTAAAAGTTGATGAGGCCGCCCAAACAATCATCATTCAGCGATGGACGGATGAGCAGCGGGTACTTTGCCTGCTCAACTTCAGTAAAAAAGACCAGGAGTTGAATATAGGTGGCAACAACAACCAGCCATGGCAAAAGCTCTTTGATTCTGCCGAGCCTAAATGGAACGGCCCGGTAGCGTCACCGGCAATAATAAACACAAGCGAAGTATCGGTACCGCCCGAATCTATATTGATATACACCCAATATTATGCATAACCCGGCTGCAACGTACAGAATTCAGTTCAATAAGGATTTTACCTTTAAGCATTTAAATGCCATTATTCCTTATTTGCAGCAATTGGGCATCGGCACGTTATATGCCTCGCCTATTTTTGAAGCAACGCCGGGCAGCGCCCACGGTTATGATGTGGTTAACCCGCTGCGCATTAATCCCGAGATTGGCACGCTGAAGCAACTGGAAGGCATCAGCAAAAAACTTAAAAAATTAAACATCAGCTGGCTGCAGGATATTGTACCCAACCACATGGCCTACCACGCCAACAACCAGTGGCTGATGGATGTGCTGGAAAAAGGAAGGCGATCGGCCTATGCCGATTTTTTTGACATATCATGGTCGGCCCCCGTTTATGATGGTCGGATAATGGTACCATTTTTAGGCGTTCCGTTTGAGGAGGCCTTGCTGCAGGGCCAAATTAAAATGGTATTTGCCGGCAACGGTTTTGCTTTTGCCTGCGGCGATCAGCAATACCCGTTAAACCTCCGCTCTTACATTACCATACTGGAGCAGGTGGGGCAACCAACGCAGATCATCAGCGAACTGGTTGAAGAAGCTAAAGAAATTCAGCAGGCAGATGACGATGTATCATTTGCATTACGTTTTGCCGAACTTAAAGAGCAACTCGCATCGCTGCATAAACAACCCGCAATAAAAAAGATATTCCGGGCAGTAGTAAGCCATATTAATGGCGAAAAAAATCTGCTCGGCCAACTGTCCAACCAGCAATATTACCGGCTTTGCTTTTGGCAGGAAACCGAAAAGCAGATCAACTTCAGGAGGTTTTTTACGGTGAACGGCCTTATCTGCCTAAATATGCAGCTACCCAGGGTTTTTGATAAATGCCATGAGCTGGTTCGGGATCTGTTAGATAAAAATATTATCCAGGGCCTGCGTTTAGATCATATTGACGGCTTATACGACCCCGCTGGGTACCTGCAACGCCTGCGTACTTTTGCGGGCAAAGAAACTTATATAGTAGTTGAAAAGATACTGGAAGATGGCGAGGCCTTGCCCGCAGATTGGCCCATTGAGGGCACTACCGGGTACGACTTCCTGGCCGCTGTGAACAACCTTTTTACCCAGGCCGAAAGTAAAAAGCAATTTGCCGCCTTTTACCGTGATATTGCCCGGGATAAGTTGCCCGTTAACAAGGCTATCTTAAAAAAGAAATCGCTGATATTATATGAGCACATGGCCGGCGAATTGCAAAACCTTTACCAGCTATTTTGCGACCTGGAGCTGGCCGATGCATCATCCATCAAAGAAAACAACATTAAGCTTATCATAGCCGAATTTTTGATCCGTTGCCCCGTGTACCGTTATTATGGCAATACTTTTCCTTTAGCTGCGGACGATCAGCAAGGCATAAAAGAGATATTCAAAAACATCGGCGAAGCAAAACCCGAAATTGAAGCAGCCGCCCGTTTGTTAGAAAGCGTATTATTGAAAAACGGCAATGCGGATTATAATAGCCGCGTGCTGCAATTTTACCATCGCTGTATGCAGTTTACGGGCCCCATAATGGCCAAGGGCGTTGAGGATACGCTGATGTATACATACGACAGGTTTATAGGCCACAACGAGGTTGGCGATACCCCGGAAACCTTTGGCCTGCCGGTTGATGAGTTTCATGCTATCATGGTAGCCCGGCAGCAACAATGGCCGCTGGCCATGAATGCCACTGCCACACACGATACCAAGCGCGGCGAAGGCGTGAGGGCCAGGCTAAACGCACTTACCGATATGGCCGCCGAATGGATAGCGATTGTTAAACATTGGCAAACCATTAACAACAGGCACAAAACCAACAACGCACCCGACGACAACGACGAATACCTGCTTTACCAAACCATTGCCGGCAGCTACCCCATGCCCGGCGAAAGCGACGACTTTGCCAACCGTATTGAAGAATACCTGGTAAAAGGCCTGCGCGAAGCCAAACTGCATACCCAGTGGGCCGAGCCCAACCAGGTTTATGAAGAAAGCACCAAAAAGTTTGTAAACGCCATATTAAAGCCCGGCAGCGATTTTATGAAAAGCTTTTTGCCATTTTTGAAAAAGGTTGCAGATTATGGCATTATCAATTCGCTTGCGCAAACGGTTTTAAAATTTACCTGCCCCGGTGTGCCGGACGTTTACCAGGGCTGCGAATTTTGGGACCTGAGCATGGTTGACCCGGACAACCGCCGCCCGGTGGACTATAACTTAAGGGCGAAAGCACTGGATGCTATAGCCGGTAATAAAATCACTATTAAAGCGCTTTGGAAAAACCGCTATAGCGGCCACATCAAGCTTTGGCTTACCAGCGTATTATTTAACCAACGCAGGGATAATCCGCAGGTATTTAAAAATGGTGATTATATATCCTTGACTGTTAAGGGCAAATACGAAGAAAATGTGATTGCCTTTGCCCGAAGCAGTGCCTATGGCTGGTATATTGTGGCTCTGCCTTTGCACCTGGCCCAAATTAACACCGACAGCACTAAACCTGATGAACTGGATTGGCAAAACACCCGGATTATATTGCCAGCTAATGCACCTTCCCACTGGCAGGCAATAACCGACGGAAAAACATTTATAGCTGCCAATGAAATTGAAGTAAGGGCAATATTTAAACAATTACCCCTTGCTGTACTTAAATCGGTTAAGGGTTGATAACAAAAAGAAGCGGCATTTTAAAGCAGATTACCAGCCCGGCAGGTTGTAAATATAAAAGCCGGATGAAAAATAAATCTTCATCCGGCTAAATCACTCTAAAACAATCACCTCTTAATTAAATAGGAAGTATAAACAAATTATATATAGATACTTTAACAAGTACTATTAATTAAATGTTACAACAAAGTTATCTATAATATACAGCAAGCATGTGATAACCCGGTCATTTTTACGGGATACTGACATTTAATACTAACCGGTATTTAATAGGTTGTATTAACAATAAAGTAACCCTTTGATGAAGATGTCGGTAAGCAAAAGCTTCTTGCTCCTGATCTCTTCCAGGTGTTCTTTGCGGGGGAAACTGCTTTTCTTTTGAGATACGGCCCCTACCCTGATACCGTGCATGGCATCCAGTAAAAGATCTACCAATTCTTCGGGATTTTCAATCGGCCCAATGCAGCCTTTTTCCATTTCATTTTTAACAGCGTTGGTTAACAAAGTAAGTTCGGCTTTGTGCACCTGCTCAACAATTTCCCAAATGGTATCTGGCAAATTTTGCTCGTTAAGCCTGAAAAAATCAAAAAAGTTATAATTGCTTACAATAAAATCGTGATGGGTATTAATCTGGAAAACAAAAGCTTCTTTAAGGCTGCCGAATGTATCGGCCTTTTCTTCCAGTTTTTTAAGGTAGTCTACAGCCAGTTTTCGCATTACGGCCATGTACAGCTGGCTTTTATCCGGAAAGTAATAATACAGCAGTGCTTTTGACATTGAAAGGTCGCCGGCAATTTCATTCATCGTGGTTTTTGAATAGCCATAATGTAAAAAACGCTCGTACGATGCCTCTAATATCTTTTCCCTTTTTATGTCCTGATGGTCGTGGGTTGTAGCCATTGCCGTATCAATTATTAAATTCCAGCCAGCTTAAAAACTAAATTCCTGACTTTTTAAACAAATCTATCAAAAAATCTATACATAACTGTAGCAACACCCCTTTCATTACGTGTTGTTAAAACAATTTTACATTCGTAGTATTTATGATAGTAATTAACTAACGTTATTAAGCATGAATATCATTAACAGACTCCCCCCTGATCTGCTTGAATTTTCAAAACAAATCCCTGCCTTCGTATGGAACCTTATTATAACAGTAACAGCTATCCTGGTAGGTTTGCTCATAAAACTTGCAGTTACACGTTTGTTTAGGATATATGCAAAAAAAGAAGAGACGGATTATTCTTTCTTCAGGTCGGTTATTGTAAACCTGGGCAAGGCTATCACCTATTTCATCCCGTTATTCCTGTTTAATTTGTTTATCCCGCTGATGCGGATGGATAAAGCCTACCTCACCCCACTTGATAAAACAATCGAGATTTTCCTGACCATATCATTCGCCGGCATCCTGGTACGTTCCATCAGGGTGCTTGAAGATTACATTTACCACACGTACGATCTTAACAAAGCCGATAACCTGGTTGAACGCAAGGTGCGCACACAAATTCAGTTTATCCGCAAGTTTTTGGTGGTGCTTATTGTGTTTGTAACCATTGCCATCATACTGCTCAGTTTTGACAGCATGCGCAAAATTGGTACAGGGTTGCTCACGGGAGTTGGTATAGGCGGTATAATTGTTGGTTTTGCGGCACAAACCTCGTTGGGTAACCTGCTGGCCGGTTTCCAGATAGCGTTTACACAGCCAATCCGTATTGATGATGTGTTGGTGGTAGAAGGCGAGTGGGGCCGCGTTGAAGAGATTACGCTAACCTACGTGGTGCTTAACATCTGGGATAAACGAAGGCTGATACTCCCTATCAATTACTTCATCACCAAGCCATTTCAGAACTGGACACGCACCTCATCCGAAATTTTGGGTACCGTGTTTTTATATGTAGATTATACCATTCCGCTGGATGCCATCCGCACGGAGTTTGAGCGGTTGATTAATTTAAGCCCGCTGTGGGATAAAAAGGTGCAGGTGGTACAGGTAACCGATACCAAAGAAAACAACATCGAAGTACGTGTGCTCATGAGTGCCCGCAACTCGTCAGAGGCGTTTGACCTGCGCTGTTACATCCGCGAAAACCTGGTTGGCTTTATCCAGCAAAACTACCCCGGCAGCTTGCCAAGAATCAGGAACGAGGTTAGTAACCTTGAAAAATATTTGCAGCCTAAAGCCGAAGCTTAAGCTGCATTTGAAAATTCAATACCGCTGCCAATTACCAGGGCATCTTCTATAGCGCCAACAAACGGATCGGTTACATTGCTTGCTTTTACGGCATCTTTACGTAACCAAAAACTGCCAAATGTTGATGCAAAAGCCGCAGCGCCACCAATTAAAGCACCAGTAGCAGGGTTGCCCCCTGTTGCTTTGTATACACTGGCGCCGGCAAGCGCTCCCGACATCATCCTGAACACAACCGAAACCGGTTTAACCCGGTCTTTAGCCGATGGCAGCTTATCGCCGATAATTTCGCCTACAGCCAGTATCTTCAGCGCCAGCGCGACATTCCTGGATTGCATGAATTTTAATGGCGAGTGATCAAGTCTTTTAGTTTGATGATGGCTTAATATATGACTGGCAATAACCGGTGCCGATGTTGACCGCATGCCGGCCAAAGCGCCCAACCCCATAACCTGCCAAAAAGGATGTGATATTTTGAGTTCCATGTTGATGCTTATTATATGATAATAACCATGCATTGCTGATTATGTTCTGTATAAAACAACAAAACACTGGCAGTGTCGCACTGTCTTCAACCTTCGATAAAAGCAATAAAAAATCTTGATACCTGATACTTACTACTTACTACTTGATACTAACTCAAAATATCCCTCACCACCTTCCCTTCCACATCGGTAAGCCTGAAACGGCGGCCCTGGAACTGGTAAGTCAGCAACTCGTGATTGATGCCCATCAGGTGCAACAGCGTTGCCTGAAAATCGTGTACGTGCACCGGATCTTTTACAATATTGTAGCTAAAATCATCCGTTTCGCCATAGCTGATGCCGTGTTTTACCCCTGCGCCGGCCATCCACATGGTAAAGCAACGCGGGTGATGGTCGCGGCCATAATTATCGGCGGTTAACTTGCCCTGCGAGTATGCGGTGCGGCCAAATTCGCCGCCCCATATTACCAGTGTATCATCCAGCATCCCGCGTTGTTTCAAATCTTTGATCAAGGCAGCAGTTGCCTGGTCGGTGGCTTTACACTGCCCGGCTATGCCCGATGGCAGGTTACTATGCTGATCCCAGCCCTGGTGGTATAGCTGCACAAACTTCACATCTTTTTCCAGCAGCTTTCGCGCCAGCAGGCAATTGGCGGCATAGGTACCGGGGTCTTTACTATCGGGGCCGTACATCTCAAAAATTTCTTTGGGCTCGTTAGCGGTGCTCATTACCTCGGGTACCGATGTTTGCATGCGGGCAGCCATTTCATACTGGGCTATGCGGGCATCTACCTCAGGGTCGGCATACGCGGCGTTTTGCAGGTTGTTGAGTTTAGACAGGTATTCCAGCATTTCCTTTCTATCTGCGCCATCATAGCCTTCGGGATTATTCAGGAACAAAACTGGATCTTTGCCCGAACCAAACTGCACCCCCTGGAACTTGGATGGCAGGAAACCGTTACCCCATAATCGGGCGTACAAAGGCTGGTCTTTAGGTGCATTTTTTGAAACCAGTACAATAAAAGTAGGCAGGTTTTGATTATCCGACCCTAAACCATAGCTAATCCAGGAACCTATTGAAGGCCTGCCCGGCAATTGGTTACCCGTTTGCAGGAAAGTTATAGCCGGATCATGGTTTATAGCTTCAGAATACAGCGATTTTACAATACACAGCTCATCTACCACCTGGGCGGTAAAGGGCATCAATTCGCTCATCCACGTTTGGCTTTGGCCGTGCCGGTTAAATTTATAGTACGATGGCGCCAGCGGCAGCACGCTCTGGTTGGCGCTCATCCCGGTAAGCCTTTGCCCCTGCCTCACCGAATCGGGCAGGTTTTGGCCAAGCATGGTAGCCAGTTTGGGCTTGTAATCAAAAGTCTCAAATTGCGATGGCCCGCCCGCCTGGAACAGGTATACTACCCGTTTTGCCTTCGGTGCGATCTGTGGCAGGGCGCTCAAAATATCATCCTCCAGGCTGCCCGGGCGTTTAAGCGGGCTTCCAAAAACACTATTGCCAAATAACGATCCAACGGCAAGCGCGCCCAAACCCAGTGAAGTTTTGGTTAAAAAATTGCGCCTGTCCATCTTCTGGTGAAGCTCATTAAATTCCGGCGTATGCAGCCTGAATTCCTCATCATGGTGAAAATCTGACATGGGTGTTTTATCTTTTGGTTAATGATGCATCTGAATTTAAAATAGCGCTGGCCACTACGGTATTGGCTGCTATTAAAGCGCCATCCAGCTTTTTATCTACCCGGTACTGGCCGGCCGTAAGCCAGCCCTTTTGTTTCTCGGGGTGTGTTTTAAACTTTTTGAGTTCTACCTGTTGCAGAGCCATTAACAGGCTTACTTCGTCGGCTGTGGGGCTGCGGCTGGTTAGTTTGCGGTAGGCGGTAGTAATGGCTGCCTTGCCATCAGTATTTCGGGTCATTTGCTCGCCCAAAACCTTGGCAGCCTCCACAAACGTAGGGTCATTCAGGGTTACCAACGCCTGCAGTGGCGTATTGGTTTTTTGCCGGCGAATAATACAATAGCTGCGCGATGGCGCGTCAAACGTAGCCAATGTTGGGTTGGGGACAGATCGTTTTACAATAACGTACAAACTGCGCCTGTAAACTGCTTTCCCGGTATCGGGTGTATAAGTGGTATTGTTAATTTCCCATAAACCCGCGGGCTGGTATGGTTTTATACTTTTGCCGCCTATTTGGGTGTTTAACAATCCGCTGGCAAATAAGGCATTGTCGCGAATCATCTCGGCAGGCATCCGGTACGCCGGGCCGTGCGACAGGTAACGATTTTCAGGATCTTTCTCTGCAGCCTCTTTAGCCGGCCGCGAATCCTGGCGGTACGTAGCCGACATCACGATTAGTTTATTCAAAGCTTTCATATCCCAGCCTTGCTCAACAAAGGTTGTGGCCAGCCAGTCCAGCAGTTCGGGGTGGCTGGGCATTTCGCCCTGGTTACCAAAATCTTCGCTGGTTTTCACCAGCCCGGTTCCAAAAAAGTTTTGCCACAAACGGTTTACCGCTACCCTTGCTACCAACGGATTATCGGCATTTGTAGCCCATTGCGCCAGGCCATACCTGTTTTTAGGCAAACCGGCCGCAAATGGCAGTATAGCTTCGGGCGTGTTGGGAAAAACCTGTTCGCCGGGCATATCGTAATTACCACGATTGAGCAGGTACGAGTTTTTAGGCTTGGCCATTTCCTGCATTACCATCAACTCGGCCACGTTTTCGGTCGAATCTGATAAAGTAGTGCGCAATGCGGTTAACTTTTTTGTCTCGGCCAGCATCAGCGGGGCAACGGCGGTAAGGTAGTAGGCTTTTAGCTTACCAATATCATCGGCAGATAAGGCCTCCTTGTTTTTTGCAGCCACCTGCTGCCAGCTATCCTTTTGCGCCAGTATTTTCACCTCGAAAGCGGTAAGGGTCCGGTTGTATACCACAATATCATCAACCTTGCCGTCTTTAAAACCACGCCCACGTTCCCAGGCGCCAACCTGCAAGCCGGGCTGGCTATCGCCCATAAATAAAATATCCTTGGTAAGCTGATCCATGGTGGTTTCCATTTTCATTTCGCTGCCATCCAGGTACAGTTTAAAACCATCCGCCTTTGCCGATCCATCATAGGTTGCCGTAAGCTGTATCCACTTATCGCGGGGCACGTCATCCACAGTAACCAGGGTTATTGCATTTGAAGGCCCCGTGTGGGCCATGTTTAACTCCAGCTTATTATTTTTGAGGTATAAATGATAGCCCCTGAAGTTGTACAGCCGTTCGGAATTGCCTTTATGGAAAATTACACCTTCGCCCAACTGTTTAGGAATGTTAACCCAAATACCGATGCTAAAGGGCTGCGACTTGCGGAATACGCCAATCTTATTCAAATCCAGCCAGGTATCGCCATTTAAGGCCAATGCCTTGCCATCGCCCTTAGCCTCAATTAAAGGTGCATCGCCGGCCTGCCCGCCTTCGCGTTTCATGGTGCCTATATATTTAGGGTTCACGCTGCTTGCCAGGTCGCCCTTATCAAAATTAAAACTGGCCTGCAAGCCATTAGCCGGAATTTTTTCAGTAGCCAGTTTTTTATATTCGCCATTGGCAAGCCATTTATCAAAATCAGCCAAAGCCTTGCTTTCTGTTTGGGCAATGGTGTTTTTTTGCTGCGCGATGTTGTCATTAATAAAAGCAAGTATTTTTTCCTTCTGCGCTGTTGGCAGCATTAATGTTGGCGTTGGCAAAGCATCGTCCCAGGATATTTGCCCAGCCTCTTTTACGTTATTGAAAAAACTGAACAGCTGGTAATAATTCTTTTGCGATATCGGGTCGAATTTGTGGTCATGGCATTTGGCGCAGCCTACAGTCATGCCTAATACCGCGCTGCCAAAGGTATTTGTACGGTCAATCACATATTCGGTTTGGTATTCCTCCTCAACAACGCCGCCTTCCATATTTTGCTGGTGATTACGGTTAAAGGCGGTAGCAATGATCATATCTTTTGTTGGGTGCGGCATCAAGTCGCCGGCCAATTGCCACTGGATAAATTTATCGTAGCTAAAGTTGCTGTTAAAAGCCTTAATTACCCAATCGCGATAGGGCGACATATCCCTTATCCTATCTACCGTGTACCCATGCGAATCGGCAAAACGGGCAGCATCCAGCCAGTCCACAGCCATTTTTTCGCCATAATGCGGCGATGCCAGCAGGCGGTCTACCTGTTTTTCATAAGCATTGGGCGATGAATCTTTTAAATAATCATCAATCTCTTTTAGCGTTGGCGGCAAGCCGGTAAGGTCAAGCGAAAGCCTGCGCAACAACAATTCTTTATCAGCTTCTTTGGATGGCAGCAGGTTTTGCCGTTTAAGCCTGGCCAGCACAAAGTTATCAATAGGGTTATTCACCACGCCATCAACCACGGGAACGACTGTCTTTACCGGTTTTACAAAGGCCCAGTGAGGTTTATATACAGCCCCGTTTTTTATCCATTTTATAATTACAGCCTTTTCGTAGGCCGACAATGTATGGTGCGATTCGGGAGCGGGCATCAGGTAGGTTGAATCGGTTGATAAGATGCGTTTTACCACCTCGCTATGCTGAAGGTCGCCGGGTTTAATGGCAACAACGCCTATATCGTCGGGGATTTCGGCGTAGGCATTTGCAGCTATATCTAACCTTAAACCCGCCTTTTGTTTGTTTTTATCGGGGCCGTGGCAGGCGAAGCACTTGTTGGATAGTATAGGCTTTACATCAATGTTATAATCAACCGTTGGCGGCAAAGCGTCGTATGCTTTTTGCACATCGGCAGGCAAATCGACAGCCGAAGAATAAAAAAATAAACCGCTGCCTGTTACCACTACGGCACTTAGCGTTACTAAAAAAGACCTCAGCATCATACAATTTATCAGGTTTGATAATCTGGATAAAGCTACGCGGAGCCGTGGAATAAAAATTTCACAAAGGCCACATCAATTTGCACAAACCCGACTTTAACGGGTCAACCTGATGATTAAATTTATTAAATTGCGATCCTCTTGGTAGCTGTTTAAAAATGAAAGAAAAAGACCATTATTGAATGTTAAAGCCAGGCCAAACGCAGGGGCGTGGAATATTTGATATTGTATGGTGGCGACGACTCACCCCGGCTACGCTGCGCTGGCCGAATCTCTCTCCGGCTACGCCGCAAAGAGGGTTTTAAAGATTTTTGTTTTATAAATTACTGATGATTAATAAACTAATAATTGTAAACCCTCTATGCGGCGCAGCCGGAGAGAGGGTGGTCGGGCGTAGCCTCGACCGGGTGAGTTGTAGCCCGCGTTCAATCGAATGTTTATAATGCAGGTTCAATGCCTGATAAATACGTAAGAAAACAACAAGGTAATTTGGTAGCCAAACCACTATAACATTTTTATCAAATCAAATTTAAACAGCCTCTTAGAAGCTGTCTAAATTTGAAAAGGAAGGCCATGATTGAAATCAAAACCTGGCGAAACGTAGGAGCGGGAATGCGGAATATCGCATGAAGGTTAAGACTCACCCGGCGAGGCTGCGCCCGCCACCCTCTCTTCACCTGCGGTGGAAAGAGTGGCTTAAATATTGACTATCAATGCATTATATCGAAAAAAATAAAGAATTTTCAAGCCCCTCTTTCCGGCGAAGCCGAAGAGAGGGTGGCCAGCGCAGCGTAGCCGGGTGAGTCTTCGCTGCCATGCGAATACGTTGTTGTCTATTCATTAGAAGCATAAAAACATTATCAAATCAAATTTAAACAGCCTCTTACAGGTATGAACAAAAGCGTTTTAAGATCGACATTCAATTTGCTGAACATTGATCATGTAGAGCTGAACAAAAACTGGGACTATAAAAACGTAACCAGTACATTTTACCGGCTGTATTACATCGACGGCGGCGAAGGTGTGTTGTATAATGCAGATAGCAGCATTAAACTGGAACCGGGCTTTATATACCTGGTACCGAGTTTTACCACCTGTAATTATTATTGCGACAACTATTTAAGCCAGTACTACATCTGTTTTGCCGAAGAATCCATCGACGGGGCCTCGCTGTTTTCATCAAACCGTAAAATATTCAAATTAAAAGCCGGCGATAATGCCCTGGCGTGTTTTAAACGTATACTGCAGTTAAACCCCAACAGGAGTTTGTATATATCCTACAATCCTAAAGTTTATGAGAAGCGCCCGGTGCAAAAGAATTTCGAGGAGTTGAACCAACTGATGCACGCCTCGGCTTATATGGAAACTTATGGCTTGCTTTTGCAACTGGTATCGATGTTTTTAAAACCGGATGTTTTTTTGATGGAAGATAAAAGCATCATCCACTCCAAAATATCTGATGCTATAAATTATATACAAACCAACCTGCACCAGAATATCACAGTTGCCCAACTGGCCAAACGCGCCAACCATAATGCCGACTATTTTTCGCGCCTGTTTTTTGAAAATACCGGCGAGCGGCCCTTAACTTACATCCAATCAAAACGCATTGAACGCGCACAACTGTTGCTTACCACAACCAATATGCCTTTTTATGAAATAGCCGCCGAAACAGGTTTTGAAAGCCTCGCCTATTTTTCACGGGTATTCAGAAATATTACCGGGCAAACACCCGGATCATATAAAAAAAACAGCCTGGTGATGTAATGAGCTGCCTCATTTCGCTATTAAATTCTGATTAATGCAAATAAAATATTAGTTTTAAAACTGTTTGCCTAAACATCCGGCGCAAATTGAAAATTTGATTCTTTTATGATAGGAATAGAACCTGCTGTAACCATATTTCTTACAACCCAGCTACGCAAAAGTTTAAAAGACCGGGGCATCGCCAGCGAATGGGATAAATACCTTTTGTATGTATTATACGGCGCTGTTGCTGTAATGATGGGAAGCATTTTTCTTGAAAAAGAAGGGTTGATCAGGTGGTTTAACCACGCCCTTTTAGCATGGCTTATATCCTTACCTTTTACAAAAGAAGAATTTAAAGCAAATCGGTCTATTATCAATTGGGTACTGCCGTTTGCGGTGGCGGTAATTTTTAGCGACCTGGTACGCCTTGTTGCGTCCGGCTTTTATGACGATCATAACGATCTCTTTGAAAACTCTGTAGGCTTTACTGTTCTGTGGCTTTTTGCCATGTGGTGGATAAACCGCAAACAAGCCAAAGCACTTGAAACAGAACGGATAAAGCGCCGTAATGAAGAAGAACAAAACCGCATGATGGCGGCCATGAAAGTTAACCTGGAAAGCGAAGTAAAGCAACGTACCGCCGAACTAACTAACCAGAAGGAAGAACTGCAACACGCCCTATCCGAACTGAGAAGCACCCAGGCACAACTGGTACAGCAGGAAAAAATGGCATCGCTGGGCGAACTTACTGCAGGTATAGCCCATGAAATTCAAAACCCGCTTAACTTTGTAAACAACTTTAGCGAGGTGAGTATCGAATTACTGGACGAACTTAAAGATGAGGTATTAAGCAAGCTGCCAGACGATATTAAACAGGAAGCGGACGATATTATAAGCGATATTACCCAAAACCTAACCAAAATAAACCAGCATGGCAAACGCGCCGATGCCATTGTAAAAGGGATGCTGCAGCACTCGCGTACCACTACAGGTAAAAAAGAACCAACCGATATTAACGCGCTTGCCGATGAATACCTGCGTTTAAGCTACCATGGCTTACGCGCCAAAGACAAAATGTTTAACGCCGGCATGAAAACCAGTTTTGATGAAAACATTGGTAAAATTGAAGCCATTCCGCAGGATCTGGGTCGGGTATTACTAAATCTGTTTAACAACTCCTTTTATTCGGTTGCCGAAAAGAAAAAGCAAAATATTGCCGGTTATGAGCCAACCGTAACGGTGGTTACAAAAAAATTACCAAACGCCGTTGAAATTACCGTAAGCGATAATGGTACGGGCATCCCTCAAAAGGTTTTAGACAAGATATATCAGCCATTTTTCACCACCAAACCAACCGGGCAGGGAACCGGCCTCGGCCTATCCATGAGTTATGATATTATTACCAAAGGGCACGGCGGCGATTTGAAGGTAGAAACTGCCGAGGGTGAGTTTGCCAGGTTTATGATCACTATTCCGGATGTTAAAGCTAATTAATGGCAAAACAGCTGCAATAATCGCGTTTTAGCTGCCTGTTAAATCAATACAAAACCTAAATTTGAAACGAGAAATACTACTATGAAAATACTTGTTGTTGATGACGAGGCTGATGTACAACCATTGTTTTTGCAACGCTTCCGCAAAGAGATAAAGAATGGCGAAATCGAATTTAATTTTGCGCAATCGGGCGAGGAAGCCATGTCGTTTTTGGCGGTTAACCATTCTGAAGTGATCCTGATCCTATCTGATATTAACATGCCCGGCATGACGGGATTGGAATTACTTGACAAAATAAGGCACACTTACGAAAAACCGCCACCGGTAGTCATGATGATTACAGCCTATGGCGATGATGAAAACTACCAAAAATCAATGGAGTTGGGCGCTAATGATTTTTTAACCAAGCCCCTTGATTTTAATAATTTAAAAGAAAAACTAAAACACATAGAACAATAATGGCCAAAATACTGGTGGTTGATGATGAATTGGACCTGGAATTATTGATAAAACAAAAATTCAGGAAAAAGATCCGTGAAAAAGTATATGATTTTGTATTCGCCCACAATGGTTTTGAAGCACTGGTAAAACTTGCCGAGGATCCGGAGATTGATATGATTTTAAGCGATATCAATATGCCCGAAATGGACGGCCTTACACTGCTTACCAAACTGCCCGAAGCCAACCCTATTTTAAAAGCTGTAATGGTATCGGCCTACAGCGATATGGATAATATCCGCACGGCCATGAACCGCGGCGCATTTGACTTTGTTGTTAAACCGGTGAATTTCGACGACCTGGATATTACCATCGAAAAAACTTTGATGCACGTGCTGGAGTTGAAAAAAACCATGCAGGCCATCAAAGAGAATAACATCCTGAGGATGTACGTTGATGAAAACGTGCTCAACTTTATGACCCACAAGGAGTTTGAAACAAGTCTGCTAAGTAACGAAACTATAGATGCTACTGTTTTATTCATCGATATCTGCGGCTTCACGGCTATATCCGAGCATGTACCGGCCAATGCCGTTGTAAGTTTAATAAACAAGCTTTTTGATATGATGGTGCAGGAAATTATAGCCCAAACCGGCCATATCGATAAATTTATGGGCGATGCCGTGATGGCGGTTTTCCGCGGAGAGTACCACCTGGACCGGGCCATAGATGCAGCCCTTGCTGTGCGCGAAAAAATGCACAGCACCGAAACCATAGTTTACGGCGATAAAACGTTTAAACCCGATGTATCCATCGGTATAAACTCGGGCGAAATGATATCAGGCAACATTGGTTCTGCATCCTTAAAACGCCTGGATTACACCGTAATCGGCGATGCCGTAAACCTTGCCCAGCGCCTGCAGGGTGTAGCAAAGGCCAACCAGATTGTGGTTACCGAAGAAGTTTACCAAAAAGCCAAAGAATCCTTCGAGCTCAAAAAAATTGGCGAAGTAACATTGAAGAACAAGGCATTGCCGGTGGAGATTTATGAAGTAGTTTCGTAGAGTAGTATCAAGTAGTAAGTATTAAGGCAGCGCCCTCCTGTCATGCTGAGTGGTAAAATCTCGCGAAATTCTGAAGGGAGAATGACAATCAAAAAAAAACGACTGTCATCCTGAGGAACGAAGGATCTATTCGCGAACTTTTTTGGCGGTTATGCATGGCGTAGAATAGATCCTTCGCTATCGCTCAGGATGACAGAAAATGAAACATGTCATGGGTAGGCACGATGCATCTATTCGCAAACTGTGCAGGGTAACAAGCATGGCGTAGAATAGATCCTTCACTACGTTCAGGATGACAGAGTAAAAAATCAGCACCTCCCCCCTGTCAGTGAGGTACGAAGCATGACAGCGGGGAACTATAAAAATTTCAATTGATACTAAACCTCAATGCTCTCGCACACGTTTCTTCAATACCCCACCGGCTGCTTCCTTGATGCTGTTGGTAAATACGAATGCTTTGGGATCAATGCTGTGCACCAGGTTTTTGAGGCGGCGTACCTCGAAGCGGGTTATTACGGTAAAAATGATATCAACGGGCTGGTGTACGTCGAAACTTTCTTTTAAAAAGCCGCGCTCGCCTTTGTAGATGGTGATACCCCTGCCCAGTTCCATAACCAGTTTTTCTTTGATGATCTCGCTTTGGCCGGATATGATGTTTACGGCGGTGTATTCTTCCAGGCCATCAATTACAAAGCTAATGGTACGGGATGCCGTGTAGTAAGTTAATATGGAATATAATGCTGTCGGCAGGCCAAGTTCAAAAGCAGCAATTAAAAATATAATAATGTTGATGCCTAAAATAATCTCGCTGATAGTAAAACTACTGCGTTTTAAGGTGTAAAGTGCCAGTATCTCTATCCCATCTAACGCGCAGCCGCCCCGAATGGAAAGGCCAACCCCCAGGCCCATAAACACACCGCCGAATATGGATACCAATAACTTATCGGATGTAATAACCGGATAAGGTACATACAACAAGCAAATCCCAAGCCCTATAACGCATGCAAAGGTTTTGAGCGCAAAAGACCTGTTCACCTGGAACATTCCCATAATGATGAACGGAATATTGGCAGCTATGATCACAAAAGCGATGTTGATGTGATAAAGCTCATGAATCAGCAGGGATATACCCGTTACTCCTCCATCAAAAAATTGGTTAGGTACCAAAAAACCTTTCAGGGCAAATCCGCAAAATAAAATCCCGATAATTACGGTTACTACATCCTTAATTATTTCAGATAAACTATGTTCCGGTTTAGTCATGTATAGTACTTTATATTAATCTTTCAGTTATTGTACACAGGTGCTTTTCTTTTTCAGCTGCTCTTAAACTGACAGCTGTTTTTGTGAAATAGCGGTGGCTTTTCAGAAAGCTTACCTGCTGCTTATCCCACTCCTGTTCCGTTTTCAGTTTATGGGTTATTTCAAGTTCCGAAAATAACCTTTTACTAAGGATAAAAAAATCATTCCGGCCTAAATAATCCAAATCGGCATCACAAATAATTTCGCCAAGCTTGTTATGCGGTTTCTGGGGTATTTTGGTGGCCATAATGATATCGCAAACAACGGCTATTTCGGCATCTGTATAATTAAAGGCCGGCAGGTATTCGCGGGCTATTTTACAGGAGTTGCTTTCATGATCATCCTGTCCGCACAAAAAACCCGAGTCATGAAACAAGGCGGCTGTAAGCAACAAAGTAGTTTCTGCTAAATCGATACCCTCGCCCAATGCTAAATGTTTAGCAGCGTTGTATACATCCTGCGCATGAGTCGCATTATGGTAGTAAAAATGTACCGGGAGTTCGCGTTTTATTTTATCCAGGATAAATTCCCCGGCCTTATCAATCTGCATTGGTTATAAATTGGCTGCTAATATAATAAAATGTGTTACCAGGCAAATTTCAAAACGGCATAATTACATGCCGCTGAGTTTTTGTTTCGCCCGATGGTATACACATGCATCTGTTATACGTGTAAAAAACTATATTAGCTACATGAATGATTGGTTCAAAAACTACAAGGGCATCATATTGCTGATGGCGGGTATCATTGTTGGCAGTATTGCCGGCATTTTTTTAGGCGATAAGGTAAGTATTATTAAACCCATAGGCGATATTTTCCTGAACCTGTTATTCACCGCTGTGGTACCATTGGTTTTTTTCGCCATTGCATCGGCCATAGCCGGACTTGATGCCACAAACAAGCTTGGTAAACTATTGGGTATAACCTCGCTGGTATTTGTGGGCACGGTGCTGGTAGCGGCCATGGTGACTATTATAGCCATATGGATCTTCCCCATCCATCAGCATTTAGTGGCCAACCCTATTACCGAAGCTATCGACAAAAAACCCTTAGGCGACCAACTCACCAACCTATTCACTACCAGCGAGTTTTACCAGCTGTTATCGCGCAAAAGCATGATGGCCATGATCATATTTTCGGTACTGATAGGCTTTGCCGCCCTTAACGCCGGCGAAAAAGGCACTGCTTTTACCCGCTTTTTGCATAGCGGTAACGAAGTATTTAAAAACATTTTTATCCTGATCATGAAACTGGGGCCTATTGGGTTGGGGGCTTATTTTGCTTACCAGGTGGGCGTATTCGGTCCGCAGCTATTTGGGGGGTACGCCAGATCGATGGCTTTGTACTATGGTGTGGGCGCGTTTTATTTTGTTGTCCTATTTAGCCTTTACGCTTTTATAGCAGGTGGCGTAAGCGCGGTAAAAAGGTACTGGAAAAATAACATTATCCCATCGGCAACGGCAGTAGGCACCTGTAGCAGTATTGCAACCATCCCGGCAAATTTAGATGCCGCAAAAAAAATGGGTATCCGCGATGTTATTGCCAACGTAACCATCCCACTTGGCGGCACCCTGCACAAGGACGGATCGAGCATATCATCCATCGTAAAAATGGCGGTGGTGTTTGCCTTGTTTGGCAAAAGCTTCAATAATGTAGAAACCGTTGTAGTGGCGCTGGCTTTAACCGTACTGGTAAGCCTGGTTGAAGGCGGCATACCCAATGGCGGTTATATAGGCGAATTGTTGTTTATATCAGCCTACGGTTTTCCGCCCGAGGCTTTACCCCCGGCGATGATCATCGGCACACTGGTTGATCCCATGGCTACCCTGCTGAATGCGACAGGCGATACCGTGGCCGCCATGCTGATCTCCCGTTTTGTAGATGGAAAGAATTGGATGGGACCTGAACCGCCAAAGGAGTTGAGAGAAATTTAGGTTTTACGACGAATTGTATGGTTACCGATTTTCAAATACTTTACCGGCGTGTTTTAATTTCACCCGCAACTACCGGCATACATGAGCAGCAAACCGGGCAGTTTTAAAATGTAAGATACCCGATTTTTCGGGTTGCTTTTTCTTGATTTCTTTTGCAAATTTTTCATTTTATTTTTGTGTTAATAAATGCAAGTTTTGTTTCAATAAATAGCGCATTTGTTACCGAAAAGTTTGGATTAATTACCTTATTTTTACCTATTTGTGCATGAATAAAGAGCGGTTTTTAAATATAAAAAGAAGCGTGTAAATTTGTACTGTTTCCCCACAAATAAAACAGTTTCTATGTTGTTTTCTACCGCATCGAAATGGTGTAATTCGCTTGAGTTTGTGTGAATTTTCTTTATCAATTTTGCCCACACACTTCACGTCAACAGATTCATTATATTTGCTAAACATCTATCTGCCATGCTACACATACTATATATCATAGCCATTATTGCCGAAGCCATGACCGCTGCCCTATCTGCCGGGCGCCGGGATATGGATTGGATAGGCGTTTGCATCATTGCCTGGGTTACTGCCTTAGGCGGCGGCACGGTGCGCAATATCCTGTTTAACCACTACCCCATGAGCTGGGTTGAGCATCCGGAATACCTGCTGATAACTGCCGGCGCAGCGATATTGGCAGCCGTTATAGCCCGATTGATGACCAAAATGAAAACGCTTTTCCTGTACCTTGATGCGCTGGGGTTGGTGGTATTTACCATTATAGGCTGCCAGATAGCGCAGCAAATAAACCTGCCTGCCACTATTGTATTATTAAGCGGCATGATAACGGGCTGCGCCGGCGGCGTACTGCGCGATGTTCTTTGTAACGAAGTACCGCTACTATTCCGCAAGGAGATTTATGCAAGTGCATCAATAGTTACCGGGGCTGTTTACTTAGGAGTTGAATATTTAGGCGCCAGTGATGCGGTTGCCATTATAATAGCTTGTATTATTGGGCTGGCGTTACGCCTGCTATCCATCAAATACAATTGGCAAATGCCTAAATTTGTTTATAGAGAAGAGTGGCATTGAGCTTACTTGAGACAGCTATCAATTGTAATTATGAACGGCCAAATCTTGTGAGTTCTGAAGAGGAAACGACGATAAAAACCATGTCATTGTAAATTATTGATTATCAATAGCTAACTACCGTCATTGCACGAAGCAATCCCTTATCTGCTAAATCCCACATAGTTCGGGATTGCTTCGTACCTCGCAATGACGGTAGTTCATATTTTTTTTCCAGGTTCTATCTGGTGGGCAATCACGTAATGAAAAAAGCCTTGCGAAGTTTTAAAAAACTTCGCAAGGCTGATATTTGATAACTAAATCCACTATCGTTCCCCCTTCAGGGGGTTAGGGGGCCTACTCGTTGGATAAGGAGTAAGGCACATCGCTATCCTTCACCCCTCTTGTTTTATTAGGTGCAGGGGCCATATTAAAGTTGATGGTGGCGCCTTTCAGCAATTCCTTGTGGCTTAACCAGTTTAAATCATAAGGGTTGCCGTTTACACTCATGGTATTGATGTACCTGTTGGCGTAATTATTATTGGCGGCATTGATGGTTACGGTCTTGCCGTTCTCGAGTTTTAAGGTGATCTTTTTAAACAAAGGCGCACCCAGTACATATTGGTCGCTGGCCGGCGTTACCGGGTAAAAGCCCATGGCCGAGAATACATACCAGGCAGATGTTTGGCCATTATCTTCATCGCCGCAATAGCCATCGGGGGTAGCTTTGTAAAGTTTATTCATTACATCGCGTACATGCAGCTGGGTTTTCCATGGTTCGCCTGCATAATTGTACAGGTAAATCATATGCTGTATCGGCTGATTACCATGTGCGTACTGCCCCATATTCACAATCTGCATCTCGCGAATTTCGTGAATGGTTTCTCCGTAGTAACTGTCGTCAAATATAGGCGGCAGCGTAAACACAGAATCGAGCTTGTTTACAAATTGCTTTTTGCCGCCCATCAGGTTTATCAACCCCTGAATATCGTGGAATACGCTCCAGCTGTAATGCCAGCTATTGCCCTCGGTAAAAGCATCGCCCCATTTAAACGGACTAAAAGGCGTTTCAAAGGAACCATCCTTGTTTTTGCCACGCATTAACCCGGTTGATGGATCAAACAGGTTTTTATAGTTCATACTGCGCTTTTTGTACACTTCGGTTTCAGAAGCAGGTTTGCCTAAGGCTTTACCTAATTTATAAATGGTGAAATCATCATAAGCATACTCCAGGGTACGGGCTGCGTTTTCGTTTATCTTAACATCATATGGTACATAGCCTAATGTGTTGTAGTATTCCACCCCTTCGCGGCCGGTTGCAGCGGGGCCTTTGTTATTGGCGCCATGTACAAGGGCCTCGTACAGTTTTTCGATATCATAACCTTTGCCGCCTTTTAAGTACGCTTCGGATACTACAGATGCGGAGTTGTTGCCTATCATTACAGCAGAGTATCCGGGGCTCGACCATTCGGGCAGCCAGCCGCCTTCTTTATAATCATTAATCAAACCTTCCTGCATCTCTTTATTGATAGACGGATAAACCAGGTTCAGGAACGGATACAGTGCTCTGAAGGTATCCCAAAAGCCGGTACCGGCAAACTTATAACCGGGAAATACTTTACCTGTTGATGCGCTGTAGTGTACAATATTTCCTTTCTCGTCTATCTCATACAATTTATTCGGGAAGAAAACCATCCGGTACATACAGGAGTAAAAAGTACGTGTCTGGTCGATGGTGCCACCTTCCACAGTTAAGCGGCTAAGGGTTTTATTCCAAACGTCTTTTGCTTTTTGTCTGGTTACATCAAAGCTGTCGTTACCTACTTCCCTTTTCAAATTCAGTTCGGCCTGCTCAATGCTGATGAACGACGAAGCTACGCGCAGATGTACTTTCTCGCCATGGGTAGTTGTAAACCCTATTAAAGCGCTGGCATGCTCGGCTTTCAGTTCCAGTCCGTTGCTTAAAGTAGTGTCGCTGTAGGTTTGCGCAATAGTGATGGGCTTATCTACATAAATAACAAAATAGTTTTTAAAGTTTTTCAAGGGGCCACGGGCGTATTTGGTAGAGTAACCTACTATCCTTTTCTCGCCGGGAATAATCTTTACAAACGATCCTTTGTTCAGCGCGTCTATCACAATAAATGAGCTGTCTGTTTTGGGATAAGTAAACCTGAACTGGGCTGCCCTCTCTGTTGGTGTAATCTCGGTAGTTACATCATGATCGGCCAGGTAAACGCTGTAGTAATATGGTTTGGCCGTTTCGGCTTTGTGCGAAAACCAGCTTGCCCTGCCGTTTTGCGATACTTTTAAATGTTTGGTTACCGGCATTATAGCAAACTGCCCGTAATCATTCATCCATGGCGATGGCTGGTGGGTTTGCTTAAAGCCACGTATCTTATGGGCATCGTAAGTATAAGCCCATCCATCGCCCATTACACCGGTTTGGGGTGTCCAGAAGTTCATCCCCCAGGGGAGCGCAATTGCCGGATAAGTGTTACCGTTGGATAGGTCGTAATGCGAGTCGGTACCCATCAGTGGGTTAATATATTCAACCGGGTCGGTAACCTTGGTTACCTGTTGTGCTATGGCACAGGTGGCAGCCATTAATAATGAACCAATAAGTACAATGCTTTTCTTCATTCGGGCGACATTTAATATTTTTCAATTTACCTGTAAATATAAAAGACCAGCTGCAATGGCCGGTCTTTTATATTTAATTTTTGGCCTCACCTAAATCCTATCCAAAGGAGAGGACTAAAAAAATTCAAATCAAGAACCCTCTCCTTTGGAGAGGGCAGGGTGAGGCTTCTATTTTACCACCCGGTATTTTGGGTGAGTTTACTATTTGTACTTATCTCACGTTGCGGAATAGGCCATAAATAGTACTGCGCTTTCATGGTTACTCCCTGTTCATTGGCAGTAGATGTTGCATCGCCAAAAGAGTCTGTAGCCACTTTATATATCATGTGGGTGCGTTGAATATCAAAGTAAGCTTTATTTTCATAAGCCAGCTCATGATAACGTTCGCGCCAGATAGCAGTACGGAAATCATCTTTACTTAAACCGCTCAACGCAGGCAATAAAGCACGCGCCCTTATTTTGTTAATCTGGGCATAAGCTGCAGCCGTTGGACCACTTACCTCGTTAGTGGCTTCGCAATAAATCAGCATAGCTTCCGGTAAACGCAAAAATGTCCAGTTTTCATCAGCTGCGGAGTTACCTATATTTTCGCTTTCCTTGTGGAAATACTTATACAACGCATGCACTCCAAAGTTGATGGTTTGCGTTGGATCGTTGTGGTTAGGATAGCTTGAAAAGTAAAACTGTCTTTCCTGTTTACGCAAATCGGCATTGTCATAGCTATTAAAGAAACCGTTTGTTGGTATCATCGCTCCAAGGTGAT